>CACILT010000001.1 GCA_902587565.1 uncultured Alphaproteobacteria bacterium
TCTCAAAAACAGGTGGTCACTTAGGAGCGGGGTTAGGTGTCGTTGAATTAACTGTAGCAATTCACTATGTTTTCAACACTCCACATGACAAGTTAATTTGGGATGTAGGACATCAAGCGTATCCTCATAAAATTATAACAGGTAGAAAAAAAAATATTCAAACGCTGAGAAAAAAAGATGGAATATATGGCTTTGTTAGAAGATCAGAAAGTGAATATGATCCATTTGGTACAGCTCATAGTTCAACAGCAGTTTCAGCAGGATTGGGAATAAAAGCTGCAAAAGATATAAATAAAGATAATTCAAAAGTTATATGTGTTGTTGGAGATGGTGCATTAAGTGCTGGCTTGGCATTTGAGGGCTTAAATAATGCTGGTGCCCAAAAAAAAGGTTTAATTGTTATCCTTAATGATAATAAAATGTCAATTGATAAGCCGGTAGGTGCTATGAGCACCTATCTTACAAAGTTGCTATCATCTAAATCTTATTCAAGTTTAAGAAATATTATAAAAAAAATTAGTAACACTTTTCCAAAAAATTTTAAGGAAACTCTTTCTAGAACTGAAGAATATTCTAAGGGGTTTATTTCCGGAGGTACTTTATTTGAAGAATTAGGTTTTTATTATCTTGGGCCGATAGATGGGCATAACGTTAATAACTTGGTAAATGTTTTAGAAAATATTAGAGATAATAAGTTTGATAAACCAGTGTTTCTTCATTGTATAACTAAAAAAGGTAAAGGTTACAGTCCAGCAGAAAAATCAGAAGATAAATTTCATGGTGTAGAAAAGTTTAATATTAATACAGGTAATTCAATTAAAAAAACAAATTTAAAATCTTACTCAAATGTCTTTGGAGAAAAACTTGTAAAACTTGCCGAAAATGATGAAAAAATTGTAGCAATAACAGCTGCTATGATGTCTGGCACAGGATTAAAATTATTCCAACAAAATTTTGAAAAAAGATTTTTTGATGTTGGTATTGCTGAGCAACATGCTGTGACAATGGCAGCTGGATTAGCTACAGAGGGTTTCAAACCATTTGTTGCAATTTATTCAACATTTTTACAAAGAGCTTATGATCAAATCGTACATGATGTAGCGATTCAAAAATTACCTGTTAGATTTGCAATTGATAGAGCAGGGTTGGTAGGATCAGATGGTCCTACTCATGCTGGTTCATTTGATATTACTTTTTTAGCTACATTACCAAATTTTATACTAATGGCACCTAGCAATCAAAGAGAGTTATCTAATATGATAAATTTGTCTTGTGATATTAATGACAGACCATCTGCTTTTAGATTTCCAAGAGGGACAGGATCTGATGAATTATTTGATAATCAACCTACTGATATCAATATAGGAAAAGGATATATCTTAATTGAAGGAAATGATGTTGCTATCTTAAATTTGGGAACTAGATTAGAAAAATGTATTGAAGCGAGTAAGTTTCTAAATCAAAGTAATATTTATCCAACTATTGCAGATGCAAGATTTGCAAAACCACTAGATACACAATTAATTGACAATTTATTAAATAATCACAAGTATATTTTAACTATTGAAGAAGGATCTATAGGAGGATTTTCTTCACATTTGTTACATTATGTTCATAATATAAGATCAAAAAAGGATAATGTTGTAATAAAAAATTTGATTTTTCCAGATAGATTCGTTGAGCATATGACCCCTGATCAACAGTATGAAGATATTCAAATGGATGCTGAGTCAATATTTAAAAAAGTTAATAGTTTTTATGAAAGTAAAATTATCGATATAAAAAATTTTAAATTAAAACTTTAGTTCTTAATAAAAATTTAATTAAATTAAATAATGAAAAAAATTAACATTTTACATAAAAGTTTTACTAAACCAATAAGCTGCTTAACAGCTTATTCCCCATCAATTGCTAATATTTTAGATGGAAAAATTGACTTAATTCTTGTTGGAGACTCCTTAGGATCAACTCTCTATGGAATGAAAAATACTCAAGAAGTTACAATAGAGATGATGAAAAATCATGGGGCAGCAGTAAATAAAGTAGTTAATAAAAGTTTAAAGGTTTTAGATATGCCTTATAATACATATGAAAACAAAGTTGACGCATTAAAAAATGCAAAAATATTGTTAAATTGTTGTCAACCCGATTTATTGAAATTAGAAATTGATAAAAAAAAATTATTTATTTTAAAATACTTAGTAAGTAAAAAAATTAATATCATTTCACACATAGGTGTAACACCACAAAGCTTTAAAAACTTTAATAAAATTAAAATTTTAGGAAAAACTATTAGAGAAAAAAACTATTTGTTAAACCTAGCTAAAGAATCAGAAAAGCTTGGAGCAAAAGCAATTTTACTAGAATGCGTAACGACAGACACAGCTAAACTAATTACAGATAGTATCTCAATACCGACTATAGGAATCGGTGCTTCAAAATTTTGTGATGGTCAAGTTTTAGTATTTGATGATCTAATAAACTTAACCACAAATAATAAAAAACCAAAATTTGTAAAAAATTATTTAAATTTTAATAAAATGGCTTCTGATGCAGTAAAAAAATATAACAAAGAAGTTAAGCTTAAAAAATTTCCAAGTACAAAATTTAGCTATAGTTAGTCCAAATTTGTAAAAGAGTTATTATTATCTAAAAATTTTATCAAACCAGAATTGATTTGATACCATAAACCAATTATATTTAATTTATTTTCATTTATTAATTTATTGATAAACTCATACTCACGTAAATTTCTAATTGATTGTTTTATATTTTCTTGTTCAAAAAATGTTAATTTTTGATCTTCTGAAAGATCGCCTGGGATCTTACTGTAAATTTTACTTAAACAGCTTACCCACTTGTCTATATATTCAAAATTATTTACTTTTTTATTTTCTTTTATTTTTTTATGATAATATTCAATGCCTCCACAATTTGAATGTCCTAATATAATCAAATTAGGGATCTTTAGAACCTTTAAACCGTATTCAATAGCTGATAATGTTTGTATGTTTTCTTGTTTGTCATTTATTGATGGAATTATATTAGCGATATTTCGGTGTATAAAATAATCTCCAATTTTACCATCAAAAATAGTATTCTCAAGAATTCTAGAATCACAACAGGTAATAATTACAGCAATTGGTTTTTGAAGATTTCTGGAAGCTGTAATGTAAATTTCTTTATATTCCTCAAAAGTATTGTTTTTCCAGTTTCGATATCTTTCAGTTAAAAATTTTGGTATTTCCATAATGCTATTTTTTATAAAATTATCTATATATCAAATTTATATGAAAAAGGAAATTAGTAGAAAATTTTGTGTAGCTCCAATGATGGGTTACACAACGCCTTATGCAAGAAAACTTTATAGAATTCTATCTAATAATAGTTTTCTATTTAGTGAAATGATAGCAACAAAGACTTTAATATATTCTCAGAATAGAGAAAAAATAATCGATAATGATTTTAATAATCCAGTTGCACTTCAAGTAGGTGGTTCGGAAATTGACGAACTAAAAAAAGCTTCTAAAATTGCAATAAATTATAATTATGATGAAATTAATTTAAATGTAGGTTGTCCAAGTAAAGCTGTACAAAAAGGAAGTTTTGGTGCTTGCTTAATGCAAAATAAACAACTTGTTAGAAACTGTATTGAAGCATTACAAAACGATAGAATCGAAGCTACATTAAAGTGTAGGTTAGGATTAGGAAATAAATTAAATTATGAATTTTTTGAAGAATTTATAGATGAGATATCTAAAAGTGGTATTAGTGTTATTTATGTTCACGCAAGAAATGCCATATTAAATGGTATAAGCCCTCAAGGAAATAGAACTATACCTCCACTCAATTATGATTATGTAAAAGAAATTAAAAAAAAATATCCTAAAATTACATTTATATTAAATGGAGGAATAAATAATTTAAATATGGCAAAAGATCTCCTTAAGGAATTTGATGGTGTTATGGTAGGGCGTTTGATTAAAAATAACCCATTTATTTTAAAAGAAGTAGATAAAAAAATTTTTGAAGAAAAAAATAAGTTTGTTGATGAGTCAATAATTAATAATTATTTTAATTATATAAAACCAAAAGTTGGTCTTGAATCTATTTTTAGATTATTAAGCCCTCTTTTAAATATCTTTTTTTCAATTCCTAATAGCAAGATATATAAGTCCAAAATTAATGAATATATGAAGAATCAGAACATTAATTTAATAGAAGAGTTATTAATTAAATTTGTTAATGAAAAAAACCTAACTTAGTTCATTAATAAGGTATGTGATACGAAAAACTAAGTACTTCAACTCCGGGATTTTTATCACCCAAGTTAGCGTTCGAAATATGACTAAAAGAAACCCCAATTCTGTTTTTATTTTTTAATTCATAACTTAACTCTATTGAAGTTCTAAATTGAAGGTCGTTTCCTAGGTTTTTTCCTGACCCGTCATCATAGTAACCAGCACCAAAACTAGGTGTAAAATAGTATTTACTATTTTTCCGTTCAAATAATTCGCCCAAGTTGTCTTCGAAATAAACTCCAGCTAAAAGGTAAGAAGCTGAGTCATTAGTGTATTCAATACCAAAGAATGGCTTAAGGAAAAAGAAGTTGTCCTCTTTAGGACCTATCTCTAACAAAGAGTAATCCAGACGTCTTTCAAAACGTAAATCAGTTGCTGGATTTTTTTCAGATCCGTCAAATTTTAAGTCATAAATTCCGATACCAAAAACATTCAAATCTTTTGAGTTTGCTACTATTGGAATTAACAAAGATATTATGAATATTCCTAAGAGTTTCATATCACTATTTTATTACTATTTAGTGAAGTATCAAATAAAAAATTCTTTATTTTCTTGAGATATTTCCAATAAAGTTTTTTTGAGTTTTCCCAAAGCTTTTGTTTCGATTTGTCTTACTCTCTCTTTACTAATTTTAAGCATATGCCCTAGCTCATCAAGTGTAATACTTTTCTCTCTAAATTTTCTTAATTTAATGATTTTTTTTTCTCTTTCATTAAGAGTGTTTATCGCTTTATCTATGAGATCTTTTTTTACTTTTTTATCATTAATATTTTCAAAATTTTCTTCTGGATTTTCGCGTTCATCAGCTAATAGACTCATCAAATCATTTTCTGTTTCATTGTCTACTTTTTGATTGAGATGTAAATCACCGCCGGTAAGTCTTGACTCCATATTCTGAACCTCAATTGATTTTACATTCAACATATTAGATACTTTATTTATTTCATTCTGACCCATATATTCACGAGATACATCGTTTATCTGTTGTTTAATTTTTTTTAAGTTAAAAAATAATGCTTTTTGTGATGCAGTCGAACCGGTTCTTACGACAGACCAGTTTTTAAGTATGTAGTCTTGAATAGATGCCCTAATCCACCAAGAAGCATAAGTAGACAGTCTAAAATCTTTAGAGGTATCAAATTTTTCAAGAGCATGCATTATACCTAAGACACCCTCGTGAATTAAATCATCAATGGGAAGACCATAACTTGAGTATTTTCTGGCATATGAAACTGCAAGTCTTAAATAGGCATTCAATATTTTTTGGAGGGCTTTTGGATTTTTATTATCCCTCCAATCATTGATAAAAGTGAATTCTTCTTCTTTCTCTAGAATCGCTGCTTTTTTGGAGAAATCAATTAGCTTACTTGAAAAATATGCGTTAATTTTGCTCATATTGATTTATACGTAGTATTTTCAATATGGATCAATTATTTTCAAATAAATCTAAAATTTCTCCATTTTCATTAAAAATTCCGCATAAAATCCTCTTATTTGATAGAGGTTGTTTAAATAGTGTGCAAACTATACTATCATTTAATGAACTAGTTTTATGATCATGACCAGATTGGTATCCTCTTACAATTTTCGAAAAAGTTGAATATGGTTTGTTGATTGTTGAAAAATTTTGGAAACCCCACCAAAAACAGTCATTTTGTGCAGATAAAGGCCTGGTTATATCAACTCCCCTATTAACAAATAATATTTTTTTTGTACTGCTATATGCAGCGTGTTTGAGATTCAGGAAATATTGTTTGTGGCCAGGACAACTGCTTAATATTGAATTTAGCTTTGAAGCCCATCTTGATATAGAAATAGTTCCAGAAGTAGAAATGCTTCTAACTTCATTTTCACTGAAACCATATGAGTTGATAGAACTATTAACTCCGTGTTCAAACATCCACTTAAGTATTTCCTGAGGATTTGGTGCCAAATGAAGTTGTAGGAGTTTACTAAACATTTCTTCTTGAGCTCCTCTTAAAAAAATAATTTTGTTAGATTTCAAGGTATGTTTTGCCATTAATTTAAAACGCAAATTTAAAACACTACTTAAAGTCTCTTTTGAATGCTGACCAAGACCAATAATATTTCCAAGGAAAATCAATACATCATCTTGATCAAAATTTTCAATTATAAATTTTTTAATTGAGTTAAAAGCTAATAAATTCGAATGAATTGAACCTATGGCCCATATTTTATTTACATTTTTGATCTCAACAAAATTGCTTTTATTTTCCAAGATACTATTTTTTATTTAAGATTTGTTCAATTTTTTCTGTAGACTGAAAATAGTCAGTTTTTTCAACTGCAGCAACCTCTCTTGCGAGACGCTCAATGGCAACTTGGAACATTTGTCTTTCACTGTAAGATTGTTCAGATTGACTATTCTTTCTAAATAAATCTCTTACAACTTCAGATATCTTAATTGGATCGCCTGAAAAAATTTTTGCTTCATATTCTTGTGCACGTCTACTCCACATAATGCGCCTAATTTTTGGTTTTAACTTTAAAGTTGAAAAGACTTCATCAATTATTTTTTTTGAAGATATTTTTCTTAAACCTACTTCTTTTTGCTTATCTAATGGAACTCTTATTACAAGTTTGGATTGTTCCATTTTAACAACATAAAATTTGGTTTTTATACTAGAAATTTCCATTGTCTCAATTTTCTCAATCTCACCAACACCATGTTTTGGATAAACAACAACTTCACCAATTTTGAAATCATTTATTTTCTTTTTTTTCATTTAACTTCCTGGTTTTTCACTAAAATGCTTTTCAAATTTATCTTTTACACTTTGCCATTTTTCAGCGTCTTTTGGAGGTTCTTTTTTTTCATTTATGTTTGGCCATATTTCTGAAAACTTTCTATTAATTTCTGCCCATTTCTCAATTCCATCCTCTGTATCAGAAAGTATTGCTTCAACTGGACACTCTGGTTCGCAAACTCCACAATCAATACATTCGTCTGGATGGATTACCAACATATTTTCACCTTCATAAAAACAATCAACTGGACATACCTCCACGCAATCCATGTGTTTGCATTTTATACATTTTTCATCAACAACATAAGTCATATTAATATTATTTTTTATTTAGAGCTCTTTTTCTAGCATTTCCAGAATCTACATCAGAAATATAGAGTAACCCGGCAAGTCTTCTTATAAGATTTGACTCAAAATCATCAAGCTTGCCATCGGATAGCACTATTTCCCATAAAGTTTGTATTAGATAAAGTTTTTTTTCGTTTGTAAAATTTTTATTAATAAATGATGTGTAACTATGAAGAGATTTTGAGTTGTCTTTATTATTTATTGCTTGATCTAAAACATCATTTACTTCATTTAAATCTTCATTAAAAGTGTTTACCAAACTTTCTTTAATTTTATTTAATTCAGTTTCATCTATATTGCCATCAGTATATGCAGCTTCAATCATCAATCCACATAATAATTCAAGATTTTTACTATCTGTTTTTTGATCAGTGGTAGTAGTAGTTTTTAAAATGTTTTTTAATAAATTTATCAATCTTATACCTATAAGTATACTATTAAAGAAGTTTTTCTAAAACTGCAAAGGGAGAATTAGGATCTCTTTTAATATTATTTAATTTATTTTTCTTATTTGTTTTTTTATTTTTTTTGATCGTTTTTTTTGTATTTTTTTTATTATTAGAAAGGAAAAATAATTTTTTTGTATCAGCAATTGTTAGATTTTCGTAACCACAAAATTTCATAATATCTCTCAATTGATCACTATTACACCCAATTGGGTTCATTAATTCTGACGATTCTAAGAAAGGCCCTTTCTTTATTTTTTGTCTAGCAAGATAAAAAATTTTTTCAAATATATCTATTCTAAACATAAAATTTTTAATATTTACATAACCAATTGATTGCCAGTAACTATCAGGCATTCTAATATTTGATGTGAAAGATACTCTTCCATTTAGTGGAAGAGGTAAAAATTCATCTATTTCTTTTTGATAGAATACTTTCCATAAAATTGCACAAAACTCTATTGGTTTTTTCTTTAATAAATTTGGTATATAAAAATATTTAGCTCCTATTCTAATTCCTAATTTGGAAATTTGAAGTTTGCTCTCTTGTGAAATATTCTTTAGAGAATTTCTAAACTTTTCAATAGGAAAATTTCCAAAATTTTCGAAACAGTTGAAAATAATAGCTCTAATTTCGGTATTAATATTGTCATCAATATTTTTACTGAGCGGATAAAGTGTTTCATTTATTTCACCGTCTAACCATTTTTGAAGCTTAGCTGATATCAATAATTTATTTTCAGAAGATAAGTACTCAGAATTCAAAGCATCTGCAATCGGTCTATATATAGATTTACCTTTTTTCAGTTTTCCAACAGCTTCATCTCCCCAAAAAATAAAAGTTTCATCCTTTATTTTGGACTTACTAATCTCTCCAAAATTAATCGAATCTAATGGAGCTTTTAAAAAATTTTCTACTTTTTCATCAATCATAATTCTTACTGATTTATTAACATTAGTAATAGAAAAAAGAGATTGTGAAAATAATTTTTTCTCTTTAATCATATCAAATCCTACTATTATGCCAAATTTAGTATTTTCTAAAAATATTTCATTTTTATTTTTTTTAAGAATTGCTTCAATATTTTGAAATTTCGTTTGTTCGATAAAAAATTTAGAAGAATGGTCAATGAATTTTTTTGTCAAACTTTCATGAAGTTGATCTGATAATTCATTTTCTATTTCTTGAGTTTTTTCTTTCCAATAGTGAGAATTTTTTAACCATGCATGATTATTTGAGATATATGTCCATGTTCTAATTTGAGAAATTTTAATAGAAAGTTCCGGTATACCTCCAGAATAATTGTTAAGTCTTCTAACTTTTTTACTTATCCATTCTTCAGGAAAATAATAATTATTTTTAATTAAAATAAGAAAAATACTTTTTAAAAGTAATAAATAATTATCATTAGATAGTTTTTCAAAATCTGGAATTTGACATATATCCCATAATAATTCGAGATTTTTACGTGAGCTAAGTTTTTTTTTTATTTCATTATCATCAATTAGATTTCGAAAATTTAGTTCATCTAAAGCATTTTTTTTATGAATAAAAAAATTATGAATTGGATATTTTTTTAATGAAGATAGAAGTAATTCTATTGAGTTAAAATTTAAATTGCTATTTCTCCAATAAATTTTTTGTATACTATCAAAATTATGATTTTCTATTTGTTGTATTATTAGAGGATCTAAATTACCTGCTTCTTTAGTATAACTAAATGTTCCATCTTGTTTATACCTACCTGCTCTTCCAGCTATTTGCGCAATTTCATTAGGGGCAAGACTTCGATTGTATCTTCCATCAAATTTTTCAAGAGATGAAAAATTAACATGATTAATATTTAGATTTAAACCCATGCCAATAGCATCTGTAGCTACAAGATAATCAACATTTTTATTTTCGTATACTTCAACTTGAGCGTTTCTTGTTCTTGGACTAAGTGATCCTAAAACTACAGCAGTGCCCCCTTTATGCGTTCGAATATTATCGGCAATTTCATAGACTTTATTAATATTAAATGCAATTATCGCAGATCTTGGCTCAAGTTTAGAAAAATTTTGTTTTCTTAAAAACGTAAGCTGAGAAAATCGTTTCTTTTTCTCTACTACAATATTTGGATAGATTTTTTTAAGCAAGTTTTCTATATTTAAAGATCCTAAAAAAATAGTTTGAAAGGCCCCCCTAAAGTTTAGAATTCTGTCTGTAAAAATATGTCCTCTTTCATAATCTGCTGCTAATTGAATTTCATCTATAATTATACAATCTACGCTGATGTTTTTAGGCATTGATTCAACAGTGCAAAAATAATATTTTGCTTCTTTAGGAAGAATTTTTTCTTCACCTGTTATTAATGCTACATTATTTAGACCAATTTTTTTTACAGCTTTATCATAATTTTCTCTAGCAAGTAATCTTAATGGGAAACCGAAAATGCCTGACGAAAAAGAAAATAACTTCTCAAACGCTAAATAAGTTTTTCCTGTGTTAGTAGGCCCAAGTATAGCTAGCAAATTATCATCTTCATTATACATGTAATTATGCTGCTTCTGATATTATTTCATTTAAAACGTAATTTAAAATTCCTCCAGCTTTATAATATTGAAGTTCTTTATTAGTATCTATTCTGCACTTTAGTTTAATTTTTTTAATTTGTTTTGAATTAATTTGACAATTTAGAATTATGCTTGGTTCAAGAATTGATAATCCTGATATAGAAATTTTTTCATCACCTTTAATGCTAAGGTTCGCTATGTTATTGTTTTCTGTAAACTCAAGGGGCAAAACACCCATTCCAATCAAATTTGATCTATGAATTCTTTCGAAACTCTCTGCAATTACAGCTCTAACACCTAAGAGTCTTGTACCTTTTGCAGCCCAATCTCTAGATGATCCTGTGCCATATTCTTTTCCAGCTATAATAACAGTATCAATATCACTATTTATATACTCCTGAGCAGCTTCATATATTGACATTTGTTTATCTGATACAAAAGATTTGGTGTATCCTCCTTCTACATTTTCTAAAATCTGATTTTTTATTCTTATATTTGCAAATGTGCCCCTCATCATAATTTCATGATTTCCTCGTCTTGATCCATAAGAATTAAAATTCTTTAAATTTATTTGTCTGTTAGTTAGGTAAAGTCCAGCTGGACTGTCTTCTTTAATACTACCAGCAGGTGAAATATGGTCTGTAGTCACACTATCACCAAGCAGAGCAAGTATCCTAGCGTCCTTTATGTCCTTTAATTTAAATTTGTTTTGTGTATCAAAAAAAGGAGGGTGTTTTATGTATGTACTAGTATCGTTCCAATCATATGTCGTATCTTCAGAATTATTAATCGATTTCCAATTATTATCTCCTTTGTAAATTTCCTTATATCTATCTTTAAACATTTCAGGAGTTAGACATAAACTTAGCATATCATTGATTTCTTTATTTGTAGGCCACAGATCCTTAAGGAATATTTCTTTTCCTAATTTAGATTTAGCAATACAATCAGTAACTAAATTAACATTAATATTGCCTGCAATAGCGTAAGCTACAACAAGAGGTGGGGAAGCTAAAAAATTTGCCTTTACATCTTGGTGAACTCTACCTTCAAAGTTTCTGTTTCCAGACAAAACTGAACAGACAGTTAGGTCATTTAATTTTATTTCATCAGATACCCATTTATCTAAAGGTCCAGAATTACCGATACATGTTGTACAACCATACCCTACAGTATTAAAACCTAACATATCAAGATAATTTGTTAAACCCGCTTTATCCAAGTAATCACTAACTACCTTGCTTCCAGGCGCTAAACTAGTTTTGACCCAGGGTTTAATTTCTAAACCCAAATCAATTGCCTTTTTTGCAACAAGGCCAGCTGCGATCATTACGTTAGGATTAGAGGTATTTGTACAACTAGTAATAGCTGCAATTACAATATCACCAGTATCTAATTTATTTAAATCTATTTTAGATTTATTATCCATTTTACTAAATTCTTTAGGCACATCTGTTAATAGAATTTTATCTTGTGGTCTTTTAGGCCCAGCAATAGATGCTTCAATTTCACTTAAATCTAATTTTATTTTATCTGAAAATTGTGGGTCATAATTTTCGTCAGCCCATAATGTTTGTTTTTTTGTATAGTTTTCAACAATGTTTAGATGTTCTTTATCTTTACCGGTCAATTCAAGATAATTTATGGTTTCTTGGTCAGTGGGAAAAAATCCACAAGTTGCTCCATACTCTGGAGCCATATTAGATATCGTTGCCCTGTCTGCTAAAGATAAAGATTGTAGACCATTTCCATAAAACTCTACAAACTTTCCAACGACTCCTTTATCTCTTAAAATTTTAGTTATTGATAAAACTAAATCTGTTGCTGTTATTCCTTCCTTTAATGAACCAATAAGCTCAAATCCAATTACATCTGGAATATTCATTGAAATTGCCTGTCCTAACATAGCAGCTTCAGCTTCTATTCCTCCTACTCCCCACCCAAGAACAGATAAGGCGTTAACCATAGTTGTGTGACTATCAGTTCCTACTACAGAGTCGGGAAATAAATAATTTACATTATCAATTTTTTTTAACCATATTGTTTTTGCGATGTTTTCTAAGTTTACTTGATGACAAATTCCTGCACCTGGTGGTACTAAATAAAAGTTATCAAATGAACTTTGTCCCCATTTTAGGAATTCGTACCTCTCTTTATTTCTATCGAATTCTTTTTTAACGTTTTCTTTTAGAGAATTATTGTCTTTATAACTATCAACCATGACGGAATGATCAATTACTAAATCAACCCTAGAAATTGGATTAATTTTTTTTGGCTCAATTCCTTTAGATTTTAATGCATTTCTCATTGCTGCCAAATCTGCAACTGCAGGAACACCTGTAAAATCCTGCATAAGTACTCGAGTAGGGAAAAAAGCTATCTCGATTGTTTTATTTTTAGTATTGAATTTATTTATTGAATTAAATACTTTGATGATCATATCTTTATCAATATTTTCTCCATCCTCATTTCTAAGTAAGTTTTCTAATATAACTTTAATTGAGATTGGTATTTTGTTTAGATCAACATCAAAGTATTTGGCTACTTTATTCAAATCAAAATATTTAAAATTTTGATTATTTATTTCAATAATTTGTTCTGATTTAAAAGAATTTCTTTTTTTCATCTTAATTTTGGTAAATAATTATAATAATTAAATAGTATGAAGATAATTTTTTGTATAGCAAAATGTTAATTTATTATAAGAAATCTGCCAAAAAATATAAAATCAACTTTAATAGTTTTTTTTATTTAAAACTTAATTAAAAATAAATTTGTTACCTTAGTAAGTAAATTTTAAAATATTGGTATATTGTTGACTTTAAGCGTAAGTTTTGGGAATAAATGCTTAGCCTTTTATAATTATCATCTTGATGATAATAATGGAGGGGGGTTCCTCCGGGGTAACAAAATACAAGGAGTATTTTATGGCTAAGAAGAAAAAGAAAGCTGCTCCAAAGAAGAAGAAGAAAGCAGCTACTAAGAAAAAGAAAAAAGCAGCTCCTAAAAAGAAAAAGAAAAAAGCTGCTCCTAAGAAAAAGAAAAAAGCAGCTCCTAAAAAGAAAAAGAAAAAAGCTGCTAAAAAGAAGAAGAAGAGAAGATAGTAATACTTCGATTTTTCAGGAAAACTTTAATATAAAGTTTTCTTTTTCTTATCTTTTTCAAAAAGATAAAACGGGGTTCTGCCCCGTTTTTTTTATTGTTTTAAATCAAAAAGTAATTAGATCTAAATAATGATACTCGTTAAAGATTTATCAATAGAAAGATCTAATAAAAAAATATTTGAGAATGTTAATCTATCTCTTGGATCTGGAAAAATAATATTATTAAAAGGGAAAAATGGTTCTGGAAAAACTACATTATTAAAAGCATTGCTTAACCTAATAGAACCCTCCTCTGGTGCAATATATTGGAAAGGAAAATTATTAAAAAAAAATTTATATAATTTTTTTAATCATGTCACATACATTGCTGACAGAACATCAAGTTTAAGTAAATTATCAGTTCAAGAAAATATTAAAATTTGGAAAAAAATCTTTTTATCGAATATTAGTAATTCTCAAGTTGATAATATTTTAAAAACTTTAAAATTAGATATTTATTTAGATCAAAAAGTTAATTCATTATCATTTGGAGAAACAAAAAAATTGGAGTTTTTACGATTAATTATAGAAAACAAAAAAATTTGGATTTTAGACGAACCTTTGTCCAATTTAGATAATGAATCAATTGATGTTATTGCACAAACTTTTGAAGATCATCGCGCCAAGGAAGGTTCAATAATTTTTAGCTCGCATCAAGAATCAGAGATAAATGTGTCAGAGGAAATTGTACTATAAAAAAAATGATAATTTTAAATAAAATAATTTCTTTTTATTATAGAGAGTACAAATTAAATCTAAGTGGGTTTCAAGATATTTTAACAAATATTATTTTTTTCTTTGTATCAATATTTATATTTATTTTCTCTATTGGGCCAGACAAGGAAACAATTTCTAGTATAGGAATTGGCATTGTATGGACATTATTGTTGTTAAGCTCAACATTATCTTTAAGGAAATTTTATCAAGACGACTTTGAGAATGGAAATTTATTGATTATGCATTTAAATGGACTTAGTTTTGGTTTTATTGCGATTTTAAAAACTTTTTCACATTTTATCTTTGTTCAAGTACCTTTTTTGTTATCTATACCAATTGCATCTATCTTGTTAAATATAGCAAAAAACGAACTTCTCTATCTGTTTTCGAGTTTTGCAATAGGATCATTTATTCTATCGTGCCTAGGTTCTATTTCATCTTCTATGAATCTCATGAACCAACGAAACTTCCTGCTAGGAAGTGTTATAGTTATGATATTTAGTGTTCCAATAATTATTTTTTCTGTTGGTATAGTTAATCTAGAAGAAAACTTTAATTCTCTAATAAGTATATTATTTGGAATATTATTAATAGTTTTTGCTATAAATCCTTGGGCAAGTGGTTTGTGTCTTAAACTTTCATTAGAAAATAATTGATATGATGTTTTTAGTTAATCCTAGTAAATTTAATAAAGTCGCAGATTATGTATTTCTGCCAGTGTTGATTTCATCAATTATATTATTTTCTATAGGATTAATATTTGTATTTTATTTATCTCCTGATGACTATCAACAAGGATCAACTGTACGCATAATGTATGTTCATGTGCCTAGTGCTTGGTTGGCATTACTTACTTATGCTATAATGACACTATATAGTATCGCTGGATTAGCCTTTAGAATACCGTTTGGTTTCATTATTAACACAGCAGTAGCGCCCATTGGAGCGGTCTTTACTCTAATTTGTATCATAAGTGGATCTTTGTGGGGTAAACCAATGTGGGGTACATGGTGGGTATGGGATGCACGTCTAACCTCAGTGGCAATACTTTTTATTATTTATCTTATTATTATTTTTATGAATTTATCTTTTGAAAATAGGATTATAAGAGAAAAAGTTGTAGCAATATTTGTTCTTGTTGGATCAATAAACCTCCCCATAGTTAAATTTTCTGTAGATTGGTGGAATACCTTACATCAACCGGCAACAATAAGTAAATTATCAAAACCAAGCATTGACCCTTCAATGATGATTCCTTTAATTATCATGACTTTTGCATTTATTATGGTTGGGTTAACAATAGCTATTTTAAGAATTAAAACTGAGATAATTTCAAGAAAATCTAATCTAAGTTAATTTGTGACTTTTAGTCCTTTTGATTAAGTATCTTTCCTAAATATTTTTGCTAATAGTAATTATGTATTTCTGGTATATTTTTGGATCTTACTTTGTAACCTTTTTTTTAATTATTTTGTTATTATTTTCTAGTTACTTAAAATTTAAAAAAATAAAAAAGTAAATGAGTTTACGATTTCAAAGATTGCTGCTTATATTACTTACTTTAGTAATTATACTGAGTGCAGTCTTACTTATTTTATATAATACAAGAGAAAATGTGTCATATTTTTATACACCTTCTGAGATTGATAAGCTAGATATCGTAATAAATGAAAAGATAAGAATAGGTGGTTTTGTAGAAAATGACAGTTTTAATAAAATTTCTTCAAGTTCATTTAAATTTAAAATTACTGATGAAAAAGCTTCTATACTAGTTACTTTCAATGGAATTCTCCCTGATTTATTTAGAGAAGGGCAAGGTGCAGTTATAGAGGGTGCTTTTGTTGATAATGATATTTTTAATGCAACTAATGTTTTTGCAAAACATGATGAAAATTATATGCCAGCATCAATAAAAGAAGATCTGAAAGATACAGGTTATTGGAATAAAAAATATAAATGAGTTCCTTAGTTGGTTTTTTAAGCTTAGTTTTTGCCATAGGTATAAATTTTTATTTATTTTTATCTAGATACATATTTAAATTTCAAAAACAGAAATTTAATTTATTTATTCGTTTTTCGTCATTATTAACTTTGTTATCTTTTTTTTCATTAATGTATGCCTATGTCGTATCTGATTTCTCAAATTATAATGTCTTTCAAAACTCTCACTCAAATAAACCATTAATATACAAAATTTCAGGTACTTGGGGAAATCATGAAGGTTCGATGCTTTTGTGGCTAAGTATATTATCTATTTTTAGCTTCTTTTTTTCTTTTACAAAAAATATAGACGAAAACTTTCAAAGATTAACGTTAATTATCCAATCTTTACTTCATATTTTATTTGGTCTCTTTATCGTCCTTACATCTAATCCATTTCTAGTTAATTCAATTACAGTAAATGAAGGTTTGGGTTTAAATCCAATCTTACAAGATCCAGGTTTAGCTGTTCACCCTCCAATTTTATATGGGGGCTACGTTGGCTATTCCATAGTTTTCAGTATTGCTATTGCAGGTTTATTTCAAAATACAGATGACGAATGGCTATATGTTGCAAAGAAATGGTCATTGATTAGTTGGACTTTTTTAACTGGTGGAATAGCTCTAGGTTCATATTGGGCGTATTATGAATTAGGATGGGGTGGTTGGTGGTTTTGGGATCCGGTCGAAAATATTTCACTGATGCCTTGGATTGCTGGACTTGCGTTAGTTCATTCTCTCATGATGGTAAGAGGTGAGCAAGCTATTAAAAAGTGGATAGTTTTTTTATCAATTCTATGCTTTTCATTAAGTGTTTTTGGAACATTTTTGGTAAGATCTGGAATCTTAACAAGCGTACATTCGTTTGCAGCAGATGCTTCTAGAGGCATATTTATATTACTAATTTTTTTTATTGTAACTGGATTTGGATTTTTAGTTTTCTTGTTAAAAGAACCAAAAAAATCAGGTGCTTTAAACTTGTTATTTATCAATAAGGTTTCAGCACTTGTAATAAATAATATTTTAATGATTATAGCAACCTTAACTATTCTTTTAGGAACTATATACCCAATTATGATTGAGGTTTTGTATAATAAAAGAATATCAGTTGGAGGCCCTTATTTTAATGCTACAGTAATACCTATAATGATCCCTGGTTTTTTATTAATGAGCATTGCACCAATTTTATCTTGGCAAACAAATAAAATACAAAATTCAAAAATATATGTACTAAGTTTTATTATCTTAAGTGTTTTAGTTTTAATCCAATCATATTTTTTAGATTTTAATACATGGGGCTTTGTTGGACTGATTCTAGGTTTTTGGATAATATTAGCTTCAATTATTGCAATCTTTTCTTCGTACAAAGTTAAATTTACTATTAAGTTTTTCCAAATGATTAATCCTCATATAGCACATATTGGAGTTGGTATTGCTATAGTTGGTATCACTTGTTCTAGTGTTTTTCAAAAAGAGCTAGATTTTAATCTTAATGAGGGCGATAAGTTTAATGTAAATGGTAAAACAGTTTTGTTTGAAAAAATAGAAACAACTAATCAAATTAATTTCCAAGCTTTAAGGGGAAAATTTTTGTTTGATATTGAAAAAAATCAATCAGAAAAAATAGAAGCTGGAAAAAATTATTATCCTGTTTCTAAGATGATTACATCAGAAGCTGGTATTTTACATCAATGGAACAAGGATATATATTTTATCCTTGGTGATCAAAAAAATAATGAGTGGTTTGTAAAAGTTTTAATTAATCCATTTGTTAGTTTTATATGGCTTGGAGTGATAATAATGATGTATTCAGGTTTAATAGCAGTTTCAAGAAGATGAGCAGAATATTTATTTTAACACCATTAATTGTACTTTTAATAATATGTATTTTTTCACTAGCTTATTTATTAAGCGGTAAAGATCCAAATAAACCACCAAGCGCACTCTTAAATAAAGATGTTCCTTTTTTTGAAAGTAGCTCTCTGTATAATTCAAATAATGTAATCAAAACAAATGATATAAAAAATAAGAAGACATTAATTAATTTTTTTGCTTCTTGGTGTAGTCCTTGTAAAATAGAACATCCACTTTTTTTTGAAATACGTAAAAAATACCCTGAACTATATTTGTTAGGATTTAATCACAAAGACCCGACTTTAGATGCAAAAAAGTATTTAGAAGATGATGGAAATCCATATCATTTTGTTGGTGTTGATTCTGATGGATTAATTGCCTTAGAGTTTGGTGTTTTTGGACTACCTGAAACGTATTTAATCAATGAAGATGGTAAAATTATATTTAAATTTATGGGCCCATTAACTAAGGATGTTTTAAAAAATGAAATCGAGCCACTTCTTTAGAATTTTATATATAACAATTTTAAGTTTTATGTTTTTTACTTTCAAAATATATGCATTAGAAAATATAGATGAAAGAGTAAAAAACTTAACTCTAGAATTACGATGTATGACTTGTCAAAACCAAAGTATTTATGACTCGGATGCTGAATTCTCAAATGATATCAAAAAAATAGTTAAACAAAAATTACAGGAAGGTGAAAGTGAAAGAGATATCAAGAAATTTTTAGTTGAAAGATATGGTGAATACATTCTTTTTAGACCACTTATGAATTATAATAATATTTTTCTTTGGAGTTTTCCTTTTATATTACTAATAATTGGCTTATTATTTGTATTAATTAAGAGCAAAACAAAAAAGGCTTGAACAATTTATTTTGTTTTTTTTTATTTAGCTTATATGGTTCCTTTATAATTTAGAAATACTTCTTCAAGGAGGAAACGTGAAAAAATTTATAATATACTTATTATCAATTGGTATTTTTGGAGTTGCATCAATTGCAAATTCGCAGACAATAAGAATTGGTACAGAAGGTGCTTATCCGCCATGGAATAATTTAAACTCTGCTGGTGAACTAGAGGGGGCAGAAATAGACTTTGGTAACGAAGCTTGTAAACGAATGGGCGTTACATGTGAATGGGTAACTCAAGATTGGGATGGAATAATACCTGCTCTTCTTCAAGGTAAATATGACATTATTATTGCTGGAATGTCTATTACCGAAGAAAGAAAAGAAAAAGTTAATTTTACTACTGGATATATGACTGACGGTGCAAGATTTGCTGTTTTAAAAAATAGCGGTTTAGCAAATTTAAATATTGCAGGTATGGCTAAAGTTAATCTTAATAATGCAGGTGGAAAAGAACAAGCTGCAATAGGTCAATTAATTGCAGCGATGGATGGTAAAACTGTCTGTGTTCAATCTTCAACAATTCACCAAAATTTCTTAGAAAAACACATGTCTGGTGCAGTCGATGTTAAACTGTACCAAGCAGTTGACGATCACAATTTAGATTTAGCTGCTGGAAGATGTGATGCTGTTCTAGCTGATGTAGGATCAATTATTGATTTTATGGAATCTGATGGCGGCGTTGATGTTGCATTTACTGGTCCAACTTTTTCTGGAGGAGTCTTCGGTGATGGTGTTGGCGGAGCAGTTAGAAAAGAAGATACTGAAATCTTAGAGATGTGGAATGCTGCAATCTCTGAAATGTCGAAAGATGGAACGACTGCAGAAATTACTAAACAGTGGTTTGGAAGAGATATTTCTATGTAATTAATTTATAGCTTAATTTAAAAGCGGTCTAAGTAGGCCGCTTTTTTTATTACTAAAAAAATTTAGACTATTACAAAGATATACATAAATATGGCTATCATTTAAAAGATCATGGTAAAATATAACATATTCCTTTAAAATATGGTTACAGAATCAAAGACTATTAATAGATGAATTCATTGTTATATTTAATTATTCAAATTATAAACTTATTTCAATTTATTCTTATAGCTTACATTATTTTAACTTGGTTGGTAAACTTTAATATAATTAATACAGGTAATAGATTTGTCTACAGTATCCTTGATACATTATATCGATTATGTGAACCAAGTTTAAATTTTGTAAGAAGATACTTACCTATTTTCGGAGCTATAGATTTATCTCCTATAATTGTATATTTAGGTTTGTGGTTTATAAAAAGTCTACTTATAGAATATTGGCCTAGATAATTATGCCTCACATATTAAATGGAAAAAAAGTAGCACAAAAATTAAAAGAAAATTTAAAAATTGAAATAGAAAACATAAAATTAAAATTTAACCGCGTTCCTGGCTTAGCTGTAGTACAGGTAGGAAATGTTGCTGCAAGCAGTGTTTATGTAAAAGCTAAAACAAAAGCGGCAAAAGAAGTTGGCATTAATGTTTTTGATCATCATTTAGAAGAAACTATTAAACAAAGTGAGCTCATTAATTTAATTAATGAGTTAAATGATAATAAAGATGTTGACGGTATTCTTGTTCAACTGCCACTACCTAAAACTATAAATGAAGATTTAGTGCTAAATAGTATAAAACCAGAGAAAGATGCAGATGGTTTTCATCCCTTAAATGTTGGTAAACTTTCTATTAGCACAACTAATAATGAAAATTTATTGATACCATGTACACCTTATGGATGCTTGTTACTTTTAAGAGAACTTAATATAAATTTAGTTGGTAAAAATGCTGTAGTAATCGGAAGATCAAATATAGTTGGGAAACCTATGGCTCAACTACTATTGAAAGAGTCATGCACCGTAACAATAGTTCATTCAAAAACTCTTGATATTGAAAATATTTGTAAAAAAGCAGATATTTTAATTGCCGCTATTGGTAAGCCTGAGTTTATAAAAAAAGATTGGGTAAAAGAAGGTGCTATCATTATTGACGTTGGTATAAATAGAGTAGAGATAAATAAAGAAAAATCAAAATTAGTTGGTGATGTATTATTTAGTGATGTAGAAGATAAAGTAAGTGCAATTACTCCAGTTCCTGGAGGAGTAGGGCCTATGACAATTGGTTGCCTTTTAAGAAATACAACAATTGCATGTAAAAAAAATAATAAAAATTAACAAAGATTTAACACATCTATCTTAATATTTGTTACTAAATTAAAACCTTAGAATAGTTATTATGGATATTTTAACTAACTAATGATTTCAAATATTTTTCTTTAATCTTAAAGAATTTATTTTTATAAAACCTTCTGCATCTTTTTGATTATATTCACCAACTTCATCAAAAGAAACAAGTGAAGAATCATATAAACTGTTATTAGATTTTCTACCTAATATAATTGTATTACCCTTAAATATTTTAACTTTAACATAACCATTAACTTTGTATTGCATGGCATCTATCAGTTTTTGCATAGATATTCTTTCTGAAGAAAACCAATAACCATTATAAATGCACTCTGCATATTTGGGCATCAATTCATCTTTTAGATGCGCTTCACCTTTGTCTAAAGTTATACTTTCCATAGCCCTTCTAGCTATTAATAAAATTGTACCTCCAGGAGTTTCATAGACACCTCTTGATTTAATTCCAACAAATCGGTTTTCTACTATATCAATTCTGCCAACACCATGTGTACCGGCTATCAAATTTAACCTTGCTAAAATCTCATGTGGTTTCAAATTTTCTTGATTAATAGAAACTGGATCCCCATTACTAAATCCAATAGTTAGTATCTCAGGTACGTTTGGTGTTTTTTCTATGGAGTTTGTTCTAGAAAAAACATGTTCTGGTGGCTCTACCCAGGGATCTTCAAGAAGTTTACCTTCTGAAGAAGTGTGAAGGAGATTAGAGTCTGTACTAAATGGAGGCTCACCCATTTTGTCTTTGGGTACTGAAATCTGATTTTTTTTTGCATATTCTATTAAATCATTTCGACTTTCAAATTCCCAATCCCTCCATGGAGCTATGACTTCAATTTTTGGATTGTTTGCATAATAACAAAGCTCAAATCTAACTTGATCATTGCCTTTACCCGTAGCACCATGTGCTACTGAGTCAGCTCCTACAATTTTAGCAATTTCAATTTGTCTTTTTGCAATTAAAGGTCTTGCTATAGCTGTTCCTAATAAGTATGTTCCCTCATAAAGACTGTTAGCTCTAAACATTGGGAAAACATAATCTCTTACAAATTCTTCTTGTAAATTTTCAATAAATATTTCTTCAACGCCTAGGGTTTTTGCTTTTGTTTCAACTGGTGATAGTTCTTCTCCTTGACCAATATCTGCTGTGAAAGTAACTACCGGGCATTCATATTTATTTTGGAGCCACTTGAGAATTACACTCGTATCTAATCCACCTGAATAAGCTAAAACAATTTTCTTAGGCATTTAACAATCTTTTATTAACTTATTATAGGCTGCGGTAAATCCATTAAGAGTATAGATATCATTGGTAATAGTTCCTCTTGAAGACTCGCCTGTAACCTTAAGCTCTAGTCCTTTTTTCATAGCAAAAATTACTTTTGCATCTTCTTCTGTCCATGCAGCAGTTGCCAAATCTTCTGTTGTATAAAATTTGTATTCTCCTTTATCTATACTTATAATAATATCGGAAGGAACCTTGTAGCTATAACCAGCTTCTATTTGAACTACAGTGTCTGGATTGCCTATATTTTTATAGACTAAAATGTAGAAGTCTCCTCTTTTCTTATCACTTGGTAAATCCGTCTCTGTCGCTAAACTGCCTATATAGCAATATTCATCAGCTTTTTCAAAAGACCATTTACCTACTTCTAAAGCATTTAAAGTGCTAGGAAGTGCTACATATAGCACAAGTAAAAACTTAAGAATAATTTTCATCAATAGCTTCTTTTAGTATATCTTATGCAATTAGTTAAGAGTGTTTAATCAATGTTAGAATCTTTTTAAATTATGGAAAAATCAAACCTAAGCAACTTGATGAAAAGGATTCAAAGAGACCGCGACGAAATGGCTTTTTCCGAAATATTTGATTTTTTTGCCCCAAAAGTAAATGCTTATTTTATTCAAAATAGAATAAAAATTGAGACTTCTGAAGAATTAACTCAGGAGGTTTTAAGTACTGTTTGGCTAAAATCAAACCTCTATGATTCAAAAAAGTCAGCTCTTTCAACATGGATATTTACTATTGCTCGAAACAAAAAAGTGGACTTTTTTAGGAAAAATTCAAAAATAAACTTTAAGGAAGAAGATATACGAGAATTTTTATACCAAGATAGAGAAATTAATCCCATTGAGGAAAATGAAGCAAAAAAACAAATAGAAAGAATAAATAATGAGCTAGATGAGCAGCAAAAAATAATAATAAAAATGAACTTTTTTGAAAATAAAAGTCATAAAAAAATTGCAGATGAGCTTGAAATTCCCTTAGGGACAGTTAAATCAAGAATAAGGCATATTTTAACTAAAATGCAGGGATTATTAAGATGAACGGAACAGTAGTAAAAAACCAACTTATATTTGATTATGCATCGGGAATACTAGGTCCTGCAAAGTCATTATTTGCATCAACATATTTACAATTGAATTCAAATGCCTCTAAAATTGGGAATACATTTGAAAACATGTTGGGTGAAAATCTAATAAATAACGAAAACATTAATCCTAAAAATTTGAAGTATACAGACTGCATTAATAGTCAAAATATTAAACCTACTCCAAATTTTAAGAGTCCTGTAACAAGCTTTTTTGGAAATCTAAACAATTTAGAATGGAAACAGGTTTATAAAGGTTTCAAAGAGTATATTGCATCGATTGATGATAATGACGAATTAAAACTAATAAAAATGGATCCTGGAGTTTCTGTTCCACTGCACTCCCATGGTGGAAAAGAGTATATTTTAGTTTTAGAGGGAAGTTTTTGCGATGAGTATGGTGAATATTCAAAAGGCGATATTCAAATTAACGATCAAAGAATCAAACATACGCCAATAGCATCAAAAGACACAGGTTGTGTATGTTTGAGCATAACCGAAAAAGATGTAATATTTTTTGGAAAGTATGGGTCTTTCTTAAATTTATTTACATTTATTAAATCATTTTTTAAGCAAAAATAATTTCATTATTGTATAACATTATGCGTGTCTAATATTCACGTAGATTTCATTAGGGGTAAAGTAGTTGAAAGTAGTCATCAAGTTAAAGTACTGGTAACAAATACTAACGGTAAAATTTTACTATCTACAAACAACGATAATGATTTTTTTTACCCAAGATCATCAATTAAAATATTTCAAGCAATTCCTTTTGCAATGTCAAATGCTATCAAAAATTTTAGATTAAGTAATAAACATATAGCTTTAGCCTGTGCTTCACACAAAGGAGAAAAATTTCATATTAGGGAACTAGAAAAATGGATTTCAAAAATAAACTTAAAAACAAATAATCTACAGTGCGGTATTCATGGGCCACTAGATAAAAAGGCTTTTGAAAAAATAATATATTCTAGAAAAAATTTTAATGAACTACATAATAATTGTGCCGGTAAACACTTGGGAATGTTATCGAGCTGTTTAGTCAATAATCATAGAATTGCAGACTATCTTGATTATGATCACATACTTCAAAGAAATATTAGAAAAATTTTCAATAAATTTACAGAAACCAAATTATTAAAAAAAAATTTCTCTTTAGATGGTTGTAGTGCCCCACAATATTCATTTAAAATTAAATATATATCAAAGGCATTAAATAATTTGATTAAGAGTTATAAAAATAATTATGATTATGCCGAGCAAGTAAGAACCTTAATTAATTCAGTTTTAGAAAATCCTGAATATATTGGCGGAACTTCAAGTTTTGATACAAAAGTAATGAAAGCTTCGAAAGGAAAAATATTTTGTAAAAATGGAGCAGAAGGTGTTTTTTTATTTGTTGATATTCAAAAAGAAATTAGTGGTGTAGTTAAAATTAAAGATGGAAATGAAAGAGCTATTCCAATTACTCTAATAAATATTTTTAAAAAACTAAAAATTATGACTAAGAAAGAGTTAAAAGAATTAGAAAGAAAAGAAAAATTTGTGCTACAAAATCATGCGGGTAAGAAAATTGGTCAAATTAACTTTACAATGAAATGAGAAACAAAAATATGGTTATTAAAATCGTCAAAGGCAGTCTAAGAAAGTAAAAAACTTTTTTATTTGTTTCGTTTGCAAATAAAATAATATAGTCAAAAAACAATTGAGTTAACATCAGTACAGTTATTAAAATAAAAATTATTAAAATATTAATATTTAGAAGACTTAAAATAATAATCATTACAGCAAATAAGCTAGGTAAAAAACCGTATATTACTATGTGGGTGGGTGGATTATTTTTTAAATTCCAATTTATAGATCCTATGAAAACAATTATGATTAGGCTGTAATAAGTAATAAAGCTAAGAAGATGTTCTTCTTCAACTATTAAGAAATAGTATTTATCTAAAAAAGTTAAAACATATGGTATTAGTCCAAAATATGAAAATAGAAATTGAAAATTAATCTTTTTAAACATTTAGTATGATTAAACAAAGTGTCATTTTAGAAATAGAAAAACTTTTAGATAATAAAAAAATTATAGATAGCAAGTTATTATCAGATTCTTTTGGTATTAATTGTTTAAAAATTGTTACAAATGATAAGAAAGCTTTTATTGTTAAATATTATTACAAAAATAATGATAAATTTAACGCAATAAAATCCGAAACAAATAATCTTCTTTTTTTTATTAAAAAAAAATTAAATTATTTTCCAAATATCATTAACCATAATGATAAGTTTCTAATAATGTCATTCATAGATAATAATAATGATCAGCCAAATCAAACAAATGATGATTTTTTAAATGCCATAATTTCTATTCATTCAATAAATAATCCAAATTATGGTTTTAATTTTGACACACAAATTGGTGGTTTAAAACAAATTAATTCTACATCTAAAAACTGGAGTGATTTCTATACGGATAAAAGACTATATTATATATTTAATTTAATTAATAAAAATAAATCAATGGATAAAGTAATTAACACGAAACTTGATTTATTAATTAAAAATATAAATAATTTTATTCCAAACAATCCAAGACCATCATTATTACATGGCGACTTATGGGAGGGTAATATACTTTTTAAAAACAAAAAGTTTGCAGCATTAATTGATCCAGGTTCTTTTTATGGTCATAATGAATTAGAAGTATCTTATTTGAGATGGTTTAACCCTAAATTTATTGATGATAATTTTTTAGATAAATACAACGATCACATAAAGATTGATAAAAATTACTTAGAATATGAGCCTATTTACCAATTATATTATTCGCTATTAAATGTTTATTTATGGGATAGAAGTTATATTGAAGATGTATATAAACTACTGGAAAGAATCAAAATATAATGTGTGGAATTAATGGAATAATTTTTAAAAAATCGAAAACTGATATTTCAAAAATCATAGAAATGAATGCACTTCTAGATCATAGGGGGCCAGATGATAGAGGATTCATTAATCATAAAAATATATTACTTGGTCATACTAGATTATCTATCATTGATATATCAAATCTTGGGTCTCAGCCTATGTCGGTAGACGGAAGATATTGGATTATTTATAATGGAGAAATTTATAATTATAAAACTATAAGAGAGGAACTATTACTTAAAAAATATAAATTTTATTCAAGTTCAGATACTGAAGTTGTTCTTAATGCCTATAAAGAATGGGGCGTAGATTCTTTTCAAAAGTTTAATGGCGAGTGGTCTTTTGCAATACTAGACAAAAAAAATAATGAACTGATTATTTGTAGAGATGGAATTGGATATAAGCCTTGCTACGTTTTTGATAATAATAATTTTTTTGCATTCAGTTCAGAAATAAAAGCATTTTATGCTCTAGAGAATAAAATTGAGTTTGATAATAATAATTTAGGCATAAATAATACTACTCTATATAATTGTTCAAAAACAATATTTAAAAATATTAAACAACTTACCCAAGGAAGGTATTTAAAAATAAATTTAAATAATCTCGAAAAGAATATATATAGATGGGATTATCCTCTTAGAAATTTACCTAAAATTAACTCTGGTTTTAAAGAAAATATTAATGATTATTTTAATCTTCTCTATGAATCTACAAAATTAAGATTAAACAGCGATGTTAAAACTGGAACCTCACTAAGTGGTGGTTTGGATTCTTCCTCAATTTTTACATTGATGAATTTAATACAAAAAAAAGAAAAGTTAAGTGATAATGATTTAGATTTGAATCCCATTATTATGGATTATGAGGAAATGAAAACTAAAGGGGATGCAGTTCAAATATCAAAAAAATTTAACAGAAATTACCAAATAGTTAATTTTACAAAAGTGACAGTAGATAAAACAATGGAGCTTGTTTCATCTCTTGAAGTAGTTGAAGAGTATTTTATGCAGTTTGAACTGTATAAAAAACAAAAAGAAAAAGGCATTAAGGTTAGTCTTGATGGTCATGGGGCTGATGAGTTTCTAGGATATCCTAATTGGATACCAGAATTATCAGTGGATATTTATAACAGTATTGCTAATAATTTTAAAATAATAAATAAATTTGGAAAAACCCAAAATATTAACAATTTTAAAAGATTGTTTGGGTTAAGAGATCAAGAAATTGACCTTATTTCTTTTAAATCTGTGCCAGACATAAGTTTTGGTTTTGAAAGCTATTTGCATACAGGTAATTTTGATAGTAGTTTTCAAATTATTAACGATGATCTAGAAGATTTAGAAAATTTTCCCTATGAGATATGTTTTACTTATTTAATGTCTTATTGTGGTTGGTTTCAGTTTTTTTTAAATAAGTGGGATAGAGCATCTATGTCAAATTCAGTAGAGGTTAGAATGCCTTTTTTAGATAATAATGTGAGATTATTTGGATTAGCATTAAGCGGCTCTAATAAGCTAAAAAATGGAGTTACAAAATCAATATTAAGAGAAGCTTTTAAAAATTATTTTCCAAAAACTATGTATACACAACAATTTAAACAAGGTCTTACCATTCAAAATATTGATTATAACAAAAATACTTTAAAATTGATTTCTGAAATAATCCATGAAACTAAATTTAAAGAAAGTGATATTTTCAATTTTAAAAATATTTATGATGATTTTATAAATAAACAAAATTTGGACAAAATATGGCTACTTTGTAAATATTTTTTAATGATAGAAGGTTTCAAAAAAAAATATAACTCAATTAATATTAATTTAAAAGCAGAAGAGAAAAGTAATTTATTAGCCTCCTAAACACAAGGATTCGGGTCTGATAGATGAATATCTTCGATCTCTTTTAAAACTTCTTTAGATAAAGTAATATCAATACTATCTATATTTTCTTTGAGCTGATCCATTGTTGTAGCCCCAATAATGTTACTTGTTACAAAGGGCCGATCATTTACAAATGCATTTGCAAAAGTAGATGGTGCTATGCCATATTTATGTGCAAGATTAACGTATTTCTCAATTGCGCTTTCTCCTCTTTCGGTATGGTGTCTTGAAAATCTTCTAGGCCAAAGAGTGTATCTTGCTTTTTTTGGATTTTTTCCTCCTACATATTTACCGCTCAATCTTCCACCAGCTAAAGGTGAATAAGCTAGTAAGCCACAATTCTCTCTAATTGAAACTTCTGAGTTATGAATATCGAACACACGGTTAACCAAACTATAAACATTTTGAATAGACATCATGCGTGGTAAATTTTTTTCCTTAGATAATTGAAGATATTTCATAACACCCCAAGGTGTCTCATTAGATAAACCTGCATATCTTATCTTACCTGCTTTAACAAGCTGATCTAAATTATATAAAACTTCTTCGACGGTAGTCCAATCATTATCACTAGCATCGAATTCAAAATCTAAAATTCCAAATTTTGGAACTTTTCTCTCAGGCCAATGTAATTGGTATAGATCAATATAATCAGTTTTTAATCTTTTAAGACTTTCATCTATTGCATCATTCATATTTTTTTTATCGAAGCCAAGAGTTTTTGATCCTTGTCTAATCCATTCAAGACCATCTGATTTTGAAGCTATTTTAGATGCAAGGATTATATTATCTCTATTTTTCTTTTCTTGAAACCAATTACCAACTATTTCCTCAGTTTTACCGTAAGTTTCTTTTCTGGGCATGACTGCGTATAGTTCTGCAGTATCAAAAAAATTTACTCCTCTTTCAAGGGCATAATCCATTTGATCGAACCCATCTTGTTGACTATTCTGTTCACCAAAAGTCATTGTACCAAGACAAATAACGCTTACATCCAAATCTGTTGTGCCTAGTTTTCTATACTTCATACTATTTTTACAAAATGCCTTGAAATTGTCGGATTTATAGCAATATTAGTAATAAATAAAAGGAGAAATTATGGCTTTAGACTTTAATCAACGATCTTTTACTAAATCAGTAGATCAGGCGGCAATTGATGAAGGCTTGAGAGCGTATATGCTTAAAGTCTACAATTACATGACAATTGGCTTATTGCTTACTGGATTTATTGCTTACTTCTTTGGAAAAGCATCAATAGTTACAAACGATATTGGACAAATCGTGGGGGTCACACAAGTAGGCGCATTACTTTTTGGATCTCCATTAAAATGGGTTGTTATGTTAGCACCATTAGGATTTGTATTTTATCTAAGCGCTAGAATAAATAGAATGTCCGTCTCTACAGCTCAAATAACTTTCTGGTTATTTGCAAGTATAATGGGATTATCTCTTGCATCAGTTTTTATTGAATTTACTCAAACATCTATAGCTAGAGTATTTTTTATTACAGCAAGTACATTCGGGGCAATGAGTTTGTATGGCTATACAACAAAAAGGGACTTAACAAAACTTGGCGGTTTCTTATTTATGGGTCTTATCGGTATTATTATTGCAAGTGTTGTAAACATTTTCGTTGGCTCAACTGCGTTGCAATTCGCAATCTCGGTTATTGGTGTTCTAGTTTTTGTTGGACTAACAGCATACGACACTCAAAACATCAAAAATATGTATTATGGTGGTGATAGTGAAGAAATAGGATCAAAAAAAGCATTGATGGGTGCATTAAAATTGTATTTGGACTTCATCAACTTATTCATTTTATTGCTACAATTATTTGGTCAAAGAAGATAACTCTTTTAAAACGCAAATATCTTTTTATTATACCCAGTCTTTTAAAGACTGGGTTTTTTTATGTCTAACTTAGAAAATAAACTTAAAAAAATTATTGATACATTCAAAAGTGTAAATAAAGAAATTGCTTTCAAGGATATTAAAAAATTATCTGAAAAATATAATAAAAATATAAGGGTTCAAAATATTTTGTATCAAATGTCTATGAAAGTTGGTGACATAAATACATCTATTAATGCTTTAAAAAAAATTTTGTTAATCGATAAAAATAACATTTCATACCTTTCTCAATTATATAAATTACTTTTAGGAAAAGGTTTGCTTAATCAGGCGTTAGAAAAAATTAATTCCATACTTGAAATAGATAATAAAAATTATGAAGCTTTACGTGACAAATCCTATATTTATTTTTTAAAGAAGGATTATATTGAAGCAAAGAAATACATTGAGAATATTTCAAACTTAAAAGGTGACGATTACTTTGGTTACAATATTAAAGGCTTAATATATCTTAAAAATAATTTTTTTGAGGAAGCTAAAAATTTCTTCAATACAGCTTTAAAAATAAATGATCAATTTATAGATAGCTACAATAATTTAGGCGCTTGTTTACTTGAGTTAGAAAAACTTGATGAAGCAAAAAAAATCTTCGATAGTGCCTATGAGCTTGATAAAAAAAATGTATCGACCCTAATAAATTTAGCTAATGTTCTAAGCCTTCAAGATAATATTGTTGGGGCAGTTAATCATTATAATGAAGCTTTAAGTTTAGAACCAAATAATCAAGAAATAATTTCAAATTTAGCTATATGCTACTGCAGAGATAGTAAAGAAAAAGAGGCAAAAATATTCTACGATAGAGCAATAAAAATTAATCCGTATGATTACAAATTAATGTATGCGTATTGTGCATTACAATTAAAAATAAATAATTTTGATGATTCTTGGGAATTGTTTGATTCACGATTATTAATAGAAAACAATAAAGAAAAGTTGAGCAATTTTGATTTGATTAAAAATAATTTATTTAAAAATTTAACTATTAATCAAGATGACAAATTACTTGTTTTAAGAGAACAAGGAATAGGTGAGGAAGTTTTATTTAGTTCAATATATCCTGATATTATAAATAAATTTAAAAATATTAAAATAGAAGCTGATAAAAGATTAGTGCCTATTTTTAATCGATCATTTGATAAAGAAATATTTGTAGAAGATGGGTATTACTCAAAAAATTATAGTGTATCTGATTTTGATAAAATTATATATGCAGGAAGTTTAATTAAATATTTCAGAAAAAATAAAAGTGATTTTGATTATAGTCATTATTTAACTGCAAGAGAAGATATTGTTCATAACTTCAAAGAAAAGCTAAACAATCATAAAGATAAGTTGAAAATAGGTATATCTTGGAAAAGTGTTGTAAATATTTATGGTAGTTTAAAATCATTATCAATTAAAGATTTTGAACCATTGTTTATGGACAACAGATTAATTATTAATTTACAATATGGAGATATTGATTCAGATAAAAAATATATATTTGAGCAAAACAAATACTTGGAATTGTTTAGCGATTTAGATTTATTTAATGATATTGAATCATGTATGGGATTACTGAAAAATTTAGATTTATTTATTACTGTTAGTAATTCAACAGCACATTTTGCTGGTGCCTTAGGTATACCAACAATAATAATTTGCCCAAAAAAATCATCTACTTATTACTATTGGAATACACAAACTGGTTCTTCAATTTGGTATAAAAATATAAAAGTTTTAGGAATCGAAAAATCAATTAATGAAACAATTAATTTAATTAATAATATTTTAGAAAAAGGAAATGAATTTAAATTTACAAATTAATAATCTTCTTAGAAATTTTGAATCTGGTAACAAACTGGATAGTTACAGAGAATTGTTAAAAATTTTTAAAAAAAATAAAGATGATAATTTATTACGTTATAATTTGGCAGTAATTCAGCAAAAACTTCATTTAAATGAGGAGGCAAAGATTAACTACAATTATTTAATTAAGTTTGAAAAAAATATAAAGGCTATGATTAATCTTTATAATATTTTTTTCTTGGAAGAAAAATACTACGAAGCATTAAATATAATAGATAATATATTAAAAATTCAACAAATAGAAAACGTTCACAAAGATAAAGCTTTTGCATGTTTAAAATTAAACAATATTAAAATTTCTCGAGAAATATCTGAATATTATCTTAGTAAAAATAGTAAAGATTTAATTGCTCTTAATATTTTAGGTCAGTGTTCCTTTACTGAAGGAGATAATAAAATGGCTATAAAAATCTTTAATGATATCTTAGAGTTTGATCCTAATAATTTATCTGCACTAAATTCATTAGGTAGAATTTATCATGAGAAACGTGATGCAAAAAATGCGGAAAAGTTTTTTTTACTAGCATTAGAAAAAGATGGATTGTCTTATCATGTTGTAAATAATATTGCTGGTTTTTATAGAGAAGAAGGAAAAAATGATAAAGCTGTATTTTATTATAAAAGAGCAATTAATCTAAATCCAAATAATCCATATATTTATAATAATTTATCAAAAACTTATTTTGATTCAGGCATTAATGATGAAGCAAGAAATAATAGCTTTAAAGCATTAAAAATAAAACCAGATGATGGGGATATACAAAAAACATTATCATTTATTTATTTAAAAGATCATGATTTTGAAAAAGGTTGGGATTATTTTGAAGGAAGACTAAATTTGGATGAATTTGTTAAAAAAAATAAAAATATTGAAAGGTTAAATAAAAAACTATTTAGAAAAAAAACTTTAAATAATTCTAAGGATAAATTTTTAATTGTAAGAGAACAAGGTGTTGGCGATGAGATTCTTTATGGTTCAATGTATGGTGATCTTTTAAAAAAAATAGAAAATGTAACTATAGAATGTGATCCAAGATTATTAAATTTATTTAAAAGATCATTTCCAAAGTATAGTAATAGTTTTGTGCAACTTGGAAGTATTTCTAATGAAGATTATAAATTAGAAAAAATTGATTATATTTTATATGCTGGAAGCTTAGGTAGATATTATCGTAAAAGATTAGAAAATTTTATTAATGAACCATTCCTTAAAGTTGATCATGAAAAATATGCAGAGATACAAAGTAAGTTATCTAAATATGATAATAAATATAATATTGGAATTTCATGGAAAAGTTTTAATAATAGATATGCATCTGACAAATCATTAGAGTTAGAAGATTTTAGGGATGTATTCAGGTTGCCAAATTGTAATATTTTTAATCTACAATACGGTGATGTCTTAGATGAGATTAATAACTTTAATAATAAAAAAGATAAACTTTTGAGAATTGAAGATTTAGATCTTTATAATGATTTCGAAGGTGTTGCTGCATTTTTAAAATCATTAGATATGTTTGTAACTATAAGTAATAGCACTGCACATCTTGCAGGTTCACTAGGTGTAAAAACAATATTGATAAAGCCAGATAATTATGCTCTTTTTCATTATTGGAATCAAAAAAATAATAAAACACCTTGGTATAAATGTGTTGAATTAATTGAAAGAGAGAACTTTTTAAACGGATCTACAAAGTTAGAAAATTATTTGAAACTATGATTTAAATTTTTTTGTTAGATATTCATCTCTTTCCTCAAGCCATTCCTTCGCAAATTCTACATCCTGCCATTCAGAAAACCATGGACCTCCTCTAGTAAAATGAACAGCGTAAGGTTCGTCTTTATTGTGGCCTGAAGTCCACCCTTCTAACCAATTCCATTTTTCATCTAAAGATCCAATTTCATCATCTTTACACCATTTAAATTGATGAAGGTATGCTCCTGTTTCACTATTAACTTTCTCTACCGTTAATTGTTTTGTACTAGGATGAGAGCAATTATATAAAATAAAACTAGACCAATTTTTTCTTGGATAAATTGTTTGCTTCTGTCCATCCATTTTATGTTTCTCCTTTGGCGTATAGTCATGCTTAACACAATAAACGGCTTTATTTTCATCAAGATTTTTAAATAAGTTGGAGATATCAGCTAAAAAAATAAAATCACAGTCACAGAAAACTGCCCAGCCTTCATAATTGGTTAGTTTTGGAACTAAAAATCTAGAATATGTAAATTGTGTAGATGCTAAAGGATCAATACTTCTTGTATATAAGTTTTGAGCAATAAGCTCATCGAGTTTTAAAGACATAACATTTACATCAGAATTGGTACGTTTTAAAAGTGAATACTTACAAACTCTGTAAGCAATATCCTCTTTAGAATCATATCCTATAAAGAAATTTAATTTCATATTAATTGCTATTTTGTCTTATCATCATTGGAGATGACCAAACAAGAGAATTATAATTACCAGAGTCAGATAAAGAGCTCCATTCCTCTTGTGATTGATTTGTAATTCTACATATCCAACTATTTTCCATTTTAGCATTTTCAGCTCTCATTATCCAAGCATCACTTTTTTGCTTATCGTTATTTTCTCCAAGTTCTATATCAGACATAAAATAACAGATATCTTTAGAAGGGTTAGAACCAATCATTCCAATAACATTCTCTCTAGCGATATTCCATTTTAAATTTTTTATAGCAAAATAAATTAAAAGTTTTTTGGATTCTTCTTCACTAGGGTTATTCTTAATTATTTCATTTATGAATTTTATATCATTAAGATCGTTGTCATTGAGTATTTTTATTATAATAGAGCGAAGTAGAGAACTTGGATTTAAACTCCAATATTTCTTAATTAATTTTTTAAGGCTTCTTTTGTCATTTAAAGCTACAGTAGTTTCCAAATGAAGTTTTACATATGGAGCAAAGTTTTTTTTCAATTCTATAGCTTTTAAAATATTTTTGAGAGCATCTTTAATATCGCTATCAAATTTTATTTTAGCTATTTCATAAAAACCTATGGATTTATTTTCATTTAAAACATTTTTACTTATTATTTTATTTGAAAAAGCTTTATCTGATAATAAAATTATTTGATTCCAGTTTTTTGTTTTTGCTGCAATAAATATTAGTGTGTCATAAAGTTTTTCAATATTAGGATTAATTGAAAACAATTTTTCTCCATATAAGAAAGCATGGTGATAATCTTGATTTCTTAAATTTTGTTCCATTAAACCTCTGTATCCAAGTGTTTCAGTCTTTTTTGATTTAATCATATCTTCATAAACATTGTTTAATTCTGGAAATTTTTTTTCAATCTTTAAAACTTCAGACTTTAGTAACAGAGATAATGATGGGTCATCTTTAAGATAACTAACCATTTTTTTATGTGATTTTAAAGCTGTCTTATTATCTTTATTTGCAACAGCTATCATTGCATCGACAAAGTGTAAGTAACCTTTTTCAATTTTATTATATTTATTTTTTAAGAAATATTTACCAAGTGACAGCCTTGATCGGAAAAATAAATAAAAAATCAAATATAATAGAAAAATAAAAGATATAAAAACTACAGCAAATAAATTTGAAGAAAAAGAATATTTTAAATTTCCTATATCTAAAGATACAACAAATGGATTGGTAAAAATAAAAGTGAGCGCTATGATTAATAGCAAAAACTGCAATACAAAAATTGAAAATCTATACATTATTTAATTTTGATATTTCTGTTATAAAATTATTATAGTTGTTCATTTCATTTAAAGATATTTTGAAAAAAACATTATAATTTTCTATCTTACTTATACTGTCATAAGCTTTAGTTATGTTTCTATTTTTAATGAAAAATTTAGTTTTCTCTAATATTAAAATTTTTTCATCTGAAATAACATTTTCTGAAGATGGAGAAAGATTTATGTAGGGTAAAAAAATTTTGTTAAATAAACTATTGTTTTTATTCACAATATTCTTCAGATATAAATTAACTTCATCATTAAATTGATCTTCTAAAAATAAATGCCCTTTGTATTTATTTCTTTTTAGAATTGATAATTTTTCCAGAATATGGTTTTTATTATTTCCTATAATTGTTTCAAGATATTTAAGCTCCCTATCAAAATCCACGTTGTTTTCGTATTTAATTTTTATTAACTCAACTACTTCATTAATAGATTGATTTACTAGTTCAGGATTATTATTAGACTGATCTTCAATATTTTTATTTTTTATAAAAGAAATCTCATCATTTAGAGTATTGAAATTTTTATTTAATAATTCTATGCTTTCATTGATTGACGTCAAATCAGCTTTTGATTCTTTATTTGAATTTTCTTTAATAAGTTTTTCTATATTTGTTAAAGCTGTTTTTGTTTCTAATATTTCTTTAGATATATTTTTTATGAATTCAGAATTTTCATTAATATTTTCTCTAAGTTCATTTTCTAGTTCAATCTGAAGTTTTGATACATCATCTTCATTCTGATAATTTGTATAGAGAAGATAAACTAAGAAAAAGACACATAATAAAAGAATAAAGCTTAATGAAAATTTAGAAAAAACATAAAAACTATCAAAAACTTTTTTCATCCCTTATTTTTAGCATTATTAGTTTGTTGTTTAACAGTGTAAAATACTATACCAAAAAAATATGCTTGTATTTGCTGCAGAAACTTCGTGCGACGAAACATCAATATGTCTAATGGAAAACAGATCTATTATAGAGCATATTACTTTTTCTCAGGAAATTCATAAAATACATGGTGGTGTTGTTCCGGAGTTAGCTTCAAGATCACATTTGGAAAAAATACAAATTATGACTAACGAATTATTTTCTAGAGAAAATATAGATCCAAATAAAATAGATGTATTTTCAGCTACTTGCGGACCAGGGCTTATAGGAAGCTTATTAGTTGGATCAACTTTTACAAAATCTTTATCAATTTCTTTTCAAAAATCATTCATTCCCATCAATCATCTTGAAGGTCATATCCTTTCCACAAGTTTTAATAATGATATTAAATTCCCAAGTTTGGTTTTACTTTTAACAGGGGGACATACTCAAGTATACCTTATGAAGGATGAGCGCAACATTGAACTATTAGGGCAGAGTATTGATGATGCAATTGGAGAAGCTTTTGATAAAACTGCAAAGTTAATAGGGCTATCATATCCTGGTGGTGCTGAGATTGAAAGAGAGGCAGTTAGAGGAAATGAAAATAGATTTATTTTACCAAAACCATTAGTAAAAGAAAAAAACTTCAACTTTTCATTCTCTGGTATTAAAACACATATAAATATTTTAACAAAAAAAAATAAAATTAATAAAAACTTTATTCAAGATTTGTCTGCATCCTTTCAAAAAAATATTACAGAACTAATAATAGAAAAACTTGAAAGAGGATTAGAAAGACTAAAGCAAGACAAAGTAAATGTTAAATCACTCTCAGTTGTAGGGGGTGTATCTAATAATAACTATATTAAAAAAAAATTAGAAAACTTTTTTATTAATAAAGATATTGAGATTTACTATCCATTAAAGGAAATGATGATTGACAATGCCGCTATGATTGCTTGGGCATGTTATAAAAATTATCACATAGGTAAAGACGATATATATTTTAAACCTCAGCCAAGAATGGATGTTAGAAATAAATTAAATTAAAGAAAATTTATTCCTCAGATTATGATTTAATAGGAGATTTATTTTAATTTTTGTTTTAGATATTTAGTATACAAATACTAATTATGAATATTAATTACTGGCTTTTAAAATCTGAACCTGATGCTTGGTCATGGGATAATCAAGTTAAAGAAGGTGCATCTATGTGGGATGGAGTGCGAAATTATCAAGCCAGAAATAATTTGAAAGAGATGAAAAAAAATGATTTATGTTTTTTTTATCACTCAGTTAAAGAAAGAAGTATTGTTGGTATTGTTAAAGTAGTAAAGGAGTATTATCCAGATCCTACGGATAAAACAGGACGTTTTGTTGTGGTTGATGTTAAAGCAATAAAAAAACTAAAAAACCCAGTCTCTCTCGATCAAATAAAAGAAAATAGTAGGTTACAAGATATTGCACTTGTTAAACAAAGCAGACTCTCCGTAATGCCTTTAAAAAAAACTGAATGGGATATAATAATTAAAATGTCAAATTAGCTTAAAAAAATAATTACTTGTTGATATTTAAATAAATTAGAATTAGTCTCTAAATATGGAAATTAAAAAAGAATGGCTTGAACATGCAAAGGTTAATGAAGAAAAATATTCTTCAATGTATGATCAATCTCTTCTAAAAAATGATGAATTTTGGGCAGATCAGGCACAAAGAATTGATTGGATTAAAAAATTTACAAAAATCAAAGATATAAAATATTCTAAAGATGATGTTAGTATTAAATGGTTTGAGGATGGAAATCTTAATGTTTCTTATAATTGTATAGATAGACATGCTAAAAATAATCCAGATAAAATTGCTATAATTTGGGAGGGAGATGACCCAAATGAAACAAAAAAAATTACATACAAAGATCTGTTAACAAGTGTATCAAAAGCTGCAAATGTGCTTAAAGAAATCGGAGTAAAAAAAGGTGATCGAGTAACAATATATTTAACGATGATACCTGAGTTAGCTTATATCATGTTAGCCTGCGCAAGAATTGGAGCTGTCCACTCAATAATATTTGGAGGCTTTTCTGCAGAGTCGATAGCAGGTAGAATAAAAGACTGTAAGTCAGAATATGTAGTGACAGCAGATGAAGGAGTTAGGGGTGGAAAAACTATTCCTTTGAAATTAACTACAGATAAAGCACTAGAATCATGTCCAGGTGTTAAAAAATGTTTAGTTGTTAAGAGGACAAATAAGGAAATAGAACTAAAAAAAGATAGAGATATATTTTACGATGATATTATAAAAGATGTTGATAGTTATTGTGAACCTGAAATCTTAAACGCTGAAGACCCTTTGTTCATTTTATATACTTCAGGGTCAACAGGTAAGCCTAAAGGAGTTATGCATACAACGGGTGGTTATATAGTTTATGCTTCAATGACACATGAATACATCTTTAATTACAATGATGGAGATATATACTGGTGTACTGCAGACATAGGCTGGATTACTGGTCATAGTTATATAATTTATGGACCACTATCTAATGGTGCAACAACTTTGATGTTTGAAGGCGTACCTAATTATCCAGACTTCTCAAGGTTTTGGCAAATAGTTGATAAACATAAAGTAAATATATTTTACACAGCACCTACTGCTATCAGAGCATTGATGAGAGAGGGTAATAATTTTGTTACAAAAACTGACAGATCATCATTAAAACTTTTGGGAACAGTTGGAGAACCTATAAACCCAGAAGCATGGAAGTGGTACTATGAGGTACCAGGAAATTCAAAATGTCCAATTGTAGATACTTGGTGGCAAACTGAAACAGGAGGGATTTTAATATCACCTCAAACCGGTGCTATAAAATTGAAACCAGGTTCTGCTTCAAAGCCTTTCTTTGGTATAGAACCATGTATTGTTGATAAAGAAGGTAAAGAACTAGAAGGTGAGTGTGAAGGTATGCTGTGTATGAAAAGATCTTGGCCAGGTCAAATGCGAACAGTTTATGGTGATCATAAAAGATTTATTGATACATATTTTTCACAATTTGATGGAAAATATTTTACAGGTGATGGATGTAAAAGAGATAAAGATGGATATTATTGGATTACAGGCAGGGTAGATGATGTAATTATTGTATCAGGTCATAACTTAGGTACCGCTGAAATTGAAAGTGCATTTGTATCACATAAAGATGTTTCTGAGGCAGCTGTAGTCGGGTATCCTCACGAGATAAAAGGTAGTGGTTTATATTGTTATGTATCTTTGAATGTTGGTGTAAATCAATCTGATAGTTTAATTGATGACTTACGAAAAACTATTAGAGAAAAAATAGGGCCTATTGCAACACCTGATTTTATTCACATTACAAATGGTTTACCTAAAACAAGATCAGGAAAAATAATGAGAAGAATTCTTAGAAAAATAGCTTCGAATGAATTTGATAATTTAGGAGATACTACGACTTTAGCTGACCCGACAGTTGTAAATGATTTAATAGAAAATAGACTAAATAAATAATTATCTTGGTTCCCAGTGTTTAAGACATCTAGGCTCATAAATATTAGCAGCACCAACTTGTGTTCTCTCTCCTCCTAGTGTTTTTCTATAAGTTTTTGTTGCTTCAACTCCACAGACATTGCAAAATCCATAAATTTTAACTATTTTATCAGAAAGGCCTAGTAACATTGATGATGTTTCCCAAGGCTTACCTCTTGAATCTTGATCTAAACCAGCACAGACAACATCAATCCCATTGTTTAATATAATGTCAACGTTATGCAAGGTTTCTTTAGTATCCATAAATTGGATTTCATCAAGGAATACAACATCAACTTCTTTTTTTATAAAATTAAATGTTTTTAAAGCTTTACTCCACTCAGTCATAGCGTAACAATCGTGGCTTAGATCGTTATGAGTTATAATTTTTTCATTGGAGTATCTATTGTCAATGCTAGGCTTTAAGACAATTATCTTTTTATTTTGATGTTTTGCCCAAAGAATTCTTTTGAGCAACTCACTTGTTTTTCCAGCAAACATTGCTCCAACAATTGTTTCTAAATTACCTCGCATAATTTAATATAATTTATTTTATATAATAATTATATATTTTAATTAAAATTAAAAAATATTTATGAATAAAATGGTCAAAGGGCTTAAAGTAAGAAGAGATATACATGAAATATTATTTAGAATTTATAAATATAATATTAATGTAAATAACAGATTTGTCCAAAACATTATAAGCAAACATAAAGAAGAAGATATTAGACTTATCAATAATGTTGTTCTGAATTCAATGAGATACCAGTTTCACACCAAAAAAATAATAAATCAATATGTAAAAAAAAAAATAAAAGATGATGAAAAAATTTTATTAATAAGTTCTATTACACAAATTGTATTTCTTGGGTTTAAAGAATATGCAGTGGTAAACTGTTCAGTTGAGATTGCAAAATATAAAAATATTTATCATGGTTTTATAAATGCTGTATTAAAAAAAATTTCGTCAGATAAAGATAAATTAATTAAAACTACATTAAATTACAATGAGCTACCTCATTGGTTTAAAATACAAACTAAAAATCTTACTAGTAACGAAAAAAAGTTGTTTATTGATAGTTTTTTTAAAGAACCAAATCTACATTTAGTTTTTAAAAGTAAAAAAGAATTTGATAAATTTGAAGAAAAAATAATAAAGACATCAGAAAATTCTGGTTTTTTACAAAATAAGATAAAAATTGAGGAAATAGTTTCCTACAGAGAAGGAAATTGGTGGGTACAAGATTTTTCGTCTTCATTTCCGATAAGGTCAATTACAAAATTAGATAAATATAAAAAATTTTTAGACATGTGCGCAGCTCCTGGAGGGAAATCTTTTCAAATTTTATCGAGAAATTTAAATATTACCCTAAATGATAAAAGCAAAGCTAGAATTAAATTAATGAAAAATAACCTTCGTAGGTTGAAATTTAATCCAAGGATTATAAACAAGAATTTTGAAAATTTAGATAGTGATATTAAATTTGATTTTATTATCTTGGATGCTCCTTGTAGTTCCATTGGCACAATAAGAAAAAACCCAGAAATATTTTTCAAATCCAAAGAACCAAAAATTACAGAATTAGTCGAAATACAAAGTAAAATGCTAAAAAAAGCCTCAGAGATGTTGGAGCTTAATGGGATAATTCTTTATATGGTTTGCTCATTTTTATATATTGAAACAGAACACCAAATTAAAGATTTTTTAGATAAAGCAAATAGCTTTAGATTAGAAAAATTTGATGTATCTCCTAAAATATTTGAGCATTCAAAATTAATAAAAAATAGTTGTATTCTTACAGTTCCAAATTATATTTTAGATAATACAGTTGACGGGTATTTTGCTGCACTCTTGAAAAAAATAAGATGAGAAGCTTATGAGAAAACTCATTTTTGTATTTTTATTTTTGAAGTTTGTTAGATCAAATAAAAAATTAGTTTACAAAGATTTAAATTTTAGAAATATTGATTTTACAAATTATCAGCAAATAAAGTTATTTATTTTCAAAAAAAAATTCCACTTATTAAAAAATAAGTATGTTCAAAATTTTGATTTTTTAAGTTTTACTAAAAAACTAGGTGGAAATATGGGAATTAAAATATCTAAAGAAAAAATATTTGATTGGTATAATGAAAATAAAAATAAAATAAACTATCCATGGACAGAAGACTTGACATCAAGACGATTAATAAATCTGTTATATAATTATGAGTACATTATTTCATCGTCTAATAGTAATGAGATAAAATATTTAGATAAAATAATTTATGTACATATACAAAGGACAGTATTTGAATTCAAACAAAAACAAATAACAGAAATCACTTCATTTGATACTTTAGGTTTTTTATTATCCTCAATTATTTTAAATAAACTTAATAGTAAAAAAGTTAAATATTTAATATTTGTGCTAAAAAATCAAGTTGATAATTTAGGTATGCATAAAAGCTATAATATTTTAGAACATTCTAAATTTATTAACAATCTAAATGAAATAAAAAATATTTTTCTATTCAATAAAATAGAAGACTTGGATGAAATTGATAAATTGATTTTGAAAATGTCATCTATTTTAATACAATATTTTCATGATGATGGTTCAATACCTTTGTTTAATGGTGCTAATAATAACTATACAGATATTATTTATAAAACTTTAAATAAGGAGGTATATCTAAAAACAAGAGAATTCGTTAATACTAAAAATGGAATAGCTTTTTATAGAGATAAAAATAAAAAACTTTTTTTTGATGTTGTACAGCCTAATAACGATAAAATAAGCTCAAACTTAAGCGCCGGAACACTATCAATAGAATTTAGTTGTTTAAATGAAAAGATTATTACCAATTGTGGTGCATCTGAAAGTTATGGTAAAAATCCTGAGTATTTAAGATATAGTGCTGCTCATTCAACAATTATACTTCAAAATACTAATGTGAGCGAAATCAAAGAGGGAAATCCTCATATTAAATATCCTCAATCAGTTGTCTTTGGTAAGGAAACAAATGATAATTTTGAAATATTAGAAGCTTCACACAACGGATATATAAATAAATTTAAGAAAATAATAAAAAGAAAACTAATTTTAGATAAAAAAGAAAATAAGATAATGGGTGAAGACTCCATAATTTCTATAAATAAACATGGTGGTGGTATTATATTTCATATTAGATTTCATCTAAATGAACAAATTGTATATAATTTTACGAATAATAAAAAAAATATAATTTTAAAAACTAAACTAAATCAAATTTGGTTATTTAAAAGTGATGTGGAGTTAATAATGGAAGATAGTATTATTGTAGACAATAATACTACCAAACCCACAAAACAAATAGTAATTAAAGGAATAATTAAAGGAAATAAACTAAGCAGAAAATGGTCATTAGAAAAAATGTAGAAAATAAATATGCTCTAATATCAGTTTACGATAAAACAAATATAAATTTCTTATGCAAAAATCTCACCAAAAATAATTTTTCATTAATTTCTACAGGTTCAACAGGGTCTAAAATTAGAAAACTGGGTTACAAATGTATTGATATATCAAAGATTACTGGTTTTAAAGAAATGTTTGACGGAAGAGTCAAGACTTTAAATCCAAAAATATACAGTTCTATATTATTTATTAGAAATAATTTGTCTCATAAAAAACAGTTTCAATCTTTGAAAGTACCTAGAATTGATATAGTAATTGTTAATTTGTATCCTTTTAAAAAATTTTCTAAATTATCTAACATCGATAAGGTTATAGAAATGATAGATATTGGTGGTCCAAGTTTAATAAGGGCAGCTAGTAAAAATTATAAATTTGTAACTACAATTATAAACACCAAAGATTATTCTAAATTAATAAAAAATATTGAAAAAAATAAGGGCGAAACAGATATTCAGTTTAGAAAACAAATGGCTAGAAAAACATTCTATATGACTTCGATGTACGATAAAAATATATTTGATTGGTTCAATGCAAAGAACAAATAAAAAAATAAAACTTAGATATGGAGAAAACCCAAATCAGGAATCTTATCTGGAGATTTTTTCATCAAAATCAATTTTTGATTATCAAATAAGTGGAAAGAAAATAAGCTATAATAATATAATTGATATAGATAGTGGTTTAAAATGTTTAAGTGAGTTTAGTGAACCAACTTGTATAATAATTAAACATACCAATCCATGCGGTGTAGCATCTTCAAAGAATATAACTCAAGCATTCAAAAAGTCATATATCAGTGATTCTAAAAGTGCTTTTGGGGGTATAGTTTTAATGAACAGAAACATTAATGTTAATTTAGCGAGAATTTTAATAAAAAATTTTTTCGAAGTTATTGTTGCTCCAAACTTTGACTTGAAAGCGATTGATATACTTAAAGAAAAGAAAAGATTAATTCTATTAAAATTAAGTGTATCTAAAGATTTGATAATAGAAAACAGATCTACAATATTTGGTAATTTGTATCAGAAAAGAGATTTAAGTAAAATTAATAAAAATTTTATTAGACTAATATCAGAGAGAAAAGCTTCCAAAAAAGAGATAGATGATTTAATTTTTTCAATAAAAGTAGCTAAGCACTTAAAATCTAATGCAGTAGTCCTTTCCAAAAATAAACAAACCATTGGGCTAGGACACGGACAAACAAATAGGGTTGATGCTTTAAAATTTGCGTTGAAGAATATGAAAAATAATTTTAATTTTAGAAAATTTGTCTGTGCATCAGATGGTTTTTTCCCTTTTACAGACAGTATAAATTTATTAAAAAGAAATGGATGTGCAACACTTGCACAACCTGCAGGCTCAATAAATGATAATAAAGTATTAAGTTTTGCTTTGAAAAATAATATATCGCTGTATTATATTAAAAATAGATTATTCAAACATTGAAAAATAAAGCTTTACCTATTTATATAAAAAAATTAATAAATGAATATCCTAAGATAACTTCTGGTAGAAAAAACTTTTATAATCACCATCTTAGGATTTTTAAGACTATAAATCTTGTACAAAAATACTTTAAAATTAAAAAAGTTAAATAGAAATATAATTATTTTGCTTAAACTTTTTTTACCTGTTTACTGATCAATAATATAAATGTATCATTTAATAAATGATTAAACCTAATTTATTTTTTCCAACACCTGTTTGGGCTCTGCAAATGGACAACTATAAAAATATTAATGAGGAAATGTATACTTATATTAAAGAACTGCAAAACAAAGATCAAATTGGTATAAGTAAAAGTAATTTAAAAGGGTGGCACTCTAAAGATTTTAATCTTAATGAAAAACAACCTCAAGATTTTATTTCTTTTATATACTCTTCCATTGAACAAGTTATGCATGACATGAATTGGGATAAACTAAAGCAAATAACCAAAATTAATAATATGTGGGCAATTATCAATACAGGGGGGTCAGCAAACCTAAGACACCAACATGGAAATAGCACAATAAGTGGAGCTTACTATATTAGAGCACCTGAAAATGCTGGTGATATTATTTTTTATGATCCTAGACCAGCACCGATATATTCCCATCCTAACGCATTATCGCCAAATTCCTTAAATGCACAAGTAAATGGTATTAGTCCAAAGGAAGGAGCCTTGATTTTATTCCCAAGCTACCTTGATCACTCAGTTAATGAAAATAAGTCTAATGAGGAAAGAATTGTTATAAGTTTTAATATTAGGGTACAAACAAAACAATCATGATTTTTTTTTAAAAATCAATAGATGGTTGTTATTAAATTTAAACTAAAAATACTATGAAAGTTATTAACTTATTCCCACTTACAATTTGCGAAAGTAAAATTGAAATTGATGAAACGGAAAGAAATATATTAGTTTCAGAAATAAAAAAAATGAGAAATGAAGAAACTTCAAATAAAAAAACTACGTATGCTTGGACCGGAGATAATAAAGGTCATGAATTTTTATTCTCAAATAATCTATTTAAAAATTTAGCTAATAAAATTTCTTATGAAATTATTAAGTATCTTAAAGTGTTGGAAATTAATACTGATCTTCTTGATATTTATTATCAAAGATCTTGGGCAACTTTTACAGAAGATGACCAACAAATAAACTTTCATACGCATTCTCAATCAAATATTAGCTTTGCATATTATTTGATGAAGCCAGAGAGCTCAGGAGGAATTATTTTTAAATCTAATGAATTGCAAAATGAAATTGCAAAAAATATATTCACAAGCACTAAGATTGAAAAATCCTTGATTAATCAGCCAAATATTTATAATTCTGATAAATCTATGTTTGACCCAATTCAAGATTCAATTTTTATTTTTCCATCGAAAACTCCTCATGCTACACTACCAAACAAGTCTGGTTTTCCAAGAATTTCAATTTCAGGTGATATAACAATTATGTTAAAGAATAGTAAAGGGTTTGAACACTTAATGCCAAATTTTAAAAATTGGTCAAAATTTTAAACTCAATTAATATATTTATATTTATTGAGATTTGATCTCGGTTTATTCTCAAGTAATACCTATAAGTTATAATAAAAATAATTGAAAACGAATAATCTCAAAACTAGATATTTAACTTATTAGTAAATAGTAATTTTAAAAATTACCAACCAATATTCCAAGCTGCACCTAAATTACATCCTGTTAAGATTATTGGCATTAATATAATAATTATATAAGATATTTTATTTTTCATATATTTAGTTTACATTTTTACTTTGTTTTTTCAATAATACAATAATCAATAAAAATTTAAATTTTGACTTTAAAAGATAATTTTTACATTCTTAGAATTTTTTAACTTCAAAATTAATTTAAAATACTTCTCATTGTATAGATTTACACAAAACTATAAAGTTATCAGACGTTACTTTTAAATATTCTATGTGAAATCTTTCACAAAGTTTGGGTAACCACCATCTAGCAGGTTTTTGAATTAAATGAGCATTTCTTCCATCACTTAATTTTTTTTGTGCTGGCGAAGTAGCTATAGAAAAATAGCATAACTTAAGTGTAATACTTTTAATTTCGTCCAAGACAACTTCAAGAAACTCATCTTCAATGTGCTCCATAACATCTATACAACAAACTAAATCTGCTGCTACAGGCTCTCCGTATTCTGGAAAAGCAGGATCATAAGCAAAATAATTAAACTCGGTAAAACCTGAATTTAACAAGCCTTTTTGTAGATTCTTTTTACCAGCACCATAATCACTAAGTGTTTTTAATTTTGTATTTATCAGTAAGTTTTTAATAGTCGTTACGTGCTGAAGAGATGCGGTTCCATAATTAATATTTGTATGTAAACGTTTTTGCTCTTCAAGATAATTTTCAGAGATTTTATCCATAATCTATATTAGCATTAATCAACTTAAAATTAAGTAAAATACATTTTTATTTAAATTTACAAACTTATAATTAAGTGGTGAGAAAATATAAAAGAGATATATTAATATTTTAGGGAGTTTTATTGGAGCGGGCGAAGGGATTCGAACCCTCGACTTCAACCTTGGCAAGGTTGCGCTCTACCCCTGAGCTACGCCCGCTTAAATTACACAATTACCACTTTAAGTTTATAAGTCAATGTTTGAGAAAATGATTTATTTAAATCTTCTTCTATAAACAACATCAACTAGTAACATATGGGGAAGAGTCAATGCAGCAAGGCCAATAAAAATTACTTTTAATATTGACTCATATAACGAGAAATTTTGAACTAGGTAGTAAATAATTCCTAAACCACCAAACCAAGAGATTACTGTAAAAACTGTCGTTGAATAAATAACAAATTTTTTATTTTTTAAATTTGAATAAATATTTTTAATCAAATGTTTTAAATGTTTATAAGTATGGAAAAAACAAAAATATATTGCAAAACTTAGCAGTGGATCAAAGAAATAAAAAATTAATAATAGAAATAAAATTTCAATAACTCCTCTTCTTAATTTAATTTCAAAGAAAGATAAGTATATAAAATATATTATTGACAGTAGAGTTAAAAAATATGGAATGAAAAAATATTTTTGAATTAAATAAATTTTATCATTAGTAAGATATTCAAATATCAAAAAAGATTGATTTTCATTAAAAAATATAATTCCAAAAATAATAGTCATTCCATATGTGAAGCTTACTGAATACTTGTATTTATTAATTCTAAAGTTTGTCCAATCACATAATCCAAAATGAATAATAGTCATTATTATAAAAATAGTTAATGCTAAAATAGGAAAGTATAACCAAAATAAAATTACTAATAGAAATAGAACGATGTAGTAAAACAGAAAAAGTATAAATTGAATTTTCTTATTAAATCCTACCAATGCGGCAACCGCACCATCAAATGAACCATGAGGAAGCCCAATGAAAAAGATTAATAAAAAAGAAATAATATTTAAGATTGTAAGATCAACCATCATCTTACTTAAATAGTTCTTTTAAAAATGGTAGCTTAGGCATACTTTTAATGATCTTAAATTTAGTTAATAAATTAGAGTCTCCCATCATAAAACTTTGAAACTCATTTCCATTTAGATTAGAGGCAAGTTTGATAAAGGACTGTCCATATTCATTATTATTTTTCAAATAATTAATAAAGATTTTATCCATTTTTCTCTCTAAAAATTTATGAATATTTACAGAATTTTTCTTAGAGTATTTTAATAATTGAATTTGTTTTATTAGAAATGAAAAAGCATATCCAGTTGAAGGTTTACACGCACCCCCTCTAATGCCAATGTTAAGAACGTTAGGATTTGATGGATTTTTTTCTTCTGCCATGAACATGGGTATTATACCCTTTTCTTCACTATTCTCTCTAAAATCAATAATATTTTTTTGGTTTAGATATTTATATATTTTTTCTCTATACCAAGAGTTTTTAAAAACATCTTTTGAAAATACCGTAGACTCAACAAGAGCTTTGTTATGACTAAATGGTAAAATATACATAAAATGTAAAAGGTTTTTTTCACCAGTAAAATACATTAAAGTTAATTCATTTTTGTTAAAAGTATTATCTGCTGTAGTAATATTAATTCCATAGAAATGTTGGAGTAACTCACCTTTTTTTTCTTTAGTAGATCTTGAGTCATATATTTTCTCAGCATAATATTCTCGGTTGTCATCTGTAATTAATTTAAAATAATTTTTTACAGGAAAATATTTAGCAACTTTTTTATTTTTAATTTCTAATTTATTTTTTGTATTTAAACAGAAGTTTTTCCACGTTTTAAAACTAATTACACAATAAGGATTATTACTACAAGTATGTATTATATTAATATTTTTATTTCCAATGGTCCATTGATACCATTTTTTTTCAATAATATTTTCAAATGGTTTCATCCAATCTGTTAACCAAAAACCAAAATAATTATTTCTTTTATTTATATCTTCATTTTCAAATGCAATAACTTCTTTAGAACTATCCCCGTAAAGAATTTTATTTACTGCTAAACCACTAGGACCTAACCCAATTATAGCAGCTTTATAAATTTTCATTTGGAAAACTTTCTCTTATTTTTTGGTACTTATAATTCATTAAAGGAATAAAAATAAAAAGGATAAGTGATTTTATTGTAATAATAAATTTTTCAAACGAGTTTAAATAAATCCTTTCTCTAGAATATTTTTTTTTATTAGATTTTATCTTAGTGCCAATACCTTTATAAACATTAGCTGCAATAAATATGCCTAATCTAGAAGAAAGAGGGATATATTTTAAACCAGCAAAACCATTTATATAAAACTTTTCTGATAGATTTATTACCATATGAATTGCTTCTGATATTTTCTCATCATTTTCTTCACTAAATTCATTAAGTTTATTTAGATTTTTTAGTGATATATTAGGTATCCAATTTGCTGGTAAATATATTCTTTTCATTTTTGAATCTTCGTAAACATCACGTGCTATATTTGTAAGCTGCATACCAATACCCAGATCAATTGCAGATTTAGCTGCCTGTTCATTTTGTACTCCGATAATTTTAGACATCATTAATCCAACTGTGCCAGCGACGTGATAAGAATATTTTATAAGCTCTTCCTTGTTTTGAATTCTAATTTCTTGTTGATCTAAGATTAACCCTTCTATTAGATCGATAAAAATTAAGTTATTAATTTTATTTTTTTGAAAAAAAATATTTACTTTATTATTTTTATTTTTTTTTATTTCTTCAATTGTATCTTTAAGATAGTCGGTTTGATCCACGCTATACTTATCAGCAATATCATCAAAATATCTACAAATTGAATAAAGAATGCCTGCTTTTTTTTTTGAGCTTTGTGTTAAAAAAAAACTTGCCCAATAAAAACTTTTACCCTCTCTTTTAAGATCTGTTGAGGAATTAAGCTCTAGATCAATCATTGTTATTTTAATTCAGATGTAATTATATTTTCAACAACTTTAGCTGAAGAAAGAACGCCTGGTATTCCTGCACCTGGATGAGAACCTGCGGCCGCAAAATATAGGTTTTTAATTTTTTTATCTTTGTTGTGATATCTAAACCATGCTGACTGAGTAAAAATTGGAGCTATAGAAAAACCCGCACCGTGCATAGAATTATAATCATTTTTAAAATCCTTAGGGTTCATCCAAAAAACATCGGTAATATTGTTCTCTAAATCTGGCATAATTGTTTTAGACAATTCTTTAACTATTTTATTTTTAAGATTTTCTGATTCAACATCCCAATTAATACTTCCTTGTAAATTAGGCACTGGACATAATACATAGAAACTATCACAGCCTTCTGGGGCAAAAGATTTATCAGTTGCAGTAGGCCTATGAATATATAAAGAAAAATCTTCAGATAATATTTTATTTTTAAATATATCATGAAGCAAAGACTTAAATCTTTCAGTCATCCAAATAGTGTGGTGAGCGACTTTATGGTATTGTTTTTTTGTTCCAAAAAAAAGCACAAAGAGACCCATTGAATATAATAAGTTTTTTTCTCTTAAAATAGGTCTGTTTAAATTTTGTTTTTTTAAAAGTTTGGAATAAACCATTGGTGGATCAGCATTGCAAACAACCAAGTCTAGATCAGCAATTTCTTCATTATTTGTTAATATTTTTGTAATCTTATTATTTTCAACAATAAACTCTTTAGCCTCTGTGTTAGTTTTAATTTTAACCCCACAATCAATCATTAATTTTTTTAATTCAGATACAATTTTACCAGTACCACCCATACAAAAAAATACCCCCCATTTTCTCTCTAAATAATGAATTAAAGCATAAATCGATGTTGTTGTATGCGGATCACCTCCAACTAAAAGAGGGTGAATTGAAAATGCTTTTCTTAGATAAGGATTTTTTAGATAACTGTTTACAAGTTGAGATACTGTGAAATAACTTTTTAAAATAATTAAATTAGGAATAACGCCTAACATTTTAAAAAAAGAAATAAATGGTTTGTCAGCTAGTTTGGTAAAGCCTACATCAAATATTTTTTTTGATTGATTTAAAAGCTTATAATATCCTTTTATGTCCCTCTTATCAAATTTACTTATCTCACTGTTTGTTTTTTCAACTGTAGAACAATAATCAAAAGTCTTACCGTCATGAAAATAATATCTATACCAAGGTTCAAGAGGAACAAAATTCAAATAATCTTCTCTTTTTTTTCCAAATAAACTAAATAATTCATCAAAAAGAAATGGTGCTGTTATAACCGTTGGTCCAGCATCATGTTTAAAACCATTGACTTTAAAAACTCTTGCCCTTCCTCCAAGTTCGTCTAGTTTTTCAATAATTGTTGTATCATAGCCTAATTTTTTTAATCTTAAACTAATCGCAATACCCCCAAAACCACTTCCTATAACTACTGCTTTTTTTCCCATTTTTAATTTTGTAATTGTATTTAAATACCTTATTTCTTAATAAATATAATATTATTTATGCTTACAAAGACAGATTTATTTGAATTACTTAGTATAAAAAATAAAGATTTTCAAATTCATAATCATGATCCTTTATTTACAGTTGAGGATTCTGAAAATCTAAGAGGTGAAATTAAAGGTTCGCATACAAAAAATTTATTTTTAAAAAATAAAAAAAATAATTTTTTTCTTTTTAGTTGTGATGAAAATGCAAAAGTTGATTTAAAGCTATTTTCTAAATCTATCGATGCTAAGAATTTATCTTTTGCAAATGCTGAATATTTAGAAAAATATTTAGGTATAAAACCTGGATCAGTCTCTCCTTTTGCACTTCTTAACGACAAAGAAAGTGTTGTTCATTTTTATTTAGATGAAAAACTTTATGACAGTGAAATTATTAATTTCCATCCTCTGATTAATACTACAACTATAAGTATTAGAACCTCAGCGTTTATTAACTTCCTTCTTGAAAATAATAAAAAAATTCATATTTTTTCCTTAAAGAGTTATAGTATAACAAAAGTTTTATGAGTGAAAATATAAATATAATTGATGTAAATGAATCTGATTTTAATAAGCAAGTCATTGAAGCAAGTGAAAATAAATTAATAGTTGTTGATTTTTGGGCCCCCTGGTGTGGTCCTTGTAAACAACTAACTCCAATTTTAGAAAAGATAATATTGAAATCAGGAGATAAGACTACTTTAGTCAAAATCAATATTGACGAAAATCAACAAATTGCTGCCCAATTAAGAATTCAATCAATTCCTACAGTGTATGCATTCAAAGATAAACAAATTGTTAATGCTTTCCAAGGCGTTATTCCAGAAAATAAGATTGTTGAATTTATAGAAAAATGTTTGGGATCTAAAATCAACGAAGACTTCAGTGATTTCTATGAAGAAATAAAGGGTGCAATGGCTGAAAACAAATTTGAAGAAACCAAAGACATTCTTCTTGAGTTTATCTCTAAAAACTCAGATGAAATTAAGGGAATATGTTTTTATTTAGAGTGTTTGATTGAACTAAAACAGTTCGAAGAAGTTGAGATGTTTGTAAATTCATTAGAAAAAGCTGTACAAGAAAAAGATGAGATTAAACAAGTTTTAAAAAAAATGGAAATTGTAAAGAATAATTTCTCTGGACCTGATGTAAATGAATTACTTAATAGGCTTGAGAATGAGCCATCTAATATAGATTTAATCTTGGAATTATCAGATAAATATTTTTCAATGAAACAATATGAAAATGGAATGAACTTACTTCTAAACAATTATCCAAAACATAGAGATAAAGTAAAAAATAAAATGGTAGAGTTCTTTGGTGTGCTTGGAAATAATGATCAAGTTACTATTAAATACAGAAAAAAACTTTCACAAATAATGTTTTCTTAGCATGGAAATTCCTATTTTTCCTTTAAACGGTGCTGTTCTTTTTCCTGGAACAAGCTTACCTCTAAACATATTTGAAGAAAGATATATTGAAATGGTTGATTACGCCCTTTCAAGAGAAAGGTTCATAGGTATGATACAATCTGATCAGAAAAATAATCTCTATAATATTGGCTGTATTGGAAAAATTCATAGTTTTAGTGAGACAGCAGATGGAAGATATTTGATTAGTTTACAGGGAACTAATTGTTTTAAGGTTAAAAAAGAATTGAAAAAGAAATATAAGTTTAGACTGATAGAAGCTGAAGCGTTAGATTTTGTTGAAGATAAAAACTCTTTAAATGAAAAACAAAAAGACAGTCTCCTAGAAAGGTATAGCCAATATATAAAAATAAAAAAAATTAACTTAAGTCTAGAAGATATTCAAAAAATTGATGTTAATCAAATAATAAAGTTTATAGCAATGATTTCACCGTTTAGTGATGTTGAAAAACAAGTACTCTTGGAAACAGAAAATTTAAGTGATTTTTATAAAAAACTTCAATCTATTTTAGAGCTTGAAATCGTTGAAGATAATAATCATAATAAAACTATTAACTAAGTCCCATAGCAAAATCACTAATCTGATTTTTTAACTTTTTACTTTTTTCTATCAGGTTGATAGCTGAAAACCTTGCATTACTAAAATATATATTTTCAAATTTAAAAATGCTGTCAACTTTATCGGTGATTTGATACAATCTGTAAGCTTTAAAAAAATTATCTCTTTGAAACTCTTTACAAAATAATTCATCTCCTAATTCCAAACCTAAAGAGTTGTACTTTTTTACTAGATTATATAAGCTTTCTAAATCTTGCATACCTAGATTCCAACCTTGTCCTGCAATGGGATGAAATGAGTGAGCAGAATCACCAAGATAAATAATTCTATTCTCAAAAAATTTAGAATTCAAATGAGCTCTTAAAGGAAAAGTTTGTTTTGTAATTATTTTTTTTATTTTACCGATACTTCCATTTATTTTTCTATTTAAAATAGAAATAATTTTATTATCATCAAGAGATTCTAAAGAGTTTATAAATTCATTAGTATTAGTCCAAACTATGGAGCTTTGGAACTCATTTTTATTTTTTTGCATAGGTAGTATTGCAAGAGGTCCATTTTTAAAAAAAAATTCATAAGCTGTGTTGTGATGATTTTTTGAATGATAAAAGTTTATTACAATTGCCTTTTTTTTATAATCTTTGGTATAGACTGGGGTTTTTAAAATTTTTCTTATAAAGCTGTTTTTTCCATCAGATGCTAATAAAATGTTTGTATTAACAAGGAAGTTATTTTGCTTAGTTATAATTCTTTCACCATCATAGGAAATATCCTTGATAGATACGTTGTTGAAAATTTTTATATTCTCTTTTTTTTTTATTTTTTTATATATGCTATCAAGTATAAACTGATTTTTAACAATATATCCGAGATTTGACTTTCTTCTTTGGTTGTCAAAATAAATTTTATTTGACTGATTTCTATCTATTATCTGAATTTTTTTTATTGGCTCAGCATGATGTCTAATTTCCTTCCAAATATTTATTTCTTCTAGAAATTTTTTGGTTCCCTCAGATATGGCTGTTGTCCTTTTATCTAAAAAAATTTTACTATCAAACTTAGGTTTTTTTTCTAAAATAATTACATTATTGCCAAGCATAGAAAGTGCGTAAGCAGACACGGCTCCTATTAGCCCTCCTCCTACAATACTGATGTTTGATTGAATTTCTTTCATAATTTTCTTCGAATTACCACAATCTAAATGTAATACAATCTAACTATATGTTCAAGTATGGTTCTTTTAAAAAATTTGTTGTTAAAATTTTGGTGGGAGTAGTTTTATGTGGATTTGGTTTAATATATATTACAAGTCTATACTCGTACTCTCCAAATGATCCAGGGTTCAGCCAGTTAAACCATAACCTTAAAGATAATAAGGTTGAAAATTTTTTTGGTATTTATGGATCATATTTATCAAGTTATTCATTAATTTTTATTGGGACACTAAGTTATTTATTAGCATTTTTTATAATAGTTGAAGGTGGAAAATTATTTTTAGGTATAAAAAGTCGACTTATATTTTTAAAATTTTTATCAAATTTAACAGGAATAATGCTTACCAATGTCTGTTTGATATCTATTAACATTAGTTATTTTAACACTGGTTTGATTGCACAATTCTTTATCGACTTAATTAAATCAATTAACTTAAATATTGCAGAAAATATTTTTGTTTATTTTATTTTAAATTTTTTACTTTTAGTTTTTGGGATAATTTTAATATTCTTATCTTTTAGAATAAATATATCATGGGTGAGTAAGGCGTTTAGTTTTTTAAAGGTTTTGAAATACCTGAGGTTTGTATTTTCTATATTTAAATTATTGAAATTTATAAATTTAAATAAAGAAAAAACAAAAAAGATTTTAAGAAGTGAACCCACAATAAAAAGGCGGAGTTATATTAATTTAAATAGAAAAAGTAATGTCAAACCCAAGCCTGAACAACAACTGGAGTTGGATAAATTTAGTTTTAGCCTCCCATCAAAAAGTCTACTTTCAAAATCAAGCTTTAAAAACAACAAAGGTAAAGAGATGGATAAAATAAACACCGATGCTTCTCTTAAACTAGAGAAAACTCTTTCTGAATATGGTGTTGAAGGAAAAATTGTTGGTTTTAGTAGTGGTCCTATTGTAACATTGTTTGAATTTGTTCCAAACGCTGGTATCAAATCAAGTAAAATAATAGGTTTATCCGATGATATAGCTAGAGCTATGTCGTCCATTTCCGCAAGAATCTCTACACAACCAGGAAAGACAAGTTTGGGAATTGAAATTCCAAATAGTAAAAGGGATAGTGTTTTATTTGGTGATTTAATTGAAGAAGATGAGTTTGAAATAGACAACGACTCTCTTACATTAGCTCTTGGTAAGGACATATCAGGTAAAAATATATTTGCAAATTTAGAAAAAATGCCACATTTATTAATTGCTGGGACAACTGGTTCAGGAAAATCAGTAGGTATTAATACAATGATATTAAGTATACTCTACAAATTTAAACCTAACGAGTGCAAGCTAATACTAATTGATCCTAAAATGTTAGAGTTAAGTGTTTATGAGGATATCCCTCATTTATTAACGCCTGTTGTTACAGATCCGAAGAAAGCAGTTTTTGCGCTCAAGTGGGTCGTAAGAGAAATGGAAAACAGGTATAAATTAATGAGTTCTTTAAACGTAAAAAATATAGATTCATATAATGATAAAGTTTTAAAAACAATTTCTTCTGGAAGAAAACTATATAGAGAGGTTCAAACAGGCATAGATGATGTTACGAGAATGCCAATAATTGAAAAGCAGGAAATTATATTAGAAAAAATGCCTTTCATTGTGGTTGTTATAGATGAAATGGCAGACTTAATGATGGTCGCCGGCAAAGAAGTTGAGTCATTAGTTCAAAGGCTGGCGCAGATGGCAAGAGCGTCAGGAATACATTTAATCACAGCTACTCAAAGACCAAGTGTTGATGTTATTACTGGAACAATAAAAGCAAATTTTCCAAGTAGAATTAGTTATAAAGTGTCTAGTAAGTTTGACAGCAGAACAATACTAAACGAAATGGGAGCTGAACAATTACTAGGAAGTGGAGATATGTTATTCTTAGAGAATGGGGGTATAATAAAGAGATTACATGGTGGTTATGTTTCAGAAAATGAGGTTGATAGGGTTGTAAATCACATTAAAAACCAAGCAACATTTGATTATAGAAAAGAGATATCTTTGTCAGAAGAAAGTTTAAATGGTTTATCTAAAGATGACTTAATTTCAAATAACACTGATGATCTTTATAGCAAAGCAGTTGAGATTGTTGTTAAGCAACAAAAAGTTTCTACAAGTTATATTCAGAGATATCTTCAAATTGGTTATAATAGAGCTGCTAGAATTATAGAAAAAATGGAAGAAGATGGAATAATAAGTGAGGCAAATAATGCGGGTAAAAGACATGTTCTTAAAAAATAAAAACTTTTATTTATATTTATTAATTATTGTTTTTTTTTTATTTTCACACAGGGTTTATTCAAACACAAGTGATATAAAAAAAGCTATAAACTATCTAGGATCACTTCAAGATTTTTCTGCATCATTTTTACAAAATGATGGAAAAAACTTAAGTGAGGGAAAAGTATATATTGGAAAGAAGAGAGTAAGGGCAGAATACTTATCACCAGAAAGAATTTTAATTATTTTAGATGATAATAAAGCTATGTATTATAATTATGAACTTGAAGAGGATGAGTTTTTTAATCCAAAAAATACAAATGCTTGGTTTTTTTATGATATCTTCAGAAATCCTCTTTTTTTTGAAAACGCCAAGATAGAATTTAAAAATAATGAATTAATTCTTGAAAAAAGTGGGTTTGACATTGAACAAAAAAGGTATGTTATAAGTGTTTACTTTGAAAACAATCCATTAGTTTTAAGAAAACTAGATTTATGGATTAACAATGAACATTTAACGCTGTCAATTTATAATCATAATTATAATGAAAAATTTAATAAGGATTTATTTAAACTTATAAACCCCCGGCTTTTGAATTAAGTAGTTATTAGTAGTCTTTCATTCTTTGTTTGTATTTTAACTATAGTTTCTATTTCATTCATTTTTTTTCTTATTCTCGTAAGGTGGCTCTCTAGTGAGTTGGTTTCGACATTAGATTTAATTTTTAGAATATTTTCTTTTATAAAATTTTTAGTTGTTTCTTTTTCTCGTAATAGAAAAGTTAATATTTCTAATTCTGCTTTTGTTAAGTAACAAAAAGATTTGTTTTTAAGATTTGTAATTTTTTCGTTTTCAATAGAAATATCATAAAAACGAACTTTTATATTCTGTAAAAAATTTTCAATTTTATTTTTTATATTATTTTCTGGTGTTGGTGCATTCAATAAGTTTATGTTCTTATTTAAATTTAATTTCTTATTTGTTAAATTGGTTATTATTAGATAATTTTCGTTTAAATTTTCAAAATTAATCTTATTGGCATCTTCTTCACAATTAACAATAACGATATTTGCTCCTGTATATTGTTCTTTATAATCAATTTCTTCAAATTTTAGAAAGGTTAGTTCGTAATTTGAAAGAAGTTTTGTAACAAAATTATTAATTTTGTTATTAGAAAATATATATAACTTATCCTTCATTATCTTTTTCCAAACAATATAGTTCCAAGCCTAATATATGTTGGATTAAATTGTAATGCCTTCTCGTAATCATTACTCATACCAATGCTTAGTTGATTAATATTGTTTTCATTCGCTAGAATCTTTAGTTTAGAAAAATGATATGATGGATCTTCATCAATCGGAGGAATACACATCAAACCGCTGATATATAATTTCATTTCATTTTTTAAGAAAAAAAGGAAATCTTTTACCTCTTCGGGATAAATTCCACTTTTTGTTTTTTCTTTTCCTATGTTTACTTGGAGAAAAATTTTCTTTTTTACAAGAGATTCTACGTGTTTAGAAAATTCTCTTGCTATTTTTTCCCTATCCAAAGTGTGGAATACATCGAACAAAGATATTGCTGTTTTAACTTTGTTTGATTGCAATGGTCCAGTTAAATGCAGTTCTATTTTAGTGTTTGCTTCTTTGATACTTTTAAATTTAACTTGCGCTTCCTGAACTCTATTTTCGCCAAATATATAAACACCTGAGTTTATAGCTTCCATAATACTTTCTTTAGAATGGTTTTTTGAAATAGCAATAATTTTGGCAGGATTCCCTGATTTTTTTAAAAAATCATTAATTTCTGTGAATTTTTTAGTATTAAACATAAATAAGTGTGTGGTAAAAAAACAACATAGATTCAAAAAATACAATAAATTATTATGCTTTTTTTGTAATTTATTCAATTTTTAAATAATACCCTCGTTAATACAAGAATGTTTCTTGTATTTAATGAATATTCATTAACTCAAAAGGAGTAATTATGAAAAAAGAACTATTAATGGGAACTGCTCTAGTTTCTACGCTGGGTGCTGCTTCAGTTGCTGAAGCCGTAACAGCTACTATGAGTGGTAACCACCAAACTGGTTTAAAGTTTGATCAGGCTACAGCTGGTACTGATACAAATTCTCAGATCAATGATAACAACTTTACTGTTTCATTATCTGAAACTACTGATGGTGGTATGACTATTTCATCTAGCTTTAAAGTAATGGATGAAAATACTAAAGAAGACTATGATGCTGGTTTCACTTTGGCATTCACTGATGGATCTAAATTAGATATATTAAATGCTGGTAGTGCTTCAGGATCACACGCTGTATCTATTCCAAGCTCTGCTGGTGCTGAAAGTGTTACTGTTACAACTACTAACTTAGCATCAACTGGACTTGACTTTATGAATAGTCAAACAGTTCAAGGTTTTGAGTACCACACAGCTGCTGATTTCTTAGCTGATGGTCTTAAAATGTCTTTCTCTGCATCAACTGATAATGGTGCAACAGCGACAGCTACTTATAAAACAGACAGTCACTATGCAATCGGTGCAACTTATGTAACTGATCTAGGTGACACTGCTTTAACTATAGGTGGTGGATATCAACAAGCTGATGGATCAACATCTGGTAGTTATCCAACTTCTGGTGATACTGGTGGTTACCACCTCGGTTTAAGTGCTGTAACAGGTGACTTAACTGTGGCTGTTGGTTTTGCTGATGGTGACACAACTGGTGGTGACGCTAACGATGAAGAAGTATCTGGTGAAGTAGTTAAGGCAGGCCTTAAATATGTAACTGGTGACTTAACATTTAATGTTGGTGTTGCTCAAGGTACAGCTAAGGATAACACTATGGGTACTGCTGGTACTACAGAGGATGCAAAAGATGTTACTTCTGCTAGTGTTTCATACGCAGTTGCTGCTGGTGTAACAGCTATACTTGGTTATACTGATGTAGACTCAAGTGATGAAGGTGTTAACGATACAACAGATGGATCTTCTTGGTACATCGGTGCTAACATGGCATTTTAATAAAAAGATTTTATATCTTGAAAAACGGCACTTTAACCAGTGCCGTTTTTTTTATGTTTTACATTTACCTCCCAATACAATAATTAAAAAAAGATGTTTTTTTTTAAATTACTAATTATTATTTCCATGTTGTTTATTTCAAGCTGTAATAGAAATTTAACAAAAGAAGAAAAAGCGGAGCTTTGGTCTAAAGCGCAAACTCGAGAAGCTATAATTGAAAGGTCTGGAACAAAGTTTAATTCTGCAGTTGATCCAGAGGTGGCTATGAGAGACGCTGAAACTAGACTGCAAAGTGGGGGTGGTCTACTTGGCAAAGGAGGTTTGTCTTTTGGTGGTATTCTAAATGATGGAGAGAAGAGTAATAAAGAAACAGCGACTATGTCAATGCCCGTAAACATTTTCTTATGGAGAAGCGCTTTAGAAACAGTTGATTTTATGCCTTTAAATTCAGCAGATCCAACAGGGGGAACAATTTTAACTGATTGGTACTCTGGTGCCGATAAAGAAAATGAAAGGTGTAAGTTAAATATTTTCATAACTGGGAAAGAATTAAAAACTCAAAACTTAAAAGTCACGTCTTTTTGCCAAGAATTTAAAGGTCAAAAGTGGGTGGATAAAAAAATTGATAAAGATAACAATATAAAAATTGAAAACGCAATTTTAAACAAAGCAAAAAAATTAAAAATTCAGTCAAGTTAAAAGTGTCATCAAGATACAATCATAAAATAGTAGAAAAAAAATGGCAAAAAATTTGGTCTGGAAAAAAAGTTTTTAACGTAAAAAAAAATAAAGATAAAAAAAAGTATTATGTGCTTGAGATGTTTCCCTATCCATCTGGCAAAATACATATGGGACATGTGCGCAATTATACTTTGGGTGATGTAGTTGCAAGATATAAAAAAATGAGGGGGTTTAATGTTTTGCACCCCATGGGCTGGGATGCTTTTGGATTGCCAGCAGAAAATGCAGCACTTACTGAAAAAAAACATCCTGGAAATTGGACGTATCAAAATATAAAAATTATGAAAAGTCAATTATTACAAATGGGTCTGTCATTAGATTGGGATAGAGAGTTGGCTACTTGTCACCCTGAATATTACAAACATGAGCAAAAGTTTTTTATTGATATGTTTAAGGCTGGTCTAGCATATAAAAAAGAGGCCGAGGTAAATTGGGACCCAGTTGATAAAACAGTACTAGCTAATGAGCAGGTGATTGATGGAAAAGGCTGGAGATCAGGAGCAGTGGTTGAAACAAAAAAATTATCTCAATGGTTTTTAAAAATAAGTAAATATTCTGATGAACTATTAAAAGATTTGGATTCACTTAATCAATGGCCAAATAAAGTTAAGTTAATGCAATCAAATTGGATTGGTAAGTCTATAGGAGCCAATATAGAATTTAAAATATTTAAAAATGATAAAAAAATTACAGTTTTTACAACCAGACCAGATACAATTTTTGGAGCAACATTTCTTGCGATTTCATGTGATCATGAACTTGTTGATATGCTCTTAACAAAAAATGAAACTTTAAAAAAATTTATAGAGGAGTGTAAAAACTTAAATTCTGATAAAGTAAAAAGAGGCTATGAAACTGGTTTAGTTGCAGAACATCCATTTATTGAGGGGAAAAAAATTCCAATTTTTATAGCTAACTTTGTTTTAAAAGAATATGGATTAGGAGCAATTTTTGGCTGCCCAGCACATGATCAAAGAGATTTGGATTTTGCTAATGAATATAAGCTAGATGTGATACCGGTTGTAAAACCAAAAGATTCTACTGATAATAATTTTACCATACAAAGAAAGGCGTATACTGAAGATGGAGTCATTATAAATTCTGAATTTTTAAATGGATTAAATATAGAAGATGCAAAGAAAGTAATAATAAAAAAATTAGAAGAAAAAGGTTTTGGAACTAAAAAGGTAAATTATAAATTAAGAGATTGGGGAATTTCAAGACAAAGGTTTTGGGGTTGTCCAATACCAATAATTTATAGGGAAGATGGAGAAATACTTGCAGAAGAGGAGGTTAATCTACCTGTAAAACTACCAGAAATTGAAGAGTTTAATGAATCATCTACGGCGCTTGCTAACATCAATGGGTGGAAAGACACAGTTTGTTCAAAAACTGGACTGAAGGCAGTTAGAGAAACTGATACCTTTGATACTTTTTTTGAGTCATCTTGGTATTATTTTAGATATTGTAATACCAAACTGGACACACCACTTGATGAAGATGATATTAATTATTGGCTTCCTGTAGACCAATATATAGGGGGAATAGAGCATGCAATTTTACATCTTTTATATTCAAGATTTTTTACTAAAGCATTAAGAGATTTAGGATACTTTAAGTTAAACGAACCTTTTAAGGGATTGTTTACTCAAGGCATGGTGACTCACCAGACATATAAAAATAGCAATGGAGAATGGATTGAGCCAAAATCTGTTTTAAGCACTGATGGAAAATTCAAGGACAAAGATGGCCTAGAGGTGTTTTCAGGAAAAATTGAAAAAATGAGCAAGTCAAAAAAAAATGTTGTTGATCCAAACGATATAATTAGTTTGTATGGCGCTGATACTGCAAGGTGGTTCATGCTTTCAGACAGCCCTCCAGACAGGGATCTCCAGTGGACTGAAACTGGAATAGTCTCTTCATATAAATTTATTAATAAGCTTTGGGATTTGGTCGAAAAATATGAAAATTATTCTGTAAAAAAAATAAGTGATACTCAAACAATAGAAATATTGAAAGAGAATATAAATTTTGTGACAGAATATATTGAAACATTTCAGTTTAATAAAGCTGTTGCTAAAATATATGAGTATGTGAACACCCTATCTTTATCAATACAACAAAAAGGTTTGTCTAAAGATGAACTAATGTGGTGCTTGAAAAAGCTTTGTATTATTTTACAGCCATTTGTTCCTCACATTAGTGAAGAAATATGGTTTAATATCAGTGGTGAAGGTTTGTGTATAAATCAAAAATGGACAATTGAAGTAGTAGAAAAAAAGAAAAAAATTAAAATAGCTGTACAAATAAATGGTAAAACTAAAGATGTTTTAGAGATTGCCCAGGGATTAACAAAAGAACAGGTTATTGAAATTATAAATAAAAGTGACAAAATAAAAAGAGGATTAGAAAATAAAAAAATAATTAGAGAGATTTATGTCGAAGGTAAAATATTTAATTTTGTTGTATGATCTTAAGATTATTTAGTATTTTGTGTTTATTGTTTTTGGTTTCATCATGTGGCCAAGTTGATTTTATTTATAATAACAGTATTGATGGTGGGGCTAATCCGCTTAAAAACAAAACTATTGTTCAACATTCAGGTTTAGACATACCAATTTTAAATAAATATATTACGCAATATTTTGGGGTTTCTAAGCAGCCTAAATTTAAGATAAATATAACATCAAGTGAAGAGAAAACTAAAAGCTCAGTTGAAACAAATCAGACTATATCAACCCTAAGGTATGATTTAAATTTTTTCTATCAGCTAGTATCTATTTCGAAAAACTGTTTAATATTTGAAAAAGAAATACAATCAAGCTTTTCAATAACGCCTAAGTCTGCAGGGTTTAATTTCGGCTCAGATAAATCATTAGAAAGTGAATATGAGTTGGCAATAGATGAAAATTTTAAAGAGCTAATATCATATATATTAAATGTAGACTTAAATAATTGTAAAAATGAAAATTGATCCGATAGATTTTTTTTTAAAACAAGATTTCGATTTGAAGAAAAATTTTTATTTAATTAGTGGAAACGAACCCACTTTGATGCAAAAAACTTTTGATAAACTAACTCATTCTTTTAAAGATTACGAGCTAGTAAATGTGAATGATATAAACAATATATACTCTTTGTTGAATGACGTTGGGTTATTTGGGAAAAAGAAACTGTATGTTTGCAAAAATTCAAAAAATTTAAATGAGGTTGATATAAACAATCTAAAATCGGATGATTATTTTATTATATTTTTATTAGAAAATTCTCCTAAAATAAAAAAATTTAAATCTTTATTAATTAAGAGAGATGATTCATTTGTTTTTGATTGCTATGAGATGGATAGGCTGACAAAAACAAGGGTTATAAATAATTTTGTTAAAGAGAAAAATATTAAAATTGATAAAGATGCATATTGGTTACTCGTTGAAAAAACAGATGATAGATACATTTTTTTGGAAAACGATTTACAAAAAATTAATTTTGTTAATGAAAGTACACTTTATATAAATCAGATAAATAAAATTTTTTCAATGAACACCAATGGCAAGGATAAAATTTTTTTTAATTTGTTTAAAACTAATAATCAATTGGTGCGTATGTATAATGAAAAAATCAATTCATATTCTGATTTGAATGATTTTTACTACCATTGTAAATTTTTTTGTCTTTTAATTATAAATAACCAAAAAAAAATTAATTACCTTGAGCAAATACCCAGATATCTATTTAAAGAGAAGAAGTTTCTTGAAGAGGTTTATAATAAATTTAACCAAGAAAAAAAAATAAGATTGTTGAATTTGATGAATAAAACTGAAAATATTTTAAGAAAAAATAATAATTTATCCATTATGGTCGGGCTGCGATTTTTATTAAGTTTTAAGAAAATTATTATTTCTTAAGTCTTTTCATTAAGTCATCTAGTTGATTTAAATCTGAGTAGTATAAGGTTAGTGACCCTGAAGATCCACTATCATTAAATTGTATTGAGGTTCTAAGACCTATTTTATCAGAAAGTTCTCGTTCAAGATCTGTTATGTTTGGGTCTTTTGTAATTTTCTTTTTTTTATTTTTTTTGAAACCAGATGTTATGCTTTCAACTTGTCTTACACTTAATTTTTTTTCTATTATTTCTTGCGCTTTTTTAATTGCGTCTGGAACACCTATAAGGGCTCGTGCGTGCCCCATTGTTAAATCTCCATTTATAACCATTTCTTGAATTTTTTTGTCTAATTCTAGAAGACGCAAAATGTTGGAAACATGGCTGGAACTTTTACCAATTAATTTAGCAAGTGAGTCATTGTTTATGTTTTTTATATCAATCAGCCCTTTGTAAGCATTGGCTTCTTCAATTACATTTAGGTCTTCTCTTTGGATATTTTCTATTAATGCTGCTTCCAAAACATTAATTTCATCAAAATCCTTAATAACACAATCAAGTTCATGCATTCCTATTAGCTGACAGGCTCTCCATCTTCTTTCTCCAGCTATAATTTGAAATTGATCATTTTTGATTGGTTTTACAATTATAGGCTGAATCAATCCTTGATTTTTAATGGAAGAGGCTAATTCTCCAAGATCATCTTCTTTGAAGTTTTTTCTTGGTTGGGAGGGATTTGGTTGTATTTGTGAAATATTAATTTTTTGTACTCCATTGTTACTTATGTTATCGTTTGAACTTGAAGAGAGGAGAGCTCCTAGACCCATGCCTAGTTTATTTTCTTTATTCATAATTTTTATTTTGATTTAAAATTACTTCTTTTGCAAGCTCAATATAGGCTAAAGATCCTGCAGCATGTGTATCATATAGTAAGGCTGGTTTTCCATGGCTTGGAGCTTCAGATATTTTAACATTTCTTGGAATTGTGGTTTTGTATACTTGATTTCCAAAATGTTGCCTTACGTCTTTCTCCACCAGCGAGCTTAATGAATTTCTTTTGTCTAACATTGTAAGCAATATTCCCTCAATTTTTAAATCTTTATTATAATTTTGTTGAATTAGTTTAATTGTGTTCATTAAAGCTGAAAGGCCCTCAAGGGCAAAAAACTCTGATTGTAGAGGAATAAGAGTAGTATCAGATGCAACTAATGAGTTGATTGTTAGCAGTCCAAGCGCAGGAGGACAATCAACAAATATAAAATCAAAATTATTAATTTCAGAAAATATAGATTTAAATATAAACTCTCTTTTTTCAAAATTTGTCAACTCAACCTCAGCCGCCGCTAGATCTGTGTTTGCTCCAATTATTTTAAGACCGGGAATTTGTGTTTCTTTAATTCCTTCAACCAGAAGTTTCTTTTCATGAATCATTTCATAAATTGTTGGTTTTCTTGAATCATAGTTAATGCCTAGTCCAGTACTTGCATTACCTTGTGGGTCAGCGTCAACAATTAAAACATTTTTCTTTACTGCAGCTAATGAGGTAGCAAGATTTATGGTAGTTGTAGTTTTGCCAACCCCACCTTTTTGGTTAGATATAGAAATTATTTTTTTCACAGTTTTTTAAATTTATTTATTTTAAGCACAAAGCCATCACCTTCACTTTTGCTTTGATAGAGGTTGTATTCAAAGCTAAAATATTTTTTTGCATCTTCTATTTCTTTCATAACACTTCTTCCTTTAAGAAAAAGCAGTGATGTATTTTTTTTATTAAAAAAACGTGAATAATCTAATAGTTTAATTAGTGGAGCAAAAGCTCGACAGATAATGAAGTCAAATTTTTGATTTTTAATTTTCTCAACCCTTGTACAAATAGTTTTAATTTCTAATTTCTGTTCGTGTGCGAATTCTTTAATAAAGTTTATTTTTTTCATTTTAGAGTCGATCAACAATATATTTGTATATCCAAAAATATATAAGATCACCCCTGGCAAACCTGCGCCAGTTCCAAAATCTATTATTGATGCATTTTTTTTCCTCATAAACTCAGATAATTGCAATGAATCATTAATATGTCTATCCCACGCAATATCAATTGTGGAGGTTCCTACTAAATTGTGTATTTGGTTGCTTTTTTTTAACCTCAATATGTAGTCATCTATTAAATCTATTTGCTTTCTGCTGAGATTATATTTTTTTATTACAGAGCTTTTATCCAAATTATGCTGCTTTTTTATTTTTATTTTTTTTAATGTATCTGAGTAGAGCTATAGTGGCTGCTGGCGTTACACCTGATATTCTTGAAGCTGCACCTAGAGTTGGTGGTTTAATTTTTGATAATTTTTCAACTATCTCATTAGATAAACTTCCAACTAATTTATAGTTGGTTGATTTAGGAATTTTTAAATTTTCTTCTTTTTCAAAATCTTGTATATCCATTCTTTGTCTATCAAGGTAGCCGGTATACTTAGCTTCAATTTCTATTTGTTCTATTACATCGTCTTCTAAATCATTTAATTCAGGAAGTATTTTTTTTAGCTTTTGGGTTGTAATGTTAGAAAACGATAAAAGATCTATGATATTTCTTTTCTTTCCATCTTTGTTTATTTTTATACCTTTTTTAAGTAGTGCGTCTGGTGAGAATTTTTGACTTTTAACAAAACCAAACCCCTCTTTTATCCTGTTGGATTTTTTTTCAAACTCTCTTTGCCTATCTATGTCAACACAACCCACACCAATTCCAAGAGGTGTAAGTCTTAAATCCGCATTATCAGCTCGAAGTAACAATCTATATTCAGACCTTGAAGTAAACATTCTATATGGCTCTTTGGTTCCCTTGGTAACCAAATCATCTATCAAAACACCTATGTATCCTGATGACCTAGGTATTATAAATTCTTTATTAGATGCTGTTTTAAGTGATGCATTTATCCCGGCCATTATACCTTGAGCAGCTGCTTCTTCGTATCCAGTTGTTCCATTTATCTGTCCTGCAAAAAATAAATTTTTAATTTTTTTTGTTTCAAGTGTGTGTGTTAGTTCTTGTGGGTCAACAAAATCGTATTCAATTGCATAAGCAGGTTGTGTAATTGTAACATTCTCCAGACCTTTAATTGTTTTAACAAATTGCTCTTGAATTTCAGTTGGAAGTGAAGAGGATATTCCGTTTGGATATATTAAATCACTATCTAATCCTTCTGGCTCAAGAAATATCTGGTGTGATGACTTATTTTTGAATTTATGAATTTTATCTTCAATAGATGGGCAATACCTAGCTCCCATTGATTGTATTTCTCCTGAATACATTGGTGATAGGTTCAGGTTCTGAGAGATTATTTCATGGGTTTTTTTATTAGTGTGGGTAATAAAACAAGATATTTGAGTAATGTGGATATCTCTGTTGATAAAAGAAAATGGAACAGGCTTTTTATCTGGGTGTTGTTCATTTAAGTCATTGAAATTTATAGTTTTTTTAAGTAATCTAGGAGGTGTTCCTGTTTTCAATCTGCCTATTGAAAACTTTAGCTCTTTAAGCCTTTTTGCAAGCTTTATTGAGGGCTTATCACCAACTCTTCCAGCTTCTTGCTTCTCAGAGCCTATTCTTATTAACCCTTGTAAGAAAGTGCCTGTAGTTAAAACCACGGATTTGGATGATATCTTTTTGTTATCACCTAAAACAACTCCACTTACCTGTTTATTTAAAACAATTAAATCTTCAACTGACCCCTCAATAATTTGAAGATTTTTTTGTTCAGACACAAGCTCATTTATGGCATTTTTATACAAAATACGGTCTGTTTGTGCCCTTGGTCCTCTTACAGCAGCACCTCTGCTAGAGTTTAACATTCTAAATTGTATACAGGATCTATCTGTAGCTTTGGCCATAATTCCATCTAAAGCATCTATTTCCTTTACAAGATGTCCTTTTCCAAGACCACCAATTGCAGGATTACATGACATTTCTCCTATTTTATCAACCTTGTGAGTAATTAAAGCTGTTTTTGATCCAGTTCTTGCAGATGAGCATGCAGCTTCTACGCCTGCATGGCCTCCACCAATTACAATTACATCAAATTTATTGTCCATATCTATTTTCACGTGAAATTACTTACCTATACAAAAATCACTAAATATTATATCTAAAATTTTCTCAATATCAAATTTTTGATTAATTCCATCAATATACATAATTGATCTTCTAACATTTTCAGCAGCAATATCTATTTCTTTTAAATCTAAACTTTTAAGCAGTACAAGGGATTTCTTTAGGCTTTCCATATGTCTTTCACGTGAAAAGACCGGTCCAGAAATTGGTTTTTTCTTTAATTTTGAAGATATGGTTTTAATAAGAGGCTCAACTCCATAACCAGATACTGATGAAATACTGTGTACTCCGCTAATTTTCTTTTTATTTGTATCATATTTTGATTTAACAAATATTTTTGATTTGATTTTACTATAGTTTTTCTTTTCATTGTTTTTGAGAAAAACTAAGTTTAAATCAGATTTTTCAGCGCTCTCTAAGGATCTTTCAATACCTATTTTTTCAATTAAATTCTTATATTTTCTTATTCCAGCTGTATCAATAAATGTGTATTTATCTCCTTGTATATCTAGCGTGGAGCTTACTAAATCTGTTGTGGTTCCTGGTATATTAGTAACTATAGAAACCTCCTTGTTATTAATATAATTAATAAAGGAAGATTTTCCTGTGTTTGGCTTTCCAATAATAGTTATTTTAAAACCGCTATAAATTTTTTTAGTTAAAGTTGATCTTTCAATAATATTTTCAATTTTTTTATGTATGTTCTTATTTTGTTCTCTTATGTTTTTATATATATCTTTAGGAAGGTCTTCATCAGCAAAATCAATTATGGCCTCTATATTTGCTAGAAGTTTTTTTTGTTTATTTGATATTTCATTAACTAATTTATCTAAATTTCCACTTAAATTACCAATGGCTATCTTTCTTTGATTTTCAGTTTCTGCATTAACTAAATCATTAATTGTTTCAGCCTCTAAAACACTAAGCTTATTATTCATCAGAGCTCTTTTGGTAAACTCTCCAGGCTCAGCAATTCTGATCTGCTTTTTTAATAGAGTTTTAGTTATTTTGTTAATTACAGAAATACTTCCGTGACAAGATATTTCCACCATATCCTCACCTGTATAGCTTTTTGGTGATTTAAAAAAAGTTGTTAGCGTCCGATCTATTACGCTCTTTCCATCTAATAAATCGTTTAGTGTAGCAAAGTTTGTTTTAAATTTTTTTTTAGAAGATATTGATTTAATTGTTGTATGAGAGCCTTTTCCCGAAACCCTAAAAACAGCTATACCCGATTTACCTCTTTGCGTAGCAAGAGCAAAAATTATCTCTTTGGAAGCATTCATTTTTCGGGAATTAAACCCAAGATGATATTAAGTAAATAAGAAAGATTATAAAAAAATTTATATTTATTTAGTTCCCATGCTTTGGAAGAATTCGTTGTTAGTTTTTGTATTTTTCATTTTATCTAACAAGAATTCCATGGCTTCTGTGCTTCCCATTGGAGCTAGTATTTTTCTTAAAATAAAGATTTTTCCAAGCTCGTCTTTATCAAGCAATAGTTCTTCTTTTCTTGTTCCCGACTTACCAATATCAAAAGCTGGATAAGTTCTTTTTTGACTTAGTTTTCTATCTAGAACCATTTCACTATTACCAGTACCTTTAAATTCTTCAAAAATAACTTCATCCATTCTACTTCCAGTATCTATTAAAGCAGTAGCAATAATTGTAAGCGATCCACCTTTTTCTACGTTCCTTGCAGCTCCGAAAAATCTTTTTGGTCTTTGTAGAGCATTGGCATCAACACCACCTGTTAATACCTTTCCACTAGAAGGTACAACGGTATTATATGCTCTTCCAAGTCTGGTGATTGAATCAAGAAGGATTACAACATCATGTTTATATTCAACAAGTCTTTTAGCTTTTTCAATTACCATCTCGGCGACCTGTACATGGCGTGAAGCAGGTTCATCAAAAGTTGAACTAATTACCTCTCCCTTAACTGATCTTTGCATGTCTGTAACCTCTTCTGGTCTTTCATCAATTAGCAGAACGATCAGTTTAGCGTCTGGACTATTAGCAGTTATAGCATTAGCAATTTTTTGCATAATTATTGTTTTACCTGTGAAAGGTTGCGCAACAATTAGTTGTCTTTGTCCTTTTCCAAGAGGAGCAATTATATCAATTATTCTTTCTGTATTATCCGGCATAGGTTTTTCTTGTTCAAGTTTGAACCTTGCTTCAGGATACAATGGTGTTAAATCTTCAAAGTTAACCCTGTTCTTAACTAAATCAGTTTCTTGACCGTTTATTTTGTTAATTTTAGTTATCGCAAAATATCTTTCTCCTTGCTTTGGAGATCTAATTTCTCCTTCAACACTATCACCCGTTCTTAAGCTAAATTTTTTAATTTGAGATGGAGAAATATAGATATCATCTGGTCCTGGAAGATAATTTGACTCTGAAGACCTTAAAAAACCAAAACCATCTTGCATAATTTCAATAACTCCTAAACCAGTAATAATCTCACCCTCTTCAGCAATTGTTTTTAGAATTGCAAACATCAAATCTTGTTTTCTAAGAGACGAAGGGTTTTCTATACCAAGCTTGTCAGCCTGTTTTAAAAGCTCTTGGGGTTCTTTTCCTTTTAATTCCTGTAAATTCATAATGTTGTTGGGGTAGTTTAGAAATGAAATATTTTAATAATCAAAATTGAAGCTAAAGTCAAAATAATAATAATTATATAATTTATATATTTAATTGTAGTGTTAGTTGTAAGGTTAAAAAGCTTAATTACTGCTTTATTATAGTATCATTCTTTATTTACCAACATATGAACAATAACTCTAACAAATATGTTAATTTGAAGATATTGAAAAAAAATTATTATTTTTAAACAATTTACAATTCAATAAATTTCTAATAACTTGTTATTAATTTTGTATAATAAATATATTAACATCCAGTCAATAATATTCTGATAAGTTATTAAGCTGTTAACAATACATTTTTAAAAAAAAGAACTATTTCTTAAATTCAAATTATATTTAATAGTGTTTATAACTATAATTTTTATTAACACACTTATGCACCAAAAATTTATATTAGCCAGTTCAAGCAAATCTAGATACAAAATATTAAAAAATGCAGGATTAAATTTCACACAAAAAAAACCAAATTGCAACGAAGAGGATATTAAACAAACTATTAATAGAAATACAAAGCCTGAAATTTTTGCAAAAAAACTTTCTTATGAAAAAGCAAGAAGTGTAAGTATAAAAAAATTGTATACCAACAAGATTGTTTTGGGTTGTGATACTGTCATCTATCACAATGGAAAAATTTTAGATAAAGTAAACTCTATTGAGAAAGCACAAAAAAAAATCAAGTCTCTATCAGGAAAGACACACTTAATAGTATCTGGCTTAACTATTTGTTTGAATGGCTCTAAAGTTTGGGAAAATTACGAAAAAACCCATGTTAAAATAAGAAAGCTTAATAACAGTGAAATAAAAACATACTTAAAAAAAACAGGTAAACAAATACTAAGCTCTGTTGGATGTTATCAAATAGAGAGCTTGGGGCCCAATATTATTGAGAGCATAAAAGGAGATTATTTTAATGTTATGGGATTGCCTTTATTTAATTTGCTAGATTATTTATATTCAAAAAAATGAAAAAACTTTATGTAGTTGGGAACAAGGTATCTAAAAGTCTTTCACCAATGATATTTAACTACTGGTTTAAAAAATATAACATTAAAGCAAGTTATGGATATTTAGAGCTAACAGAAAAAAACTTTCATAAAAAAATAAAAGAAGTTTTGAAAAAAAAAGATACGCTTGGTCTAAATGTAACCATCCCATTTAAAAAAAAAATTATCAAACACATTGGCAAAATAGACGCTCATGCAAAAAAAATTGGTGCTGTAAACTGTGTAACAAATAAAAAAACTATAAATGGAACCAATACTGATTGGACAGGATATTACAAAACCTTACCAAATATAAAAAAAACCAAAAACAGAAAAGTTATTATTCTGGGTTATGGAGGCGCATCACACGCCATTCACTATGTTTTAAAGAAGAGGGGTTTTAAGGATATTTTAATTTTCAACAGATCTAAGAAAAAAATTAAGTATTCAAAAAACACCGAGTATACAAAAAATTTTAGTGATCTTGAAGCACACCTTGAAGGGGTTTTTTTAATAATTAATACTACACCAATAAACCCCATGTTGAAAAAACACTTAAAACTTATTACCATATCTACAATTGTAAGCGACATTGTTTACAGCCCAAAAAACACCTCATTTCTCAAACAGTTTCCGAAGAATAAAAAGATTTATGGAATATCAATGTTGATAGAACAGGCCAAACCGTGTTTTAAAATGTGGTTTGGTAAAAACCCATCTGTAGATGGAAAAATGCTTAACACTATTTATAAAAAAATTTAATGACAAAAACTATAGCAATAACAGGCGGTATAGGATCGGGTAAATCCACCTTTTGTAGTAAATTAAAAGAAAAAGGTTTTAAAATTCACAGCTCAGATGAGCAGGTGGCCAAAATATATAAAAACCCTGAAAAAAAATTTCTTACTTATTTACGTACCATAGGTTTGTCTAAGTCCATTTCAAAAAAAAACATAAATAAAAAAATTATATCAAAGATTATTTTTGAAAATAAACAGATAAGAAAAAAGCTCGAGTTATACATATTTAAAATAGTAAGAAAAAAGAGGTCTGATTTTATAAAAAAAGAAAAACAAAAAAAAACAAAATTAATTTTTATTGATATACCATTATTGTTTGAAAACAATTTAGAGAAACAGTTCAACAAAGTAATATCGATAATAGCCTCCAAACGAGTAAGATTAAAAAGATTAAAAAAAACGAGAAAAATGACTGAAAACCAATTTAAGAATATAACTCGATCTCAAACATCAGATGTTATAAGAAAAAAGAAATCTGATTATGTTATTTATAACAACTCGACATTAAAGGATTATAAAATTAAGATTAATAAGCTAATAAGTAAACTTTAGTTAAAATAATGAGAGAAATAGTAATTGATACAGAAACCACGGGCCTTGATTATAAGACCGGTGACAGAATAATAGAAGTTGGTTGTGTGGAACTCAAAAACTATGTTCCTACAGGAAACACACTCCAATTTTATTGCAAACCAGACAGAAGTATAAGCGAAGGGGCAAAAAATATTGTGGGTCTTTCAGATGATTTTCTTAATCAACAAAAACCATTTGAAGAAAACCATAAGGAGCTCTTAAATTTTTTGAAAAACGACACATTGGTAATTCACAATGCATCATTTGATTTAGGCTTTATAAATAATGAGTTATCAATCTTAGGATTACCTCGTTTAGATAATCCTGTAGTTGACACAGTTTCTCTTGCAAGAGAGGTTCTGAATACAAGAATAGCTAACCTCGACTATTTGTGTAGAAGATTTAACATTGATTTATCAGATAGATCATTTCACGGAGCCTTACTTGACTCTCAGCTTTTAGCTGCAGTTTATCTAGAGTTAAGAGGAGGTAAGCAGTTTTCTATGGAGCTGAATTCAAATACTGATGAAAAAAACACACAAATTAACAACAAAAATGAAACAAAAACCAAAATTATAGAAGTTAATAAAGAAGATTATCTTGCTCACAAAGAAATGTTAAAAAAACTAAAAAACCCACTTTGGAAAAAATTTAACTATTAATATTTAAAAAAGTTATTATATTAAAATCAAATGATTTACGGCGACCTTCAATTTTTTGATATTCTAATTTTCGCAGCTATTGCTGGATTTATTATTTATAGATTGAGGAGCGTTCTAGGAAAAAGAACAGGGTTTCAAAAAAATATTTCAGAGCCAAAACCGCAACAAACCAAAAAACAAGAAGATGTTCAAAAAATACCATCTCTAATGGATAATGAGACAAAGCTTGAAGCTGTATATAAAAAAGTAAATAATTTTAATCACAGAGAGTTCCTTGATGGCGCCAAGAAAGCTTTTGAAATTATAATTTCATCTTTCAACAACGGAGATAAAAAAACATTAAAAAATCTTGTTTCTAAGGATGTTTATTCTGCCTTTGAAAAAGCCATTGATGAAAAAACAAACAATCCAGATTCACAATTTTATTCGCTTATTGTAGAGGGTATCGAAGATGCAAAAGTAGAAAATAATACAATATCAATATCGGTCAATTTTATTAGTGAGCAGATGTTAAATAATGATGAGGGCTCTATTGTTAAAAATAAAGACACTTGGACTTTTGAAAAACCGGTAAACTCTTCTAGTCCTATATGGATATTAACTCAAACTTAATATTTGTCCCTTAAAGAACTCAAAGATCGAATTAAAAAAAATGAGGGTTATTCTGATAAACCTTATCAAGATCAATTAGGTTTTTATACCATTGGCTATGGCCATCTCATTAAAGAAAAAGAAAATAAATATTACATAAAAAATTTTAAAAAAGAACATTTTGAAGAATTGTTTGAGATAGATTTTAAAAAAGCACACGAACAGTACAAAAAAATTTTTTTTAAAAAAGATCATACAGCTTCAGAGAAAGAATTATTAATAGAAATGCTGTTTCAGCTTGGGGCAAAAGGCGTTTCTAAATTTAAAAAAATGCTTTATTTTCTAAATAAAAAACAAAAATTCATGGCATCACTAGAGATGTTGGACAGCTTGTGGTACTTACAAACCCCTGAAAGGGTAAAAAATTTAATAAAAAAATATACTAAAAAATAATGGAAGAAGATTTTTTTTTAAAAAACATGAAGGGTGTAAAACCTTTTAAAAAAGATACCTCAATAGTTAAAACAAAAACAACCAATAAAAGAAATGTAAAACTAGATAAAAAAACTAATTCTAATAATACTAACAAACAAACAGTAACTGAACACAAAGTTAGTAGTTCTGAGTTTAAACTATCATTTGGTGAGCTTAACAGGGAGCTTAAGCGGGGAAAAATTAATATAGATAGGAGAATTGATCTTCATGGGTATGGTTTAGTCGAAGCACATGAAAAATTTATAAGTGAGGTGAAAAAAAATTATAGCAAGAATAAAAGATGCTTGCTTATAATTACTGGAAAGGGTGTTCATAAAAAAACTGAAAGTGAGCAAGGCACAAACCCTAAACTTTTCTATGGAAAGATTAAAAACTCAATAATAAACTGGATAAACGAAGAAGATCTTAAGAAATATATCTTAACATATCAAAACGCAAGTTTTGAACACGGGGGCGACGGAGCTCTTTTTGTCTATTTAAGAAAAAAAAAGTTTTAAATTCTTTCTAACCTAAACACTCTTTCTTTAAAATGAATAAAAATTTCATATGGAAGAAAATCATCTTCAATAAAAAACTCAATCATTTTTAAATCATTCCTTTTATGATCAGCCCAAATATTTATGTAATCTTCAATTTTTAAAATTATATTTCCATCCTCACCTTCATTTTTTTTAAGCCTATAAATTCTTCTCCCATCAATAGTTTTTGCCTCATTTTTCCCATTTAAAATATTTATAAAAGATGTGATTGGGTCAAAATATAAATATAAGTCTTCTAGGTTTACTCTAGCTATTTCTTCTTCTATAGGCTCTTGTTTTAATTCAATTAAATAATCATCAAAAGACATTTTAACTATTTTTGTTTTCTTCTTCGTCTTCCAAAACTGTTTATAATTCTGGGTCTTAAATATATTGTTTTCAATAACCCCAGTTGAAAGATAGTTTCCTTCAAATTTATATAAGGGCGAAAAGATGCCAGAATTTTTCAAATTAATTCTTGTTTGATAAATGTTATCATTAATATTTAATGACCAACTAAAATTACCAATTTTAATTCCTGTTGTGCTGACCTTATATTCAGCACTGAAATTATTTGCATAAGATGTATTAACTACAAATATAATAAAAAATACTAGAAATTTATTCAAAAACAACCTCGTAAACATCAAGTTTTCTTTTAGTAAATTTCTGATCAGGCATATTTATTTTTAGCATTTTATATTCATTCTCTAAATAATTTATATCTGAGGGGCTTCCAATTAAAGTAAAGTTTTCATTTATATTTTTATTAAGAGGTGACACTATTTTAAAGTGGTTTGTTATTTTATCTCCTTTTTTATGTGGCATATAGAAATTAATATCCTTATCTCTTAATTCAAAATTAAGGCTTGAAAATAAAAGCCGATCTGAAACCACTATATTTTTTACGACACCATTTGAAGAATTGCTGTAAATTTTTAGAGCATAATCATTTATACCATTTACTCGGTCAAAAATTTTAGAGGGATAACTCATTCCAATCATAACAAAAAAAACAAAACAGAGAGTAAAGTTAAATATAAAATTAGCTATTTTAAAAAAAGAAATATTAGTTCTAATATATAAAAAAACAAATAAGGAAATTAAAGCTGGGGCAGCCCAATTTGCATTAGCTCTAACAATAATTGCTTCTACTAAGACAATTAAAATTATAGGCATAGAAAATATTAGTAAAATTTTTTGAATATAATTCCATTTGTTAAATCCAAATAACCCACCCAAAACTATAAATGGACCCAACATTAAAACTTGAATTAACAAAAATTCTAAACCCCTTATGAAATCTATTTTAATATTAGCAAAATTCGCATTATCAGAAGTATGCTGAAGTGTTATCCAATCATTATTAAAGTTCCAAATAATATTTGGTATGATAATTATAAATACACATAAAAAAGTAAGACTAAAACCTAATAAATTATCCAAAAAAATTTTTCTAAATCTTTTATCAAATAAAATTAAAACAAATAAACAAATTACAAAATATATAGCTGCGTATTTTGATAAAAAACCTAACCCCAAAAAAATACCTAATAATATAAAGTTTTTTAAACCTTGTTCGTTATTGATCTTAATTAATTCATTGAGTGAAAGTGTCCAAAATAATAATAAAAAAAGATCAGTACTAATTATAAAAGATGAAAAAGAAACAGCTGGTATAAATAAAAAAATTAAAGAACCTGCAAATGACTCTTTTTTATTTAGTCCAGAGTTAAATAAAAGATTATAAATACTACAAGCAATCAATAAATAGACAAATGATGGGAGAAGTTTTAATGAAACAAAACTACTACCTAATATTTCCGTATAAACTCTTATTATCCAAGACAAAAAAGGAGGTTTCGAAAAATAACCAAAGTTAATATCTTTTGACCATAACCAATACTGTGCTTCATCACCAAACAAATTAAAAGTAGTAAAATTTAAGGCAATTATCTTTGATAAAAGTAAAACAATAAATGATGGCAATAGAATTTTATTTAACATAATATTTTTTATACAATTCAAATAAAATTATATTTAAAATTACAATAAAAAAGCCAGCAAATAAAATATCACTTAAAAAATGACCGCCAGCCATTATTCTAATTAAGCCAAACACACAACCAGCAACGAAGCTTGCATAAAGAAAAACTATTTTTTTTGTAACTAAATATAGAATTATAATTGAAAACCCAACAGAGGCATCACCAGAAACAAAGGAGCAATTTGTTTCGCAAGCATTTCTTATTTCAAACCAAGGGGAAAAAGATTCTTCTCCACCCAACTCTAATACATCGTTTGGTCTTGCCCTACCCCAAAAATTTTTAAGTATAATATTAACAAAAATTAAAACACTGATAATTTGAGAAATCCATAATAAAACTATTTCTTTGATAGAAAACCTATAATTAAAAAAAATTTTATCTATTTTAAAGAAACGCCCAACTATTGGAAAAATTAAAATATAAATAAGTATTAGTGGTAATAAAATATCCCTAAAAAATATTGAAGTTAAATCATAACTTTGTAATTCAAATTGTGATTCCCCCTTATAAAACAAAGATGATACATATATATCTAAGGTTGGGCCTGCAGTCACAAACACGCAACAAAAAAACAAAATTAGAATGTAATAAAAAATCTCAGAATTTTTTTCAGGAATTAAATTTGAGAATTTGTATTTATTATATTTATCTTCTATTAATTTATTTAAAACCTTAAATAATATTAAAGCTAAAATTGCCCCTGCAACAATATCTGTAAAAAAATGTGCACCTACAATAACACGACTAAAAGCAACCACAGAAGCTAAAAAATAAAAAAAATATTTTAACCTTGGAACAACAGAAACCAAAATAAAACAAACTATAAATATTGTAGAAGAGTGTCCGGAGGGGAAAGAATGAAAACTTGACTCCATCGTAAAATATTTAAAATTAAAAACGTCCTCGAAATCAGTATGATTTGGTCTGGGCCTTCCCACCACATGTTTTATAATTTGAGTAATTATCCCAACTGTCAAAATATAAACAAAAGAAGAAATAAAAAAATTAGAAAGGTTTTTTGCTGATTTAGTTTTTATGATTTGAAGCTTGTTGTTTATATAAAAAATAATAAAGCCTATTGTTGCAATAGAAAAATACCAAGACGAACTACCAAGTTTTGTTATTTCTGAAAAAAATTCTTTTAGAAAAACTCCATTTACCCGCTCACTTAAGTTTGTATAATAACTATAAAAAAAAAGATCTAAACTAAAAGAAGCAAAAATACTTAATGTTATTAATGCTAAAATAAGTAATTCAAATTTGATGCTTTTAAAAATACTCATTTTACAACTATTAAAAAATTAAATGAGCTTTACAATATAAACTTTGATAAGTCCTGACTTTTAATAAGTTCTCCTAGGCTATTTTCAACGTATTCTTTATTAATTATAATTTCTGTAGGGCCTATATCTGATGCGGTATAACTAACCTCTTCAAGTAGTTTTTCCATTACAGTATGGAGTCTTCTGGCACCTATGTTTTCTACGTTCTGATTTATCTCTGTAGATAGAGAGGCTATGGTATCAATTCCATCTTCTTCAAACTTCAAATCAACCTTTTCTGTTCCAAGAAGTCCTTGATATTGTTTAATCAAGCTGTTTTGTGTTTCAGTAAGAATAAGTTTAAAATCTTTTTTACTTAGACTATCAAGCTCGACTCTAATTGGCAACCTACCCTGAAGTTCGGGCAGCATGTCTGATGGTTTAGATAGGTGAAATGCCCCGGAGGCAATGAACAAAATATAATCTGTTTTTACCACGCCATATTTTGTGGTAACCGCAGTTCCCTCAATAAGTGGTAATAAATCTCTTTGAACACCTTCTCTCGAAACATCCGCACCACTTCTATCGGCTCTAGAAGTAATTTTATCTATTTCATCTATAAAAACGATACCATTTTGCTCTACGTCATCTAATGCTCTTGTGTTTATTTTATCTTTATCTAAAAGTTTATCAGTTTCCTCACTTAACAAATAAGCATGAGAATCTTTGACGCTCATTTTTTTCATTTTTTTTTGATTGCCAAAACCTTTTCCAAATACATCGCCTAAATTAATCATGCCCATTTGAGAACCAGGCATGCCAGGTATATCCATTGTTGGTAAACTTAAATTTGCATTAGCTGAAACTGGAATCTCAACCTCATTATCATTTAATTCACCTGATCTTAGTTTTTTCCTAAAATTATCTCGAGTTGCCGGCGTCGAACTTTTTGAAACCAAAACATCTAAAATTCTTTCTTCTGCATTCTTCTCTGCCTTAGCTTTAACCTCTTGACCCATTTGTATTTTTGTTTTTGTAATGCTTATTTCAACAAGATCTCTTATTATTTGCTCAACATCCCTTCCGACGTAACCAACTTCTGTAAATTTAGTTGCTTCAACTTTTACAAAGGGAGCATTTGCTAATTTAGCGAGCCTTCTTGATATTTCAGTCTTTCCACAACCAGTAGGACCAACCATTAAAATATTTTTTGGTACAATTTCTTCTTTTAAAGAATCATCTAGTTGTTTTCTTCTCCACCTATTTCTTAAAGCAACAGCAACAGCTTTTTTTGCTTTGTTCTGACCAATTATGAATTTATCTAATTCAGAAACAATTTCTCTTGGACTAAAACTGGATTCCATTTTACAGCTCAATAGTTTCTGAAATGATATTATGGTTTGTATAAATACAAATATCCGCAGCTATGTTAAGTGATTCTAAAGCAATTTCTTTTGCGTCCATTTTTGTGTTTTTCATCAATGCTTTAGCAGCACTATTTGCGTATGGACCACCAGAACCTATTGCAAGTATACCATCGTCAGATTCAATTACATCACCTGTGCCTGATAATAGCAAGCTAACATCTTTATCAGCTACAATCATCATCGCTTCTAATCTTCTTAGATATCTATCAGTTCTCCAATCTTTAGCCAGTTCTACACATGCTCTCTTAAGTTGATTTTTATATTGATCTAACTTTCCTTCTAATCTTTCAAATAAAGCAAAAGCATCTGCCGTAGATCCAGCAAATCCTGATATAACAGTTTCTTCGGCTCCAAGCCTTCTAATTTTTTTAACGTTTGATTTCATTACGGTATTACCAAGACTAGCCTGACCATCACCTGCAATAACGACAAGATTGTCTTTTCTAATTCCCACAATAGTTGTTGATTTAATAATATTTTTTTTCATTCTTTCATAAGATGGCTATTTAATTATTTTAATCAAGTAATTTACCTAGAATAAATCAGATTTCACTGATATTAGGCAAAAATGCGAAAAGGTAAGGTTAAAAGAAATACTAAAGAAACCAAGATAAGCTGCGAGGTTAACTTAGATGGTAGTGGTCAATCTAAAATTTCAACTCAAATTGGTTTTTTCGACCACATGCTTGAATTATTATCCCACCATAGTTTGATTGATTTAAATTTAAACTGTGAAGGAGACATCAACGTTGACTTACACCATTCTGTTGAAGACACAGCTTACGCTCTTGCTTTAGCAATGAACAAAGCTCTAGATGATAAAAAAGGCATTAATAGATATGGTTTTTCTTACGTACCCATGGATGAATGCTTATCGAGATGTGTCATTGATTTAAGTGGAAGACCGGAGCTTGTTTGGAATGTTGATCTTGGTTTAAAAAAAATTGGTGAAATGGACACAGAGTTGTTCCATGAATTTTTTAAAGCTTTCTCAAATGAATCAAAATGCAATTTACATATCGAAAATTTATATGGAAAAAATAATCATCATATCATTGAATCATGTTTTAAAGCTTTTGCTAAAAGTTTGAGATACGCTATTGAGATTGATGATAGAAGAAAAAACGAAATACCTTCGTCAAAAGGCACTCTTTAATCTTTAATGAAGAAGATCACCATAGTAGATTATGGATCAGGCAATGTTTTGTCTGCACAAAAATCTTTTCTAAAGATAGCAAAAGACAACAATATTGAGGTTGACGTTTTAATTTCAAAAAAACTGAATGATGTAAAAAATTCAACTCATGTTGTATTGCCTGGTCAAGGAGCATTTTCTACATGTATGAATGGTTTAAAAAAAACCGATGGATTGATTGATGAGCTTTCTGAGTTTGCATTAATAAAAAAGAAACCATTTTTAGGAATATGTGTTGGTATGCAAATGCTAGCTGAGATGAGTGAAGAAAATGGAGCTCATGAAGGGTTAGGCTGGATAGACGGTCAAATTAAATTATTACCAGGAGATAATTTAAAACTTCCTCATATGGGGTGGAACTTGGCAATACCAACAAATTCAAAATACAATAACTTAATCTCAAATAAAAATGACTATTACTTTGTTCACTCATATTATTTCGATTGTGCCAATAAAGACAATATTTTGGCAGAAACTAAGTACGGAACAAATTTTGCTTCAATAGTTGGAAAAGAAAATATATATGGCGTGCAGTTTCATCCTGAAAAAAGTTCCTCCCAAGGATTAAACTTAATAAAAGAATTTATTGGAGTATGAACATGTCTACACAACTAAAAGAAAAAATTAATATTTCAGTTGATAATATTGAAAAACTTACAGATGTGGATTTGGCAGATCTTTGTAATATCACAGAGCAAGCAATTAAAGCTGGAGGAGGTTTTGGTTGGTTAAGAGTTCCAACAAGAGATATTCTAATTGATTATTGGACAAAAAGAACCAATGATAAATATATCAAACTTATTGTTGGCAGACTTAACGGCGTTATAGCCGGCACACTTCAAGTAGCGTATGAGGCTCCTAATATTGAGTCTAGAAAAAATATTGCGCGCATAAGAAGACAATTTGTTGCTCCTTGGGCAAGAGGTTATGGATTAGCTAAAACAATGATTGACCACACTGAACAAATTGCAAAAGAGGATAATATTAAATCTTTGCAGTTAGCCGTTAGAGAAACACAAGATGCAGCAATACAACTTTTTACAGGTAAAAATTATACCAAGTGGGGTGAAAACCCTTATTATGCTTATATTAACGGAAGCTTTATCAAAGGTTATTATTATTATAAAAATCTGTAGTGCAAATAATACCAGCCATAGATTTAAAAGACAATAAATGCGTTAGACTTTCTAAAGGCAAAGATAACTCAAGTGTTGTTTATAATGAAGACCCACAAAAACAAGCTACCTACTTTGAACAAATTGGTTGTAAAAAACTACACATAGTTGACCTTGATGCTGCTTTTGGTAGATCTAATGTCAATTTTGAAACAATAAAGAAAATTAGAAAATCAATTTCAATACCAATACAATTAGGGGGCGGGGTTAGAAATTTAGATCTAGCAAAAAAATATTTTGAGGTTGGAATAAATAATTTGATTATTGGCTCAATGTCTGTTGAAAAACCAAACGAAGCTATAATTTTATCAAATAAGTATGCGGACAAAGTATATGTATCATTAGATATTTTTGAAAATAACATAATGATAAAGGGATGGGATGAAAATTCAGGAAAGAAAATACAAGATATTCTTGATATTTATACTGGTTCAAAAATTAAAGGATATATAATTACAGATATTCAAAACGATGGAATGTTAAAGGGCTTAAATTTAGATTTTGTAAATAATTTTTTAAAAAAAATAAACTTAATTAAAAAATTTAATAAAAAAATCATTATCGCTGGTGGTTTAACAGATTACTCTGATCTAATAAATTTGAAAAAACTTAACACAAAAAATATTGAAGGAATAATTTCCGGCAAATCTTTTTACGAAGGAAAGATTGATTTAGTAGAAGCACAAAAAATTTTAAACTAAGATGGTAAAAATAAGAATCATTCCTTGCTTAGACGTTAAAGATGGAAGAGTTGTAAAGGGTATCAATTTTTTAAATCTAATTGATGCGGGAGACCCTGTAGAACAAGCAAAACACTATTCTGACAATGGAGCTGACGAAATATGTTTTTTAGATATTAGCGCATCATTAGAAAATAGAGATACTATGATTAATGTAGTAAAAAGGACTGCAAATGAGGTTTTTATTCCCCTTACAGTTGGAGGCGGCATTTCATCAATAGAAAATATAAAAGCCTTACTTAAGGCTGGCGCTGATAAAATCTCAATAAATTCTGCCGCAATTAAAAATCCAAATATTATTAAAGAAGCTTCTGAATATTTTGGAAACCAATGTATTGTCGTGGCTGTTGATGCAAAAAAACATAATAATGATTGGTTTGTTTACTCTCATGGCGGCACAAAGAAAACTGATTTATTTGCATTAAGCTGGATAGAAAAAGCTCAAAAACTTGGAGCTGGTGAAATACTTTTAACATCAATGGACAAGGATGGTACAAAATCTGGTTTTGACAATGAACTACTAGGCAAGGTTTCAGAATTTTTAAGGATACCCCTTATTGCTAGTGGAGGAGTTGGGGCTCTAGATCATTTTTATGACGGTATAGTTAAAGGCAAAGCTGACGCATTATTAGCAGCCTCAGTCTTTCATTTTAATGAAATAAGCATTAAAGAGGTAAAAAAATACTTAATAGATAAAAATATAAGCATCAGAGACTAAATTTTATGAAAATTGAAGAATTAAATGAAATTATAAATAACAGAATACAAAAAAGAAAAAAAAATTCGTATACTAATAAATTATTAAAGCTAGGACCAAAAAAGATAGCTCAAAAGTTTGGTGAAGAATCTTCTGAGTTAATTATAGATTTTTTAAAAGGATCAAAACAAAGAACAATAGAAGAGGCTGTTGATGTAATTTATCATCTTCTTATTTTATTAAAGTCAAAAAAAATTACTATAAATGAAATTCACAAAGAATTAGATAAAAGAAAATAAAATATTATGTATGATGAAAATAATATATTTGCCAAAATATTAAGAAAAGAAATTCCTTGTGATAAAATTTATGAAGATGAGTTCAGTCTTTTTTTTAATGACATTAATCCACAAGCAAAAGTACACGTTTTAGGAATACCTAAATTTCCATGTACCACATTTTCTGATTTTATAAAAAATACAGACAATAAAATAGTATCATCTTTTTTTAAAAGTGTACAACTTGTAATAAACAGGCTTAATATTGAGAAAGAGGGTTATAGACTGATTACTAACTCAGGAATAAATGGAGGACAAGAAGTTCCACATTTTCATATTCATATACTGGCTGGTGAAAAGATTGGTAGATTAAGATGATTCTTCTGCTACAATTACATAGTTAACTATTTCTTTAACACCCTTAATTGTTTTTAATGCTTCTATTAAAGACCCTAGCAGTTCTGGATTAGAAGTTATACCCGCAATGTATAATTTACCTTGAATAGTCTCAAAATTATAACCAACAGCTTTCAAACCTACCGTTTTAGCTGCAATTCCCCTTGCCTGAGTGTTTATCCAAAGATCGCTTGCATAATCTTTTAACCCTGAACGATTACCAATTTCTATTTCATTTATAACCTCTTTAACGCCCTCAACCTCCCACACAAGTCTAACGGCTTCAATTCGAATTTCTTGATTGTCTACCAGGCCTGTTAGTAAAACTCTTCCTTCTAATATACTTGTATTTATATTAACGAATAGATTATTTCCTGCATTTATAAATTTTGCTGCAATATTTACTTTTATTGTAGTGTCATCAACCACTGTTCCAAGAGATCTTTCACCCTCAGCTACAACCAAAGCTGTCCCCCCTCCACTTGCTAATATATTTGTTGGTGAGCAACCATAGATAATTGCTGATAGTATTAAAACATTGCATAAAAAAATAATTTTTATGTATTTTTTAAATTTAATAACCATTTGTATATTATATTTCTTTTTATATTTGATAATTTATGCACTATTTCAACGACTTCGGTCAAAGAAAATTTACCTAAAAGTTTTTTTATTACATTATTTAAATTTCCTAAATCTATATTTTTGTCTGTTTTCAAATCACTTCCCTCAACAACAAACACAAATTCTCCTTTCATATTTTTATCATTTTTATATAATTCTTCCTTAATTTGTTTAGCCGTACCCCTAAAGACAAATTCATTTACTTTTGTTAATTCTTTACAAACACTTAAAGGTCTTTGACTCATAAAATTTTCAATGCATTCGAGACACATTTCTAGTTTATGAGTTGATACAAAAAAAACAGAGGTTGTTCTTGAGTTTTCTATATTTTTAATAAAATCAATTATCTTTTTTTTTGTTTTTGGCAAGAAACCTAAATATGTGAAATTATTTAATGATAAACCAGACAATTGTAACGCAACAATAACTGATGTAGGTCCAGGAATACAAGTTAAGCTTATTTTTTTATTTATACAATGTCTTATTAGTTTGTGTCCTGGATCTGATATAAGTGGTGAGCCAGCATCTGAAATCAATACAAATTTTTTATTATTTAGATCATTCTCGATTTTTTTAATGACTTTTATTTCATTGTGATCGTGAATAGAAATTAATTTCTTTTTAATGCCTAATTTGTTAAGTAATTTAAGTGAATGTTTTGGATTTTCACATATAACAAAATCGCTTATTATCAGGGTATCAACAGCTCTTTTCGATATGTCGTCTAGATTTCCAATCGGGGTTGCAACAATTGTTAATCCACCACTACTCATAATTATATTTATACTACTTATATTTTTAATCTCTTGTTCACCAGTAGATTTATCAACTAAACCAACTAAAAATGATAATGAAATTTCCACAAGAGAAACTGACAACGCAAAGAAACAGGTAGCTATTGAATCCAAAGAAATTGAGATACCAGCTAAAAAAATTTATAAAGGCGATATAAACAAAACAATCACTGTAATTTTACCAAAACAAGAAGAACAGAACCTCACAAAACAGTTTACCAATATAATTGAATTAGGATTATTTAATTTGCAACTAAAAAGCGCAAGGTTTGATTTTAATTATTTTCAAAATCAAGATGATTTAAAAAAAATTATTGAAACTAATTCTTCAAAGGGTAAAATTTTTTTTGGTCCTTTAAAAAATAAAAATACAGAAATCATAAGTGAACTTTGTGATGGTAATATAATATTTTTCTCGTTTGCTTCAGATACTTCTTTAGCAAAAGATTGTATTTATTTAATTAATTTTTTTCCTAAAAACGAATTAATTGAACTGTTTAATTTTTTAGATGAGGATTCAAAAGTTGCACTTTTATATCCCGAGAACAACTATGGCTATTTTGTTAACTCAATTATTGATGAAATTGTAAATAGCAGTGAAGCAATTATTGTAAACAGATCATCTTACAAAAATGATTTATCAAATGTTAGAGACTCAATTAGAGAGCTAGGTAAATATGAGCTTAGGAAATATGAACTTAACAGACAAAAACTTATTTTATCAAAAAAAACAGATGACACATCAAAGCAAAGATTAAAAAAACTTCAGAAATTTAAAACTACTAGTGATTATGAATTTACACATGTATTAATAGCAGACTATGGTTTAAACTTGTTAAAAGTTGCTCCGTTATTGCCATATTACGACATTGATCCAAACATCGTTCAGTTTATGGGAACGGGAGTAATTGATGACAAAAGTTTTTTTTACGAACCATCACTACAAGGCACTATTTTCCCTGGTGCTCCCAAAGAAAGACGAATAGATTTAAAAAATAAATATCAAAAAATATATAATACAGATTTTTTAAGAATCTTAACATTGCCTTATGATTTAATTGGTTTAATTAATTTTATTTTTGTTAAACAATATAAATTTGATCAATTTATCGAATTATTGAACAATCAAAACATTAAATTTGATGGTGTAGATGGGAATTTTAATTTCCGAAACAATGTGATCGAAAGAGATTTAAAAATTCTAAAAATTCAAAACGGAGATTCATTATTAATTAATTAAAAAGAAAATTTATTAACTTTGTTACCGCAATAGACCTGTGACTTACTGAATTTTTTTGTTTTAACTTCATTTCAGCTAATGTTATTTTGAAATTTAAAGGAATGAATATAGGGTCATAACCAAAACCATTTAAGCCCCTTTTTTTTAAAGTTATCGTGCCATCAATTCTTCCATTAAATAAAATATTTTGTCTGCGGTCTGTAGTTAAGCTTATAGATGTTTTAAAAAAAGCCCTATCTTTTTTAACTTTATTTATTTTTTTAAAAATATAATTAAAACAATCTTCCTTCGTTTTAAATTTTTCCAGAAACCTTTTTGATAAAACTCCAGGAGCCCATTTCAAGCTTTCAATACATATCCCTGAGTCATCTGCAAAACAAGGAATACCAAATTTATCAAAACCGTAATTTGATTTTATAATAGCATTCTCTTCAAATGTTTTCCCCACTTCTTTTGGTTCTCCAGCAATACTTACGTCTTCTAACGTTAAAACTTTAACACTTTTAAATTTAAATAATTTTTTTTATTTCTTTAATTTTATCTTTATTACTAGAAAAAAATAATATTTCCTTCAAGTTACTTCAATGCCTCTTTTTGTTTAGATATTATTTCTTTAATTCCATTTTTAGCTAGTGAAAAAATTTCTGAAAATTGTTCATCATTAAAAAAAAATTCTTCTCCTGTAACCTGTATTTCAGATATTTCGCCTGAGTCACATATAACAAAGTTTGCATCAACTTGTGCTTTTGAATCCTCTTCATAATCCAGATCAAGCATAGGACTATTATCTACAATGCCGGTTGATACGGCACCAATAAAATTTTTAATAATTGGTTTTTGTAAATTATAATTATTTTTTAGTTTCTCTATGGCTATGTATAAAGAGATGAAACCGCCACTTATAGAAGCTGTTCTTGTTCCTCCATCCGCCTGTATAACATCACAATCTATTTTTATCTGTCTTTCGCCCAAATTGGCAAGATCGACTATTGATCTTAAGCTCCGTCCTATCAAGCGTTGTATCTCTTGTGTTCTCCCCGACTGTTTACCTTTGGCCGCCTCTCTATCCATCCTAGTATTTGTTGATCTTGGTAACATACCATATTCTGCAGTTACCCACCCTTTACCTGTATTCTTTAACCAATGAGGCACCTTTTCATCAATTGTAGCTAAACATAGCACATGTGTATTACCAAATTTTACCAAACATGATCCATCAGCATGTATACTGACATTTTTCTCAAACGAAATTTTCCTCATTTCATTGAAGGATCTATCTTTTCTCATATAAATTTAATAATAGTAGATAAATATTATTTTTAAATAAAATTCTTATGTCTGATAATGTATATGCACAAATTAACGATAGATCGAAATTAATTTTTAAAAAATTAGTTGAGTCTTATCTTAAAACCGGATCTCCAGCAGGATCAGAAACAATTATGAAGATGGGAGGCTTAAATCTTTCCTCAGCATCGATTAGATCTATTTTATCAAATTTGCAAAAAGAGGGACTACTTTATGCTCCACACAGATCAGCTGGGAGAATGCCTACTGAAAAAGGGATGCGGTTTTTTGTTGATGGATTATTAGAATTTGGAAGGATATCTAAAGTAGATAAAGAAAACATTAAGCAACAGTGCTTAACTAAAGGCAAGTCTTATGAAGAGGTGCTCGATGTTGCTTCTAAAGCTATTTCAGGATTATCAAGTTATGCAGGAATAGTTATTGCACCAAAATTTCAAAAAAACTTAAAGCATGTTGAATTTATTAGACTAAACAATAGTCAATTAATGCTTATTCTTGCCTATGAGAACGGAGAAGTAGAAAATCGCATTGTTGAAGATGATGGAAAATATAATAGCTCACTATTAATACAAGCTTCAAACTACCTTACATCAAAGTTTACTAATAAAAATATTTCTCAAATTAAAAGATTAATACAAACAGATATAAAAAATTCACAAAATGAGCTAGAGTCAATTTCTTCCAAATTAATTCAACAAGGTATCATTCAAACTCAGCCCAACAGCAAAAATCCTTATATTTTTCTTCATGGTCAATCAAATTTATTAAAAGATGAAATAGTTTCAAAAGATTTAGATCAAATTCGAAATCTTTTTGATGAAATTGAGAAAAAATCTAGCTTTGTAGATATATTAGAAACCGCAGGAAAAGCAAAAGGGGTACAGATTTTTATTGGATCTAAAAATTTTTTGTTTAAACACTCTGGTCTTTCTATGGTAATGGCCCCATATAAAAATAATGATCAAGAAATTATAGGAGCTATAGGCGTAGTTGGCCCGACAAGGTTAAACTACTCCAAAATAGTTCCGCTGGTTGATTATACATCTAAAATTATTGGAAAGGTGATTGATTAATGGTTGAGAAAAAAGAAGAAGATAACCAACAAGAGGAAATTAAAGAACCTGATTCTGAGAATATTGAAAACGAAGAAGATAATAATGATAGTCAAGAAAACACAGATACAGAAGAGACAAACGAAGATGAAAATACAGAGGAAGATACTTTAGAAAAGGAAATTGAAACACTTAAAGAAGAAAAAATTCGATTACTTGCTGAAATGGAAAACCTTAGAAAAAGATTTGAACGAGAAAAAGTTGAAACGATAAAATTTGGTAGTATTAATTTAGCAAGAGATATTTTATCGCCGGGAGATAATTTAGAGAGAGCCCTAGATGCTTTACCAGAAGATGAAAACCATCCAGAAAGTATAAAAAATCTTATCGACGGTTTAAAAATGGTGCTTAAAGAATACAAAAGTACTCTTGAAAAACATGGGGTTAAAAAAATTGAAACTTTAAATCAAAAATTTGATCATAATTTTCATCAGGCAATGATGGAAGTTGAAAATAATGATGTTGAAGAAGGAACAGTAGTACAAGAAGTCCAATCTGGCTACACAATGCACGATCGTTTACTCAGAGCAGCGATGGTTGGAGTTTCCAAAAAACCAGTCGCTAAAACAGAAGAATCTACAGAGGAAAAAGAAGAAGACAGTCCTGAAAATGAGAGTAAAGAAGAGTCATAAAAAACCCTAAATTACTTGTTTTTTTTAATATAAATATGGAACATCCTTGTATTTTAAAACTTTTTTCCCATATCTAATGTAGCCAATGTTGATTGGTAAATAATTAAGTAAAGAGGATAAAAATATGGCAAAAGTAATTGGTATTGATTTAGGTACTACAAACTCCTGCGTTGCAGTAATGGACGGAAAGGAAGCAAAAGTAATTGAAAACTCAGAAGGTGGAAGAACAACACCATCAATGGTGGCATTCAGTGACACAAAAGAAAAACTTGTTGGACAATCAGCTAAAAGACAAGCAGTAACCAATTCTGAAAATACTTTATTTGCCATAAAAAGATTAATTGGAAGAACATTTGAGGATGAAGCTGTTAAGTCTGATAGCGGACTAGTACCTTATAAAATCGTAAAAGGTGATAACGGTGATGCTTGGGTAGAAGCACGTGGAGATAAATATAGCCCAAGTCAAATTAGTGCATTTATTTTACAAAAAATGAAAGAGACTGCAGAGTCTTATTTAGGAGACACTGTCACACAAGCAGTTATAACAGTTCCTGCATATTTTAATGATGCTCAAAGACAAGCAACAAAAGATGCTGGAAAAATAGCTGGACTAGAAGTCTTAAGAATTATTAACGAGCCTACTGCTGCAGCGTTAGCATATGGTTTGGATAAAAAGAAAACTGGTACTGTTGCTGTTTACGATCTAGGCGGAGGTACATTCGATATTTCTATCTTAGAAATTGGTGACGGTGTTTTTGAGGTTAAATCAACCAATGGCGATACTCATCTTGGCGGTGAAGATTTTGATCTTAAAATTATTGATTATCTTGCTGACGAATTCAAAAAAGATAATGGTATTGATCTACGCTCAGATAAACTCGCGCTTCAACGTTTGAAAGAAGCTGCTGAGAAAGCAAAAATTGAATTATCAAGCTCAACTGAAACAGAAGTTAACTTGCCATTCATAACAGCTGATCAATCTGGTCCTAAACATTTAACGATTAAATTATCTAGAGCAAAACTCGAAGCCATCGTAGGCGAACTTTTAAACCAAAGTTTAAAACCTTGCGAAATGGCACTTAAAGATGCTGGTTTACAAGCTGCTGAAATCGATGATGTTATTTTAGTTGGTGGTATGACAAGAATGCCAAAAGTAACGGAGATAGTAAAAAATTTCTTTGGTAAAGAACCTAACAAAGGTGTTAATCCTGATGAAGTTGTTGCATCGGGTGCCGCTATTCAAGCTGGAGTATTACAAGGTGATGTTAAGGATGTTTTATTACTTGATGTTACACCATTATCACTTGGTATAGAAACACTTGGTGGTGTATTTACAAAACTTATTGATAAAAACACAACTATCCCAACAAAAAAGAGTCAGGTATTTTCTACCGCTGAAGATAATCAGAGTGCAGTAACTATTAGAGTTTTTCAAGGTGAAAGAGAAATGGCGGCTGATAACAAATTACTAGGTCAATTTGATTTAGTAGGTATCCCACCTGCTGCAAGAGGAATGCCTCAAATTGAAGTAACTTTTGATATCGATGCAAATGGTATTGTAAACGTTTCTGCTAAAGACAAATCGACTGGTAAAGAACAACAAATCAAGATCCAGGCTTCTGGTGGATTATCAGATGAAGAGATTGAAAAAATGGTCAAAGAGGCAGAAGAAAATGCTGAAGCTGACAAAAAGAAAAGAGAAGCTGTTGATTCAAGAAACCATGCTGATAGTTTAATTAATGAAACTGAAAAGAACTTAAAAGAGCACGGAGATAAAATTCCAGAAGCTGATAGAAATAAAATCACGGAAGATATTGAAGAGCTTAAGAAAGTAAAAGACGGTGAGGATTTAGAAGCTATAAAATCTAAAACTGAAGCACTGGTTCAATCATCTTTAAAAATGGGTGAAGCAATTTACAAACAAAACCCACAAGGTGCTGGACCTCAACCTGATCCATCTGGTGCTGAACCATCAGCTGATAATACAAAAGATGAAAAGGTTGTAGACGCTGAATTTGAAGAAGTAGACGAAGATAAAAAAGATTAACGCTCCATAATTTTTATAAGGAGGAGATGTGGCTGATAAAGATTTCTATGAGATATTAGGCGTTCAACGAAATGCCAGCGATGATGAAATAAAAAAAGCTTATAGAAAACAAGCCATGAAATATCACCCCGATCGTAACAAGGATGATAAAACTGCCGAAAGAAAATTCAAAGAAGCAGCAGCCGCTTACGAAGTTCTTAAAGACTCAGAAAAAAGATCAGCTTATGATCAATATGGACACGATGCTTTCAAACAAGGAGGTATGGGTGGCGCGCAAGGCTTTGGAGATTTTGCAGGTGGCTTTTCTGATATTTTTGAAGAGTTCTTTGGCGGAGGGTTTGGAGGACAATCATCAAGAAGACGAGGGCCTCAAAGAGGAAGTGATCTTCGTTACAATATGTCCGTTTCACTATTCGAAGCTTTTACTGGAAAGAAACCACAAATAAGAATTCCAACTTATGTTGGTTGTGATGCTTGTGCAGCAACAGGAAGCGCAGATAAATCTGGACCAAGTACCTGTTCTACTTGTGGTGGCGCAGGTAAAGTTCGATCACAACAAGGCTTTTTTTCTATTGAAAGACCATGCCCTACATGTGGTGGAGAAGGTTCAAGTATAAAAAATCCATGTCTTAAATGTTCTGGAACTGGAAATATTAAAAAACAGAAAACAATTTCAGTTACCATACCTGCTGGAGTTGATACAGGTACAAGAATTCGTATAGCTGGTGAAGGAGAGCCAGGTGAAAGAGGTGCGGGTAATGGAGATCTGTATATTTTTGTTGAAGTTCAAAAGGACAAACTTTTTGAAAGAGAAGAAGAAAATCTTTTTTGCGAAATACCAATCTCCATAACAACAGCTATTCTAGGCGGTGAAATAGAGGTTCCAACCATTGAAGGAAAAAAAGCTAGGCTTAATATTCCAGCGGGAACTCAATCTGAGACACAATTTAGACTTCGCGGCAAAGGAATGAGTATACTTCGACAAAGTAGAAGGGGTGATATGTATGTGCAAGCAAACGTTGAAATACCAGTCAATCTAAATAGCAAACAAAAAGATATTTTGAGAGAGTTTGAAAATGAAGGCGGGACATCAAAAAAACATAGTCCAAAATCGCAAGGTTTTTTCTCAAAATTAAAAGAAGTCTGGGAAGATTTAACTTAATTTCTTTTCAACTTACAATCACCAAAGTATAAGAAGTTTTTATGGCAAAAATTAAAATAGTAGTTGCAGGCTGTCTTGGCAGAATGGGTCAGGAAATATCGAAACAAATTTTACAAAATAAAAATTTAGAATTTGTCGGTGGTTTTGAACACAAAAAACATAAAGATATAAATAAACCTCTAAAAGAAGTTTCAAGTATACACTCTGCAAAATTAGTTACAGCTAATGCAGCTCAGTTAATCAAAGATTCAAATGTCATGATTGATTTTACAACACCTGAGTCTACTTTAGATAATCTTAAGATCGCCTCTGCGAATAAAACAGCAGCTGTTATTGGCACAACCGGAATGACGGATGCACAAAAAAAGAAAGTAAAAAGTTATTCTAAAAAAATACCTATACTCATGTCTTCTAACATGAGTTTGGGCGTTAACTTACTATTTAACTTAGTAAAACAAACAGCATCAGCTTTAAAAGATACTGATTATGATATTGAAATTGCAGAGACTCATCATAAACATAAAAAAGATGCTCCTTCTGGAACTGCATTATCTCTGGGTGAATATGCAGCTGAAGGAAGAAAAACTAAATTAAATAAATCAAAAGTTTTAGATCGTACAAAAAAACTATCATCTAGAAAAAAAGGTGACATTGGCTTTTCTGTTACAAGAGGCGGTGAAATTGCAGGTGAACATGCAGTAAGTTTTATTGGTACCAATGATAGAGTTGATTTAGTTCATAAAGCTAATAACCGATCAATTTTTGTAGATGGGGCCATCGAAGCAGCTATATTTATTTCTAAAAAGAAAACAGGTCTTTTCAATATGAATGATATGTTATTTTAATAATAGCTTAAGTGTCTTTTAATTCTTAAGTACAAACTTTTCTTTAAATCAGCATGCAAGAAAGTCGCAACTTCAGTTTCTTTATCTGATTCTCTTATTGATAACTTGGAAGTGTTTTTATATTTTGAAAAAAAAACTTTTGACCAATAAGTGCTGAATTTAGATGAATGTAAAAGTTTATCACCTTTATATTTTCTTATAGATATTTCTTTTTGATTAATGTTAATTTCATCCTTAATATTTTTTTCTTTGAAATATAAACGGATTAAATAAAAAATTATCAGATATTCAAGTCCAAGAAATATAGATACAGGCCATGCACCTTGTACAACAAGAAAAATAGAGAATATTGAAATCCAACTTATAAAAATAATTCCTAAAACTAAAAAGACTGATTTAGAACAGCTTTGATAAGGTCTTATATTTTCATTTAATGAATTCATAATTTGACATTAATATAAAATAACCTTTCTGATAAAGGGACATATGTGCACAGATATTAAAGCGATAATTTGCATTTTATTATCAATTTATAATTGCTTCCAAATCCTAAAAAATGGCAAATTTCCTTTGATCTCTTGCTAATTTAGTAAGGAACATATAGATGCATCACCGAAAAAATATTAAGTAATAATCCTTATTTAATGGTGGCTTGATGAAAAAGATTGGTAAAATTTTAGCAGCAAACAGAAGTGAAATTGCTATCCGAATTTTTAGAGCTGCTGAAGAGTCTGGTATTAAAACAGCTGCTATTTATTCTAAAGAAGATCGTTTTGCTATTCACCGATTTAAAACGGATGAAAGTTATTTAGTTGGTGAAGGCAAAGGTCCAATACAAGCATATTTGGACATAGACTCCATAATTAAAATTGCTAAAGATGCAAAGGTTGATGCAATTCATCCTGGTTATGGATTTTTATCCGAGAGTCCTGAACTAGCTGAGCAGTGTGAAAAAAATGACATAACATTTATTGGCCCCAGTAAAGAAATACTAAAAAGATTTGGAAATAAAACTGAAGCTAAAAAAGTTGCAGAAGAAGCAAAGGTAGGCACCGTTCCATCTGCTCTTGTAACAAAAGAAAATTTAAAAAGTGTTGAAAAAGAAGTTGAGAAAATTGGTTACCCAGTAATTGTCAAAGCTAGTTGGGGCGGTGGCGGTCGAGGAATGCGTGTTGTTAGATCAAGCAACGAATTAATAGATCAAATTACAACTGCTCAAAGTGAGTCACTTAAAGCTTTTGGAAAAGATGAAGTATTTATAGAAAAATTTTTAGAAGATGCTGCGCACATTGAAGTTCAAATTTTAGGTGACAAACACGGAAATATCATACATCTTTTTGAAAGAGATTGTTCTCTTCAAAGAAGACATCAAAAGATTATTGAAAGAGCACCTGCACATTTTCTTGAAAATAAAACTCGAGAAGAAATTTGTAACGCTGCTATTAAAATTGCCAAACAAGTTAAATACTTTGGCGCAGGAACTGTTGAATTTTTATTTGATAAAAAATCTGGCGAATTTTATTTCATTGAAGTTAACCCAAGAATTCAAGTTGAACATACAGTAACAGAAGAAGTAACTGGTATTGATATTGTAAAAGCTCAAATTAAAATTGCAGAAGGTGAAAAAATTGGCAATCATCCAGCTCTTCCTAAACAAGAAAATATTCATCTCAATGGATTTGCTATTCAATGTAGGGTTACAACCGAAGATCCGCTTAATAATTTTATGCCAGATTATGGGAAGATAATGACTTACCGATCAGCTGCTGGTTTTGGAGTGAGGCTAGATGCAGCAAATGCTTCTTCAGGTTCGATCATAACACCGTATTATGATTCTCTACTTGTAAAAGTAACAACTTGGGCAAAGCATCAAGACGACTGTATTAAAAGAATGGATAGGGCTTTACGAGAATTTAGAATTAGAGGTGTTAAAACAAATTTAGTATTTCTTGAGTCTCTTATAAACAATAAAGATTTCCTTGAAGGAAATTACAATACCAATTTTGTGGATACTAAAAAAGAGCTCTATGCTTATAATCCTCAAAAAGATCGAGCATCAAAAATTGTATCTTATCTTGGTAATATAATTGTAAATGGACATAATGATGTATTTGGAAGAGTCAGTAATAATTCGACTGTAGAAGTTCAAATTCCTATTTCAAACACTAAAAGTGAAAAAAATAATTACGTAAAGGATTTACAAACTTTAGGTCCAGAAAAATTTGCAAAAAAAATAAAAGAAACACCCTACACTCTAATTACTGATACAACGATGCGTGATGCACACCAATCACTTCTTGCTACAAGAATGAGAACAGATGATCTTATTAACATTGCTGAATATTATAATGAAAATTTAAGCAACTTGTTCTCATTAGAATGTTGGGGCGGCGCAACCTTCGATACATCGATGCGTTTTTTAAAAGAGGATCCTTGGGATAGATTGGCGAGATTAAATAAAAGGGCTCCTAACCTTCTTAAACAAATGCTCTTTAGGGGATCTAATGCTGTTGGATACAAAAATTATCCTGATAACGTTGTTAAACATTTCATTCAACAATCAGCAGAAGCTGGAATTGATATATTCAGAGTTTTTGATTCATTAAACCTAATTGATAATATGCGTGTTGCAATTGATGAAGTACGCAATCAAAATAAAATTTGTGAAGGAACTATCTGTTATACAAATGATGTAACTGATCCAAATGAGAAAAAATATACATTAAAATATTATATTGATCTTGTTAAAGATTTAGAAAAAGCAGGAGCACATATTATCGCTATTAAAGATATGGCGGGATTAGCAAAACCTAATGCTATAAAAAAATTAGTTAATGAAATTAAACAAACAACCGATCTTCCAATTCATTTCCATACTCACGATACATCTGGTACTTCATCAGCTTCAGTTCTAGCTGCTATAGAAGAAAAAGTAGATATCGTTGATCTTGCAATTGACTCGATGAGTGGATTAACATCACAACCTGCGCTTGGCTCAATTGTATCTATTATGAAACAAAATCATCAAGACCCAAAACTTGATGAAGAGGTTATAAGAACACTATCTTTATACTGGGAACAAGTGCGTCAAAATTATCATGCATTTGAAACTGATTTTAAAGGTGGAAGTTCTGATGTTTATCTTCACCAAATGCCTGGCGGTCAGTTTACAAATTTAAAAGAACAAGCAAGATCATTAGGAATTACAACTGATAAGTGGGGAATGGTTGCTAATAAATATGCAGAGGTAAACCAACTTTTTGGTGATATTGTTAAGGTTACACCTTCTTCTAAAATTGTAGGTGATATGGCGCTCTATATGATCGCTAATGATTTATCCAAAGAAGATGTGTTAGATCCAAAAAAAGAAATTTCTTTTCCTGCTTCAGTAATCGAATTTTTTAAAGGGGAGATTGGTATACCTCAAGGAGGCTTTCCAAAAGAACTACAAAAGAAAGTTCTTGGTGATACTAAACCTTTAACAAAAAGACCTGGGGAAATTTTAGAATCAGTTGATTTAGATAAAGAAGCCATAAATTTAGAAGATGAAATAGGGATAAAAATTAATCAAACACATCTAGCGTCTTACTTAATGTATCCAAAAGTTTTTAAAGATTATGTTGATCACTTTAAGGAGTTTAGTGATACATCAATTCTTTCAACAGAATTATTTTTTTATGGTCCTCAACAAGATAAAGAATACACGATAGAAATTGATAAAGGAAAAAACCTTATCTTAAGATATTTAGCGAAAAGTGAAGTTAATAGTAATGGAAAGTGCTCCGTGTTTTTTGAAATTAACGGACAACCAAGAACAATAGATATAGAAAATAAAGAATTTTCAAAAAATATTACACAAAGAGCTAAAGCAGATGATAATAATTTGGATCATGTCGGATCTCCTTTGCCAGGTCAAGTTGCTAAAATATTTGTTCAATCAGGTAGTAAGGTGATTAAAGGTGATAAGTTACTAGTGATCGAAGCTATGAAAATGGAAACTACAATAAACGCTGATAAAAGTGGAACAATCAAATCAATTAATGTTGCATCTGGTGATAATGTGGAAACCAAAGATTTGCTTGTTGAAATTAGCTAGTAAAGTCGTATTCTTTATAACATTCTTCTATCGAGTTCTTTGTATTTATAAGCTCTCCTAAAGAGTCTCGAAATTCAAAATATTCTACTCTCTTAATATTTGAGTTTATATTAAAGAAGATAAACAACCTACATGAATTACTATCATATCGCATCATATGCACCGAGCCATCAGATCGTGCTAAATTAGGCTGTCCCAGTTTTTGTTTAATCTCAGCAAGTTGTTTTCCCATGAAATTTATTTCTGCGATTTTTTGCTGCTCCTTAACTATAGTTTTTTCCTCTTCTTTTTCTTCAGTTATAATTTGTTGTTCTTCAACAATAGTTTTATCTTCAATAATTTCTGGTTCTTTTTTTATAATAGTTTCTTCAACTTTATCTTTTACTACCGCCCCAACTTTAACGACTTCTCTTCCAACCTCAATAGTTGTACAGCTAGATAAAAACACTAATGTTAAAAAATAAATTGATAACCGCATTGCTCTTAGTGGGATTTCTATATATGTAATCGCATATGATTACAGTAATTAAATCACCATTCGTTCAATACAAATTAACAATTTTACGAAATAAAAAAACATCAAATACTGTTTTTAGACAAACTATGAATGAAATAAGCTACCTCATTGCTTCTGATGTTCTTCAATATGTTCCATTTAAAAAACAAACAATTGAAACACCTTTAAAAAAAATGAGTGGTACAGCCTTGGGTCAACCCATAATTTTGGTCCCAATTTTACGTGCCGGTTTAGGGTTACTTGAGGGGTTTGCAAAATTTTTACCGGAAGCTGAAAAAGGTCACATAGGTTTGTACCGCGACGAACAAACTTATGAACCTGTAGAATACCTCTTTAAACTTCCAAGAGTTAAAAATAAAAAAGTGTTAATTCTAGATCCAATGTTGGCGACAGGTAATTCTTCAATTGCTGCAATCAATTTAATAAAAAACAAAGGCGTTAATATTAAAGATATATTTTTAGTGTCTTTGCTAGCTGCTCCTGAGGGTATCAAAAATATTCAAAAGAAGCAAAAAGGCATTCATATATTCACTTGCAACATTGATGCTAAATTGAATAAAAATAAGTTCATTGTACCGGGCTTAGGTGACGCAGGTGATAGGTATATGGGTACTTGAAGTTATCCATAAAAAATCCTATTATTTACCCATAATCTCATTTTTTAATGCATTTTTTTATCAAGAAAATGTTATCAATGGGATATCTATAATTCATATTTAAGGGGGATTTTTGGTATGAAGAAAATTTTAAGTATTTTTTCAGTTTCTTTCGCTCTTGTCTTCTCTTCAAGTGCGTTCGCAAACACGATAGGAGTTGTTTATGACTCTGGTGGAAAATTTGACAAATCATTTAACGAGTTAGCATTCAATACAGCTGAGAGAGTTGTTAATGAACTTGGCTGGGGTATGATTGAGTTTGAATCTGCAAACGACAATCAGATCGAGCAGGGTATGCGTAAGATTGCTGATAGAGGAGCAACAATGATCGTAGGAATGGGATTTGCTCAAGCTGATGCAGTTGCAGCAGTTTCAGCTGATTACCCAGATATAAAATTTGTTGCAGTTGATGTTTGTTGGTTAGACGATCCAAATAATAATATTTATCAAGCTTGTTATAAAGAACATGAAGGTTCTTTCTTAGTTGGAATGATGGCTGCTATGGCTTCTAAAAGTGGAACAATAGGTTTCGTTGGTGGAATGGATATTCCTCTGATTAGAAAATTCCAAGGCGGTTATGAGCAAGGTGCACAATATGTAAATCCAGATATAACTGTTTTAGCTAATATGACTGGAACTACAAACGAAGCATGGAATAACCCAACAAAAGGTGCAGAATTAACAAAAGCTCAAATTGATGGTGGCGCTGACGTTGTATACCAAGCTGCTGGTGGAACAGGTATTGGTGTTCTTCAAGCTGCGGCTGATGCTGGCATTATGGGTATCGGAGTTGACTCTAATCAAAACTGGATGCACCCAGGTAACATGTTAACATCAATGTTAAAGAGATTAGATCTAACGATTTTTGAGCAAGCTAAAAATGTTGAGTCAGGCAGATTTGAATCTGGCATAAACATTCTTGGTCTTTCAGAAGGAATGGTTGGTTATGCAACTGAAGATGGAATGGTAACATCTGAAATGGCCGCTGCCGCAGATGCTGCTGCTGCTGATATTGCGAGCGGTGCTCTAGTTGTTGCTGACTGGTCGCAAGAGTAGATACTAAAATAAATATTTGGTGAGACCAAAGATTAATAAATAATTTATGGTCTCACCTATCTTAGAATTAACGGATATAAATAAATCATTTGGTCATGTTCAGGCCAACAAAAATATTAATCTCAAAATAAATAAAGGAACAATTCACGGCATAATTGGAGAAAACGGAGCAGGTAAATCTACTTTGATGAGTATAGTCTTTGGTCTTTATCAAGCTAACTCAGGCTCAATTAAAATTAATGGAAAAGAAATTAACTTAAGTTCACCAAGAGATTCAATAATAAACGGCATTGGAATGGTTCACCAACATTTTATGTTGGTAGAAAATTTTACTGTACTCGAAAATATAATTCTTGGTTTTGAAGGTGAAACAGTATTTGGAGAAAAATTACAAAAGGCAAAAGAAGATTTAGAAAAATTATGTAAAACATATAATTTTAATATTGATCTTGATGCCACTATTTCAGATTTATCTGTAGGTTTTCGTCAAAGAGTAGAAATATTAAAATCTTTATACAGAGGAGCAGAAATTTTAATTCTTGATGAGCCAACAGGAGTTCTTACGCCTCAAGAAGTTGATGAATTATTTAAAATTCTTCGTTCATTAAAAGATGAAGGGAAAACCATAGTATTAATTACGCATAAATTAATTGAAATAATGGATTTAACATGTGAAGTATCAGTGATGCGCCAAGGGGAAATGGTTGGGCATACAAAAACTGAAGATACAAGCAAAGAACAACTAGCCGAAATGATGGTAGGAAGAAGTGTCTTACTTAGAGTTGATAAAAAAGAAATAAAAAAAGGGGAGACCATATTCAAAGTTAATAATCTCTCAGTCAAGGATGATCTAGATGTAACACGTGTAAAAGATGTAAACCTAGAAATATGTTCAGGAGAAATTCTGGGTATTGCTGGTGTAACTGGGAATGGACAAACTGAATTATTAGAAGCACTTTCTGGAATTAGAAAAGTAGAGTCTGGAAGTATTGAATTATTTGGTGAAAAAATTTCTGATCAGAATAATTTCTTAAACCCAAGAATGCTTAAAGAAAAAGGTTTAGCGCATGTACCTGAAGACAGGCAAAGAATGGGTTTAATTAGTGATTTCAAGGCACATGAAAATTTAATTTTTGGTTATCATGATCAAGAGCCATATTCAAAATCTGCAATTTTGAACAATAAAGAAATTACTGAATATTCAAATAAGGTTATGCAAGAATATGATGTTAGACCTAATTCTCCAAACTTAATAACATCTAATTTTTCAGGAGGTAATCAACAAAAAATTATTTTGAGTAGAGAGCTTAATGAAAATCCAAAAGTTCTTTTAGTGGGGCAACCAACAAGAGGTGTAGATATTGGAGCAATCGAGTTTATTCATCAACGTCTTATTGATATGAGAGATAAAGGTGCAGCAATACTATTAGCATCAGTTGAGTTAGATGAAATCCTATCCTTATCTGACAGAATAATCGTTATGTTTGATGGAAAAATTGTTGGAGAAAAGGAAAATAAAAATGTCACTGATCGTGAGTTAGGATTGCTAATGGCAGGTGTTGCATAATGAGTAATATTGTAGTCGATAAATCAAAAGTTCCGTGGTGGGTCTCTAATGTTATTGTTCCACTAGTAAATTTAACATTAGCGTTATTAGTTTCAGGACTTTTTGTTTTTATTGCAGGTGAAAATCCAATAGAGGCTGTTAAGTTAATTATTTATGGATCATTTGGTTACATCCAAGGATTTGCTTATACACTTTATTACACAACAAATTTTATTTTTACTGGACTAGCTTTTGCTGTAGCTTTCCATTGTAGACTATTTAATATTGGTGGAGAAGGTCAAGCATACATAGGCGGCCTAGGTGTTTTTTTAGTTGCAATAAATTTAAGTTTTCTCCCTGTTCCAATCGTTTGGCTTTTAGCAATCTTTGGTGCATTTTTATTTGGTGCAGCATGGGCTTATATACCTGCTTATCTTCAATCAAAAAGAGGAAGTCATGTTGTTATTACAACAATAATGTTTAATTTTATTGCTTCATCTTTAATGATTTTCTTACTTGTAGATGTGATTAGAGATACAAATCAAATGGCACCACATACGGTGAAGCTACCAGAAGAAATCTGGTTACCAAGTTTTGAAGCATTCTCTGGAATTCTTGGAATAAAAATAAGATATTCACCTCTTAACCTGACTTTTTTATTAGCAATTGCATCATTGTTCTTTGTTTGGTTTTTAGTTTGGAAAACTAAATGGGGTTATGAAATGCGAGCAGTAGGACACAATACTCAAGCAGCAATATATGCAGGTATATCACCTCATAAAAATATTATTATCGCGATGTGTATTTCTGGAGGTTTAGCAGGATTACTTGGCGTCAATGAAATTCTTGGTGTAAGCCATAAAATTCAAGCAGGCTTTCCAGCAGGATATGGATTTACAGGAATTGCAGTTGCACTAATGGGCAGAAATCATCCGATTGGTATTTTACCAGCAGCATTTTTATTTGGAATTTTATACCAAGGAGGTTCAGAAGTTACATTCGAAATGCCAAACATAACTAGATACATGTTCGTTGCCGTTCAAGGATTAATAATATTATTTAGTGGTGCATTAGAAAATCTTTTCAGACCACAAATAGAAAGTTTTTTTGTTAGAAGACTCAATAGAGAGGTAAATGCGTAATGGAATTTTTATCTGATATTGCTTCTTTAATTAATTCTACTTTAAGAATATCTACACCTTTAGTTTTTGCAGCAATGGCTGGTATATTTGCTGAAAGATCTGGGGTAATAGATTTTAGTTTAGAAGGTAAAATGCTTATGGCCGCCTTTGTAGCAGCTGTTGGTTCTTACTATTTAGGTAATCCCTGGTTAGGTTTATTGTTAGCTATAATTGTATGTGTATGTTTATCAATGTTACATGGATTTGCTTCGGTAACACATAAAGGCGATCAAGTAGTATCATGTGTTGCTATAAATATTTTAATTATTGGATTAACAACTGCTTTAGCAGCTGCCTGGTTTGGGCAAGCAGGTCTAACACCAACATTAAATGAAGATCAGCGTTTTTTAGAAATTCATCTTCCTTTTGCTGACGCACTAAGAGACATTCCTGTAATTGGAACACTTTATAGTGATATATTAAGTGGTCATTATGTTTTTGTATATTTAGCATATCTTTCTGTTCCACTAGTTTTTTGGATAGTATTTAAAACTAGCTTTGGTTTGCGTTTAAGAGCAGTTGGAGAAAATCCAAGTGCTGTTGATACTGCTGGAATCAATGTCTTTACCATGAGATATAAAGCACTAGCAATCAATGGAGTGTTAATTGCTTTTGCGGGAGCTCATTTATCAACTGCCGTTAATGCAAATTTCTTTAGAGAAATGTCAGCGGGAAGAGGATACTTAGCTTTAGCAGCAATGATCTTTGGAAAATGGCACCCTAAAACAGCTTTAATTGCTTGCTTACTCTTTGGATTCACTGATGCTCTTCAAATCAGATTGCAAGGTGTTGAGCTACCAGCAATTGGTGAGATACCTGTTCAATTAATACAAGCACTTCCATATATATTAACAGTAGTATTGCTTGCTGGTTTTGTTGGAAAAGCAATTGCGCCTAATGCTATTGGACAACCTTACATTAAAGAAAGATAATTAAATACTTATTTAAAAAAAATTCCTATATAAATTACTGATACTAGGAGAAAATATGTCAATACTAGAAAAATACATGAAGGTATTTAATGAAAAAGATGAAGCAGGAATGAACGAAATTATCCACGATGATTTCAAATTTACAATGCATTCTAGTGGTAATGTTTTATCAAAGTCCGACGTCATAGGATGGGCTATGAGTGACGACATTAACGATGATAAGTCTAGAATTGTATATGAAAATGACGAGATTGGGATACATCACTCTTTCGTTACTTTTAAAGATGGCAACACACAAGCTGTGATGGCAGTATACAAATATAAAGATGGCAAAATAATTTCATTAGAAACTGGGGCAACCAATATGCCAAAATAAAAAAAGTGGAACTCTAAGTTCCACTTTTAAATTAATTTAAATTATTTTTATTGTTCTAAATCAAAACGATCAGCATTCATCACTTTGTTCCAAGCTTTAATGAAGTCTTTTTTCATCTTTTCTTCACTATCATCACTTGCATAAAGTTCTGCTATCGCTCTTAGTTGAGAATTAGAACCAAATACAAGATCTACTCTAGATGCAGTTCTTACTTTTTCACCTGTAATTTTATCTGTAGCTTCATATGAATTACTACCAGTAGGCTTCCAACTAACACCCATATCTAAAAGCTTATCAAAAAAATCATTTGTTAACTTACCTTTTGTATCAACAAATAATCCTCTTTGATCTGAGCTAATACCTAAAGATCTCATACCACCAACAAGTACCGTCATTTCAGGAGCAGTTAGCCCTAATAGTTGTGCCTTATCCAACATTAATTCCTCAGCAGTAACATCATAATTCATTTTTAAATAATTACGAAAAGCATCTGCTTCTGGCTCTAAAACTGCAAATGAATCAACATCAGTTTTATCTTGAGTGGTATCACCTCTACCTGGAGTAAAAGGCACTTCCATTCCAGTTGCTTGTTCCACACCCACATTACCAGCAAGGACAATTACATCAGCTACTGAAGCTCCTGTTTCTTTCGCGATAGGCTCAAGAATACCAAGAACCTTTTTTAATTGCTCTGGTTTATTAACTTCCCAATCTTTTTGAGGAGAAAGTCTAATTCTTGCTCCATTAGCTCCACCTCTCATATCTGATCCTCTAAATGTAGAAGCACTTGCCCAAGCAGTTTCAACCATTTCTTGGGTTGTTAAACCACTACTTAAAATTTTAGCTTTTACTGTTTCAACATCGTAGTTTGAATGACCTTGAGGCACAGGGTCTTGCCAAATCAATTCTTCTTCTGGAACTTCTGGCCCCATATATCTAGTTTTTGGACCCATATCTCGATGTAGAAGTTTAAACCAAGCTCTAGCAAATTGATCAGCAAAATATTCTGGGTCTTTGTGAAATTTTTCTGATACTTTTCTGTATTCAGGATCTTCACGCATTGCCATATCTGCTGTTGTCATCATTGTAGGAACTTTTACTGATGGATCATCAACTTGAGGAGCCATGTGTTCCTCTTTTTGATCAATCGCATGCCAGATTTGAGCACCTGCCGGACTTTTAACAAGCTTCCATTCGTAACCAAGAAGCATATCAAAGTATCCATTATCCCACTGAGTTGGATTAGGTGTCCATGGACCTTCTATACCACTTGTTGTCGTATCACGACCAACACCTGATCCGTGCAAGTTATTCCAGCCTAAACCCATTTGTTCTAACGGTGCACCTTCTGGTTCTGCTCCTACAAGAGCTGGATCACCAGCACCATGTGCTTTACCAAAAGTATGTCCACCTGCAGTTAGTGCTACAGTTTCAGTGTCGTTCATTGCCATTCTTGCAAAGGTTTCTCTTATATCTTTTGCACTAGCAAGAGGATCAGCTTTTCCATCCGGTCCTTCAGGGTTTACGTAAATTAATCCCATTTGCACTGCTGCAAGTGGATTATCTAAAATTCTATCTCCAGTATACCTTTTATTTTGTAACCATTCTTCTTCTACGCCCCAGTAAATATCTTCTTCTGGTGCCCAAATGTCAGGGCGCCCACCACTAAATCCAAAAGTTTTACCTCCCATAGATTCAATTGCAACGTTACCTGTTAAAATAAATAAATCAGCCCAACTAATTTTATTTCCATATTTTTTCTTTATTGGCCAAAGAAGTCTTCTTGCCTTATCTAAGTTACCATTATCCGGCCAACTGTTTAACGGGGCAAAACGTTGAGCTCCTGTTCCACCACCACCGCGACCATCACCAGTTCTATAAGTTCCAGCAGCATGCCATGTCATACGAATAAAGAAACCACCATAATGACCATAATCAGCGGGCCACCAATCTTGAGAATCAGTCATCAGATTATGGAGGTCTTTTTTTAATGCAGCATAATCTAATTTTTTGAACTCTTCTCGATAGTTAAACCCAGCTTCCATTGGATCTGATTTACGATCATGTTGATGAAGTATGTTTAAGTTAAGTTGATTAGGCCACCATTCGCGGTTAGATGTACCTTCTCCCATATTTTTTGTAATTGCTCCGTGCATTACAGGGCATTTACTTTCTGCATCCATTTGGAACCTCCGTTATTTAATACTAATATATAAAGAATTTAAATTAAAGAAAAGTGAAAACTATAACTCAATTTTGAAATTTTCAGGTCGCCACGTCGCAGGTGCAAGTTCAAAATCATCAAAATCAAAAGCAGGTGCGACAGTGCATCCAATTAAACTGAAAGCACCAGAAGATCTCATTGCAAACCATGTGTTTGCTGTTACGGTGTAAATATAATTATAATCTGACCCTAAAGAAAAAACCTCATAATTAACCCCGTCATTTGATGTGAAAACTTCTAGAGGATCTCCTGAATAAAAATGTAATATTTCATTTTTAGTTAATCGATGCCAATGTGATTTTTCATTCCTTTTTAATAGGTAATAAATTTGACTAATATTGTTGTTCTTAAAATTTTCAACATAATGCCCTCCTTCAGGATGACTGATCATATTGAGTTTTTTAATTAAATTATCTGCTTCCACTTAGATTAAATGACCAAGTTTACTTTTCTTAGTTGAGATATATTTTTCATTATACTTATTGCTGTCTGAGAAAATAGGAATTCTTTGATTTACTTTGATACCCATATCTTCAAGCGCTTTTATTTTTTTTGGATTATTAGTCATCAAATCTAATTTTTTGATTGCTAAATATTTTACCATTCCAGCAATATTTTCATATGTTCTCTCATCATCTTTGAAACCTAGTTGATGATTAGCCTCAACTGTATCTAGTCCCTTATCTTGTAAACTATATGCTTTAATTTTATTTGAAAGACCAATGCCTCTTCCTTCTTGTTGAAGATAAAAAATAACCCCTCTTCCATTTTGAGCAATTTGTTTTAATGATTCAGTTAGTTGGAATCTACAATCACATCTCATACTAAAAAAAGATTCCCCTGTAATACACTGCGAATGAATTCTTGATAAAACTGGCTCATCGGTAAGCAAGTCACCCATACATATTGCTAAATGATCTTTAGATTCATTTTCATCTGTAAAGGCATGTACAGTGAACTCCCCAATATCTGTTGGAAGTTTACTAGTCTCAATAAACTTTAATTTGTCTGACATTATAGTTTAGTAGGATTTGGGGCACCTTTATATACTTCTTCAGGATCAAAAACTTTTTCTTTCTCTTCAAATTTAAGAACAACTTTAGAGCTAGAATTATCCAATGGAATACTTCTATAAAAACATGATCTATATCCTACATGACAGCTAGCACCACCTTTGACATCAACCCTTAACCAAACACAATCTTGATCATCATCAATTCTTATTTCTTTTATCTTCTGCGTTAATCCACTTGTTTTACCTTTGTGCCAAAGGGTATTTCTACTTCTAGAAAAATAAATAGCTTCACCCAAACTTATAGTTTTTTTAAAAGCTTCTTCATTCATATAACCTTGCATAAGTAGTTCACCAGATGAAAAATCTGTTGTTACAACGGGTATTAGACCATTTGAATCAAATTTCGGAGCAAGCTCATTTGACTCTTCAACTTGTTCTATAGATTTTCTTTTTTCAAATTGAATGTTATTCATTTTTTAATTTTTCAGCAGCTTCTAATGCAAAGTAAGTCAGTATACCATTTGCCCCAGCTCTTTTAAAAGATAAAAGAGATTCCATTACAACTTTTTCATTAAGCCAACCTTTATTAATTGACTCTTTTATCATCGAATATTCACCAGATACTTGGTAGGCAAAAGTTGGAACTTTAAATTCTGATTTTATTCTAGAAATAATATCAAGATAAGGCATACCAGGTTTAACCATTACCATATCTGCACCTTCACTTATATCTAATCCAACTTCTCTAATAGCTTCATCACTGTTTGATGGATCCATTTGATATGTTAATTTACCATCTTTACCCAAATTAGAACCAGAACCTATAGCATCTCTAAAAGGTCCATAAAAACCCGACGCATATTTTGCGGCATAAGAGAGAATAAGGGTATCTGCTAAATTGTTTGAATCTAATGCAGTTCTTATTCTTCCCACTCTTCCATCCATCATATCCGACGGGGCGATTACATCACAACCAGCATTCGCTTGGACTAGAGCCTGCTGTTCCAAAACCTCCAAAGTTTTATCATTATCTATTTTATCATTTATAACTAAACCATCATGCCCATGGTCCGTAAAAGGATCTAACGCAACATCACATACAATACCAATATTTGGAAAATCTTTTTTGATACTTTTAATTGATCTGCACACCAAATTGTTTTCATCTACGGCTAAACTTCCCTCAGAATTTTTAAGGTCACTTTCAATTTGCGGAAATATTGCAATAGCAGGAATATTAAATTTAACAGCTTTCTCTACTTCACTTAAAAGTTTATCAATAGAGTATCTGCTTACACCAGGCATCGAATTAATAGGATCATCAACCTTGTTTCCCTCGCATACAAATAGAGGCAAGATTAAATCATTAACACTAAGTGTATTTTCAGCAATTAAACGACGAGAAAATTCTTTCATTCTATTACGTCTAAGTCTTGTACTTGGAAATTTGCCTTGCATGTTATTCATTTTTTATTCTATTGGTGATTTTGCTTCTTTAGATAAGCTAGTAACAATATCTTCTAATTTAAAGGCCTTTGTTTCAGATGAGCCAATTCTTCTAACCGACACTGTTTTATCTTGGGCTTCTTTTTTTCCAACAGCAATAATTGCTGGCACTTTACTATTACTGTGTTCACGTATTTTATAACCAATTTTTTCATTACGTGTATCTATTTCAGCCCTAATTCCTTTTGATACCAATGCTTTTTGTACTTCATATGCATACTCATCAGTATCAGATGTAATTGTAGCAACTACTGCTTGCAATGGTGAAAGCCAAAAGGGAAGATGGCCTGCATAATGTTCAATTAGAATGCCAGTGAATCTCTCTAAGGAACCAAATAGAGCCCTATGCAACATGACTGGTATTTTTTTATTTCCATCTTCTCCAATATAAGTAGCTCCCAATCTTCCAGGTAAATTTAAATCTACTTGCAGTGTTCCACATTGCCAGTCTCTCCCAATTGCATCACGTAAAACAAACTCTAATTTTGGACCGTAAAATGCACCTTCTCCTGGGTTAAGTGTATACTCAAGACCTGTTGCCTCCATGGCCTGCATTAATGCAGCCTCAGCTTTATCCCAAATAGCATCATCCCCTACGCGTTTTGTAGGACGGTCAGAAAATTTAATTCTAACATTATCGAAACCAAAGTCCTTATAGATACTAAGTATCAAATCACATACCGTTTTACTCTCTTGTGTAATTTGATCTTCTGTACAAAATATATGCGCATCATCTTGTGTGAATGCTCTCACCCTCATTAATCCATGAAGAGCACCTGATGGTTCATAACGATGTACTTTTCCGAATTCAGATAATAGAAATGGTAAGTCTCTATAACTTTTTAATCCTTGTTTAAAAATTTCTACAGCACCAGGGCAATTCATTGGTTTGATAGCATAAATTTTATCGTCTTTTGCTTCAGTTCTAAACATCATGTCACTAAATTTGTCCCAGTGACCAGACGTTTCCCATAGAGACTTATCCATCATGTCTGGCGTATTAGTTTCTACGTAACCTGCTCTGTCTTGTCTGTTTCGCATATAATTTATTAGCGATTGGAATAATGTCCAACCCTTAGGATGCCAAAACACCGCTCCAGGAGCCTCTTCTTGAAAGTGAAATAAATCCATTTCTCTTCCAAGTTTTCGGTGATCTCTTTTTTCTGCTTCTTCAATTTGTAAAAGGTGTTGTTCAAGATCTTTTTCTGTTGCCCAGGCAGTTCCATAAATTCTTGTTAACATTGCATTAGATGAATCACCTCGCCAGTAAGCACCAGCAACTTTCATTAGTTTAAATGCTTTACCAATTTGTTTTGTTGAAACCATATGAGGGCCTCGGCACAAGTCTAACCAATCACCTTGTTTGTAGATACTAATTTCCTCATTATCAGGCAGATCATTAATTAGTTCAACTTTATAGTCTTCACCTTTGTCTTTAAAATATTTTATCGATTCCTCTTTAGACCACACTTCTCTTATGAAATTTTTATTTCTTTGAATGATATCGTGCATCTTCTTTTCAATTTTTGGAAGATCTGCAACAGTAAAAGGTTCATCTCTTGCAAAATCATAATAAAAACCATTTTCAATTGCTGGACCAATTGTAACTTGTGTTCCGGGGAATAATTCCTGGACAGCTTCTGCCATTACATGAGCACAATCATGTCGTATTAATTCAAGTGCTTCCTCGCTATCTCTTTTTAAAATCGATACAGATGAATCACCATTAATAGGTAAACTAATATCTTTTATCTCATTATTAATTTTTATAGCAACTGATTCTTTGGCAAGAGATTTAGAAATTTGCGATGCCAATTCAAGACCATTGATGCCTTTATCAACTTCCTTTTTATTTCCATCTGGAAATGTAATTATTATCTTTTCACTCATCTAGATTTCCGCCAAATCGTTCCTTTATCAGTATCTTCTATTTCTATGCCTTTATCTTTTAATGTGTCCCTAATAGTATCTGCCAAATTAAAATTTTTACTGCGTCTAGCTTCATTACGTTCATTTATCAACCTTTCAATTTCTTCAGTATTTTCAGTATCTTTTTGATTATAACCTAACCAATTTCCTGGATCATCTTCAAGAATACCTAATATTTTACCGGCAGAAAGAAGATTTTTTTTGATTTCTTTTTTTCTTTCATCAGTTGCAGATGAAGCATCATTTGCTTCTTCATTAAGTTTTGCAATGACTTTAGGTGTATTCAAATCATCTAAAAATGATTCCATTATAGAATCAGAAGGTAAGTTAGAAACTATTTCAACTTCTGAGAGCTCTAATAGAACTCTATAAAGTCGATCTATCATTTTGCTATTTTGTTCAATGATTTCTTCTGTCCAGTTCAATGGCTGTTTGTAATGAGCTGACAACAATGTTAATCGCAAAACCTCTCCCTTGTATTTTTTATTGAGATCATGAACGAGTCTAATATTGCCAATTGACTTTGACATTTTTTCTCCCTCAACATTAACAAATCCATTATGAAACCAATAAGTTGCAAAATCTTTAGGATCTTTATTTTCAGAGATGGAACAAGTTTGTGCTATTTCATTTTCATGATGCGGAAACACCAAGTCAATACCACCGCTATGGATATCAAAAGGTAGGCCTAATGATTTTTCTGACATAACGGAGCACTCTAAATGCCATCCTGGTCTTCCAAATCCCCAAGGTGAATCCCAACCAGGTAAGGGTGAGGGAGATGGTTTCCATAAAATAAAATCTGCTGGATCTTTTTTGAACGGCGCTACTTCAACACGGCTTCCAGCTATTTGTTCATCTCTATTTCTTTTTGAAAGAATTCCATAATTATCAAAACTTGGCACATGAAATAAAACATGCCCCTCTTTTTCATAAGCTTTGTTTTCATCAATTAATTTTTTTATTAACTCGATCATTTCTTTAATATGATCAGTTGCCCTTGGTTGAATATCAGGAAGATTAACGCCAAGTGCACTCATGTCATTATTGTAAATCTCTGTATATTTATTTGTGATAACACTTATGTCCTCACCTGTTTCTTTAGAAGCTTCTATAATCTTGTCATCAATATCAGTGATATTAGACACATAGGTCACTTGTTTAAATTGTGTTTTTAATACACGGACTAATAAATCATTTACAACTGCCATACGCGCATTACCTATGTGCGCAAAATTGTAAACAGTTGGACCGCAAGCATATATTCTTACATGATCTGGATTAACTGGTTTAAAAAATTCTTTTTTACCACTTAATGTGTTTTGTAACTTTAATGACATCAATATAATTTTTAATAATTAAGTTCTATTACCACGGGTTCGCCATGAACTAAAATGATTGCGGCTTTTTCAAATGATGGAGGACCTTTTGGTTGATAATTATTACTAAAGGCAAAACCTTCTTTTGGTCTCCAGAATAATCCAGTCTTTAATTTTCCATCTGAATCTTCATCGTGATAGGCAACAATTGCTATTTTTCCTTCATGTATCTTACTCAAAGGAACTACAACCTCACCCTTTTGCACTCTTTTTCTAACGCTCTCAATTGCTAATTCTTCATCCAAAAAGCTCTCTTTTGAGTCATATATCTTAACATCAATGTAACCATCACCATGTTCTACATTTGGAAAAATGATAGTTCCATGTGCAAAAAGACCTAAAGACCATGTGACTGTTAAGCAAAAAAAGAATATTTTAGTAAAAAAACTTTTCATATAAATATCCTAATTATAATAGAATCAAGTGCTGAACAATAAAGAATATCTAAATAGACTATATCAATCAGATAAACCTCTTATAATTTATAAAACTGATAAGGGTTATGACATCTATACTGATTTTTCTAGAAGAATTATTATTAATAAAAAAAATCTAAAATATTTTCTTAATATCCAATCAAAATCAAAAAAATCTAAGATTGAAGAATTGAACTGTTATGTTGGTTTCTTTGGTTATAAACTTCTTTGTGAAAATATAGGAATAAAGTTTCCAAAACAGCGATCTAAAAATTTTCATAGCGGTGTATTTTACAAGCCACAAACCAAAATTAGTATTGGTAAAAAAATAATAATCAAAAGCATTAAACCCAATTTTAGAAATATAAGTACAAATACAAAAAAATATTTACAGTTAAATAAAAAGTTTAATCTCAATTTATCTTTAAAGCAGTACTCTAAGATATTTAATGATTTCTCTAAAAATATTAAACAGGGAAAAACTTATCAAATTAAAATAGCTCAAACATATTCGAAAAAAGGCAATATCAATTCTATTGATCTTTTTTGGAAGTTAATGAAAATGAATGAATCACCTGAAAGTTTTCTTATAAGGGAAAAAGACTATAATATTGTAAGTTGTTCACCAGAGACACTCATATTGAAAAAAGATAACACAATTAGAACTAAACCTATTGCTGGAACATTAAGAAAAACAAAACATTTAAATAAAAATAAAGCTCTCACATTCTTTAGAAGAAATGAAAAAGAAACCAAAGAACATAATATGATTGTTGATATGGAAAGAAATGATCTGTCTAAAATTTGTAAAACAGGATCTGTAAAAATAGATAAACTAAAAAAGGTTGAGGAATATCGAGATCTTTTTCATTACGTTACGACAATTAAGGGAGTTATAAAAAATAAAATGAGTAACCATGATATAATTTCTTCTTTAATGCCAGGTGGTTCAGTCATTGGTTGTCCAAAAATTAGTACTATTCAACTTCTAAATAGAAAAGAAAAATTTAACAGAAATATTTATACAGGCAGTTTTGGAATTATACATTCAAATGGTGATATGCGATTTAACATAATGATTAGAACACTACTTAATTTTAAAAATGATATTGAATTATCAGTTGCTAGTGGTGTGATCTTAGGAAGTACCGCAAAAAAAGAATATAATGAAAATTATATTAAAGCTAAATCACTTTTAGATCTTTTTAACTAATGATTTATCTTATTGATCACGAAGACTCATTCACATACAATTTAGCTCATCTACTAGATAGTATTGAGCCAACATTTGTTTCAAATTATTATGAAATAGACCAAACAAAACTAGAAAAATCTTCGACCATCGTTCTTTCACCAGGCCCTGGTGAACCAAAAGATTATCCATCAACAACTAAGATTTACAATAAATATAAAGGAAAGAAAAAAATATTAGGAATATGTTTAGGTTTTCAACAAATAGTTTTTTGTGAAGGAGCTAAAATAGTTCAACAAAAAAATATCCTTCATGGTTATCAGAGTCATATTAAAGTTACTAACGATAAATCAATTTTTAAAAAAAATTTTAATTTTTTAGGAGGTCGATATCATTCTTTAAAAATGGCTGAACCATTTGTTTCTCAATCAATGATAATTACAATGCGTTGTGTAAAAACAAATGTAGCAATGGCGGTTGAAGATGATATTAATAAAGTCTATGGATTACAGTTTCACCCAGATTCATTTTTAACTCCACATGGAAAATATCTTATTAAAAAAATCCTTTCACGCTAAGAATTTTAAATTACTCAAGTTCAATTCTCTTTGGGGTTACAAGGGTATCTTTACAACCATCAGACTCTTTGGCAAAGAACCAAATTTTATCTTAGTTGATCAGCATTTAAAAAAACTTAATAAAGATTTAAGATATTTTGGCATTGATGTTAAGATTTCAAAAAATTTTTTAACTAATTTCTTAAATAAATATTCTAAAATTAAAAATTACGACCACCTATTAAGAATTGCAGTCACAAAAAAAATAATTTCATTATCTGTACGTAAAAGAAACAAAGATCATAAGTATTTTACTGCAAAGTTTTTTAGATTCCAGCGTGCTTTACCTAACTTCAAAAACTTACAGTACAAAAAAATAATTTCTTTACAAAAAAAAATTAACTTACAAAAAGAAGAAATTCTTTTTTACTTTAACAATAAAATTTTAGAAGGTTCTACGACGAATTTAATTTTTGTAAATAGTAATAAATTATTTATTCCAAAAAATTACTATTATTATGGAATTACTCTAGAATATTTAATTAAAAATCTACCTTATAAAATTTATAGAACAGATATTAATATTTCCAGTTTACATCAATTTAGTGAAATACTTTTAGTAGGTTCTGGCAAAGGTGTGGTTAGTATTTCTTTTATTAAACAATTTAATTGGTATAGGTCTTCAATGAAAATATATAATTTTTTATCAAAAAAATATTCAAAAATATTATTAAAATGAAATTAGGGAAATATAATTTTAAACTAATTAGTCCAACGGTAATGGGAATATGCAATGTTACTCCCGACTCATTTAGTGATGGTGGAAAGAGTTTTAAAAGCTCAGATGCACTAAAAAATATTAAAGAAATGGTTAAAAATGGAGCAAGTATTATTGACATTGGGGCAGAAAGTACAAGACCTGGCTCAGATCCATTAACACATAAAGAAGAAGTTAAAAGATTAGACCCCATATTAAAAAAATTACCAAAAAATAAATTTATTATATCGGTTGATACTAATAAAATTGAAACTCAAGAATATGCATTGAATATGGGAGCACATATTATAAATGATGTTTTCGGCGGCTCAGAAGATTTATTCTTTTTAACTAAAAAATTTAAAACTGGTTTAATTTTAATGCACACACCTGCGCCACCCAAAACTATGCAAAAGAAAATACCCTCATATAATAACGTTGTACAAGATATTAAAAAAATATTTCTTCAGAAAATTAAACAATTAGAAAAAATAAAAATTCCTTCATCCAAAGTTTGGTTTGACCCAGGTATTGGTTTTGGTAAAAATTTAAAACAAAATATAGAAATCATGCAAAAAATTAATCAATTTAAGTTTAAGGGATATGGATTATTATTAGGATCATCTAGAAAAAGCTGGATCAACTTCATAGATAAGAGTGAAACAAATCAAAGATTGGGAGGTTCAATCGCTTCTGCATTATATTGTTATCAAAAGGGAGTTGATATATTTAGAGTTCACGACATAAAAGAAACGTCTCAATCATTAAAAATTTTTGAAAAACTATGTTCAAAGTAGAAATTAAAAATTTATCCATCAGTGCAAATATAGGTATCACTGCTCAAGAGCGAAAGAAAAAACAGTTGTTAAAGGTAACATTAGAATTTAGTTATCCTGTTAAAAACTCACTAGATTTAAATAATATAAATAATGTGAAGGATTATTCATCTATTACAAAATATTTAAAAACTTTCATAAAGGAGTCTCAATCACATACTCTTGAGCATTTAATAATAAAAACATCCAATGTTCTTGAAAAAAAATTTAAAATTAAAAAAGTTAAAATTACAATTAATAAAACAGCTGTAGCAAAAAAATATGGAGCTGACTCACTAAGTGTATCAAACTGAAACAATAATCGCACTTGGCTCAAATCTAGGTAATGCTATATTTAATTTACGGTGTGCTGTTAGAGAGTTAAAAAATATTGGTAATATAAAAAAATTTGCAAATATTTATGTTTCTTCTCCTTATGGATACAAATCGCAAAGTAATTTTTTTAATACCGCAATAAAACTATTAACCAACCAGCAGCCATTAGAATTAATAAATAATATTTATGAAATTGAAAAAAAATTAAAAAAAAATAAAAAAATTATCAATGGTCCAAGAAACATTGATTTGGATATTATTTTTTTTGGCAAACAAATATTTAATAAAAAAAATTTAATAATTCCTCACCCAAGAGCAGCTGAAAGGGATTTTGTATTATATCCAATACTTGATATTGATCCATTTTTTAGACATCCGCTTGAAAAAAAATCAGTAAAAGTCTTATCGCAAGAGTTGCAAAATAAATATATTATTAAACGTTTATCCTACCGAAATTTGATTTAAAAAATCTTTGAGTTTTGATTTAGAAATTAAATTTCTCTGATTTTTTAAGCTTCTAGAAATATCTAATCCAAAAGGCGATATTTGTTTTAGAATCTTGGAAACATTTTTTTTATCTATACCGCCACCAATATATACTGGAATATTTTTACTTTTTATAAACTGTATTTGTTTAATACTTTTTCTCAATGAATATTTTTTAATACTCTTTTTTCTATAAACATTCATATCAAAATAAATAACATCAACAATTTTTCTAATTGATTCAATGTACTTTTTATCAAAATTTTCTGGATTAATAGCAATACCTATTTTTAATCTTCTAAATATTTTTTTTATTTTTAATAAATCTTTTTTGGGAAAATGATATGAACATGAAATTGTCTTTGGTTTTGTAAAATCTATTTGTTCTATTAGCTTGTCTAAAGAGACATACCGAGTCAGAAGTACTGATTCTATCTTATAATTTTTACATTCTTTAATTAATGATTGTATTTTTTTATCACTAACTGTGTTTGGTCCATTCAAATTTTTACTTGCAAAACCCAATGATTTTATTTTATTTTTATGTGCCACTTCAACAGACTTTACATTTGTTATGCCACAAATTTTTAGAGGTATATTTTTCATTAAATTTTATTTTTAAAAATTATAAATATATGTAAACTATTTTTTTTTATATATGTCATTAAATTTTTATAGACGAGTAGCGTTTGGCCTGTCGCCACATGAAAAACCAGATAAAGATCCTCTTAATTGGGCAATAAATCAATTAGATACCATACCCGATCTCTTGTGGCCTGGAACAATCCCAACAGAAAAAGATTTAAGAAAAAAATATGGCGAATGGGTGTACGGAGATAGAGAAGTTTTAAGAAAAAAATTTAAAAATGATAAACATGCGTATAGAAAAGCAAAAGATGAATTAAGAATAAAAACTGGTGAAAGATATTTTGAATTAAATGAACATGCTATTCGTCATTTTCAGACAAAGTATTCCAAGCAACCTGTTTTCGAGCGTTTCTGGCTTTTTTGGGGAAATCATTTTGCAATAAGTGAAAAAGATTTTCTAGCAGAGTTTAGTACCGGACCCTATCAACGTGAAATTATTAGACCTAACATGGTTAAAACTTTTGAAGACATGGTTCAGTCAGTAACGACTTCATGGTGTATGATTCATCACCTTGATAATTCAGAATCTTTTGGTCCCAATTCTAAAAAAGGAATGGAGTGGGGAGAAACCATAAACGAAAATCATGCAAGAGAATTATTAGAGTTACATACAGTATCTCCAAATGCTGGATACACACAGGAAGATGTAATTCAGTTAGCCTATATCATGACAGGTTGGGCTCACAAATGGGATAGAAAAAACTTAGAAACTGGTGATATATGGTTTGATCAAGAAATGCATCAAAAAGGAGATAAAATTGTTTTAGGAGTTAAATATAAAAATGACGCAAAAAGAGAACTTGCTAAAGTAATTCATGATTTGGCAACACACCCAATCTGCATCAAATTTGTTTCAACAAAATTATGTAGGCATTTTATTACAGATGAACCAACAGACGAAATGATAAACCCAGTAATAGAAGCATGGAACAAATCCGATGGAAACTTAATTGAAATTCACAAAGCAGTTATAACGCAAGCTTACAAATATAATGAGAATACACATAAATTTCATCTACCTGAAATATGGTTAATGCAATTATCTAGAATGTTTGATTTAAATATTCCGCTTTCTTTTGAAAAAATGAATTATACTTTTAAGTCAAAGCCAAATAATAGGCAAAGACAATTATCATGGATACTTAGAGAAATAGGTCATTCGCCTTATCGTGCCAAACAACCTAATGGTTGGAGTGATTTGGAGGTAGATTGGGTATCACCAGAATTATTATTACGCCGCTTTTGGTTTGCTTCAGTTGAACTTCCAATGCTTGTTAAATCTGGAAACAGATCCCATGGTTTTATTTTATCTTGTCTTAAAAATAATTTTGAAGATCATGAAAATATGGCATCACTTATTGATAATTTTAAATTTGGCACATCAGATTATGATTTAGGTCAAAAGTATGGAGTCATTTGTAATTTGCCAGGAGTATTAAAAATATGAACTGCACAAGAAGAAATTTTTTAATTGGAGGATCAACAACATTGTTTCTTTCTGGATATTTTCCAAAAATAAGTTTTGCTTCAATGCAGAAAAAAAATCTAATTATTATATCACTTCGCGGAGGAATGGATGGTTTAACAGCTATTCCTGTTATTGGAGATAAACGTCTAAAAAAATTGAGAAAAAAACTTATTCTGGAAGACGTTCTTAATTTGAACAGCGACTTTGGTCTTCACCCTAAATTAGAAATTTTCCATAAACTCTGGCAAAAAAATCAAGCGGCATTTGTTCATGCAACAAATATTCCTTACACAGGCAGATCACATTTTGATGGGCAAAATTTAATGGAAACTGGAGCACACATTCCATATAAAGAAAAAACAGGATGGCTTGGTAGGGGTTTACTAGCTTCAAATATTATAGGAAAAGGTTTGGCAATATCTTTACCAATGCCACTTTTATTAAGAGGTGTGCCACAGAATAATAATTTCTTCCCATCACCAGATTTCGTTGAAACAAAGTTAATAGATCAAATTTATAATGAATTTAAGGGTGAGCATAACGAGCTAATTAAATCTACACTTGATACAATTAGACAAAGACCATTGTCTATGCAAATAGCTACTGACTCTGATGATAGAAAAAAACTTGCTCTTGAAGCTGCTAAACAATTAAAAGATCAAAGTGGTCCTCGAGTTGCTGTATTTGATTTAGATGGTTTTGATACCCATGCTGCTCAAGGAGGTGTTGATGGAGCGCATGCTGATGAACTAGAAGAAGTAAATAAAATTGTTACTATTTTACATGAAAATCTTGGCCAAGCATTTGATAATACACTAATTCTTACTCTTACTGAATTTGGCCGTACTATAAAACAAAATGGAGGTTATGGAACTGAGCACGGATATGGAAGTGCAATACTAATGGCTGGAGGCTTGTTAAAAAAATCTCAAGTTTATACGGATTGGCCTGGACTAAAAAAGAAAGAATTGTTTGAGGGAAGAGATTTAAATTCGACTATTGATTCCAGGGCTGTTTATAATTCTGCAATGTCAATTTGTTTTAACCAAGATCCAGAATTTTTACGTAAAGAAGTTTTTTGGGGAGACGAACTTCCTGATTTGTCTCAAGAATTGTTTAAGATTTAGAAATAAATAATTTTTTTAGTAATTTCATGTTAAACAAGAATATGGTTTCAGAAAATTTTGATAGTTTATTCAAGGCTGCAAAAAAAGTTAGAGAACAAGCTCATGTGCCTTATTCAAATTTTAAAGTAGGAGCAGCTTTTCTAACAGAAGATAGTAAAATTATTACTGGTTGTAATGTTGAAAATGCTGCCTATCCTCAATCCCAGTGTGCCGAAGCAACTGCAATTGGAAATATGATATCTAATGGAAACAAAAAAATTTTAGAGGTTGTGGTTATAGGTTCAGGTGAATTATTATGCTCACCTTGTGGTGGTTGTAGACAGAGGTTAAGAGAATTTGCTACTTTAGATACTAAGATTCATATGTGTAACGAAAATGGTCATATGAAAACATCTACGCTCGAAGAATTACTTCCAGACTCTTTTGGCCCAGAGAATCTTTAATGCTACCTTCGGCCAAAAAATTTCTAGACATAACAAATAATACTTCACCTGATATTGCCGTAATTTTAGGAAGTGGACTAACCAATTTTTTTGAAGAAAAAGATATTCAAGAATCAATTTCATATGAACAGTTAGCTGATTTTCCACAGCCAACTGTAAAAGGTCACGCAGGTAAATTAGTTTTAGGAAAAATAAATACTTTAAATGTTGTTTGTATGTATGGAAGATCCCATATTTATGAAGGACACAATCCTCAAAGCTTAGCTTCACCCATAAGAGTATTAAAGGACATTGGGTGCAAGTTATTAGTTGTTACAAATGCAGCAGGTAGTTTAGATGAAGCTATGCCAGCTGGTAGTCTAATGGCAATTAAAGATCATATTAACTGGAGTGGTTTCAATCCACTTATTGGACCCAATGCTGAAGAGTATGGCCCTCGTTTTCATGATATGAGTGATGGGTATCATAAGTTTTATAGAGATCAGTTAATGCAAGTCGCTAAAAAAATAGATCAAAAAATTTATGAAGGTATTTATTGTATGTACTCAGGACCAAACTTTGAAACACCTGCTGAAATTAATGCCTTAAAAGTAATAGGTGGAAATGCTGTTGGAATGTCTACAGTACCAGAAGTTTTAGTTGCTAATCATTGCGGACTTCCTGTTATTGGTATCAGTGTAATCACCAACTTAGCTGCTGGTATGAATAAAACAAAATTAAGTCATCAAGAAACTTTAGAGAATGCAAGTTTAGCAGAGAACAATGTTTTAAATTTAATTAAACAATTTATACAAGAAGTTCAATTCGATGATACCTCAAGAGATAATTAGAAAAAAAAGAGATAACCAAGATCTTTCAAAAGAAGATATTAACTTTTTTGTAGACGGTTTAACAAATGGATCTTTTTCAGATGCACAAATTGCAGCAATGAGCATGGCAATATTTGCAAATGGAATGACGCCTGAAGAAACTGTTTGTTTGACTGAGGCGATGACAAACTCTGGTGATACACTTAATTGGTCTGAGATTGTGGATCCTGAGCTGGTTTGTGATAAGCACTCAACTGGTGGTGTTGGAGACAAGACGAGCGTTATATTAGCACCAATACTTGCAGCTTGTGGACTGTATGTACCTATGATTTCAGGTAGGGGTTTGGGTCATACAGGCGGTACCCTAGATAAATTTGATTCAATACCTGGGTACAATACAAAGCCTGATTTAGAGACTTTTAAAAAAGTTGTAAAAGACGTTGGTTGTGCAATTATCGGTCAAACCTCTAACTTAGCACCAGCTGATAAAAAATTATATTCAATAAGGGATATTGTAGGTACAGTAGAATCTTTACCCTTAATAACATCATCTATTCTTTCAAAAAAAATTGCAAGCGGTCTTTCATCTTTGGTACTTGATGTAAAAGTTGGTAATGGATCTTTTAATAGCACTATTGATATAGCAAGAGATTTATCCAACTCCTTAGTAAGAGTCGCTAAAGGAGCAGGTTTATATTGCGAAGCTATATTAACAGATATGAATCAGGTCTTAGGTAAAAGTGCTGGTCATACACTAGAGATATTAGAATGCATAAAATATATTAAAAATGATTTTAAAGATCACCGATTAGAAAAGATCACTAATGAATTAATATCTTCGCTATTAGTAAACATTTATAAAATTTCGAAAGAAGAGGCTTATAATAAAATTAATACGGTTATTAATAATGGATTAGCTGCAGAAAAATTTGAAATGATGGTTGCGGCCTTGGGTGGACCAAAAAATATTTTATCATCTTATGAAAAAGATTTAATAAATACTTCAGTTCGAAAAGATGTATTTTCTAGTGAACAAGGCTGGATAGAAAAAATTCATACCAGAGAATTAGGCCTTATACTTATTGAACTAGGAGGCGGAAGAAAACAAGTTACCGATAAAATAGATTACGGAGTTGGATATGATAATGTACTCAATATTGGTGATGAAGTGAATTCCTCAACTCCTTTATTAAGTTTATACTCATATAAAAATATAGATGATAATTTAATAAATAAAATACAAAGTTGTTTCATCATTTCAGATAAAAAAACTCACAAACTATCTGAAATATTTGAAACCATAAACTAATGAGTACCCAAACTGAAATTAATGAAGCACTTGTTCAATATTTAAAAACCGTTGGTTACAGAGAAGATAAAATAATTAGTGAACTAGAAAATGAAACTTTAAAACTTGGCAGTGTTTCACAAATGCAGATTGCAAAAGAACAAGGTCAGTTTTTAGAAATGATAACTAAAATTTCTAATGCTAAAAATTGTTTAGAAATTGGAAGATTTACAGGGATGAGCACCTTATTTTTAGCTAGAGGTCTACCTGAATCAGGAAAAATTGTAACTGTTGATAATTCAGATGAATTTTTACCATTAGCAAAAAAATATTGGGAATTAGATAATATAAGTTCAAAAATTGAATCGATTATTGGAGATGGTGTTGAGGTAATGCAAAGCATGATAGATCGTCAACAAAGTTATGATTTAATTTTTATAGATGCTGATAAGAATAATTATCCAAATTATTACGAACTGTCGCTAAATCTATTAGTTTCTAATGGAATAATAATTATTGATAATATGCTTTGGCACGGTGATGTTGCTGACGAAACTAAACAAGACTCTCAAACAAAAACTATCCGCGATTTAAATTTAAAAATACAAAATGACACAAGAGTGGAATTCTCTCTTCTCCCATTATCTGATGGATTATCGTTTATAAGAAAAAAATAATAAAGACTTGAATTAAATACAATCATCCCCACATCATTATTGTCTGTATGCCATTGTGGGTGCGGACAAAATAAACTTGCTTAATAAAGGAGTTATTATGACTAGAAACCTATCCGTTTGGAATTCTCTAAGACCATTCTCTGTTGGATTTGACTCAATTTTTGATGAATTTGATAGAATGTTGGAGTCTACGGAAAGATACAATACAAATTATCCACCTTACAATATTCATAGAGTTGATGAGCATAACTATAAAATTGAAGTTGCTCTCGCTGGATATAGTAAAGAAGATATTGAGATTGAATTAAAAGAAAACAACCTAACTGTTAGAAATAAACCTAAAGAAAAAGTGGTTAATGAAAATGGTAATGGTGTAATCCATAAGGGAATCTCAACAAGACAGTTTGAAAGATCGTTCACAATTTCAGAAGATATCAAAGTTAAAGATGCTGAATTGAAAAATGGACTTTTAGCGATTGATTTAGAGAGAATTATTCCAGAAGAAAAAAAAGCTAGACTAATATCAATAAAGTAGTTTGGATAGGGGCCCAAAGTGGCCCCAACATTTTTAACTTTAAATTTAGAATAAATCTAATTTTATGAATTTTAACAACACTGATATTAAAAAAAAATTCATATAGATCTACATTCGTATTCTGTTAATTTTTAATAAGATTCTTAATCATAGAACGTGGAGATATTTATTATCTCCACAACAAAAAGAAGGTTATATGAAAATTATTTATAGATTACTATTAATACTAATTGCATCTACGATTTCACTAAACTTGTTTGCCAAAGAGGTTAATGTTTATTCTTACAGGCAGCCAATTTTAATAGATCCTTTCTTTGAGGAATTTACAAAATTGACTGGCATAAAGGTAAATGTTTTACATGCAAAAAAAGGATTGCTAGAAAGAGTTTTGGCTGAAGGTGAAGATACACCTGCTGACTTGGTATTAACAGTTGATATAGCAAGGTTAAACCAATTTGTTGAAAAGGATATTTTGCAACCAATTAACTCAGATATTTTGAATATGAATATTCCAAATCATTTAAGAGACAGTAATAATAAATGGTTTGCACTTTCAAAGAGAGCTAGAATTGTTGCAATATCAAAAGAAAGAGTATCTACAGACTCAATTAAAAGAATAGAAGATTTATCTGATCCAAAATGGAAAGGTAAAATTTGTACAAGACCTGGCAGCCATGACTACAATAGATCACTTTTAGCTTCAATAATTGCTGCAAATGGAGAAGCTATAGCTGAAGAATGGGCAGCAGGCATCGTTGCAAATTTAGCACGAAAACCTGAAGGTAATGACAGAGCTCAAGCAAAAGCAATTTATGAAGGCGTTTGTGACATTGCAGTAATGAATACCTATTATTTTGGAAAAATGAAATTTAATGAAAAGAATCCAGAACAAAAAGAATGGGCTAACTCAATAGAGTTAGTTTTTACTAACCAAGAAGATAGAGGTAATCACATAAATATTGCTGGTGGAGGTGTAATTAAGTACTCTAAAAATAAAGACAACGCGATTGCACTACTTGAATTTTTGACTCAACCAAAAGCCCAAGTCCTCTACAGTTCTATTAACTATGAATATCCGGTTAATCCAGATATGCAATTAACTGATGAGTTAAAATCATGGGGTGAATTTAAAGAAGATAAACTGCCTGTTGAAAAACTTGCAGAACTTGCCCCCATAGCTCAGAAAATCATTGATAGAGTAGGCTGGTAAATTATAGGTTAACTGTTTTGATAAATTTTAATTTATGGTCTAATTCAGTGGCGATAATTGCTTTAGTAATTATCGCCCCTATTTTTTCAATATTTTATTACGCGATCTTAGGTGATACATCACTATGGCCACATCTATTTTCTACTGTTTTGCCAAGATATCTTACCAATACAATAATTCTAATGTTTGGTGTTGGAGGATTAAGTTTAGTCTTTGGTTTGACTACTGCTTGGATAGTGACAAGATATAATTTTTTTGGGAAAAAATTTTTTGAATGGATGTTATTATTACCAGCTGCTGTCCCAGCTTATATTATTGCCTATACTTATACCGACTTTTTTGAATATGCTGGTCCTCTTCAATCATTACTAAGAGACATATTTGGTTGGACGAGCTCAAAAGATTACTGGTTTCCAAATGTGCGATCAATGGGAGGTGCAATTTTGGTAATGTCTTCTGTATTGTATCCATACGTATACTTAATGACTAGAGCATCATTTATAACTACACCTATATCTTTTTTTCAAACTAGTTCTATTTACGGAAGGAATTCCTTTTTCAATGTCGCTATTCCATTTGGTCGTCCAGGTATAATTGCTGGCTTGGCCTTAGTATTAATGGAAACAATTTCTGATTTTGGGACAGTTGATTATTTTGCAATTGAAACGTTAACCTTAGGAGTATTTAATGTTTGGTTAGGAATGAATAGTCTATCTGGCGCATCACAGATTTCTAGTATTCTATTTATGATTGTTATAGTACTTTTAACTTTAGAGTATTTGGGAAGACGTAGCAGAAAATTTCATGAAAAATATAGTGGCGCATCTTATACACCAACCCAAACAGTTTCTGGTGTTAAAAATTCTTTATTGTTTTTGATTTGCCTAATACCTTTAAGTCTTGGTTTTATAATACCTGTTTCAATTTTATTGAATTTTGTAATTAAAGGTTATTCTATAATAAATTTTTTTGAAATTTTTCAAATAACACTATCAAGTATATCTTTAGCATTTATTTCTTCATCATTCATTATGTTGCTATCCTTATTAATGATTATAGTTGGAGCATATAAATCAAATAATTTCCAAAAAATTTTAATATTTTTTGCTTCTTCTGGTTATGCTTTTCCAGGAACAATTCTTGCTGTTGGAATAGTTGTATTTGTTGGGTGGCTTAATGATTTAATCTATTTTCGTATGAGTTATGCTGTTGGCGGATTTATAATTTTATTATTTGCGTATAGTATAAGATTTTTAGCTGTTGGTAATGGAGCAATTACATCAGGTATTTCAAGAATTCATCCAAACTTATTAGATGCATCAAGAACAATGGGTGTTAGCTTTTTCAAAAGTATAAGAAAAATTATATTACCCTTGCTGTATACAAATTTACTAGTTGGAGGAATATTAGTTTTCGTAGACATCTTAAAAGAACTTCCAATAACACTTTTATTAAGACCATTTAATTTTGAGACACTAGCAACCTATGTTTATCAATATGCCTCTGATGAAATGTTGGAGGAGTCAGCATTTGCAGCTCTAATTATAGTTATTGCTGGATTAGGACCGGTAATTTTTCTTAACAGAACAATTACTAAATCAATAAAAAACTAAAACTTAATTCTTAAATATATAAGCCTGATCATTATCAATTTCTATCTCGACTGCAGACGATTGTTTTGGATTAAAGTCAGCAGGCATGTGGCTATGAACATGAACAACTTCATTATTATTATCTAACACAGATAAATGGATAAAACTAAATGAACCCATTAATTTTGACGCCATAACGGTTCCCTTAATTCCATTAACTGGTGTTGGTTGTTTGTTGAGTTTTATACCTTGAGGTCTTATGTGTACTACAACTTTCTCACCTTCTAAATTTCCAGGGGTTTTAATTTTCCCAACCGGTGTGTAAATGTGAGATTCTTTAACAACACCTTCAAATTTATTTGTTTCACCAAAAAAACCTGTAACATATGAATTTTTTGGATTGTTATAGAGATCATTCGGAGTTCCTGACTGTACAATCGAACCTGATTTATCAAAAATATTTATATGATTTGAGATAAACATTGCTTCAAAAGGATCATGAGTGACTATAATTACCGATACATTTGATTTTTGTAATAGATGCAGCGTATCATCCCTCACTTCTTCTCGAAGGCTTAAATCTAAACTTGAAAAAGGCTCATCTAATAAAAGTAAATCGGGTTGTGAAATTATAGATCGTGCAAGTGCAACTCTTTGTTGTTCACCACCACTTAACTCGTGTGGGTATTTATCTAGTGAATTAGGTAATTTTATCAATTCAATAATTTCATCAACATTATTAGTTGAATTTTTAGCGTTAGTTGGAAATCTCAAATTTTCTTTTACTGTCAAATGTGGGAATAAAGCGTAATCTTGAAATAAAAAACCAATTTTTCTTTTTTCTGTAGGTAAGTGTTTTGCAGTACTACTTACTTCTTCACCATTAATAATAATTTTACCTGACTGTACTTTTTCAAGACCTGCTATGAGTTTTAATAAAGTAGTTTTTCCACTACCTGACGGTCCCAAAATACAAGAGATACTATCTTTATTGAGATTAAAATTAATATTATTTAAAATTTTTTTATTATTAATCGAATGAGTAAGATCTTTAACTTCAACAGCAATCATAAAATACCTATTACACTAAAATTAAACTTGGGGAAATTTATCTAAAATTTCACTTTCCCATTCAAGAAACTTTTTTGATCTATTATCAGGACTTGGATGTGATCCCATAAATTCAGGCACCCTCCCTTCTTGACCCGCCATCATTCTTTGCCATAATTTAGCAGGTTCTTTAATATTAAATCCAGCAAGATTCATAAATCCCATGCCTAAGTAATCGGCTTCACTTTCCATCTTTCTACTAAATGGAAGAAAAATACCATACTTTACAACGGAGTTGTAAACATTACCTCCTACATTTCCTACTCTAAAAGATTTATTAAGAAGTTCTGCATATTTACTTCGCGATATTCCAATTGTTGCCATTTGCATCATAGATGCTTGAGTTAATTTTTCTACTGTGTGTCTAGCAAATGCATGTGCAATTTCATGACCCATAACTGCAGCAATCCCGTCATCATTTTTACAAACAGGAAGTATACCAGTATAGAAAGCAATTTTACCACCAGGCATACACCATGCATTTTTTGTATCAGATTCAATTAGAGCAAATTGCCAGTTAAAATTTTCTACAGGATTTTTTTCACGCTTATTAATATAAAATGTATCTAGAGAGGTATAAATTTCCTTTCCGATTTCTTCAATTTTTTTTGATTCATCTGTGTTATCTAAAAGAATTTTATCTTCTTTAGCTTTTAATAAAAATCTTGAATATGTTTTATCAACTTCTTGATTAAGAGCTCTTTCATTAGGATAAATCTTTGGAAGACCTGCTACACCACCACCCATTAAAATTATAGGTAGGTTGCTATCATATAAATTAAGTTGACTTCGATTTGTTAATGGTACTTGTGTACAAGAAGGTAAAATCAAAGAACCACATAAAGAGCAACTAGCGCCAAAAACAAAGCTTCTTCTGTTTATTCTTGCTTCCATACTATTATTATATAGGTATTTTTTTTATATGAATATTTTTAATTCAGTCAAAAAAGCAGAAATCCATGTTCATTTAGAGGCAACTATAACGCCAACTTTATGTAAAAAATTTGCCAAACGAAACAACTATGAAATAGCTGAAGAAATGTTTGGTTCAAAGTACGCATACCAATGGGATGATTTTTATGATTTTATAAAAAAATATGACATTGTTACTTCTGTCATACATACACCAGAAGATTATTTTGAATTAACGTATGAATATCTAAAAGATTGTGCAGCTAACAATGTTCTTTATGTCGAAGCGATGATTTCCTCAACTCATGCTAAAGAAAAAGGCATGACTTACCATTCATTTATTGAAGGAGTCTATGAAGCTTCTAAAAAAGCTGAAGAGGATTTTGGAATTGTTTCACGTTATATAATGAATGGGATCAGACATTTAGGACCAGAGTCAGTACAAGGAACTGCGGAGGAAGTTTTAAATAATCCTCATCCTTGTTTAGTTGGTTTTGGTTTGGCTGGGGATGAGCTTCATTTTCCTCCAAACTTATTTGTTGAAACATTTGATATGTTAAAAAAAGAAAACTTTCCAATTACGGTTCATGCAGGTGAATGGGATGGTCCTGTAAATATAAGGAATGCTATTAACCTTCTGCATCCAACAAGATTAGGCCACGGAGTTCGATCAATAGAGGATCCTGATTTAGTCAAAGAAATAATTGATAAAGATATTATTCTAGAAACTTGTCCAACAAGTAATATTGCAACTAAAATTTATAAAGATTATATAGATCATCCTGTGAAAACATTATTTGATCAAGGGGTAAAAGTAACAGTCAATTCTGATGATCCTCCTTTTTTTAATGCAACGATAAACGGTGAATATAAAGTCATGGAAGATTTAGGCTTAAATGAAAAAGAGCTAACTTCACTTACTCATAACGCAATAAAATATTCTTTTTGCGATGATGAAAATAAAAATAAATTATTAGCTAAATTAAACTAGATAATTTTACTAAAGGTCTTGCACCATAATGAGAAATAATTTCTGCGGCAGCAATTGATGCGTAATTACCGCATTCATCCATTGCTTTACCTTTAGAATAACCAAATAAAAAACCAGCTGCAAATAAATCTCCAGCTCCAGTTGTATCTACAACTTTTTCTACTTTTTTTGCAGCAACTTCAGTGATGTCATTACCAGAAACAATAACTGATCCACTACTTCCTTTAGTAATAGCAGCAATTATATTTAATGATTTTGCATACTCTAGACCTTCTTCAAAACTTTCTGTTTGTGCCATTGCTTTGATTTCATCTTCGTTAGCAAAAAGAATATCAACATTCTCAGTTATTAATTCTTTAAAAGAATCTCTGTGTCTATCAACACAAAAAAGATCAGATAAAGTAAATGCAATTTTTTGATTATCAGTTTTGCAAATATCCACCATTTTTTTCATAGCCTTTTTTGCATTCTCATTGTCCCACAAGTAGCCTTCCAAATATGCAATTTTATGATTTTTAATATCATCCTCTTTTATATCTTCAGGACCTATTAATGTTCCAGCACCAAGAAAAGTACACATTGTTCTAGTTCCATCTTCTTCAACAAAAATTGTACAACATCCAGTTGAAATATCAGGAGATGTAAATCCCAATGGAAATTTTAGTCCTTCCCGGATCATATCTTTTTGAAGGTATACTCCAATTTCATCATTTTTAATTTTTCCAATAAAACTTCCATTACCGCCAAAAGAGGTGATACCAAACATGGAGTTACCAAGGGAACCTCCACCAGCCATTTCTCTGATGGAATAACTTTCATGCAAATTATTTTTTAAATTTTCATCTATAAGATTCATAGAATCTCTATTAATTTCATGTTTTTCAATTTCACTTTGATTGGAAGGAATTATGGCATCTACCATAGCATTTCCAATTCCAACTACGTCTAATTTATCACTCATTTTTGTTTAATAATTATTGGTACTAATTGTACTATAATGACTCCAATAAATATTGCAAGGCATCCAAGTATTTTTTGTGTGTCTAAAACTTGATTTAAAAGTATCCAACCTGCTATTGCAGCAAAGACTGACTCCATTGATAAAATAATAGCAGCAGGAGCAGGATTAGCTTTATGTTGAGCAATAATTTGAAGTGTATATCCAATGCCAGCAGAAAAAATACCCGTGTATAAAATTTCAAACCACTCAATTTGCATATTGGAGAGCTTTGGTTCCTCCCACATAAAAGCTAGGATCATAGATAAAACAAAAACAATAAAGTACTGAATACTTCCAAATAAAAAAGGACTGTTTAGTTCTTTCATAAAAATATCGATACAAATAATATGTAAGGCAAAAAACAAAGCTGCAATAAACAATAGTGAATCTGATTGTTGAATTTCAACTGATTGATTAGAGGACAAAAGATATGATCCATACAAACAAAGTAAAATGGCAATCCAGATAATCCAGTGTACCTGTTTTTTAATTATGAATCTTGAAATTATTCCAACAAAGGGAACGTAAAGAGTACTAAGAAAAGCAGCATTTGATATTAATGATTTTTGTAAAGCGTATTGTTGAAGACCCATACCACCAAAAAGAAAAAAACCTGTAGCTAAACAAAGATAAACTTTTTTTCTATCACTTAATATTTTAACAATATTTTGTTGTTCTAGATAAATAGCAAATGGAATTACTGTTAAAAAAGCAAAAAAGAATCTTCCAAAGCTAAAAGTAAAAGGACCTATGGCTCCCATTCCAGTAGTTTGGCTGACAAAAGCTGTTCCCCATATAAGTGAGGCAATTAACATGAGTATGTTAGCTCTTGTATGACTCATAAAAATATTTGATTACTTATTTTATTGTTTATCTTTATTAATCCACCAAGACTCAATTACAATTCCGTAAAGTGGAATTTCGTCTGGGTATTCAAAAAAATCCCAATAAGCAATTCTGTCTTTGTTGCTATGATAAAGAGGAACAACATAGTGACCCCATAACAATACTCTATCAAGTGCGTGGATCGCCGTTGTTAATTCTTCTCTATTTGTTGCACTAATTAGTTTTTCAATTAATGCATCAACTGCTGGACTATTGATACCAGGATAATTTCTGCTTCCATCTTTTTGACCAACTTCTGATCCCCAATAAAATTGTTGCTCATTTCCTGGGCTTAAACTGACTCCCCAATATCTTTTAATCATATCAAAATCATAACTTAACAAACGTTCTTGATACTGTGATGAATCAACAGTTCTTACGTCCATTGTAATGCCAAGTTTTTTTAAATTACTTTGATAGGCTAAGGCAATTTTCTCATCAGATGGACTGACAATCAAGAACTCAAACTTGAATTCTTTTCCATCTTTTACCAGTTTTCCATTTTCAACAAACCATCCCTCTTTTTCAAGTATTTCTTTTGCTTTCAATAAATTTTTACGGTCATTACCACTGCCATCCGTAATAGGTGGAGTAAATGTTTCCGTAAATACCTCTGCTGGAATTTCATCTTTCCATACATTCAACAATTCTAACTCATTTTTTGATGGTAAGCCTGAAGAAGCTAATGGTGAATTATCAAAATAACTATCTGTTCTCACATAAGCATTTTGATATATCGTTTTATTAATCCATTCATGATCATAGGCATAACTTAAAGCAAGTCTTACATTTCTATTATTAAATATGTCACGTCTTGTATTCATCACAAGACCATTCATTCCAACAGGTCTATCGTTATTCATTTCTGTCAATATTACTTCACCATTCTGGACAGCTTTGAAATCATATTCTGATAACCAACGTTTAACATTGTACTCTCTTCTAAAGTCGTATTCACCAACCTTAAAAGCTTCAACTAAGACATTTGAGTCTTTGTAATAATCATAAATAATTGTATCAAAATTATAGAGACCTTTATTTACCGGTAAATCTTTTGCCCAATAATTTTCAACGCGTTTGTATTTTATTTGACGTCCTGGATCGAGACTATCAACTTGGTATGGACCACTGCCTAGAGGAATATCTAAAAATGTTTTTGTAACATCAAGATTTTCATAAAACTTTTTTGGAATGATCGGAAGAAAGCCTGCAATAATAAGAGGTAATTCTTTATCTTCATTATTTTCAAAAATCATTTTTATTCCATCATTTCCAATCAATTCAGTTTTAATAACTTTGCCATAAGTTTTTTTCTGATTTGGAGTACCTTTTGTTTGAAACGTTTCTAGACTAAACAATACATCATCGCGTGTTATTGGTGAGCCATCATGAAAGGTTGCATTTGCATTTAAATAAAAAGTTATAGATGATCTATCTTCAGGCAATTCTACTTTTTCAGCTATTAAACCATAGAGAGAGAATGCTTCATCCCATACTCTTCTCATTAACGTATCATTAACATACCCAAGTCCAGCAGCTTTAGAACCTTTAAATGCTACTCTATTAAGATTATCAAAAGAACCATATGATCCAAATTTTACCGTCCCACCTTTAGGTGCATTTGGGTTTACATAATCTAGATTTTCAAAATCACTGGCATACTTTGGTGTTCCATGCATTGCAATACCGTGAACTTTTTCACTGTACGCATGTTTGTTAAGTGCAATTATTGAAGTTAAAATGGCAAATGCGATTAGAAATTTTTTCATAGATATATCCTATCAAAAAAAAGACAGATTTGTAATGAAATATAAATTTAAAAAATTATATAAATAGAATGCAAACCCTTAAATTAATTTCGGTACTTATAACATTATGTATTGGACATAGTATTCATGCAGCAGAAGTTGATATTTTTAAAGGTATGAAACTATATGCTGAAAATTGTGCAGGGTGTCATATGGGTAATTTAGCAGGTCATGAAGAGTGGGATAAATCGTTAGATGAAGATGGTCATAGAAGAGCACCTCCTCTTAATGGCACTGGGCATACTTGGCACCACTCTCCTGCACAATTATTTCATGTCATTAAATATGGTTTTAAAAAATCAAATCCTGATTATGAAGGTAAAATGCTTGGTAATGATGCGTTATCAGATGAAGATGTTTGGTCTATTCTTGAATTTATCAAAAGTACATGGCCAGAAAAAATACTAAATAAATATAACTCCCATTTTAAAAGCTAAGATTATTAAAGCAAATCTTCAATTTTAATATTTAAGATATATATTATTATTATGAAAATTTTAGGATCTGAAATCACACCCTATAAGACATATTTAAATAGACGTAAGTTTATAAAGGGATCTTTAGCTAGCGCCATGCTAGCAACGGTTACCTCATCAGCATTTGCAAACCACGATAGTGATCTTTCAATTTATACTAAAAATCTAAATGAAAACGACAAACTTAATTCTTACGAAGAAATCACAACGTACAATAATTTTTATGAATTTGGGACTCATAAAAAACATCCGCATTTAAACTCTGGAAATTTTAAACCTAGACCATGGACAATAAAAATAGATGGTCTCGTGAAAAAACCTCAAACATTTGACTTAGAAAAAATTTTATCAAATGTAACAATAGAAGATAGGGTTTATCGATTGAGATGTGTTGAAGCATGGTCCATGGTTATTCCTTGGCAAGGTTTTCAGTTATCCGAACTTATAAAAATGGCTGAACCTTTAAGCTCAGCAAAGTATGTTCAATTTGTAACTGTGTTCAGACCGGAAGAAATGCCAGGTCAGCAAAAGAGAACAATTATTTGGCCATATAGAGAAGGGCTTCGAATGGATGAGGCAATGAATCCTCTAACAATATTAGCAACTGGATTGTATGGCCATGAAATGCCTAATCAAAATGGTGCACCCATAAGATTAGTTGTTCCATGGAAGTATGGTTTCAAATCAATTAAATCAATTGTGGAAATTAGATTTTTAGATACTCAACCTGAAACATCCTGGGAAACTTTAGCTCCTTGGGAATATGGTTTTTATGCCAATGTTAATCCTAATGTTAACCATCCAAGATGGAGTCAAGGAACAGAGAGACGAATTGGAGAGTTTAAAAGAAGAGAAACACTTATGTTTAATGGCTATGAAAAAGAAGTAGCGCATCTCTACAAAGATTTAGATTTAACTAAATTTTATTAATGAATGTTTTCAACAAGAAATTTTAATCGCAGTAAACCTGTCTTATTTATTTTAATTCTATTTCCAAGCCTACTCTGGGCGTACCAATTTGTTACTGGGAATCTTGGAGTAAATCCAATTGAAAAACTAATGGATGAGTTAGGTCTAATGGCACTCAGATTAATAATAATAACTCTTATGATTACTACTCTATCAAATATTAAACCTTTAAAATCGATAGTTGTATTACGAAGAATGATTGGACTTTTTGCTTTCTATTATGTCTGTTTGCATTTCTCCACTTACATAGTTTTAGATCATTTTTTAGATATGCAATTTATCATACAAGATATTATAAAAAGACCATTTATAACTTTTGGTTTTATAAGTTTTCTTTTTTTAATCCCACTTGCTAGCACTTCAACAAATAATATGATTAAACGATTAGGTTTTAAATTATGGAAGAAAATTCATTATTTAATTTACCCAGTAGCCATTCTGGCTAGTATGCATTTTTATGTTTTAGTTCGTGCTGATAAAACTGAACCAGTCATTTATATGGGAATAATTATCCTCTTATTACTTCACAGAATATTTAAAAGACTTACTCGTCCTCAGTTGGCTCAGTAACGGGGTTCATTTCCATACCGGCAGGACTAATATTTCGTGGTAAAGGATTGTATTGTGATTCAAGATCACGTGGTTTTGTTCTTTGTGTCATTCTATACAAACCAAAAAGTCCTAGTAGTCCGTGTATTAAAAATAAATAGATATAAAAACCTACCGCTCCCAAAATTTCCATGAATCCAGAAACAAACAAAGGTCCGATAATTGATCCAATACCAATAAGTATACCAAAGGTTGCACTTGCTGATACTATCTCATTAGGTTGTAAGAAGTCATTTGTATGAGCAACCGTAAGTGAGTACATTGGTAAACATGCAACTGAAAAAAGACCAGTAAAAATCAAGAATAATGTTAGCGGCATAAAGTTTGCAAAAACAAAAAATAAACTTAAACCTGAAGCCATAAAAGAAACACCAATAAGAATAACACGCCTATCAATTCTATCCGACAAATATCCAATAGGCCATTGAGATAGGGCACCAGCTGATGTTATAATCATCATATACAAAGAAATTTCAAATAAGCTTAAATTAATTGATGATGCATAAATTGCACCGTACCCAAAAACTGCACTATGCGATAAACCAGTTGCTAAGGCACCAACAAAACCTAAAGGTGAAACAGTATAAAATTCTCTTAAAGAAAAAAATTTAGGACTTTCTGTATTAGGTTGTTCTGTTGAAGATAAAAGAATAGGAAGAAGTGCGAATGATAATAAGATTGATACTAAAATAAATAAATCAACTTTAGCTGGATCACCTAAATTTAATAAAAATTGCCCTGCTCCAACAAACACAAATGTAATAATCATATAAACGGAAAGTAATTGACCGCGAGTTTGATTAGTTGATTTTTCATTCAACCAGCTCTCCATGATTACATAAATCCCAGCAAGACTTAAACCAGTTAATATTCGTATAAACATCCATGAATAAGGATGCACAAATACTGAGTGTAATAATATAGCGATAGAGGCAAGCGATGCTAAAGCGGCAAAAACTCTTATGTGACCAACACGTTGTAAAAAACTTGGAATTGTTAACGCGCCAGTTAAGTATCCAACGTAATAACCAGCTATAATAAGTCCTGATGCAAAAAAACTAAAACCTTCTAAAACAGAACGAACACCGATAAGTGTTCCTTGCAAACCGTGACCAAGACTAATTAAAGCAAAGCCAAAAAAAAGGGCCCAAGTGTTTTGTAGTACCTTAAACATCTTCTAAATTTTTATTGAAATTCTAGTATTCTTCTTCGCCGTCTTCTTTAGGTTTAATACCTTCGGCTATTGGATCAATTTCTGTTTCATCTTCTAATAAAACAGTATCATCCTCAAGATTGTCTTCGTTGTTATCCAAATCCAAATTATCGATATCAAGATCATCATCTTTTTCTTTTGGTTTTGGAGGAATAGGATTAGTTAAAGGAGCAGCATTAGTACTTCCAGGTTTTCTTCCACGTCTTGGTCTAGTCATGGTAGTAACTTCAATTTCTTTACCACACTCAGGACATTCCAGTTCCGTTCTTCCTAAGTCGTAGTATTGCTTACTACACATTGGACAAATTCTTTTTTGACCCCAAGATTCTTTGTACATTTCTACTCTTCTTTTTTTATAAATATTTTACCACAATAACCACAAACAATTTTGTTCTCATCATTGAAGGTATAATAAACTGCGGGATGTCCTAAACCATCTTCCCCACCATCGCAAGAGATAGTTTCGGTTTTTGGATCTACTTCTAAAATATCTTCAGTCATAAAATCCATATAAAATTTTCGTGCAAAAAGTCTATATTTTTTCCTTATAGAATTTGAAGATAAACAACCGAAATACCACTCACTATTAAAATAGAAGGTATTATTCGAGATTTTGCATTCTTCTCAAATAAGAAAAGCATTCCAATAATTGCAGCAAACACAATGCTTATTTCTCTAATACTAGAGACATAAGCTATTTCTATAAATTGCATACTCCAAACAACAATTGCATAACTACTTGTTGCAAAGACACCAGCAGCAATCCCAGATCTAAAAGTGTATGTTTCTCTTTTTCGTAAACCATCTTTAGAGATCAAACCAATAATTAGTAAAGGTATTCCATTAAGTGTGAAGAGCCAGTAAATATAGGAAAAACCATTTTCAGAAAGTCTAACCCCGACCCCGTCAACTAAAGTGTAAGCAGTAATTAGAATAGCCGTTGATATTGCAAGAGCAAAGCCTCTAAAGTTAAAAGATAAATTTTTAGAATAAGAAATTAAAAATAATCCAATACAAACAATTAATATTCCGACAAAACCAGCAACACTAATATCAGAACTTAAAAATAAAATACTAATGATCGCTACAAACAAACATGAACTTCCTCTAGAAATTGGATATATGTAAGAGAGATCACCATACCTATATGAGTAGATAACATTTAGTCTGTAGAAGACATGAATGATAACGGTTGCAATTAAAAAATACCAAACTTCTAAAGTTGGAAATGGAACAGTAAATGTTAAAGGTAAAAAAATAGTAACTTCTAAGACAGATGTTATACCCATTAACGATAAAGGGTTCTTACTTGATTTTATTATAGCACTCCAAACTGCATGACATAGAGCAGATACAAGAATTAAGATAAAAATAAAATTTACTGACAATGTCATCAGTAGATAAGAATTTACTTCATGCCTGTCAAAGTAATTCCTTCAATAAATCGTTTTTGCGCGATTATAAAAGCAACAATAAGAGGAACAGTTACAGTAACTATCGAAGCCATCATTGGACCAAATTCATCACTATCAATTCCACCTCTGAATTCTCTTATACCAAGCGGCGGAGTAAAGAGATCTCTATTTCCTGTTATTACCATACGAGGCCAGAAATAATCATTCCAGTGTGCAACAACTGAGAATATTGCAAAAGCTAGTAACGCTGGTATTGCAGTTGGAAGCATTACTTTCCATACGATTGCGTACTCTCCCATGCCGTCCATCCTGGCGGCATCAATTAATTCATCGGGCACAGTCATAAAAAATTGCCGCATTAAAAAAATTCCAAACACCGATATGGTCCAGGGAAGTATCAAGGCGGAATAGGTGTCAACTAATCCTGCCTGAGCCAACATAACATATAATGGAAGCGCAATTCCATGAACTGGAATGAGCAAGCAAAATAAAACCATCGAGAAAACAAATTCTCGTCCGTAAAACCGTAACTTGGCGAGTGCATACGCGCACGGTAAGGCGACTAGAACCTGAATGATGAAGATTGATAAAGTAACAATGACACCATTCATTAAGTATCTAGGAATAGGAGCTTTTTCAAAAGCAAACCAATAGTTGTATTGATATGGCTTCATTGTACATGTTTCTTCTGAATAGCCAGTTTTAACACATACAGGAAACGTTTGAGTTTCTTGCGCACCAATGAGACCACCAGAAATTGATTGGATTTCTTGCTGAGATTTTAATGACATTGAAACCATCATATAAAAAGGGAGCATTACTACGATAGCACCAATAATTAAGATTGCATGCTTCCAACCTTCCCCAATATATTGTTTAGCTTCCATTAATAATGAACCCTCTTCTCAATGACATATCTTTGGAAAAACGTTAACACAAGAATAAATCCAATAAAGACAACAGTGATTGCTGCACCGATACTTGTTAAGTTTTGTTGAATAGCTTTTTCAAAAATTGCATACATCATGACATACGTTGTTTTTGATGGACCACCTTTGGTCAGTATTTCGATTGTATCAAATACCTGAAATGTTCTAATGGTAGTAATAGTCACAACAAACAACGTTGTTGGACCAAGCATTGGCCATGTAACAAGTTTAAATTGTTCCCATGTAGATTTAGCCCCATCCATTTCTGCTGCTTGGTATAACTCTCTTGGTATACTTGTTAAGCCAGCTAAATATAAAACCATGTTAAAACCAAAAGCCTGCCAAATTCCGATGAAACATACTGTCCAAATCGCTGTATTTTTTTGTTTTAACCAATATGGAAAATCCATGTTGTTTGCACATGCTACAGCATACCAGCTTTCTTGTGAGTCTACCCACGGCATCCAATGAAAACCAAGAATGAATTCCCTAACTCCTCCACACCCATTTGCTAAAAAACTATTTACAATTCCTAATGTTGGATGAAGAGTAAATTCCCATGCAATTGCCATTGCAAGAAGAGTTGCCATAACTGGAAGAAAGAAAATTGTTTTATATATATCAGCGCCAAACCTTAGTGAATTTAAAAGCATTGCAGCACATAATCCAAGTACAACAGAAATTGGAACGACAACAATAACATACGTCGCTGTGGCCCAAATCATTTTGACATATGTTTTTCGATTGAACATCTTGTCATAATTTTCTAGTCCAACCCACTCGAATGTTTTGTTTCCTAAATTATAGTCAGTAAAAGAAATTCCTCCTGCAAGAAAAAGAGGAAAAATTAAAATAATTATCATCAGTATGATTGCTGGAGCAATAAACCATATGTGAGCTTTTGAATTATGCATTAGTAAATTGAACTCTCATTCCTGCTTGATTAAATAGTAATGCTTTATCTGAAACTCTTTTTATATTTACACTTGAACCGTTTGAAATTTGGTGAGTAAATTGTGGTAAGCCCCTTACAATTATTTTATTTGAACCGTCTTCAATATTTACATGAAAGAAAATATCTGAACCTAAATTTTCTCTATATGCAACTGTTCCACTAAATGTATTTTCATTACTTTCATTTGTAATTTCTAAATGTTCTGGTCGAATACCAATATGTAAATCTGTATTACTTTCAGAACTTTTTCTTTTTAAATTAACGTTGAGAAAACTTACTGTCCCACTTGAGTCCGAAGTTCCTTTAAATATATTTATTTTTGGACTTCCAACAAACTGAGCTACACTTAATGAGGAAGGATTATCATATACTTCTTGAGGTGTATCTAGTTGTAATAAATTTCCATCAATCATAACTGCCATTCTAGAAGACATAGTTAACGCTTCTGCTTGATCATGTGTTACGTACACAAAAGTAGTTTTAAGTGAATTATGAAGTTCAGATAGTTCAGAACGCATGTGAACTCTCAAAGCTGCATCTAAATTTGAAAGAGGCTCATCCATTAAAAAGGCAACAGGCTCTCTAACCATAGCACGACCAAGAGCAACTCTTTGTCTTTGACCACCTGACAATTGTCCTGGTTTTCTATCCAATAGTTCTGAAATTTTTAGAGTTTCAGAAGTTTTATTTACTAATTGATTTATAGATTCTGTTTTCTCTTTTTTGCTTGGAGAAAAATTACCAATCAAGGGTAGTCTTTCAAATGCATTATAATCTCTAAGTCTTAATGGAGTTTCTAAATTTCTTCTTACTGTGAGATGAGGATAAAGAGCATATGATTGGAATACCATTGCCAAATCTCTTTCACTGGCTCTGACTCTATTTACATTTTTATTATCTATTAATACATCACCTGAAGTTTGTTGTTCCAATCCTGCAATTATTCTAAGTAACGTGGATTTACCACAACCAGATGGACCAACTAATGTTAAGAATTCTCCATCGTTTATATCAACATTCAAATTATTAAGTACTTGTGTAGATCCAAATGACTTTGAAATATTTTTAAGTGATATAGTCCCCACTCATTCCCCCTCTATGTTAACTTTAATCTACAAAATTTTATTAAATTTGAGAATATTTTAAATCTATTTATTTCAGTTTTATTTCAATTTTATTAACAAATATTCAAATTATCATTGAGTTTAACTAGCAGATAACTATAAATTCTTATTTTTAATAATATATATTAGATGAAATTGTGTCCGATAACTTAGAAATTAATAAAAGAGAGTATCCAAGTAATTTTTCAAAAACTGCTATTGTGATTTGCCTTGATGGCAGTCAAAAAGAGTATCTCGAAGAAGCATCAAAATCAAATCTTACACCAAACCTTGATAAATTAATTGCAAGTGGTGAAAACCTACTAGTACACAGCGCTATTCCAAGTTTTACAAATCCAAATAATATTTCGATTGTAACAGGCCAACCAAGTTCTGTTCACGGTATATGCGGGAACTTCTTTTATACACCCGAGACCGGTGAAGAAGTAATGATGAATAATCCAAAATATATGCGAGCACCAACTATTTTTGAAAAATTTTATAATTCTGGTTCTAAAATTGCTCTTGTTACTGCAAAAGACAAGTTGAGAACACTTTTAGGAAACGGATTAAGTTTTGATGATGAGAGAGCTATTTGTTTTTCTGCTGAAAAATCTGATCAAGCAACAAAAGATCTCAATGGTATAGATAATGTAAACGATTGGTTGGGGATGCCAGTGCCAGAAGTATATTCTGAAGGACTCTCTGAATTTGTAATGGCTGCAGGTGTAAAACTTCTTGAAGAGTTTAAACCAAATATTATGTATTTATCGACTACGGATTATATTCAACACAAATATGCACCGGGAAATGAAACAGCAAATAAATTTTATGCAATGTTTGATAAATATATTGGTCTTTTAAATAATGAGAATGTTTCTATAATCATCACAGCAGATCACGGAATGAAACCAAAATCAAAAGAAGATGGTTCACCTAATGCAATATTTTTACAAGATTATTTAGATAAAAAATTTGAACCAAACATGGCTAAAGTCATCCTACCAATTACAGATCCATATGTTGTTCATCATGGTTCACTTGGTTCTTTTGCAACAATTTATTTAGAAGACAAGAGCAAGGTAGATTCAGTTGTAAATGCTATTAAAGAAATAAAAGATATAGAAGTTGTTTTAACAAAAGATGAAGGATGCTCTACTTACAATTTACCTCCTGATAGAATGGGAGATATTATATGTATGTCTTCAGAATTTATGACTATTGGTTCATCGGAAGATAAACACAATCTTTCTGGATTAAATGAACCTTTACGTTCTCATGGAGGACTCCATGAAAGAGAAGTGCCATTCATATCAAATTTAAAATTACAAAACTTAGATACTAGCAAACAATTATATAACTATGATGCATTTTATTATGCAATAAATGGAGCCCTATGATGCACAAAAAAATGATTAATGAAGCAATGCGTATTGCTGGAGAAAAAGTTACTTCAGATAAAACAATAAATGTTGAGTACCCTTTTACAGGTGAAGTAATCGGAACGGTTCCAGCCGGTACTGCAGAGCATGCAAGAAAGGCTTTAGATATAGCTGCAAATTATCAGCCTAAACTTACAAGATATGAGAGACAAAAAATTCTTCAAACTGCTGCAGAAGTACTTGTTAAAAGAAAAGAAGAAATTTCTGATATTATTACTTTAGAACTTGGTATCTCAAAACAAGATTCTTTATACGAAGTAGGAAGAGCTTTCGATGTATTTTCATTAACGGCTCAACTTTGTATTCATGATGATGGAGAAATATTTTCTTGTGATTTAACTCCACATGGAAAAGCCAGAAAAATATTTACCATAAGAGAACCTTTAACGGCAATCTCAGCAATCACCCCATTTAATCATCCTTTGAATATGGTAGCGCATAAAATTGCACCTTCAATTGCAACTAATAATTGTACTGTATGTAAACAAACAGAATTAACACCTTTAACAGCAATGGTACTCGCCGATGTTTTATATGAAGCAGGCCTGCCACCCGAAATGTTTTCAGTTGTAACTGGATGGCCTCAAGACATTGGATCAGAAATGATCAAAAATCCAAACATTGATCTAATTACTTTTACAGGCAGTGTAGGTGTAGGAAAATTAATTGCTGAACAAGCTGGATACAAAAGAACTGTTCTTGAGTTAGGTGGTAATGATCCATTAATTGTTTTAAATGACTTAGATGGTGATGATCTTAAAAAAGCTGTTGAGCTAGCTGTTACGGGAGCAACGAAAAATTCTGGTCAACGTTGTACAGCTGTTAAAAGAATATTGGTTCAAGAATCCATTGCAGATCAATTTGTTGAAATGGCTCTTGAGCGTGCAAAGAAAATTAAATTTGGTGATCCTATGAATATGGAAACAGACTTAGGTACAGTTGTTAATGCTCAAGCTGCAGAACTTTTTGATAAAAGAGTTTCTATGGCTGAAGAAGACGGCGCAAAAATTTTATATCACCCTGGAAGAAAGGGTGCTTTGTTACCTCCAATAGTTGTAGATCATGTTGATCCTAAAAGTGAATTAGTTTTAGAAGAAACATTTGGTCCAGTTATCCCAATCATTCGTGTGCCTAATGACGATGAAGCTGTAATGAAAATATCTAATTCAACCGCATTCGGATTATCATCTGGTGTATGTACAAATAACTTCATGCGAGCAAAAAAATATATTCAAGGTTTAAATGTTGGTACGGTAAATATTTGGGAGGTTCCAGGTTATAGAATTGAAATGTCTCCTTTTGGAGGAATTAAAGATTCAGGTCTTGGTTACAAAGAGGGTGTTATTGAAGCAATGAAAAGTTTTACTAATGTAAAAACCTTTTCACTACCTTGGTAAATAAACCAGTTTTTCTCTAATTTTTCTTAATGCTGTGGAAAAATAAGCTTATTTTTTAGTAATATTTTCGTAATAAAATTGTAACCCTTTGAGACTACATGTTAGATTAAATTATTATATTCAATCGGGAGGATTAAATGAAAAAATTAATTACAGGATTGGCAGCCGTATTAGCTTTCGGTTTTTATGGTTCTGTTAATTCAGCTAAGTCTATTGAAATAGAAGTAGCTTATCCTTATTCAGGATTATTCGATGTTACGTTTCAAGCTATTATGCCAGAGTTTGAAAAAGCACATCCAGATATTCAAGTTAAATTTAGAGCAACTTATGAAAACTATGAGGATGCAACTGCAACAATCTTCAGAGAGTCTACTTCAGGTAATTTACCAGATGTAACGATGCAAGGTCTTAACAGACAAGCACCTCTAGTTGATAAAGGTATTGCAAAGTCTTTAGAGCCATTTATTGCAAAAGAGGCAGCTTTTGAAAAAGATGGTTACCATTCTGCTATGTTAAGTCTTTCAACATTCGGTGGTGAAGTTTATGGATTACCATTTTCTGTATCAACGCCAGTTGGATATTATAACATGGATTTATTAGCTGAAGCAGGTGTAGATAGTATTCCAACTAACTGGGACGAAGTTATTGCAGCATGTAATAAATTGGAAGCAGCAGGTAAAGGAACTCTATACTTTGGTTGGAACATCACAGGTAACTGGTTCCACCAAGCATTAATGCATACTCAGAATGTTCCAATGGTTAAAGATGGAGCTGTAAATATGGGTGGTGATGCAGGACTTGCAACGTTAGAGCAAATGAAAGCAATCATGAGTGGATGTAATATGCCAAACTACTCAATTGCTGATGGTCAAGCTGCGTTTAACGCAGGTACTATTGGTATGATGTTCTGGTCTACTTCAAGCTTGGGTTCAGTTAATGCTGCAAAGGCAGACTTCGTTCTAAAAACTGCACCGTTCCCTGGAATGGCTGGAGTAAACAATGGAACACCAGCAAGATTACCAGCAGGTGGAAACGCTGCAATGTTAGTGTCTACATCTGATGATCCAGCAAGAGTTGATGCTGCATGGACTTTCTTAAAGTTCATTACATCAGGTATCGGTGCTGCATTAGTTGCTGAAACAACTGGATATGTTCCACCAAACAAAGCAGCGAATGAATTATTAGGAGATTTCTATAGTAAAAACCCTAATAAACTTACTGCTGTTGAACAACTTCCACTTCTTGCAGATTGGTTTGCATATCCTGGAGAAAATGGATTAGCTGTTACACAGGTAATCTATGATTACACGGAAGAAATTGCTACAGGCGACGCTGATGATATGGCAGATCTTCAAGAAGAAATGATGGAAGAAATAAACGATCTTATGTAATTTGAGATTATTTATTATTAACTTTTTATTACAGCGGCTTTATAAAAGCCGCTGTTTTATTTTAAATTTAAATGGGAGTAAAAATAGATGCCTCTTACAACAACTACAATAGGTGCTTATCCAAAACCGAAACAAACACCCATTCAAGATTGGTTTTTAGGGACAAAATCAGAAGAAGAGAGAAAAGCATCAAAAGGATTATTATCAAATTGGTCACCTGGCGCATATGAAAAAGCATTAGAGTCTGCAGGTGCGGATGCTGAAAAATTATTTTTGGCAGCAATTAAAGAAGTTATAACTGATCAAGTAAGTGCGGGTATTGATGTTCCAACAGATGGAGAAGTCAGACGTGAGAGTTACGTATTATATCAATGTCGATTTTTAAATGGTGTAAGTTTTAAGGAAGTTACACATAAGTCAGTAAGACAGGGTGCGTTCGAAGCTGACCTTCCAACTATTGTTGCACCAATTTCAAGTAAAGAAATACGTATGCATCTAGACTGGAAGAGTGCACAACAATTTACAAAAAACCCAGTTAAAATTACGCTACCTGGACCAATGACAATTACAGATTCAATTGCCAACAATTACTATGATGACATGAAAAAACTTGGTTTTGATTTAGCATTAGCCCTCAATAAAGAAGTTAAAGCACTTGTAGATGCAGGTTGTCAGTATATTCAAATTGATGAACCAGTATTTGCTAGAAAGCCCGATGAAGCTCATTCTTACGGTATGGAAAATTTAGAAAGAATGATGCATGGTATTCCTAAAGAAGTGCAACGCGTTTGCCATATTTGTTGTGGTTATCCTAACTCATTAGATTCAGAAGGGTATAAAAAGGCTGATCTAGATGCTTATGATAGAATTGCATCACTTGTAGATGATTCAACTATTGATGAAGTATCTTTAGAAGATTCACATAGGCATAATGATTTAAATCTTTTAGAAAAATTTACTAAAACAAAAGTAATTTTTGGATTTATTGATATTGCAAAAAGTAGAATGGAGTCTGTTGAAGAGGTAAGAGTTCGTATCAAAGATTCACTTGAACATATTGATGAACACCGCTTAATAGCTGCACCAGATTGTGGTTTAGGTTTCTTTACACGAGAACAAGCAATTGAGAAAATGACAATTTTAACTAAAGCGGCAAAATCAATTTAATGTAATGTGGAATTATTTTAATCCTGTTGAAATTATCTTTGGAGAAAATAGATTTAAAGAAGTACATGATGCTCTTAAAAATAAGAACTACATCATAATCACTCATCCAGAAGAAATTTTTAAAAAATATAGCGATGAATTAAAATCTTCTTCAAATCCACCACTATCCATTATGACGGATGTTCAGCCTAATCCAGATTATAAGGATATTTTAGAGCTACAAAAAAAATTTTCTTCAATCAATGAACCGGTAGATTATATTTTAGCTATAGGTGGTGGCTCTGTTACAGACACAGCTAAAGCAATTGCTGCATTTAAAGATAAACAAGAATATCTAACAGATTTCGTTCGCAATAAGAAAAGTCCAAGAGTCGAAAATCCAATCAAGATTATTGCAATACCTACAACTTCAGGAACATCAAGTGAGCTTACGTGTTGGGCCACAATTTGGGATAAAGAAAAAAACAATAAATTATCTTTGGCGCATAAATCTCTTTATGCAGAAAAAGCAATTATCGATCCATCTATTATGGTTGATAAGCCTTTAGGCTTGACCATTTCAACTGGTTTAGATGCTCTCTCCCATTCAATGGAAAGTATTTGGAATATTAATGCAAATCCAGTTTCTGCTTCTCATGCAATACAAGCATCAAAATTAGTATTAGAAAATTTACCACTTCTCACTAAAGATTTAAGAAGTGTTGAATTACGCTCAAACATTGCATTGGCGTGTGTTCATGCTGGTTTAGCGTTTTCCAATACGAAAACTGCTATTGCGCACAATCTATCATACCCTGTGACACTCAATTACGGTATTCAGCATGGTATTGCTTGTTCATTTACTTTACCCATGATTACTAAAAGTATGGTTGGAATTGATAGTGTCGCTGAAGAAAGACTAAAGTTAATTTTTAACGATAACCTTGAAAATGCCGCAAATCATCTGAGTGAATTTATGCGTTCTTTAGAGGTTCCTCTTAACTTAAATGAAATAAAAGTTCCTGTTCAAGAATGGAATAATATAGTAGATGATGCGTTTTTAGGGGAACGAGGTAAAAACTTTATTGGCAATAAAGAAGCCTTTATCTCTTCTGCTAAATCAATGGGACTTTATTAGTAATGAAAAAAAATTTCAGGTTTTATGATAACAGACAAAAATACTTGCTATTTGTCACAACAACAAATGAAAAAAATCAAATTGCTGATGCGATACGCCCTCACGTAAATAAAATTAAACCGCAAAAACCTGGCATAAAAATATTTGATGCTGGTATGGGTGATGGTTCCTTACTTATGAATGTTATGCGTCAGTGCCACGAGGCTGAGCCTAACGTACCTTTATTAGTTTGCACAAAAGAAATAAGCATAGAAGATGTAAGATTAGGTTTAGAAAAGTTACCCGATAGGTTTGTTGAACATAAGAATACCGTTTTTGTCATTTCAAATCTACACTACGCGGAAGCAGCAAACCTAAAATCAAAAAATGAAGTTAAACAGAAAAAAATTAATTGGAATATTATTAAATTAAAAGGAGATACCTCTCTTGAATTTGCCCAACAATTAAGAAAACAAAATGAATTTCTAGAAAAAAAATGGAATATAGAAATTAATAAAAAGTCAGGTAACCATACTTATAAAGAGCCTTCAGTCATGGTTATCTACCGCGAAGATCAAGAATTTAATGTTAATGAATTAATACCTACCAAAAAAAAATCAGATAATAAATTTGATCTTATTATTGCTTCACAGCCTTATCGTTCAAGAATTTCAGCAGAAAAGAAATCAAAATACGTCATCGAACCAATGATTCGAGCGTTAAAATCAAAAGGGAAATTATTAACTATTCATGCTTCAGGAAAAGATCCTGCTAATGAAATAATTCGTAAAATTTGGCCAAAAGAGAACCCATTTCCTTCTCTTGGAAATAGTATCATTTCTTATCTTAAGAAAAATTTAGATAAAGATCTATTAAGTAGTTTATCGTTTGGAGAAAAAAGAATTATTAAATGTAAATTGAGAGCTCTACCAACAGAAATCAGTGGAGGCATAGCGACATCATTAGTTTTTTCTGCTTGGAATGCGTCCATATATGTCAATCAAATGGATGATGATCAAGTAATGAAGGTAGAAAAAACAAGAAATTATGAAAAAGTAGTCCAGAAAATAGTTTCAAAAAATAAAGGCCTTTATTTTAACAATGAAATATTTGTAATCGAAAAAAAATAATTTTTTATTTAAACCAATTAACTTCTGTTTTTAAAAAATCCTCTGTATGAATAATTAATGCGTCAGATCGAATTATTGCAACATTATAATTTGTATCTGTATTTGCCGTTCCTAAACGATATTCATTTGAAAAGTTAGGTATTAGAGGAGACCAAGTACTTCTTGGGGAGGAAAAAGTAATACCGCAATAAGAACCAGAACTTGTAATGTGTTGATGACCAAAAAAAATATGTTTTATTATCTTATTATTTTTAGTTAAAATTTGTTGAAACTCTTTTTTTTGTTGTAATCCTATTCCATCACTTTCCTCTTTTACTAATGCCAGTGGATTATGATGCATAAAGATATACGTATCTGTATTAGTTTTACCTAAAATATTATTTAACCATTCTTGCCTCTCTTCACAGTAATGTCCTTGGTGAGTATTAATCAGATTAGTATCTATAAAAATTAAACGTTTATTATCTATATCCTTAAAGTATTGAATAAATCCATTTGGATCGGTTTCAATATTAGGAAAGTTTATTTTAAACTCATCTCTGTTATCATGATTACCTATAATTAGTTGAGGATTTAAATTCTTTGGCAGACCTGCTTCATCAATTATTTTTAAAAATAACTGATAAGAATCTTTATCACCTAAGTCTGTAATATCACCAGTGATGGCAAATAAATCTGCATCACCATGATTATTTTTTATATGAGTTAATGCTTTTTTAAATTTACTGACAGGATCTATGCCATGAATCTTATCTATATAAATATGAGGGTCTGAAAGGTGAATAATTTTCATTATTAAATATAAATTTATAATTAGATCGCAGTTTTAAAATAAATATACTTATTAAATTCCTCTTTTAAGTCGATGCTAACTCTTGCATGTACTTTACCTTGTTTTCCTTGAAACGATTGTTTTTCTGTAACTGGAAACACCCCTTCATGCCAAATATTTGGATGAATATACAAACCTTTTGATCCGTCACAATAAAATGCTTTAAAATGTTCTGGTTCAATGTCGTCTGTAGGTAAGGCTAAAGGACAAATAAATGGTTTATTTTCTTCAGGAAAGAAAAGCTGACCTCCATCAGGATGATAATTTGCATGCCATAAAAAAATTTTTGTTGGATCTGAATATTTATCTTTTTGTAATTCTTGATCAGGATTATTGGCATAACCCAGTATATATTTTCCATCTACTTCATAATCGCTCTTATGTTGAACAGCATTATTTTGCCCATAAAGCACGTCACCTTGCCACCAGGTATCAAAAGAACCTTCGGTAGTTCCACCTTCATTACCAGTTCCCTCTTCTATGTCACGCCATCCTTGTTTTGGCCAAGTAACAATTTCAATATCACTATTTTCAAAACTATCGATTAAATACCCATATCCTTTAAGATTTTCATTTGTTGCTTTAACTAAAGGTATTTCAATTTCTTTTGTCATTGTTTTGTTAGTTTAATGTTAGTCCCAACTCAGTAACAACTTCTTTTACAGCTTTTATTGTATCCATCATGTCTTGTTCATTTAAATTACCAATACACCCAATTCTAAAAGTTTCTGCCACTGTTAGTTTTCCTGGATAAATTAAAAAATCTTTTTCACTAAGAGCATTATAAAATTGCTCAAAGTTAAATTTAGGATCATTAGGTTGTTTAAAAGTAATAATAATTGGTGCTTGTAAATTATCAGGAAGTAGTTGCTCAAATCCCAACTCTTTCATTCCATTACAAATAATTTCACAATTTTTTTTATATCTTTTACCTCTTCCTTCTACACCGCCTTGTTCTTTATGTTCTTCAATAGCTTGGTTGAATGCAGCTAATACGTGTGTTGGAGGTGTAAATCGCCATTGTTTATTTTTTTCCATTGCTTGCCATTGATCATATAAGTCTAGACTTAGTGAGTGACTATTGCCTTTTGCATTTTGAATAACTTCATTTTTAACAAGAATGAAACCAACACCTGGCACACCTTCTAAGCATTTGTTTGATGAAGCGGCTACAGCATCAAAAGTAATTATTTTAGAACTTAAGGGTAATGCACCAAAGGCACTCATTGCATCGATGAATAACGATAAATTTTTCCCTTCAACCAATTTTGCAATGTCTTCAATAGGATTTAAAATACCCGATGTTGTTTCACAATATACGGCAAAGACGTGTGTTAAGCTGTTGCTATCAATTAACTCTTCAATTTTATTGATGTCATGAACTTCATGTTCAGCAACTTCATATTCAATAAAATCTCTCCCTAAATATGTGCACATTTTTTTCATTCTTTGTCCGTAAGCACCATTGATCAGAATCAGAATTTTAGAATCTTTTTGAGTAAGAGAGCTCACCATCGACTCTACAGCAAAAGTTCCACTTCCCTGCATTGGAACACATTGATATTTATCTTCACCATCTATTAATTTAACAAGGGAATCTCTAATTGATGCATTGAGATCAATAAATTTTGTATCTCTCGAACCCCAATCATGAAGCATAGCCTCTTTTGTTGACATCGATGTCGTGAGAGGTCCAGGGGTTAATAATTTTTTATCCATTAAATATTTACTTAATAAATATTATTATAAATTTGATCAATCTTATTAAAGTTGGAATTGAATTTATTTTCTAATAAGTTAATTATAAATGAGAATGGAAGAAAATATTGTAGATTATCTCTTAGATCTTTTGAAAACAAAAGGTGCTGATATTCAATATGGTAATGAGGATGTGACTCAGCTTGAGCACGCACTCCAATGTGCTGAACTTGCTGAAAAACATAAATTACCAGGACCAACAATTGCTGCAGCATTACTGCATGATGTTGGCCACCTTATTTATGAGGACGGCGATCCCATTCATGAAGGGAAAGATGGTCATCATGAAAACTTAGGTGCTGATTTTTTAAAAAAATATTTTGGTGAAGATGTTATTTTACCAATAAGAGCACATGTTGATTCAAAAAGATATTTATCAAGTGTTGAAGAGGGTTATTATGATAGCCTATCAGAAGCATCGAAACTTTCGTTAAAAGTTCAAGGCGGTCCTTTCACAAAAGAAGAAGCAGATGCGTTTATAAGCAAACCTTTTATGGATGAGGCAGTAGAGCTTAGAAGATTTGATGATCTAGCAAAAATTCTAGATAAAAAAACTCCCGATGTTGAACATTTTCGCCCCTATTTAGAAGAAGCAAGACAGTCTTTTTTAGCTAAACAAGCGTAAATGCAATTTAGCAATTATGATTTTATTGACTCTAAGTCATTTGCAGGAAAAATTATATTAACTTCTTTTCCAGGTCTTAACTCTAATGGTTTATTTGAAGAAACAATTTTAGCAAACGAATTAGAAATATTTAAAAATAATAATTGTAGTTCTATTACTTCTTTTGTTGAAGATAGCGAATTTGAAAAATTGTGTGATAAAACTTTGTTTGTCAAAAATATTTATGAACATAAATTACATTGGTACCATTTACCCATTTATGACATGGGAGCACCAGATAAAGATTTTAAATATAAATGGGAAACAACAAAAGTTTTATTAAAGAACGAATTGATAGATGGTAAAAACATAGTTTTACATTGCCGTGGAGGAAAAGGAAGAGCTGGCACTATAGCTGCTATTTTACTTGTTGAATTTAATTATGAAAAACAAGAAGCTATTGATCTAGTACGATCAAGAAGAAAAGGAGCTATTGAGTCAAAAATCCAAGAAGATTTTATTTTTTCTTATCGAGCAGTTAATTAAAAAGAGACCGTTAAATTAAAAATATTTTCTAGAATAAATAAAACAATTAAAGAAATTAAAGCTGCAATTATAGGTAGCGTCATCCAACCCAAAGAAATTCTACCTGCAATTGACCATTGAACCTCTTTTCCTCCTTTTAAAAGACCAATTCCAATTACGCCGCCGACAACAGCTTGGGAACTTGATACTGGTACCAAAGGTATAGAGGGAAGATTTATAGATTGTAAAAAAGCACTTATACCCTGGGATGCAAATAAAAATAAAACAATAGAATGCGATATAACAACAATAAATGCTGCCACTGGTGTCATTTTTAAGAGATCATTACCCACGGTAAACATAACTCTTTTCGAGTAAGTAAAAACACCAACAGCTATTGCTAAACCACCCAGCAGAAATAATTGTTCTTTTGAGGAAAAGACAAATAAATTTCCAATAGTAACATCAGTAAACGGTGATATAGGTACGAAGACACCCATTACATTGGCAATATTGTTTGCACCTAAACTATAAGCACCAAAAGCACCCGCTAAAAGTAAAGCTGTTCTTGTATAGGCATCAAGTCTGAGAATATGTAACTTTCTATTGAGTATAACTCTTTTTGTAAAAGTAAATAAACCCATTGCAATAACTCCTGCAATGATAGGACAGAGTATCCATGTTCCTAAAATAGTAATTAAAACTTGAAGATTAGTTGAAGATCCCGTGTATAAATTCCAACCAACAATTGCTCCAACGATCGCTTGCGTTGTAGAAACAGGCAAGCCAACTTTGGTCATTAAATAAACGGATATGCCTGCAGCCACACATGCTGCAAAGGCACCAGGTAATGCATTAATAGCACCTAACTTACCTAAAGTTTCTGTTGTTCCTGCTCCACTAATAATTGCACCTAGAATAACAAAGACACTACAAATAATTGCTGCACTTGTGAAACTAACCATTCGTGTTCCAACAGCAGTTCCAAAAACATTTGCTGCATCATTGGCGCCAAGTGACCAACCTAAAAAAAGACCACCAAATAAAAAAATTAGAATTGTAATTTCCATTGAAAATTAAACGGAGCGTTTAATAGCGTAAATTTGAACCTCGTCAGCTATGTCTTCTGCTTGATCACAAATACGATCAATCTTTTCTACAAAATATCGAAGATGCATTTTTTGATCTAGAGGTAATTCAGAATCAAAAATTCTTCTTGCAAGTGAACTAAATTTTATATCAGATTCTTTTTCATAAAAAGTTACTTTATGAGCATTATCTCTAACAGATTTAATATCTCTAAAAAATGATCGGACAGTCAAACAAAGTGACTCAACACAATTTACAACAGTCTCTGTTAACTCAATAAGATCTTCATGAAATTCTTTTGGAAAATTAGGTTTTTGAATAGAGAAGTGATAGCAATTTCCTTGGTACATTCCAATTAATTCGTCGATGTGTTCTAGAAGTCGTAACACATCACTTCTTGCATCTGGGATTAGTGTTTCTTCATAAAGAGTATGCTCAACATCTTTTGTAATTTTGTCGGCCTTACTTTCCATTTCTTTAACTTTTTCAACCATTTCCTCAAATTTACCATTGGCGGAATGATTGAGATAAGTTGGAACTATCGATTTAAATACTAAGCCCACTTCAGAGACAATATCAACAAACTCATCAATTTCTCTTTCAAGCTTTTTGGTATCACCAAATAATGATGCACTTTTTAATCCAAACATGGCGTGCTTATAGAACTTTTCAAAAAAAAAGAAAGAAATGTTAAATTTTTGTTACAATTTGATTAATATCTTTATCTTTAAGTAAAGTGTAATATTCGCAATATATAGAATTTAGGAGAAGATATGACAGATTTATCAATTAATAGAATTAAGTGGTTTAGCACCGCGTTAATTTTATCAGGAATATTATTAACCAATTTAAATGCGTATCCAATTAACATAATTATTCACGGTACAGGTGCTGTTGGTTGGTCAATTGTTGGTTATATGACAAAAGATAGAGCTCTGCTCACAAACTTTGGTTTACAACTCCCACTATTTATTTTTGGATATATTTATTTGCTGACATGAAAAATAAAAATATTCTTTTTATGTGTGTTGCTAATTCAGCAAGAAGTCAAATGGCTGAAGGAATTGCAAAAAAATTATATCCTAATTGTATTATTCAAAGTGCAGGATCAGTGCCCAAAGAAGTTAATCCCAATGCTATCGAGGTTATGGGTGAAATCGATATTGATATATCAAAACATTATTCAAAAGATTTTGAAAGTTTAGACAAAAAATTTAGAGATGAATTAAATACCGTTTTTACGCTTTGTAAAGAAGAGGTATGTCCAGTTTTAAATTCCAAAGCTCAGATATTTTCAATACCATTTGATGATCCAGCATCAGATCATTTTAGTTCAAACCAATTAGATAAATTTAGAGAAGTAAGAGACTCAATTTTTATTAAATTGAAAGAACTAAAAAATTTATTTGAAAACTAATAAATTTAAATATTAGTTTAATTTATAAAAATTTAATATTCTATTAATACGTCTGTAAAAAATAAAATTTAAATACTTTTTACCACTCACAGTATTATTTCTTCCTGCTTATGTCCAATTATTGTGAGTGGGATTAAATTCTATTTTCCAATTTTTAAATTAGACTTAGCTCTAGATTTAAGTTTTGCTGAACCCCTCCCAGACAAGCTTGGATTTTTGATAAAAAAATTGTGAGAGGAAAATTTTTTCTCTTTGCTTGATATTTCTTTTTTCTGATAATTGCCATTACTTAACATTTGCCAAGAATTTGTATTATCTGTCATACTGGCAATTAAGATCTGATTTAATATTTGTTCATGTACAGTTTCATTTTCAATAGGAATAAATGTTTCAACCCGCCTATCTAGATTTCTTTGCATTAAATCGGCAGAAGAAATAAACAAGATATTTTTTCTATGAGGGAATTTATGACCGTTATAAAAACAATATATTCTCGTATGTTCTAAAAAACGACCAATTATACTTTTAACAACTATATTTTCCGATAGATTTTCTTTACCAGGTATTAGAGAGCAAATTCCTCTTATTAACAATTCAATTTTTACATTTTTTTGAGATGCTTTATAAAATTCATCAATAATTTGTTTATCAACAAGAGAATTACACTTACAAACTATTCCAGATGGTTTATTTTTTCCAGCATTTGTAATTTCATTTCTAATTAGTTCATTTAATTTGTTTCTTGCAGTTATTGGAGAATATACTATTTTTTTTATTGTGGTTGGTTCTGAATAACTAGTTAAATAATTAAACATTTTTGCAGCATCATTTGTTAATGTTTTGTCACAGGTGAAGTAAGATAAATCCATATAAACTCTTGCATTTCTCGGGTGATAATTACCTGTTCCATAATGTGCGTAATTTACAACAGAATTCATTTGCTTCCTTGTTACAAGTGTAATTTTTGCATGAGTTTTCATATCAATATTGCCAAAAACAACTTGCGCTCCAGCTAATTCTAATTCTTTTGCCCATTTTAAGTTACGCTCTTCATCAAAACGTGCTTGCAACTCTATAATGACAGTTACTAATTTTCCTTTTTGTGCTGCTCTAACTAAACTTGCTTCTATTGGTGAGTCATCAGTAGTTCGATATAAAGTATGTTTTATTGATAAGACTTTTGGATCATCTGCAGCTTGATCAATAAACTGAGTCACTACTTCAAAAGATTCAAAAGGGTGATGAATAACAATATCTTTATTTGCTATAGCTTTAAAATAATCATTTTTAAAATCTTTAATTCTTTCAGGAAACCGTACCTTAAATTTTGGAAAAAATAATTTTTTAAAATCTTTCAAGAAAATTGACTCTATACTCGAAAGATTAACGGGTATTGGCAGTTTATATGTATTTACATCCTTATAGTTAAGTTTTTTATTTATGAATTTAATTAAGTGACTAGATATACTTTCATCAAAATCAATTCTTATTACCTCTTGTCTTCTTCTCTCAAAAATAGCTTTTTGAAATACTAAAAATAAATCTTCTCCTTCACCTCCTAATTCTAATTCACTATTCCTAATTGGTCTAAAAACACCTTTATCCAAAACCCTATCACACTGGAAAATTTCTTTTAAAGAAATAAGTAGGGCTGTCTCCATAGATACAAAACGTGTTTTTTTACCAGGTAATTTAATAAATTTTTCTAATCCCTCTGGCACTCTCAGTATTCCATAAAAAGTTTTTTTATTATTTATTAAACGACATACTAAGGTTGTTTCTTTATTTGGTATAAAAGGAAATGGGTGAGATGGATCAATAATAATTGGCGTTAAAACCCCCCAATTATTTTCTTCTAAATAATTTTTAATAAATGTTTTATCTTTTGTTTTCAGTGTTTTTTCTACATCTATATGGATTTTGTTTTCTGAAAGCTCTCTTAGTAAATCTATCCATATTGATTTTATATTTGAAATCATCTTCGATGTTTCTTTATCTATCAGCTTGAGTTGTTGTTGTGGTGTTAATCCATCAAAACTTTTATTTCGTGAAAATTTTTGAACATTCAATCCTGCTACTCTAACCATAAAAAATTCATCTAAATTAGAGAATGCTATTGATAAAAATCTAACCCTTTCTAAAAGTGGAATTTTACTATCAGATGTCTGACTTAAGACTCTTTCATTGAATTTTAGCCAAGACAATTCCCTGTTTGCATAGTTATAAGCAGTATTTTTTTTTAACATAATTTTTTTTTATATTTTTTAGGTATAAAAAAAACATGTTCATAAAAAATTCATATTTCTTTAATAATTTTTATTTTTTGGTTTTAAAATTTTATCAATAATCCAGTTTTTTTTAAAGGATATTATAGCAAAAGCACAGGTTGGAAAATGTTCAATATTTGAATTACATAAAATATTAATTGAATCTATCAAACTAGGGTTGTGTCCAATGATAAGAGTATTTTTTTTTAATTTTTTAATTTTGCTTACAAGTATATTTGGTGGGCATTCATAAATATCGTTATCAATTGTAAATTTTACTGAGCGATCAAATGAATTAGAAATTATATCATATGTGCTAGTTGTTCTTTTAGAAGGAGAACATATTATCTGACCAATTTGAAATTTTCTTTTATCTAATATTTTAGAAAATTGTTTTGCGTTTCTCACACCTCTTTTATTCAGTGGCCTATCAATGTCATCAAGTTCTAAATTATCCCAACTAGATTTGGCGTGACGTAATAAATAGACTTGTAGCATTCGAGTTTAATACTTTAGATGTATACATTTCCATGGCTAAAAAGAAAAATAAAAATCCCATAACAGTGATTGATCTAGGCTCTAACACATTTAGACTAGTTATATATGCGCAAGCTATTCATCCTTTTCCAATACTTTATCAAAAAAGAGAATTCTTAAAATTAGGTGAAAGTATTAAAATAGGTAAACTCCCATCGATAAAAATAAAAGAAGCTATAAAATGCTTAGAAGAATATATTAAGATTGCAAAAGATTATGAGTCCTTAGATATTCATATAATTGCAACGGCCGCAATTCGTGAAACAATAAATGGAAAAGAAATTATTGAACCTTTCAAGAAAAAAAAGTCAGTTAGAGTAGAAGTGCTCTCACCAAAAAATGAAGCTAAATGCGGATCTCTAGGTGTAATTAGTTCAATAAAAAATCCAATCGGTTTAGTTGCTGACTTGGGAGGTGGAAGTTTAGAACTTAGTACTATAAAAAATGAAAACATACTTGAAACTAAAAGTTTAAAAATTGGCATCTTAAGAAGTGAATCTGAGATGTACAAAACTACTAAAATTAAATTTGGTAATTTTTTATTTTCTAAATTTAAAAACCAATCTCTTAAATTTTCTAAAAACGTAGGAAATATTTATGTTATTGGAGGCATGTGGCGCAACCTTGCAAAACTTCATTTGCACCTAAATGGAATCAAGAAAAATAAATTACATGGGTACATGATACCATTTTCAGAGTTAGAAATATTTTATCACAAATTATACTCTATGGAAAAAAAACAAATTCAAAAATTGAATGTTGTCCAACCCAATCGATTAGATAAATTAAAATTATCTACATATATTTTATTTAGCCTTGCTTCATTTTATAACATTAAAAATATTATTTTTGTAAGATATGGAATCCGTGAAGGCTACTTGTACGATATGTTGAACTAATTTTTAAAAAACAATCTAACAATAAATGTAGCAATAAGAGCACCAATAATCTGAGCTAAAATAAAACCTAGAACACTTGATGGACTTATTCCACTAAAACTATCTGTAAACATTCTTCCTATGGTTACTGCTGGATTTGCAAAACTTGTTGATGAAGTAAACCAATATCCTGCGGTAATAAATAGAGCTACACCAATAGCAATTCTTTCCTTGTTTACCTCTTTTAATATAAAAATAGTTAATAATAATCCAACAGTTGCAATTATTTCTGAAAAGAATTTAAATACACCAACTCTTTCATTGAGTGACCATTCAATTATAGGATATTCAAAATACCAATTTGCAGTTAAACAACCAAATATACCAGCAATAATCTGAGTAAAAATAAAAATTATTCCGTAATTAATAGGAATATTTTTTTGGATAATATCACTTAATACAACAGCAGGATTAAAGTACGCTCCTGAGATATTAATAAACATAGAAATAATTACATATAAAATGGCACCTGTTGCGATAGTGTTTCCTAGTAATATTATACCAAGGTCATTTGACATTAACTCTCCCATAATTCCACTACCTACAACTGTTAGTACAAGAAAATATGTCCCAATAAATTCTGCTAGTATTTTTTGTCTTAAAGAAAATGTCACTATAAAATTACCTTAAATAACTAAACTTTTACCATGAATTCTAAAAATTCATTCACACATTTGTCCCAAGTTAATTTAAGAGTAAAATTTCTACAATCAACTCTTTTTACTTTAAGTGCCTTCTTAACTGATTGTAACAAGTCATTATCTAAAGTGTTAATCTTTTCATCTGTTAATACATCTATGGGCCCGGTTACTGGATATGCAGCAATTGGTGTTCCACTAGCCAATGCTTCAAGTATTACATTTCCTAAAGTGTCTGTTTTAGAAGGAAAGACAAATACATCTGCGTTTGCATAATATTTCGCTAGTTCATCTCCAGTTTTTACACCGACAAAATTTATTTCAGGATATTTATTAATATATTTTTGTAATTCGGGACCATCACCCACAACAGTTTTATTATAATTTCCTTTAAGTTTTAAAAATTCTTCAATATTTTTTTCAATTGCTACTCTACCAACATAAGTCAGTTGTCTATCTTTACTGTTTGTGTCTCTTTTATTTGGATTAAATAATTCTGTATCAACACCTCTATTCCAAACTACTAAATTTTTAAAATTATATTTTTTTAACTCATTTAGCATTGAAACTGATGGAACAAGAACTCTTTCTGAATCACTATGTAGTCTTCTTAATATGGAGTATGTAAATCTCTTTGGGATAAAAGCTCTTTGCTTAATGTAGTCAGGAAAACGGGTGTGAAAGGAAGAAGTGTATTGTAGTTTATTTTTAAGACAGTACTTACGACCAGCAAAACCTACCGGACCTTCAGTCATTATATGAACAATATCTGGATTAAATTCTTTAAAAAATTTTTCAGTAATTTTTTTAGTATTGTAAGAAATTTTTATTTCTTTGTACCAAGGATAACTAAAATTATTAAACATCTCAGGATGTAATATTTTAATTTCAAAACCTTTTTTTTCTAGAATAGGTATAACGCTTTGAAATGTCGTAACTACGCCATTTACCTGAGGAACCCACGCATCACTAATTAACGCGATTTTTTTAGGCTGCATCCTCTTTTATTTTTCGTCTTTCTTCAAAAGAAATTAATTTTAATTTTTCTCTTTCTTCGGGCCAATTAAGAATAGATAAATTTCCAATTTCATCTTCAACGAGTGCTGTGCAACTTTCAATCCAGTCACCATCATTACAATAGAGAACACCATTTAATTCTTTTATTTCAGGTCTATGTATATGCCCGCATACAACAACATCGGCTTTTTCTCTTCTTGCCCTATCAGATACAGCAAACTCAAAATTACTAATAAAGTTCGTTGCATGCTTTGTTTTCTTTTTTAAATATTGAGACAGTGACCAGTAAGATAAGCCCATCTTTCTTCGAATAAAATTAAATACATTATTTAACTTTAGTAAATATTCATAAAGTGCTGATCCCACTTTGGCTAACCATCTTGCATTAATGATCACAGCATCAAACTCATCTCCGTGTGTAATCAGTACTTTCCTTCCATCAGCTAATTGATGCGTATCTTCATTTTTGATTGAAATTTCTCCAAAGGAAAAATTTGTAAAATCTTTTAATACTTCATCATGATTTCCTGGGATAAGCACTACCTTAGTTCCATTTTTCGCTTTTTTTAAAACTTTTTGAACTACGTCGTTATGTTCTTGAGGCCAATACATTTTCTTACGCATGCGCCATCCATCAACAATGTCGCCTACTAAAAATAAATATTCTGAATCTGTTTCTTCTAAGAATTCTAAAAGCATTTTGCTTTTACAACCACTGGTTCCTAGATGGGTATCCGAAATCCAAATTGTGCGGTAAAATTTTTTATTACTTTCAAATTTCATTAATTAAAGATTTGTTCTTATACATAAAAGTATCATTTTATAATACAATTTATTATTATATGTGTGTATTGTATAAAAATAACAGTATGACGCAGAAAATTTGGTTTAAAAAAAAATCACCCCTTCACGGTTCTGGATTATTTGCAAAAACTAATATTAAAAAAGGCCAGAAAGTAATCCAATATATTGGTGATAAAGTTACTAAAAGAGAGGGTGACAAAAGAGCAGATAAACAAATCCGTAAAGCAAAAAAAGATAAAAATAATGGCATGGTCTATGTTTTTGAACTAAACAAGCGATACGACATTGACGGTGATGTTGATTATAATTTTGCAAAATTTATTAATCACTCATGTAATCCTAATTGTGAAGTAGACATCATAGATAATGAAATTTGGATTTCTTCCATTAAACGAATAAAAAAAGGTGCCGAACTTTTTTATAACTATGGTTATCCTTTTGATACAGATTTTATGGATCACATTTGTAAGTGTGGTTCTAGAAATTGTGTTGGTTATATTTTAAGTGATAATGATTGGCCTAAACTAAAAAAATATGAAAAAAAAACTAAGACTAAGTCTAAGTAAGATACCTTCGATTATTATTGCAATTGATACAAATAAGGAAATAATTTTTTACAATAATGCAGCTAAACAAAAATTTTTATTTATCGATGAAGGAAGAGATCTCAATAATATTATTAGATCAACAGAGTTAAATACTTTTATTGATAAAGCCTTTAGGGAGAAAGAAGATTTTAAGTTTGAATTCACCCCATCTAATTTTAGTGATATGTATTTTATTGCTGACTTAATATTTGTTGAAAAAGATTATGAAGAATTATTAATATCACTAAATGATCAAAGTCTTCTTAAAAACTACGAACAAATGCGAACAGATTTTGTGGCTAATGTAAGCCATGAATTGAGAACTCCTCTTTCCTCAATTCTAGGCTATGTTGAAACAATTAAAAATTCACTCAATGAAGATAAGACCAATGACAAAACGGTTGGTAAATTTTTAGACACAATGGAAGATCAGGCTTGGCGTATGACTAGACTAGTCGAAGATTTATTATTACTAAGTAAATATGAGACTGAAGATAAACCTATAGAATTTCAAGAAGCGAATATAAGGCAATTAATTGAAGGCGTAGTAGATAATTTACAAAACAAGTTAATGGCCAAAAAAATTGAAGTTCAAATCAAGGATGATTTTGATAAGTCTACAATATCAGCAAACAAAGATGCTTTGATCCAAGTTTTTTTAAATCTAACTGATAATGCAATTAAATATAGCAGAGAAAATTCTACTATTGAAATTGAGCTTGAGAGTGTAATTGATGACAATACCACCTTTTGCCAAATAAGTTTTATAGATAAGGGAGAAGGCATATCGAAAGAGCATTTAACTAGACTTACTGAAAGATTTTATAGAGTAGATAAAAATAGATCTCGAAATCAAGGTGGTACGGGTTTGGGTTTATCTATTGTTAAACATATAACTAATAGGCATAATGGTAAATTATCGATAAAAAGCAAGGTAGATAAGGGTTCAACATTTACTATTTCTTTACCAGTATTTCAGCAAACTGTAATAAATACTTAATATATATTCTGTAAGGACAACCTTATTTTAAATGAGGCTTAATATGAAAAATGTAATCAAATTAATTGCTGTCCTTGCTTTATTTGGAACTACTTCAGTTTCAGCAAGAGACTATATTTCAATTGTAGGATCTTCTACAGTTTATCCTTTCGCTACTTTAGTTGCTGAAAAAATGGCATCAGAAGGAATGAAAGCACCCGTAATTGAATCAACTGGTTCTGGTGGAGGACACAAATTATTTTGTGCAGGTGTTGGAGTTGAACATCCAGATATCACTAACTCTTCAAGAGCACAAAAAGATAAAGAATTCAAACTTTGCCAAGATGGCGGTGTAACTGATATCATCGAAGTTAGAGTTGGTAATGATGGTATAGCTTTTGCATACGCTGCAGATTATGAATGGAAATATACTAACGGTGCTACAATGAAAGGTGGCATTGATTTAACTAAAGAAGAAATCTGGCAGGCAATGGCTAGAGATAATGCAAATGCTCCAACAACTTGGTATGAAATAGATAAAAGATTACCAAAAGTTGAAATTTCTATCATGGCACCTCCTCCAACTTCTGGAACAAGAGATGCATTTGACTCACTTGTAATGAAAAAGGGTTGTGTTAAAGATATGTTAGTTGCTGACGGTGATTGTCAAGCGTATCGTGAAGATGGCTATGTTATTGAAGGTGGTGAAAATGATGAACTGTATGTTGAGCATATAACTAAAGAACAAGGTGCATTCGGTATCTTTGGTTATAGTTTTGTATCTAATAATTCTGATAAAGTTAAAGCGTCAATGATTAACGGTGTTGAAATCTCTATGGAAGGTATCCAAGATTATTCATATCCAATAGCAAGACCTTTATTCTTCTACATTAAAAAAGCACACATTGGTGTTATTCCTGGTTTAATGGATTATGTTAATGAGTTTGTAAGTGAAGAAGCAACAGAAGGTTACTTACTAGATGCTGGACTTGTTCAACTAAGTCCTGAGGATAGAGCAACTGTTCTTGATGCTATTTCTAATCAAACAAATTATAAATAAAAATCTTAAATTTTTATAAAATGGGGGCATACAAGCCCCCTTTTTTTTAATACTAAGTTATAAATGTTTTTTTGGTCTTTAGTTTTAATTGCAGTCGGAATTTTCTCATCCTTTATATACGGAAGATCAAGAATTAAATTAAATTCTAAAAAACAAGGCACGAAAAGCAAATCTCTTCCCAATTATTACGCACAATACGTTTTAATGTGGTGTTTGTTTCCTGCACTAATTGTTTATTTTTCATGGGCTATTTTTCAAGAACAGATTATTCAAAACATAGTTATTAGTAACTTTGAATTTATTGAGGGCGCAGTTTACAACGAAGGATTATTGTTAGCAGAGATTAGAAATGTTTCTAATAACCCTTCTTTTGCTGATGGTAAATCTATAGAAATAATTAATGCTGCATCTCATTATTCTTCCTTAAGACAAATAAGTCAAATATCTTTTTATACCTCAATAATCATTATAATGTTACTTGGAGCCTTATACGCTTCACAAAAATTAAAACCAGAATTTCATGCTCAACATACAATTGAAAAATATATTCAATATATACTTATATTTTGTTCATCTGTTGCTATTTTCACTACAATAGGAATAGTTTTTTCACTAATATTTGAAAGCCTTCGCTTTTTTGCAGAAGTATCAATATTTGAATTTTTATTTAGTACTGAGTGGTATCCTTTTATTCCAATTAGAGAAGGTCAAACAGCTGCAGAGGGATCCTTTGGTGCAGTACCAATATTTGCTGGAACATTTTTAGTAATGGTAGTAGCCATGTGTGTTGCGGTACCTCTTGGATTATTAACAGCAATTTATTTAGCAGAATACGCAAGTCAAAGAGTTAGAAAAATAGTTAAACCTCTTCTCGAAATTTTGGCAGGAATACCAACAATAGTCTACGGTTTCTTTGCTTTTGTTAGTGTTGCACCTTTCGTTAAAGCATTTGGACAATCAATTGGAATTGATGCTTCACCAACAAGCGCCCTTGCAGCCGGCATGGTAATGGGGGTTATGATTATTCCTTTTATTTCTTCTTTATCTGATGATGTAATAAACTCTGTCCCACAAAGTCTAAGGGAAGCATCTCTTGGTATTGGCGCTAATAAAGCAGAAACTATTAAAAAAGTAATTTTACCAGCAGCTTTACCTGGAATTGTTGGAGCATTTTTATTAGCAATATCCAGAGCGATAGGGGAGACTATGATTGTTGTAGTTGCAGCAGGCACAGCCCCCAATCTTACGGGCAATCCTTTTGAAAATGTAACAACAGTTACAGTTCAAATTGTTGTGGCCTTAATAGGTGATCAAGAATTTGATAACCCAAGAACATTATCAGCATTTGCTTTAGGATTAGTTTTATTTGTTATTACATTATTTCTTAACATTATAGCTCTACAAATAGTAAAGAGATACAGGGAGCGTTATGAATAACTCTATTGCTAAAGAAAAAATTATTTCTTTGAGAAAAAAGAGAAGTTTAGAAGATATGCGATTTAAGTATTACGGCTTCACAGCTATGTGTTTATCTTTAGCAGTTTTAGTTTTTCTTTTGTATACAATATTTTCTAAAGGATACACTGCTTTTCAAAAAACAATTGTTCTCCTAGAAGTTGATTATAATCAAGAGGTTTTAAAACTAACACCTGACTCTTCAGATGAAGATATGGAAAAAGGAAAATTTTTTAGAGTTAAAAAACAGGCTATTGAAAATTTTTTCCCTGATCTCTCAAAATCAGATATTAAATTAGTAAAAAAATTATTTTCTATAAATGTAGATAAGGAAATTAAAGACTACTTCTTAGATAATCCTGAAGTTATTAATACTAAGCAACAAATTTGGGTAACTGCCCATAGTGATGTGGATCAACTATTAAAAGGTAATTCAAGAAGGGATGTGCCAGAAGATAGAAGAAAATTAAATGATATTCAATTAAGTTATGTTGATCAATTAGTTGAAGAAAATAGAGTTAAACAAGTTTTTAATAATTTCTTTTTTACTAAAGCAGATTCAAGACATCCTGAAATTGCTGGTGTAGCTGGTTCATTTATGGGATCATTATTTACTCTTTTTACTGTTTTTATTTTATCTTTTCCAATTGCTATAGGAGCGTCTGTTTATCTTGAGGAATTTGCTCCAAAAAATAGAATAACTGAATTAATAGAAGTAAATATTTCAAATCTAGCAGCAGTCCCATCAATAGTTTTTGGACTACTTGGGTTGGGGGTATTGCTTAATGTTTTTGGTCTTCCAAGGAGTACACCGTTAGTTGGAGGGTCCGTATTAGCCTTAATGACGTTACCAACCATTATCATTGCCTGCCGAGCTTCATTGAAAGCTGTTCCTCCTTCAATTAAAGAAGGAGCACTTGCAGTTGGAGCAACAAAAACACAAGCGGTATTTCATCATGTCGTACCCCTTGCACTACCAGGGACTTTAACAGGGACTATTATTGGATTAGCACAAGCATTAGGAGAAACAGCACCACTAATAATGATTGGCATGATTGCATTTATTCCTAATATTCCAACTGGTTTAACAGAACCTTCAGCAGCACTACCTGTTCAAATATATCTTTGGGTGGAAAGTGCAGAAAGAGGTTTTCAAGAAAAATCAGCTGCAGCCATAATGGTAATTTTAATATTTTTGTTTATGATGAATGCCATTGCAGTGTTCTTAAGAAATAGATTTGAAAGGAAGTGGTAAAACATGAGTAACTCTAAAATATTGGCAAATGGTGTAGATGTATATTATGGATCCAAACAAGCCCTTTTTGGAATCTCAATGGATATCAAGGAGAAAGAAGTTACGGCATTAATCGGTCCTTCAGGATGTGGTAAATCAACTTTCTTAAGATGTATAAACAGAATGAATGATTTAATTGAAATATGTAAAGTATCGGGATCAATAAAAGTAGATAACGAAGAAATTATTAGTGAAAAAACCGATGTTGTAAGTCTAAGATCTAAAATTGGAATGGTATTTCAAAAACCAAATCCTTTTCCTAAATCTATTTTTGATAATGTTGCTTATGGCCCAACTATACATGGTTTAGTTGACTCAAAAAATGAATTAGAAGAAATTGTACATTCATCATTAAAAAAGGCAGGTCTATTTGATGAAGTAAAAGATCGATTAAATGAACCTGGAACAAGTTTATCAGGCGGTCAACAACAACGATTATGTATTGCAAGAGCAATTGCTGTTAATCCTGAAATAATCCTAATGGATGAACCTTGCTCTGCTTTAGATCCAATAGCAACTGCTATTATAGAAGAATTAATTGATGAGTTAAGACTAAACTATACAATTATTATAGTAACTCATTCTATGCAACAGGCAGCCAGGGTTTCGCAGAAAACATGTTTCTTCCATTTAGGAGAATTAATAGAAACGGGTGAGACAAACAAAATTTTTACAAATCCTGATAATACAAAAACACAGGATTACATTACAGGGAGATTTGGATAATGAAACAAGAAGGACACATTGTAAAATCATATGATGAAGAAATTAGAGACATTAAAAATAATATTGTTGATATGGGCAGTTTAGTTGAAAATCAACTAAAAGACTCACTTCAATGTTTAAAGGATAAAGATACAGAATTTGCCGAAAAAATTATAGAAAACGATAATGTAATTGATAAAGCATATAATACTCTTGATCAAAGCTTAGTTGAAATACTTGGCAAAAGACAACCGATGGCTGCAGACTTACGAACAATTTTTTCAGCAATTAAAATCAATAAAGATCTAGAAAGAATAGGAGATCATGCAACAAATATTGCCAAAAGAGTAGCAGTAGCAGAAATAGTTTTGCCAGAAAAACCTTCGAGAGATATTATTAATATGGGTGCACAAGTAAATATAATGATTAGTGAAGTAATAAAAGCTTTTTTAGAATTTTCAGATCAAGCCGCAAAAAAAGTTTGGTTAATGGATAGACAAATTGATGAAGAATATCTTGGAATATTAAGACAACTATTAACCTACATGATGGAAGAACCAAAAAGAATCACAGCATGTACAAGTCTTTTATATATGGTTAAAGACCTAGAGCGAATTGGTGATTATGTACAAAATATAGCTGAAGATATTTATTATGCAGTTTCTGGTGAGCCCCTATTTGATGGTAATCCAGACCCAACCTGGGAAGCAATTCTTCCAAAGAAAAAATAAATTGTAATAGAATTGTAACAAAAATTTAATAGTAGAGATCCATGAAACTAAAAATGCTTATCGTCGAAGATGAAGAAGCATTACTAGATCTTCTTAAATTTAATTTTAATAAAGAAGGATATAAAATAGATACTGCAACGGACGGTGAAACTGCTTTAGAAAAAATATTATATAAACCACCTGACATAATTATTCTTGATTGGATGTTACCTAAACTATCAGGAATTGAACTTTGTAGAAGAATTAGAAAAAATAAAGAACATAAGAATATTCCTATCATAATGTTAACAGCAAAAGGTGAAGAAGAAGATAAACTTCGCGGCTTAGAAACTGGAGCAGATGATTACATAACAAAACCTTTTTCGGTTAACGAATTAGTGGCAAGAGTAAAAGCTGTTCTTCGACGAATTAGACCAATGTTTGTAGATGAAGTTTTAACTTACAAAGGAATAGTAATTGACCTTGTATCTCACTCAGCATCACGAGATGGAGAAACTCTTCATCTTGGTCCAACAGAATTTAATTTATTAGCTTTCTTTATGGAAAATATTGGTCGTGTCTTTAGCCGTGAACAATTACTAAATCATGTTTGGAAAAATGATGCCTATGTAGAACCTCGAACAGTTGATGTTCATATAAGAAGACTGCGAAAGGCCATTAATAATGACGTAAAAGAAGATTTTATAAGAACCGTGAGATCAGCAGGATATTGTTTTGGCTCGTAATTAAGCCATAAATTTCACTTATACAAATCACTTACCAAACTATAAAACCACCATATGAAGAGTCTTTTTAGATCATTCTTTACTGTCAGCTTCTATACATTTTTAAGTCGAGTATTAGGTTTTATTCGTGACATATTAATAGCAAGATACCTTGGATCGACAGTCATTGCTGACGCATTCTTCGTAGCATTTCGTATTCCTAATTTCTTTCGCCGTGTCCTCGCAGAAGGAGCATACAGTGCTGCATTAATCCCTGTTTTCTCTGGTGTTGTTCTCAATCCAAAAGATGAACGCGAGGCTTCTGATTTTGTTGAAAACACGACCTCAATGTTACTATTTGCTACGGTAATTTTAACGATCATTTTCTTCTTTGGAATGCCTTATATCATTCAAGTTTTAGCACCAGGTTTTACTGATAATAAAGAAGCCTATGAACTTGCTGTACATTTTGGAAAAATAATTTTCCCCTATATTATTTTTATATCCTTAGCTGCTCACTTTGCTTCAATTAATAATGTTCATGAACGTTTCGCTGCTGGTGCATTTGCTCCTGCGATTTTGAATATAAGTTTTATTCTATCATTATTCTTTTTAACACCTTTTGTAACTACTGCAGGTCACGCATTATCGTATGGTGTATTAATAGGAGGAGTTTTACAATTTTTATATTTATACAGAGCAGTTTTAAACTTTTATCGACCACGTATTATCCTTCCAGTTTTAAACGAAAAGTTAAAAAAGTTTTTCAAATTATTTTTACCAGGCGTTGTTGGTTCAGGTGTTATTCAATTAAATATTGTCATTGGAACTATCATTGCTTCTTTTTTACCGATTGGTGCTATTAGTCATATTTATTATGCGGATCGTCTTAACCAATTGCCACTTGCCATCTTTGGAATAGCACTTGGTATTGTTCTTTTACCAAGTTTATCAAAAGCAATTAAACAATCTGATCAAGAAACAACAAATAATATTCAAAATAGATCTATTGAATTTTCATTGTTAATTTCTTTACCATCAGCAATTGGATTATTTATTTTAGCGGAACCTATTATCCATATTTTATTTGAACGAGGTGCTTTTGTAGAAGATGATACTTTTTATACTGCTAAAGTATTAAGTTACTTTGCTTTAGGTTTACCTGCATACATTATAATTAAAGTTTTAGTTTCCTGTTTCTTTGCAAGAGAAGATACTAAAACACCACTATACATATCTATTGTCAGTGTGATCACTAATGTTGTGTTATCGCTACTTTTAATTGGATCAATGAGAGAAATGGGCATTGCTGTTGCAACAGCAATTAGTGCATGGGTAAATGCATTATTATTGTACCTCTTTTTAGCTATTAGGAATCATATGAAATTTGATGATTTATTAGTAAGGAATTCCATTAAAATTTTACTAAGTTCATCCCTATTATTTGTAGGAATATACGTATTAAATGGACTATTCTTTATAAATATTAGTGGTAATTCAGTGTTATTAAATTCAACACTTTTACTTCTCATGATCTTTTTAGCTATAATTATTTATTTTGGATTAGTAATTATGTTAAAAGTCCTATCGGTAAATCAATTAAGAGAATATTTAAAAAAATAATATGGAAAAACCAACAAAAAGAATACTGTCCGGTGTCCAACCATCTGGTGATTTGCATTTAGGAAATTATCTTGGTGCTATAAAAAATTTTGTTAGTCTTCAAAAAGAATACGAATGCTTTTTTTGTGTTGTTGATTTGCATGCCATTACTGTTTGGCAAGATCCAAAAGTGTTAGCAAATAAAACAAGAGAAGTAACAGCTGCCTTTATTGCTTCTGGGATTGATCCAAATCAAAATAATATTTTTGTTCAATCACAAGTTCCTCAACATGCACAGCTTGGATGGTTGTTCAATTGTGTTGCGAGGATGGGATGGTTAAACCGTATGACGCAATTTAAAGATAAAGCTGGAAAGAATAGTGAAAATGTTTCTGTTGGTTTATTTTCTTATCCAACTTTAATGGCGGCAGATATATTAATCTATTTAGCAACGCACGTTCCTGTAGGTGATGATCAAAAACAACATTTGGAGCTCACTAGAGATATAGCCCAAAAATTTAATAACGATTTTAAGACAGATTTTTTTCCTATTCCTGAACCATTAATTTTAGGAGAGGCGACAAGAGTAATGAGTCTACGTGATGGGTCAAAAAAAATGAGTAAATCAGATCCATCTGATTATTCGAGAATAATGTTAACTGATACTGCAGAGAATATTACACAAAAAATTAAAAAAGCAAAAACAGACCCTGAACCATTACCACAAGATAAAACTGGTTTAGAAAAAAGACCAGAAGCAGAAAACCTAATCTCGATATTCGCTTCTTTACAAGACACATCTATTGAGAATGTTATTAAAGATTATGCAGGGAAAGAATTCTCTACCTTTAAAAAAGATTTGGCAGATTTATCTGTATCTAAATTAGAGCCAATTACGAGTGAAATGAATAAACTTATGAATGATGTTTCTTACATCGATTCTATTTTAAAACAGGGTCAAGATAATGCTATTGCAGTAGCAGAACCAGTTTTACAGAAAACAAAAGAAATTATTGGTTTTTTAACATAAAAATTCCCCAAAATTTTTATTTTTTTACAGAAAATTCATACTAAAGACATATTAATAACTATATATAAACTTTATGTTTATACAAACAGAACAAACGCCTAATCCTCAAACTTTAAAGTTTTTACCGGGCAAAGTTGTGATGGATAATGGGACAGCTTTCTTTCAAAATATTGGGGAGGCAGCTAACTCACCATTTGCAAAACGATTATTTGACGTAGAAGGAGTAGAAGGAGTTTTTTTTGGCAGTGATTTTATTACTATAACAAAAGGACAATCTCTAGATTGGCAAGTTATGAAGCCATTAATATTAGGCTCAATTATGGATCATTATAACTCAGGTGAAGAAACAATTACGGTTACAAAGAAAAGTGATGACTCTTTAAAGGTTGATGAAGAAAATGATACCGATATTGTAAAACAAATCAAAGAGTTGCTTGATACAAGAGTAAGACCCGCAGTAGCGATGGATGGCGGAGATATTATATATGACAGTTTTAAAGACGGTGTCGTCTACCTTCATATGCAAGGCGCATGTTCAGGATGCCCTAGTTCGACAGCAACACTTAAAATGGGAATAGAAAATATGCTTAAGCATTATGTTCCTGAGGTACAAGAAGTTAGACCTATTGATGCATAAGATTTTTTTATATCCTTTGGTGGTTATTGGTTTAGCAATTACAATTCCAACTATTGCTTTTGAAGAAAAACCTTCAACATTGGATGTTAAATATAAATTAAATGCAGAATTAGATGAACTTGTTTTAAGTTACTGTAAGACTTATGACTCATATACAATCAACAAACTTTATTCAGAAAAAGATATCTTAAAAAATGATATTCTAAATAAACTAAAGAAAAAAAAATTTTTAGTTAATATTAAAACTAAACCTTTAAACCCAAAGTCATATTCTGGTATTGAAAATAATGTGCGAGTTGATTCAGTTACAAATTTATCTGAAAAAGACTTTTTGCATTTAAATCAACAAAAACAACAGTTTGTTAAAACAGTTCTACCTTTAATAATAAATGAAAATCAAAAAATCTTATCAAACAGAAATGATCTAATTATTTTACGTTCTAAGCTTTCGGAAAATAATTCACTAAATAATTATGAACTAAATAAATTAAGAAAAATTTCTAAAAAATATAAAATAGAATTTGATAATGAGCATAAAATGGCAATTATTGATAAACTTCTTTTAAGAGTTGAAATAATCCCAAATTCTATTGTTTTAGCTCAAGCTGCAATTGAAAGTGGTTGGGGATCATCAAGATTTGCGAAGGAATATAATGCATTATTTGGTGAATACACATATGATAATTCCAAAGGAGTTGTCCCACTGGAAAGAGAAAATGGTGATACGCATTTAATCAAAGCATTTAATTCTTATAATAATAGTGTTACCTCGTACTTTAATAATATTAATTCTCATTACGCATATGAAGATTTTCGTGAAATTCGAAATATAATGAGAGAAAGAAATAATTTCTCAAATGTTAATTTACTTGTTGAAAGATTAAGTACTTACGCAGAAGATGAAAATTATATTAGAACTATTAAGCAAGTAATTAAAACTAATAACTTCAGTATTTTTGATCAAAAAATTATTACCTATTAATTATAAATAGAATTGGTGCCCAAACCATCTCCAATTTCCATCACTATCTTTAACAGTACAATTCATTCTTGATCTTCCAGGAGATAATTTTCTCGCAAGTCTTATCTCAATCCTTTCATTAAATTTATATACTTCCTTATCAACTTGACCTTTACTATCAAATACAAAACAATCTAGAGATTGAGCCTTCTTTTCATCAAGAAGAGAAAAACCTATGAATGGAGGGTTTTGATTAATTGTTGGATTTTGAGGTATAAAGTCATAAACTCCTAAACCCTTGGATGATGCAGCAAACTTAACTCTATCTATTTCTCCATATCTTTCATTTAAGGAGAACCTCGGCAGGTAATACATATTTGAAGTTTCATTAATTATTCCAGAATGCTGACCAAATGCAACTTTAAATTTATATTCTTTTACTAATTCAATAATTTCATCTGTTGTTTCTCCATAAGGAAATGCAAATAAAGTTGGTATTTCTCCAAGTTCCTTTAAAAAAATTTTATTAGATGTTTCTAATTCATTTCTTATTTCTTCAATACTAATATCTGGCATATGAGCATGAGTATGTGAGTGTGCTCCAATTATCACACCTTCTTCTTTAAGTTTTCTTATTTGATCCCAGTTAATATATTTTTGATTATTTGAAATTGTTCCTGTTGTTACAAATAAGGTTACGGGAATATTATTTTTTTTAAATAGAGGCCAACCAACTTCTAGAAAAGATTTATCAGCATCATCCACACTTATACCAATAGTATTTTCTGGAAGATCTCCATCATTGAGAATTGTATCAATGATAAAATCTAATGATTTAATAGTATATTTTTCTTTAGTTAGTTCTTCAATGTGACTGTTAAGTTGATCGATAGTAACACTTGTTGAGGGATATTTTGAAACTCCAAATTTATGATACATAAATACAGTAGCTGAATTTTTTACCTCATTTGCAAAAGTTCCACTTACTAATAAAAAAGTTAAAGAAATACTTTTTAAAAACAGCAATAAAATGTAGTTATGTAATTTCATATGATATTATTTCTAGATGTTATATCATCAATACCAGAGTTTTGTGTAATTGATGACAACAAAGTAATACTACAGGAGAAAATTATTAAAAACGAAACAGATAGGTTGAGTGATAATATAATACAATCTTATATAGCAATAGATAAACGTTTAAATTTAACACAAAATCTTAAAAAAATTTCCACAACAATCGGTCCTGGGTCTTATACAAGTTTAAGAGTCGGTTCAGCATTTGTGTCTGGCCTCATGATATCACGTAAAATCCCTTATTATCCATTATCTATAGATGACATTTTAAACTTTATTTCAAAAAAATATTACAAAAAAAATCTTGGAGTTTTTATAACATCATCTAATAATCAGCAATTTATATGTTATAAAAATAACAATAACGTAATGGAATACAATAAAATTGAAAATAATAAATACTCAATTCCAAAACATATTGAGCTAATTCTTTTTAATAAGACTGAAATTACTGAAAATAATCAATTAGAACAGATTAAGTTTTCTTTTTTTGAAGAATTTTACAAAAATTATAATAATTTAAACTTTAAAAAAAATATTATCATTAAACCAATTTATATATCAAATAATCAATTGTTAAATTGAACAGTATTAGCCTAATAAATAAAGAGAAGCTATCTTCAATCATTAAGTTTATGGATGATAACAGTAATGAATTTAATTATTTTAAAAAGATAGGATGGAATTTAAAAAATATTGAAAGCCAATTTAACAAAGTTAATAATTACTCTCTTGGATATTTTAAAGCTAATAACCTTGTAGGACTTCTAATTGGTGATGCAATTAAAAATGATAAAGATTATAAATTAGAGTTACATATTTTATTTATATCAAAAGATCAAAGAAGAAAACAAATTGCGACAAAATTATTAAATTATGTTGAGGCAAATAAAATTAAATTTTCACAGATTTTCATTGAAGTTGCTGAAGATAATTTAGATGCAATAAGTTTTTACAAAAAAAACAACTTTGTTTTTTTAAATTTTAGACATAATTATTATAAATATAATAATAGAAATGTTCATGCTAAATGCTTTATAAAAAAAATTAATCATGAGTGATAAGTATATTTATATAAAATCATACGGCTGTCAGATGAATGTATACGATAGTAACCGTATTAAAGATTTATTTTCAAATAAGGGATATAAAGTAACTGACGATATTTCAAAGGCAGATTTAACTGTTTTGAATACTTGTCACATTAGAGAAAAGGCAGTTGAGAAAGTTTATTCTGATATTGGCAGGGTTAAAAAAATTAAAGATAAAAAACAGAACATGAAATTAGTGGTTGCTGGTTGTGTAGCTCAAGCAGAGGGTCTTGAGATAAAAAAAAGATCACCATCAGTTGATTATGTTGTAGGTCCACAATCTTATCACAAACTTCCTGACATGATCGATAGAGTAGACGAAGTAGAAAATAGTGAATTTTTACAAAATGAAAAATTTAAAAACTTAATTTTTAAATCTTCAAATTTATCATCTGAATTTTTATCTATTCAAGAAGGATGTGACAAATTCTGTTCTTTCTGCGTAGTGCCATATACCAGAGGGCCAGAATTTTCTAGACCAGTTAATAATATTGTAGAGGAGACAAAGAAATATGTTGCAAACGGGATTAAAGAAATAATTTTATTAGGTCAAAATGTTAATGCTTATCACGGAATAGGTAATGATGGGAAATCAAAAGATCTAGCTTATTTGATAAATAAAATTGGTGAAATCGAAGAAATTAAGAGGATTAGATATATGACATCTCATCCTATTGATATGAAAGATACTCTAATCAATGCTCATGCCAATAATTCAAAACTAATGCCATTCCTTCATTTACCTATTCAATCTGGCTCCGATAAAATTTTAAAAAAAATGAACAGAAAACATACAGTTGACGATTATTTAAAAATTGTAGAAAAAATAAGAAATGTCCGTCCAGATATTGCTCTTTCATCAGATTTTATTGTCGGTTTTCCAGAAGAAACAGATAAAGATTTTGAGGATACAATGAAATTTATTGAAAAAGTTAATTTTGTTATTGCTTACTCATTTATTTATAGTCCGAGACCAGGAACACCTGCTCAAAATAAAGATAATATTAGTATATTAGATAAAAAAGCACGCTTAAGTGCATTGCAATCTTTACTTACACAACAACAAATAAATTTCAATAAGTCATTCGTTAATAAAAGTATGGAAATATTATTTGAAAAAATTGGAAGACATAAAGATCAATTTATAGGCCGTACAATTTATAATCAAAGTACATTTATTAATTCCAAAAAAGATTTACTTAATCAAATTATGAATGTTAAAATTATAAACTCAACTAATTTTGCTCTTGAATGTCAGATATAGTAAATAAGAAAGAAAATCTGGAATTAGAATTAGATGATAATACAATTTTAAGTAATTTATTTGGAATTAATGATAGAAATTTATCTCTTATAGAACAGATTAATCAAGTTAAAATTCAATATCGTGGAAATAAAATTAAAATCTCAGGTAATAAAAAATCAATTTTTGAAACTAAGAAAACTATTCTTAATTTATTTAAAGAAGCACAAAATGGTGCTGAGATAGATGAGGATAGAATAAGAGATAATAAAAGCTTAATATCTATGAATATAAAAACAGACAAACAGATGGATCTATTTATTCAAACTAAAAAAAGAAAAATTATACCAAGAACTGAAATACAAAACAAATATCTACAATTACTAAATACTAAAAACATTACATTTGCTATTGGTCCAGCTGGAACTGGAAAAACTTATTTGGCTGTCGCGAAAGCCGTTTCAGCTCTCCAAGATGGAAAAGTAAATAAAATTATTTTATCCAGGCCAGCTGTTGAAGCTGGTGAAAAATTAGGTTTTCTTCCAGGGGATTTAAAAGAAAAAGTAGATCCATTTTTAAGACCTATTTATGATGCTTTATATTCAATGCTTCCCTATGAACAAGTGGAAAAAAAATTACTTAATAATACAATTGAAATAGCACCTATCGCATTTATGAGAGGAAGAACTCTTGAAGATTGTTTTATAATTTTAGATGAAGCTCAAAATACAACAAAAACACAAATGAAAATGTTTTTAACAAGATTAGGTAAAAATAGTCAAATGGTAGTTGTGGGTGATATTACGCAGATCGATCTTGTAAGTGAAAAAGATTCAGGGCTTAAGGATGCATTAAAAAAATTAAATAAAGTAAGTGATATAGGTTTTATTGAATTATCAGAAAAGGATGTTATTCGACATGATTTAGTAAAAAAAATTATTAATGCATATGAAAAATATAAAAGTTGATTTTTTTTCTGAATCAAAAAAATGGCCAAGGCGAATGCCCAAAATTAAAATTATTACAAAAAAAACTATAAATAAGATGCTATCTTATTTTAAAAAAGATCATAAATTCGAATTAAATATAATCTTAACTGATAAATCAAAAATGATAAGACTTAATAAAACCTATAAAAATACACAATCAGACACAGATGTTCTTACTTTTATATCAAAGAATTCAAATAAAAATGTTGGCAAAATTTTATATTGTGATATTTTTTTCTCTATACATACTATTGAAAAATTTACACGTAGGAATAATGTTAGCATATATGATCATTTTAACCATTTACTAATCCATAGTTTATTACATGTTAACGGATACGATCACAAAAAAAATTTAGATTTTAAGAAAATGAAAAAAGAGGAGATAAAAATTTTAGGATCATTTGGAATTAATGATCCTTACACAATTTAATGAATACAAATAACTCTGATAAAACATCAAGCTGGAAAAATTGGATAATTAAAAAATTACTATCTAATGATTCAACAAAAGAAGATATCTTAAATTTTATCGCAAATGATAAAGATGATAAAGAGCTTGAAGATCTTAATGACAATAATGAAAAAAATCTAATTAAGAATATTGTAAATCTGAATGAAAAAAGCGTAGAAGATTTGATGATACCAAGAAGTGAAATAATTGCTCTAGATCATGATAAATCTTATAATGAAATTTTAGAAGTCATTAAAGAAGAAGGACATTCTAGATTTCCAGTATACAAAAAAAATATTGATAATGTAATTGGTTTCTTTCACATAAAAGATTTTATTAAATCTTCACAAGGCTCATTTCAAATGAATGAAATTATAAGAGATGTTTTATATGTTGCACCAAAATCACCGATTTTAGATTTGCTCAAAACAATGAGATCTTCAAGGATTCATATAGGACTTGTCGTAGATGGAGTTGGAGGTGTAGATGGATTGGTTACAATAGAAGATTTAGTTGAAGAAATTGTTGGCGAGATAGAAGATGAACATGATGCTGAAGATGAGGAAGAATTAGTTTATAAAAAAACAGATAATTCCATAACTGTAGATGCTAGTTACAGAGTAGAAGATTTAGAGGAATTTTTTTCTATTAATATTCCTAGAAATGCAGATGATGAATCTTATTCTGTAGGTGGTCTAGTATATGAGAAAATAAACAGGATACCAAAAAATAATGAAATTATAGATTTTAATGATGAGCTTAGAATCAAAATTGTTAAATCAAACAATAGAAAAATTGAAATAGTTGAAGTAAATAAAAATAATTGAGCATTTTAATTTATTTAATTTTAGGACTTCTAACATCGCTTTTATTTCCTCCATATTTTTTCTTACCATTAGGATTTATAATTTTCCCTTTTCTTTGTTTTCTCTTAGATTTAAATAGAAAAAATAATAGTGATTTAAATATTTTTAAAAATTTTTCTTTTTTTGGCTTTGGGTTTTTTATAAGTTATTTATTTTGGGTTCAAAATCCCTTTTTTGTTTTTGAAGAAACAAAAAATTTTTTCCTAATTTTTTTATTATTAATAATTTTATTATCTTTAATTTTAAGTTTAGTTTTTACATTAATTTTAATGATAGGAAAAAATATTCCAATAATACTTTTAATTCCATTTATGTTTACTATTAGTGAATATATAATTTCAATAATTTTTTATGGATTTCCTTGGTTTACATTTTCCTTGGTTGCTTCTAGTAATGAATATCTACTTGTTTTTTTAAAGTTTTTCGGAACGTTAATCTCTAGTTATTTGATAATCCAGATATTTTGTATACCTTTCATTTTTTTTACTAAAGTAAACCTTAAAGGAATAAGAAATTTATCAATTATTATTATTTTACCAATATTTTTTTTAATGATATCTAATGTTTACTTTAAAAACAATAATTTTAAAACTAACACAATAGATTTAGAAGTTTTCCAATTAAATTTTAAAAATAATGATCAATCTTTAACACCAGAAAAAAAACTAAATATAATAATTAATAATATTAAAAAAAGTACTGCAGATTTATTAATATTTGGTGAAAATAATTTCCCCTATCTTTTAGATGATCTTGATTTAAAAATATTAAAAGACTTTTTAAAAGAACATCAAGTATTGATTATAGGTGCTACAAGATTTGAAACAAATAAATATTACAATAGTTTAATCTATATCACTAAATCAAAGGTATCTTACTTTGACAAAAAAATACTTGTTCCTTTTGGAGAATTCTTACCACTTAGAGAGTCACTAACTTTTTTAGAAAGTATCGCTGGCTTAGACGATTATTCAAAAGGTAAGCAAGAAAGAATAATTAATTTACCAAATAATATAAGTTTTATTCCTGTAATTTGTTATGAAATAGTTTTTTATTGGAAGTTATTGAATAAATCAAATTACAAAAGTAATTTTATTATAAATATAACTAATGATTTTTGGTTTGGTAAATATATAGGACCATATCAGCATTTCTATTTAACTAGAATCAGAGCTGCAGAGTTTAACAAACCAATAATACGTGTATCTAATAATGGAATATCTGCTGTGATAGATAATAATGGTACTATAATAAAAAAAACTAAACTAAATAATACTGAAAAGTTACAACATAAATTATTTTTTCAAGAAAATATTAATTTTGTTAATCAGCATTTAATATTAAAGATTTATTTTTTTATTATATTTATTTTGATTTCTTTCTATTATTTAAGAAAAAATGTTTAGTAGCAAATACACAAATCGATTATTTGGAAGGACAAGAGGAAGAAGTAAGAAAAAAATTAATTTAAAAAATTATTATGAAAAAGTTAATAAATATAAGTTTCAAAATTTTAATGAAAGATCAGAATACATTTTAGATGTAGGCACAGGTTATGGTGAAACCAGTATATTTCTTGCAAAGCAGTTTCCAGATAAAACTGTTATTTCTTGTGAAAAATATATTGATGGAAATATACTCTTAATTAAAAAAATCGAAAACAATATAATAAACAATATTCAGTTACATGTTGGAAATGTCTATGACGTTTTAGAAATTACAAATAAAAGATATTTTAGACTTGTATGGATATTTTTCCCTGATCCATGGCCAAAAAATAGGCACGCTAAAAGAAGATTAATAACTAGTGATTTTTTAATTAAACTTCATGAAATTTTAAAAGAAAATAGTGAGATATATATAGCTACGGACTCAACAGTTTATATAAGATTTATTTTAAATTCTATTTACAATTGCAAGAACTATTTTCTCTGGGTGAACCATTCTGAAATGAATTTAGACATAAAAGATTATTTCAATATTGAGACGAAATATTATAAAAAAGCAATTAATTCTTATAGAAAACCATCTTTATTCATTTTAAGAAAATTATAAGCTTGAAATTTCCCAAAATATTAATATACGCAATATTAATAAGGTGGGTTATCCCACCTTTTTTTTATAATTATGGCAAAAAAAAAATATAATGTAATTAGAGAGGAAATGCTCCAAGTTGCATCTAATGTAGCGCAAGAAAAAAATATAGATCAAGATGCAGTCTTTTCTGCAATGGAACAAGCTTTGGAAAAATCTGCAAGGGTTAAATATGGTCAAGAGATTGATATTAGAATATCAATAAATAGAGAATCAGGCGATATAAAGCTAAATTCGTATCTTGAAGTAGTTGATCATATTAGTGAGGAAATGCAATCTAGACAAATATTATTAGAGGATGCAAAAAAAATTGACTCAAACATTAGCTTAGGGGAATTTATTATAAAAGAACTACCACCAATAGAATTAGGAAGAGTAGCGGCTCAAAATGCAAAAGGTGTTATTATCCAAAAAGTTAGAGAGGCAGATAAAACAAATCAATATGAAGAATATAAAGATAAGATTGGTGAGGTAGCTGTTGGAATTGTAAAAAGAATTGAATTTGGAAATCTCATTATTGATTTAGGCAAAAGCGAAGCAATTATTAAAAGAGAAGAATTAATACCAAGAGAAACTTTTAAAAATGGTGACAGAATTAGGGCCTACATTTATGAAGTAAAAAATGATGTTAAAGGTTATCAAGTTTTTTTATCAAGAACACATCCGCAATTCTTAGCAAAACTTTTCTTCCAAGAAGTTCCTGAAATTTATGAAGGTGTAATTACTGTAAAAAGTGTGGCTAGGGATCCAGGATCTAGAGCAAAAATAAGTGTTTATACAGAAGATTCAACAATAGATCCTGTCGGAGCCTGTGTTGGTATGAGAGGGTCAAGAGTACAGGCTGTTGTAAACGAACTACAAGGTGAAAAAATAGATATTGTTACATGGTCCGATAATCAAGCAACCTTTTTAGCTAATGCGCTTGCTCCTGCTGAAGTAAGTAAAATTTTTTTATATGAAGAAAAGAATAAAGTTGAGGTTGTTATTCCTGATGATCAACTTAGCTTAGCAATAGGAAGAAAAGGTCAAAATGTAAAACTAGCTTCAAATCTTACAGCATTAGAAATAGATATACTAACTGAAGATGAAGAGTCTGAAAGAAGGCAACAGGAATTTAAAGAAAAAAGCTTGCTTTTATCTGAATTACTAGATGTTGAAGATGTTATAGCTCAATTACTCGTAACAGATGGTTACACAACAATTGACTCCATAGCTACAGAAACTTTAGAAAATATTGAAAGAATTGAAGGATTTGATTCGAATTTAGCGAAAGAGATAATAGAAAGATCAAAGTCATACATAAAAGAAAAAGAAGAAGAAAATCTTAAGCTTATTAATGAAAATATAAGTGATGAAAAACTGAAGAGCCTAAAAGGTATGAGCAATGATATATTAGCTGAGTTAGTCAAAGCTAAAATATACGATGTAAATGCCTTTGCGGATTTAGCAACATTTGAATTAATTGATAAAGAAGAGGGTATTTTAAAAAATTTAGAATTAGATGAAGAAGTTGCAAATAATATGATTATGGAAGCTAGAAGCTTTTGGTCAGATAATGAAGATTAAGGATAAAAATTGGATAAAGATAAGGAAAATAAAAAGAGACCACTAAAACTATCTACGTCTGGTAGATTACAAATAAGAAAAAATCTTGGACCAACAGGCGACAAGCTAAGAAATTCTGGTAACAAAAAAACTATTCAAATAGTTTTTAAAAATAAAAATAATCAACAAAAAAGTTCGTCAACAACCCAATCAAATTTTAGAGGATCTTCAAGTTTGAGATCTCCAAGATTAGGGATTAGTACACCACCTGCTAATTTTACAACTCAAAACAAAAATAAAAACTTTGATAACAAAAATAAAAAAAATCAGGATTTAAAAAAATCTTTACCAAAAAAATCTACCTTAAGACCTATAGAGGATGATTTTAATAAATCTGATGCTAAAAAAATTTTAGAGCTAGAAGAGCAGGAATTTGATAAATTTCCTAGCCTTGCAAAAATAAAAAGAGCTAGAGAAAAAGTTAAACAACAAAGTAGCGAGGATGGAGAAGAGAATAAAATTTCTAGAGAAATTTCAATTCCTGATTTTATCACAGTTCAGGATCTAGCAAATCGAATGGCAGAAAAAACCGCTGATGTTGTCAAAGCACTGATGAAACTTGGAGTGATGGCAAATGCCACTCAATCACTAGAAGCAGATACAGCTCAACTTGTTGCTGAAGAGTTAGGGCATAAAGTAACTGTAGTTAAGGATGATGACGTTTTAAGTGAAATTGAAGATTTTAAAGACAATGAAGATCAGCTAGAAAGAAGACCTCCAGTTGTTACTATAATGGGTCATGTAGACCATGGTAAAACAAGTCTCCTAGATGCATTTAGAAAGACAAATGTAGTTTCAGGTGAAGCAGGTGGTATCACTCAGCATATAGGAGCTTATCAAATTTTTAATAAAAATAAAAAAATTACATTTATTGATACACCGGGCCATGCAGCTTTTTCTAATATGAGAGCGAGAGGATCACAAACTACTGATATTATTGTTCTAGTAGTTGCTGCAGATGACGGTATTAAACCACAAACAGTTGAGTCAATTGCGCATGCAAAAGCAGCAAAAGTACCTTTAATTGTAGCTATTAACAAAATTGATCTTCCAAACTCTGATCCTGATAGAATTAGAAACGAATTACTTTCACATGAAGTGATAGTTGAAAAATTAAGCGGAGATGTTCTTGATGTTGAAGTGTCTGCAACAAAGTCTTTAAATTTAGATAAACTAGAAGATGCTATTCACTTACAATCAGATTTATTAGACTTAAAAGCCAATCCAAATAGAAAAGCAAGAGGTGTAATTATAGAATCAAAACTTGAAAAGGGAAGAGGATCTGTTGCTACTGTACTAGTTCAAAAAGGTATTTTAAAGGTTAGTGATATTTTTGTGTCAGGTTCTGAATGGGGCAAAGTTAAGGCTATTATAAACGATAAAGGTACAAATTTAGATACAGCTGCCCCTTCGTTGCCTGTAGAAGTGCTTGGGTTTGATGCCAATCCTCTAGCAGGAGATGATTTCATAGTTGTAGATAATGAATCAACAGCTAGAAAAATAGCTGAATATAGATCTAGTAAAGCGCAAATACAAAAAAATACTGTAGCTAAATCAAATGTTGAGGAAATGTTTGCTCAAATTAATAAAGGTGAAGTAACTAACTTACCTGTTGTAATTAAAACTGATGTCCAAGGTTCTGCTGAAGCTATAGAGAATTCTATTACTAAATTATCTACAGATGAAGTTAAAGTTAATGTTATTTATAAAGGGGTTGGTGCAATTACTGAAAGTGATGTAACACTTGCTGGATCAAGTAAAGGTTTTATAATTGGTTTTAATGTCAGAGCTTTGCCACATGCACGAGATATTGCTAAGAGAGATGGAGTAGACATAAAATATTATTCAATAATTTATGAATTAATCGATGAGGTTAAGAGTTTATTATCTGGCTTATTATCCCCTGACATATCCGAAAAGGTTACCGGTAATGTTGAAATTAGAGAAGTTTTCAACATTTCTAAAGTAGGCAACATAGCTGGGTGTATGGTTAAAGATGGTTACATATCTAGAAAGTCTCAAATTAGGATATTAAGAGACAACATAGTTATACATAAAGGTAAAATAAATAGCCTTAAGCGGTTTAAGGATGAAGTTTCAGAAGTTAAAACAGGTTTTGAATGTGGGGTTATGATAGAAAATTATAACGATATAAAAGTTGGAGATTTTATTGAAACTTTTGAAGAGATATCTACTAATAGAAAATTGTAATGCTCATAAAGAGAAATGGAAAGTCAGAGACAAATTAGATTTGGAGAATTAATCAGATCATTAATTAGTGACTGTTTACTTAAAGAAGAATTTTTTGATACAAGTATAACTGCCACTTCAATCACCGTTTCATTTGTAAAAATGTCAAAAGATTTAAAAATAGCTAATATTTATTTTATGCCTTTAGGAGGCATAAACAAACTTGAAACTTTAAAAAATTTAAATGAAAAAAAATATATTTTTCAAAAATTTTTATCTAAAGCCAAAATTAATTCAAAATTTACTCCAAAATTATCCTTTTTTCTAGATGATACATTTGATGAAGCTACAAAAATAGAAAAACTTTTACAGAATAAAAAAGTATTGAAAGACATTAAGGAATGAATGTGATTCAAGGCTGGATTAACTTATACAAACCAACAAAAATTTCATCTTTTCAGGCAATAAATAAGATAAAAAAAAAATTTATGATTAAAAAAATTGGACATGCAGGCACACTAGACCCATTAGCAGAGGGAATTTTACCTATAGCTTTAGGTAAGGCCACAAAACTTATTCCCTATGTTAATATTAGATTAAAAACATATATCTTTACAATTTCATGGGGATCTCAAACTTCGACAGATGATAGTGAAGGTGAGATAATATTCCAATCTCACATAATTCCAAATTTTCATGAAATTAAAAATAGTATTAAGTACTTCATAGGAAATATTAAACAAGTGCCACCCAAATATTCTGCTGTAAAAATAAATGGACATCGAGCTTATGCATTAAAAAGGAAAGAAAAAGATTTTGAAATTCTCCCTAAAATAGTTTTTTTGAATAATTTAAAAATAATTAAACATGAAAAATCAAAAACAACATTTATTGCTGAGTGTGGAAAAGGTTTTTATATAAGAAGCTTAGCTAGAGATTTGGCAATACATCTTAATACATACGGTCATATATCTTCACTTGAGAGAATAAAAGTAGGTCATTTTGATAAGAAATTTTCGATTTTACTGGACGATCTATTAAAAATAGGACAAAGGCAAATGGAAATTAATTGCGTTAAGTCAACAATATCTATGCTGGACGACATCTTGGCTTATGAAATTGTTGAGCAAAATGATATAAAAAATTTATCATTTGGCAGGTCAATTAAAATCAATGAGAATTTATTAAAAAATTCTCATTCTAGAAATACAGATAAAAATACAATTTTTTTATCACACAACGGAAACGTTATTTCTATTGGCAAATTAGTTGGTAATTTGTTCAAACCAAATAAAATTTTAATCTAGGAGTTACGATGTCGATAAATAAAGATAGTAAAAAAAATCTCATTGATCAATTCTCAAAAAATGAAAAAGATACGGGATCAACTAGCATCCAAATTGCGGTTATAAGTGAAAGAATAAAAAACTTAACTGAGCATTTTAAAACTCACAAAAAAGATAATCATTCTAAAAGAGGTTTGGTAGCACTTGTAAATAAGAGAAAAAAATTACTTAGTTACTTATCAAAGAAAAATAATTCTGAATATCTAGAATTAATAAAAAAACTAAATATAAGAGGTTAACAAAGAGGATATAAATAAAATATGTTTGATATTAAAAATATAGAAATTGAATGGGCAGGAAGAAAACTAAAATTAGAAACAGGAAAAATAGCAAGACAAGCTGACTCAACAGTTATTGCTACTTATGGTGGAACAACAGTTATGTGTAATGTAGTTGCTGCAAAAGAAGCAAATCCAGATATGGATTTTTTTCCTTTAACAGTAAATTATCAAGAAAAATACTATTCAGTAGGAAAAATACCTGGCGGTTTTTTTAAAAGAGAGGCTAGACCAACTGAAAAAGAAACATTAGTTTCTCGATTAATTGATAGACCAGTTAGACCTTTATTTCATAAAGATTTTAAAAATGAAACTCAAGTTACTTGTACAGTATTATCACATGATCAAGAAAATGACTCAGATGTTGTAGCAATGGTAGCTGCAAGTGCTGCATTAACTTTATCAGGTTTACCATTTTTAGGCCCACTTGGAGCAATTAAGATCGGTTTAATAGACGGTGATTTTGTTGTTAATCCAAGTAAGAATCAATTATCAAACTCTAAATTAGAACTGGTATTGGCAGGAACTAAAGAAGGAGTATTAATGATCGAGTCTGAAGCTCATGAGCTCTCAGAAAAACAAATGCTAGATGCAGTAGTTCTTGGCCAAGAAAATTATAAAACGGTGATAGAAGCAATAATCTCTTTAGCTAAAAAAGCTGCAAAAGAACCTTGGGAAATTAAAGAAAAAGATGAAGAAATTAAAAGTCTACCATCTAAGATCAACTCAGACCATGGTAAAGATTTTATAGATGCATACAAAATAACTGAAAAACAAAAAAGATCAGAAAAATTATCTTCATTAAGAAACGAAATTTCTGAAAAATTTGCAAGCGAAACACTCTCACCAGTATTAATTTTAGATGCAATAAAAAATGTAGAAAAAGATATAGTTAGGGGAGAATTAATCAATACTGGTAATAGAATTGATGGAAGAGACACAAAAACAGTTCGACCAATTGTATGTGAAACTGGAGTTTTAGAAAGAACTCATGGTTCTGCATTATTTACAAGAGGAGAAACACAAGCTCTTGTAGTTTCAACATTAGGAACTGGGCAAGACGAACAAAGAATAGATGCTATTGATGGTGAATATACAGAGAATTTTATGTTGCATTACAATTTTCCACCTTACTCAGTTGGAGAAGTAGGAAGAGTTGGTTCTACTAGTAGAAGAGAAATTGGACATGGAAAACTAGCCTGGAGAGCTATTCATCCAATGTTACCTTCTAAAGAAAAATTTCCTTACACCTTCAGAGTTGTATCAGAAATTACAGAATCTAATGGCTCAAGCTCTATGGCCACCGTTTGTGGCACATCAATGTCTTTAATGGATGCAGGAGTACCTCTAGAAAGACCAGTAGCAGGTATTGCGATGGGTTTAATTAAAGAGAATGATAAATATGTCATATTGTCAGATATTTTAGGTGACGAAGATCATCTTGGTGATATGGATTTTAAAGTTGCTGGTACTTCTGAAGGAATTACTTCATTACAAATGGATATCAAAATAACTAGTATAACAGCTGAAATTATGGAAGAAGCATTAGCTCAAGCTAAGGATGGAAGATTCCATATACTTGGTGAAATGGCTAAAGCAATTGATAAACCTAACAAATCAATCTCCCAATACGCACCAACAATAACTAATCTTCAAATAAACAAAGATAAAATTAGAGAAGTTATCGGTAAAGGAGGAGCAGTTATTAGAGAAATATCTGAAACTACTGGAGCTAAAATTGAAATTAATGACGAAGGTTTAGTGAGCGTTGCAGCTGTTGATCAAAAATCTGGAAATGATGCATTAGAATGGATCAAGGGTATAGTCGAAGAACCAGAGATTGGGAAAATTTATGATGGTAAAGTTATAAAGATAATGGACTTCGGTGCGTTTGTTAATTTCATGGGATCTACAGATGGACTAGTTCATATAAGTCAATTAAAAAATGAAAGAGTAGAGAAAGTTGAAGATGTTATTAGTGAAGGAGATATAGTTAAAGTAAAAGTACTAGATATCGATTCAAGAGGCAAAATTAAACTTTCTATGAAAGCAGTTGAAGCAGAAGAAAGCGCTTAAATTACCTAAATTAATTGGGCACAGAGGAGTAAAAGATCTGTGTCCAGAAAACACTTTAGAATCAATTGCTCGTGCATTCGAGATAGGCTTAAATTTTGTAGAGATAGATGTTAAGATCTCTAAAGACAGAGTTCCAATTTTATTACATGATGACACACTTGATAGAACTACTAATGGAAGTGGACTTGCAATTGATTATGATTATGAGAACATAAAAAAATTTGATGCGGGAAAATTTTTTTATAAAAAAAATACAAATATTTTTGTTCCAAAATTACAAGATATTTTAAGCTTGTGTGCTAATATTAATGGTAATTTAAATATAGAATTGAAACCAAATAAAAATTTTGAAAAAGAAAATACTTATCAAATTTATAAACTTACAAAAAATATTAATCAAATAGATATTTTTTTCTCGTCATTTGATATAATTTCTGTTCTAGAAATTTCAAAACTTTACCCTCAATCTGTACGTAGTTTCTTGTTAGATGATTTTAGAGAACATAATATTGATGATTTAATTAGCATATCAAATAATCATGATTTAAAAATTTGCGGATTAAATATAGAACTTGTTACAGCTGATATTATAAAAAAAATTAAAAAATCTAATATTTCAATTACTGTTTATTCAGATAAAAATATAAATTTATCAAGCGCTAATGATATTTTCTCTTTAGGTGTAGATAGTATTTTTGTTGATAATCCTCTGGATTTATTAGGAAAACTTTAGGACTTATTGGGCATTCCTATAATATTGTAACCACAGTCAACATAATGTACTTCACCTGTAACTGCAGAAGATAAATCACTAACAAAGTATAAGGCAGATTTACCAATTTCATCTAATTGCGCATTTCGTTTCAATGCTGCATTTTGTTCTGTAAATTTGAATACTTCCCTTGCATTATTTATTGCTGCACCAGCAATTGTTCTCATAGGTCCTGCTGAGATTGCATTAACACGAATATTTTTTGTGCCTAAATCCACACTCAAGTATTTTACACTTGTTTCTAAAGCGGCTTTTGCAATTCCCATTAAATTGTAATTTGGTATTACTTTATTTGACCCGTAAAAGGTAAGGGTTAGAATACTTCCTCCATCATTCATTATAGGTTCAAAATTTCTTGCAAGACTAGTTAAAGAAAAACATGATATTTCTAAACAATTAATAAAATTATCCTTCGTAGTATCAACATATCTACCATTTAACTCTGACTTATCTGCAAATGCAACAGCATGAATTATAAAATCAATTGTGCCCCATTCTTTTTTTATAATTTCTACAGATTTGTTTATTGAGTCATCATTATTAAAATCACATTCTATTAATATTTTTGAATTAATTTCTTCCGAAAGTGGTTTCACCCTCTTCAATAATATTTCATTTTGGTAACCAATTGCTATTTCAGCACTATTTTCAGCTAGTTGTTTTGCTATTCCCCATGCAATTGAATGATTATTTGCAATTCCAAATACTAAACCTTTTTTATTTCTAAGCATGATATTTTGAAAATACTAATGTTGCATTTGTACCACCAAAACCAAAACTATTCGACATAACATGCTCAATTTCAACATCATTTTCTGTTTTTAAAAGAATATTACAATCCTTGGCACTATCATCAAGTTTATCAATATTAGCAGAACCACTAATAAAATTATTTTTCATCATTAATAAACTATAAATTGCTTCATGCACACCAGTTGCTCCTAAAGAATGACCAGTCAAAGATTTTGTTGAGCTCATTTTAGGAATATTTGAGCCAAAAACATTTTTGATTGCTTCTAATTCTTTTACGTCTCCTATTGGAGTGCTTGTTCCATGTGTATTTATATAATTAATTTTTCCATCAATATTTTTTAATGCTTGCTTCATGCATCTTTCTGCTCCTTCTCCAGAAGGCTGTACCATATCGTATCCATCTGAGGTTGCTCCATATCCTGTTATTTCACCATATATTTTAGCACCTCTTGCTTTTGCATGCTCTAATTCTTCAAGTACTAAAGTTCCACCCCCACCAGCAATTACAAATCCATCTCTATCTGCATCATATGCTCTTGATGATTTGTTTGGAGTAGAATTATATTTTGATGACAAAGCACCCATTGCATCAAATAAAATTGATAAAGTCCAATGAAGTTCTTCTCCTCCTCCAGCAAAAACAATATTTTGTTTTCCCATTTGAATTAGTTCGTATGCATTACCAATACAATGAGAACTTGTAGAACATGCTGAAGTAATTGAATAGTTAACTCCTTTAATTTTAAAAGGAGTAGCAAGAGTTGCAGAATTTGTACTAGACATTGCTCTTGGTACCATAAATGGTCCAATTTTTTTTGAACCCGAACTCTTTCCAATTTCAGAAGACTTAAATAAATTTTGTGTAGATGGACCCCCTGAACCAACAATTATACCAGTCATTTCATTTGAAATATCACTACCTTCAAGCCCAGAGTCATCTATAGCATCTTTCATTGCAATATAGTTGTACGCTGCTCCATCACCCATAAACCTTAGTAATCTTCTATCAATTTCGTTACTAATATCTATATTTGGTTTACCGTGCACAAGACTTCTAAAAGAAAACTCCTCATACTCTTCAGCACTCGTTATTCCAGATTTCAAATTTTTAAGACTGTCTATAACATCCGATTGATTATTACCAATACATGATACTATACCTAAACCTGTTACTACTACTCTATTCATTACTTATTTCTCAGGTGAAAATAAACCGACTTTCATATCTTTAGCTTCATAAATTGTTTCACCGTCGGCTTTCAAAACGCCGTCTCCAACTCCTAAAATTAATTTTCTTAGTATAAGTCTTTTAAGAGATATATGGTAGGTTACTTTTTTGACTTTTTGTAGTACCTGACCGGTAAACTTAACTTCACCCACTCCTAAAGCTCTACCTTTTCCTGGTTGGCCAAGCCATCCTAAATAAAAACCAAGTAATTGCCACATAGCATCCAAACCTAAACAACCTGGCATTACCGGATCATCTTTAAAATGACATTCAAAAAACCATAAGTCTTCTTTTATATCTAATTCTGCAATAACCTCACCTTTAGAAAATTCTCCACCAGTCTCATTTATTGAAGTAATTCTATCAAACATTAACATAGGAGGCATTGGAAGTTGAGCATTCCCTTTTCCAAAAAGAACACCTTTTGCACAATCAATTAACTGATTGTAGGTAAATGAATTTTGTTTCATAATTTTAATTAAACTTTTTTTATGTATTTATCCATTATCTTAAACTGATTTTAAATAACAATCATGTTTACTTTTAATAACAATATTATCAATGCTTAATTTTTTTCCATCAGAGATTGTCATTATATTAGTTTCATCCTTTAAATTTAAATAATAATTAATTATTTTTTGAGCAGCAATTAAACCGGCTAATCCTGCAGAAATACCAGAAATACCTACTACACTACACCTGGGAAGATCAACATCATCTTTGTTAGGAAATATACAATTTAAACATATGTGATTATTTTTGTTTGAATTATTGAAAAGAATTATTTGTAAATCGTGTCTCAATGCAGAGGAATATAAAAAATTGATTGAGTTTTTAAGACAATATTCATTTAATAATTTAGAACTTAACCAATCGTCAGTTGCATCAACAATTATAGAACATTCTTTTAAAGAATTTAAATTTAAAGAATTAATATTTTTATCAATAGTATTAATTTTACATTCAGTATTGATTAATTTTAATTTATATTTTGCTACATCAACCTTTTTTTTTCCAATATCATTTAAATTAAACAAAATTTGTCTGTTAAGATTACTTTTTTCAACAGTGTCTCCATCTACTATTAACAATTCTTTAATTCCAGAGTTTACTAAATATTGACTTAAAGGACATCCTATACCTCCCATACCCACAATACCAATTTTTATGTTAGATAATTTTTTTAAATTTTCTTCAGAAAATTCATTTAAAATAAATAACCTACTAAAAATTTTATATTCTTCCTCAGAGTAATTATTCATAACTCTATATAGTATTATAAATTTGTTTTATTATTTGCTTTGCACAATTTACCTTTGTCATTTTCTTAAATTTTTTTATCTTGTTTTTTGTAATAATCGATATTCGATTATAGTCTGATCCAAAAACTTTATTCCTACTATCAATTTTATTGTAAACAATCATATCACATTTTTTGTCTACTAATTTTTTTTTGGCATTATTAATGCCCCCTGTTTCAGCTGCAAAACCTACTAAAAATTTAGGCCTTTGAGTTTTACTCTTTCCAATTTTTTCTAAAATATCAATATTCTTATAAAGACTGATACTTATTTTTTTATTTTTTTTAATCTTAGATTTACTGATATTTTTATTTTTATAATCAGATACTGCAGCTGTAAAAATCCCTATATCAATTTTTGAAATTTTTCTAATTTTCTGATACATTTCATTTGCTGACTTTATTTGAATAAATTTCAAATTTGGTGGAGGGTCTAAATTTGTTGGTCCAGATATCAAGGTTACTTTTGCTCCAAATAAAACAAGTTGCGAAGCAATTTCATATCCTTGTTTTCCAGAAGATTGATTTGAAATAAACCTAACTGGATCAATCATTTCAATTGTAGGTCCTGCAGTTACTAGACATTTTTTATCTTTTAATAAATTGATATTTTCTAATCTGCTTAAAATTCTATTTACTATATTTTTTGTGTTATCAATTCTGCCTAGACCAAATTCTCCACATTTTAGATTTCCAACTTTTGGGCCAATAAATTCATGACCACTATCTTTTAATAATCTCACATTTTTTTGATTAATTTTATTATGCCACATAAAGCTATTCATTGCAGGAACAAATAAAATCTTTTTATTTGAAGCAAGTAATGTATTAGAAGCTAAATTATCTCCATATCCATTAGTAAACTTTGCAATAGAATTGGCTGTAGCTGGGCACACAACTATTATATCATTATCTCTTGATAAATTAATATGAAGCATCTTATTTTTTTTCTCATTTTCATCAGTAAATATTCTTTCTTTAAGTAATTTTTTTATATCTGATATTTTTACATATTTTTTTGCTTCTTTAGTTAGAATGCAGCTAATTTTTACTTCATTATTATTGAGCAAAGTAATAATTTCTTTACATCTAGATGCAGCAATAGAGCCAGTTATAATTAACAAAATTTTATTCATTTCAGTTTATAACCAGTATGTATTGCTACAATTCCGTTAAATAGGTTAATAGTCTCAACCTTAGTAAATCCGCAATCACGAAGATTTTTGCTAAGCTCTTCTTGTGATGGAAATAAATCAATACTTTCACTCAAATAGTTATAAGCATTCTTATCTTTAGCAACTATTTCTCCTAACAGAGGTATAATCTTTGATTTGTAAATTTTATATGAACTTGATATCACAGATGATTTAGGTGTACTAAATTCTAAGCAACAATATTTACCACCGGGTTTAAGAACTCTGTAAGCCTCTTTTATAGATATTAAATAATCCGTCACATTTCTTAAACAGAAAGAAATAGTATATTTATCAAAAAAATTATTTTCAAAATTTAATTTTTCAGCATTACCAATAAAATATTTTATATTTTTTTCTTTTTTTAATCTTTTTCTTCCTTCTAATAACATTTCTTCATTTAGATCTAAAAGATAAAGACTGGTTGGTAAATTCTCTTTTAAAATTTCGCTGGCAATATCACCAGAACCAGAACCAACATCTAAGATAATTTCATTTTCTTTTAGATCCACAGTCTCTACAAATCTTTTTTTCCATAATCGATGCATACCTAAACTCATTAAATCATTCATTATATCGTAGCTTGGAGCTACGCTAGAAAATACATCCTGAACAAGTTTAGTCTTTTGTTTTGAATTTACTTTTGTATAACCAAAATTATAATTTTTTTTCATTATGCCAGAATTACCTGAAGTTGAAACCACTGTTAAAGGACTTAGTGTAATATTGAATCAAAAAATATATAATGTCAAAATTCATACATCCAAACTGCGTTTTAAAATTCCTAATAATATAATTAATATACTACGTAACTCCAAGATAGCCAACTTAAGACGCATAGCAAAGTACATTATCATAGATTTAGATATAAATTATTCTTTAGTAATACATTTAGGAATGTCAGGAAGATTAAAAACTGTCTCATCGAACTACAAAAGAATAAAACATGATCATTTTATTCTATACTTTTTCAATAAAAAGAAACTTATTTATAATGATCCAAGGAAATTTGGATTTATAGACATAGTAAAGACCAAAGATTTACAAAAACAAAAGTATATTATGGGTTTAGGTATTGATGCGTTGAGTCCAAATCTTACAGCAGAAATGATATTTAATAAAATTTCAAAATCTGAAGTACCAATAAAGCAGATTTTGCTTAATCAGAAATTAATTGCTGGCATTGGTAATATTTATGCATCTGAAATACTATTTGATGCTAAAATCTCACCCCTAATATTGGGTAAGAAATTAGAAATTAGTCGCATTATGAAACTAATTAAATCCACAAGAAAAATTTTAAAGAAAGCAATACAATTTGGAGGTTCGAGTATACGAGATTATAGATCTACTGATGGCACTTTAGGGAATTTTCAATCTAATTTTAAAGTATATAATAAAGAAGGAAAAAAAATTGGCAATGACAGGGTTAAAAAGATTGTTCAATATGGTAGATCTACGTTTTATTGCCCAAAACTTCAAAATAATAATTAATCCAATAATAAATATTAATTGACTTAATTTATTTTGAATTTATAGCACTCATATGGCTAACCATGTTTCTGCAAAAAAAAGATCAAGACAGAACAAAACTAGAAATACTGTTAATTCTCAATACTTAACTAAGTTTAGAAACGCTCTAAATAAATTTAATTCTTCTCTAGATACAAAAAATGAGGAAGAAATCCAAAAATCCTTTAGCAATGTCAACTCAATAATGGCCAAAGCATCAAAAAAAGGGATTTTTAAAAAAGAATACATATCCAGAAAGTTATCCTCTTTATCAAAACAAATTTCAAAAAAATAATTTATTTTTAAATTTTTTCACTTTTCTTCTTGCTAAAAATACTTAAAGGGTGTTCATTAAGTAATTAATTTGGTGATTTTAATTTTACGACTTTTGATTTTTTTCGTAAAATTACATATTTAAAAAATCGTTTTGTTGGGGGAAAATGGACAATACATCTACTACGTTTGAAGAAAGTAAATGGTTGTCTTTTAAAAAAAATCTAAAAAAAAATGTTGGTGATTCAGCTTTTAATAATTGGCTGAAACATCTAAATTATGTTTCACTTGAGGGAACAACAATTACTTTCTCCGTCCCTACAAAATTTTTACGTGATTGGATCGTTAACAATTACTCTGATAAGATAAAGAGTGAAGCTAAGAACCAAGCTGAAAAAGTAGATACAATTAAATTTGTTGTAAAACCAACAGGAGGAAGAATTGTACCCGGTACTACAAGAACACTAAAAAGTACTGATAATCATTGGAAATCTTCTATGGATTTAAGATCAAATCAATCTTCAACATATCCTAACGAATTTGGAGCTCCACTTGATCCTCGTTTTACATTTGATAATTTTGTTGTTGGAAAGCCAAATGAGCTAGCATTTGCAGCTTCACAAAGAGTTTCTGAGTCAGAAAAAATCACTTTCAATCCACTGTTCTTGTGTGGTGGAGTGGGGTTAGGAAAAACACATCTAATGCACGCAATTGGCTGGAAAATAAAAGAGCGACAACCAGATAGAAAAGTAATCTATCTTTCTGCAGAAAAATTTATGTATCAATTTGTTAGAGCTTTACGATACAAAGATACTTCAGCTTTTAAGGAACAGTTCAGATCTATAGATGTGTTAATGATTGACGATGTTCAATTCATAAGTGGAAAAGATAATACACAAGAAGAATTTTTTCATACCTTCAATGCTTTAATTGAGCAAAATAAACAAATTGTAATTTCAGCTGATAAAACCCCAACAGATTTAGATGGTGTTCAGGAAAGATTAAAATCAAGACTTGGGTGTGGCCTAGTTGCAGATATTCATCCAACTACGTATGAATTGAGATTAGGTATATTAATTGAAAAAGCTCACAAAAGAGGTGTAGAAATACCTCCAAAAGTTTTAGAATTTCTTTCACATAGAATAATTTCTAATGTGAGAGAAATGGAAGGTGCTTTAAATAGATTAGTTGCACATGCTACATTAGTAGGTACTCCGATATCTGTTGAAACTGCTCAATTAGTACTTCAAGATTTACTTAAGTCATCAAATAAAAAAATAACTATAGAAGAAATTCAAAAGAAGGTAGCTGAGCATTTTAATATTAGGATTACAGATATGCATTCACCCAGAAGATCTCGTTCTGTTGCTAGACCAAGACAAATTGCAATGTATTTAGCAAAATCTATAACATCAAGATCTCTTCCTGAAATCGGTCGGAAATTTGGCGGCAGAGACCATACTACTGTAATGCATGCAGTAAAAAAAATTGAGGAATTGAAGTTATCTGATTTAAATTTTAATGAAGATTTAGAATTGTTAAAAAGACTTATAGATTCTTAAAACTATTTAACATATATTTGGTCAATGAAATTTCAAATTCATCGCTCAAAATTTTTTAAAAGTTTATCCCATATTCAGGGTGTAGTTGATAAAAAAAATTCGCTTCCTATTTTATCCAATATTTTAATTGAAGCAGAGTCCAATAGATTATGCTTATCCTCTACTGATATGGATATTTCTATTATTGAAGAAATGGATTGTAATATTCTTGAAGATGGATCCACAACTATAAATTCTCAAATTTTATACGATATTGTTAGAAAACTTGATGAAAATAGTGAAATTGAAGTAATATCCAATAATGGGAAACTGCTTACATTAAGAGCTAGTGGATCAAGATTTTCACTTGCATGTTTACCAAAAGAAGATTTTCCCATAATTGAGAGAGAAAATTCTGGTATATCTGTTAAAATTAATTCTCAAATATTTCTTAAATTAATTAATAAGACTAAGTTTGCAATTTCAAATGAAGAAACACGATATTTTTTAAATGGATTATATTTTAGTATAAACAAAGATAAAGAAAAAAATATATTAACAATAGTAGGTACAGATGGGCACAGATTAGCAAAATTTAGTCACGAATTAAATCAAAATGTAGATGAGTTTTCTGGTGTTATTATTCCAAAAAAAACTATTTATGAATTATCAAAACTTTTATCTGAATTAGATGTAGATATAGAAATAGTTATTAGTCCAAACAAAATTATTTTCTATATTGATAATATCATATTACTTTCTAAACTTATAGACGGTAGTTTTCCTGATTACAAAAGGGTTATTCCAACTGATAATCAAAATATTATTAAAATAAATAGAGAAAACTTGTTAGCTGCAGTCGATAGAGTAAGCACTATTGCTAACGAAAAATCTCCAGTTATCAAATTCAATTTTCTGAAAAATATGCTTAATTTGAATACTATTAATAATGAGAGTAGTACAGCTACTGAGGATCTAAAGCTAGATTATGATGGTGAAGTTATAGAGATTGGTTTTAATTCAAAATATATTATGGACATAGTTAATAATTTAGAAGATGAAAATATTTCTATGTACTTAAAAGATAATATTTCACCAATAATTGCACAAGAAAATTCTAATTCAGATCTTGTTTATGTCCTAATGCCAATGAGAGTATAGAATTTGGCAAAAATTAAAAGTATAGAATTTAAAAACTTTAGAAATTTTGAAAATTTTAAAACTTCCTTTGATAACAAAATAAATATTTTATTTGGCGATAATGGTTGTGGCAAAACAAATATATTGGAAGGTATTTCTTTGATTGCTAAAGGTAGAGGAATAAGAAACTCAAATATTCACAATTTAATCAAAAAAAAAGCGGATAATTTCAGGATTATAAATAACATAGAAATTCATAAAAATAACTATGATATAGAAATCTTTTCCGAGAAGAGTAGTGATAAGTTTAAAAAAGTAATTAAAGTTAACAATGATCTTTCTAAAGAGTCACTAGATTTCTTAAATCAATCAATATCATATCTTATATTTATGCCTGAAATGGAAAGATTGTTTCAAGCTTCACCTTCTTATAGAAGAAATTTTTTAGATAGATTAATTTTTTCTAGCAGGAATGATTACAATAGACTGATTAATAAATATAAAAAACTATTGCTTGAAAGAGTTAAAATACTTCAGGTAAATAGTGATTATGATTGGTTAAATAATATTGAAAAAGAAATATGTACACTTGGATTAGAGATATATAATTTAAGAAATCATCAATTAAATTTTTTAAATAATGAGCTGAGTATTCTGAAAAATGATCATAAATTTCAATTTAGCGTAAAATTGAAAATTAAAGATGATTTTTTTATTAAAGATATTGATCATCAAGAATATTTGTCAACTTTACAAAATCTACGTACACACGATAGGCATTATGGAGGGACTAAAATTGGACCTCACCGATCTGATGTTATTTCTATAATCAATGATGATTTTGATGCTTCTATGTTATCAACAGGGCAACAAAAAACAGTGGTTCTTATGGTTTTACTAGCTCAATGTAATTTTTTAATAAATAATAAAAAAATAAATCCAATTTTTCTATTTGATGAGATAGGTTCGCATTTAGATGATATTAATCGTCAAGTGTTACTAGATATTATAAATAGATTTGAAGTTCAATTTTTTTTAACGGGAACAGATAAAAATTTATTTTCTTTTATATCAACAAACGCACAATTTTATAATATAACTAATATATGAATTCTGAATATTCTTCCGACTCTATCAAAGTGTTAAAGGGGCTAGAAGCAGTTAGAAAAAGACCAGGTATGTATATTGGTGATACTGATGATGGATCAGGACTCCATCAAATGATATATGAAGTTCTAGACAACTCTATAGATGAAGCATTAGCAGGTTTTTGCGATAAGGTTGAAGTAATTCTAAATGCAGATGGTACGGCCACAATCACAGATAATGGAAGAGGTATACCAGTTGATCTTCATAAAACAGAAAAAATTCCAGCTGCTCAACTTATAATGACTGAATTACACGCTGGAGGAAAATTTGATCAAAATAGCTATAAGGTATCTGGAGGCTTACATGGTGTCGGTGTTTCAGTTGTTAATGCTTTATCTGAGCACCTTATTTTAGAAATTAATAGAGATGGTAAAATACACAACATCGAATTTGAAAACGGTGTTGTAACTAAGGAACTTAATATTATTGGTGATTCAGAAAAAATTAACACTAAATATTGCACTGGAACTAAAATAACTTTTCTTCCAACAACAAAAATTTTCAAGGATATTAATTTTAATTTTAAGGTTATTGAGAAGAGATTAAGAGAACTAGCATTTCTAAATACAGGTGTAAGTATTTTGCTCACTGATAAAAGACTATCTGAAGAAAAAACTATAAATTTTAAATACGATGGAGGTATTAAAGAATACGTTCTGTATCTTAATGAAGGTAAAAATCTTATTAATTCAAATCCAATATATTTTCATGGTGAAAAAAATAATATATCTATTGAATGTTCATTACAATGGACTGATAGTTATCACGAAAATACAATTTGTTTTACGAATAATATTATTCAAAGAGATGGTGGGACACATTTAGCTGGGTTTAGAGGTGCCTTAACAAGATCAATTGTAAATTATATTAACAAAAATACAAAAAATTCTAGTAATGTTACAGGTGAAGATGCAAGGGAAGGTTTAACATGCATAATATCAGTAAAATTACCAGATCCAAAATTTTCTAGTCAAACTAAAGACAAACTCGTGTCTTCTGAAGTTAGACCTGTAATAGAATCAACCAGCTTAAATAAATTAGAGCAATGGATTGAAGAAAATCCTTCAGAGATAAAGAAAGTAATTGATAAAATTATAGAAGCTTCAAATGCAAGAGAAGCCGCAAGAAAGGCTAGAGAATTAACTAGAAGAAAAACTGGTCTAGAAAACACATCTCTACCTGGCAAGCTTGCAGATTGTCAGGAAAAAAATCCAGAACTATCGGAATTATTTATTGTTGAGGGAGATTCTGCTGGAGGATCAGCTAAACAGGGTAGAGATAGAAAAAATCAAGCTATTCTTCCTTTAAGAGGTAAAATTCTAAATGTTGAAAGAGCAAACGACAAACAGGTTTTAACCAGCAACGAAATAGGAGCATTAATAACAGCTATCGGTGCAGGAGTAGGAAACCCAACTGATGATATAGATCAAAACAAATTAGATGGTAAATTTGATTCAACTAAAATGAGATATCATAAAATTATCATTATGACTGATGCAGATGTTGATGGAAGTCATATTAGAACTCTCTTGTTAACTTTCTTTTATAGACACATGAAACCAATTATTGATGAAGGCAGACTATATATAGCGCAACCACCTTTATATAGACTAAAAAAAGGAAATTCTACAGTCTACAAAAAAGATGACATTGATTTAGAGGACTACCTAATACAAGAAGGTTTGAAAAATACTTTTTTTGAAAACACCCAACATGCCCAGGTTGCTGGAGAAGAGTTAAAACAAATAATATACCTTTCAAAAAAAACTAAAAATTTAGTTATTCCACTATTAAGACGAGTCGATAATAAAGATATAATTGAACATGCGGCTATTGTTAGAGCATTAGATATTAGAAACCTAAAGGACAATAATATTGGTCAAGAAATTGCAAAATATTTACAACAAAGATTAAACTTAATTTCAAATATTTCACAAAAAAATTGGAAAGTAATTCATAAAAATGAAGCTATATTTTTTGAAAGAACAATTAGAGGTTTTACAGAAAAATATAAAATAGATGAAAATTTTGTTATAACACCTGAAGCTAAAGCACTAAATGATCTTAAGGATCAATTAATGGAGAACTTTTATCGTATTAAAGAAACAGGTTGCGGAATTTTAAATAATAAAAATGAAGAATTCAATATTTTTGGACCATTGGATTTAATTGATAAGATATTAGATATTGGTAAATCAGGACTACAGATTAATAGATACAAAGGATTAGGTGAAATGAATCCAGATCAATTATGGGAAACAACACTAGATCAAAATGAAAGAGTATTATTATCTGTAAAAATAAATGAAGTAGATTCTGCAAATAAAGCATTTGAAGATCTTATGGGCGGGGAAACAGATTCAAGAAAAAAATTTATAGCTGAAAATTCATTAAAAGTAGCCAATCTTGATATTTAATTTTTAATGAATACAATTTTACTTGGTAACTTAATAAAGATTAGATGGATTGCAATTTTTGGTCAGGTCTTAGCAATATTTTTTGTTTCATTTGTAATAAAAATTCAAATTCCATTTTTCGAAACTTTATCAATAATTTTATTGTCAGTTGCAGTTAATTTTTATTCTTATTATGAAGAAAGAAAAAATAAAAGTAATAGTAATACAAAAGCTTTCTCGTATTTATTATTTGATACATTACAATTAGGTTTTTTACTTTTTCTCACTGGTGGAATAATTAATCCATTTTCAATTTTAATTTTAGCACCAGTGATTACCTCAGCTTCCTATTTACCAGCACTAATGACAGTTATACTGTCAACAATATCAATTTTTATTATAATATTATTAAATTTCTATTTTGTCCCACTTGATTTGGGCCCAAGATTTTTCTTACCAGAGATATATAGTTTTGGATTAATTTCAGCATTAATTATTACAGTAATTTTCATAGCTATCTATGCTTATTTATTTGCAAGTTCCTCAAGGCAAATATCAAACGCATTATCAATTTCTAAACTCCAAATTTTAAACCAAAAAAAAATGACCGAGGTAGGTTCTCTCAGTGCTGCGGCAGCTCATGAATTAGGAACTCCGCTAAATACAATCTTTTTAATTTTAAACGATTTACTAAAGGAAAAAAAATTAATTGAAGATAAAAATATTGCTAAAGATATTATACTTTTAAAATCACAAGCAGATAGATGTAAAGAAATATTACAAAGATTTTCTAAAAACCCTTTAAAATTGAAAGATAAATTTTTAGAAAAAGTTAAAATTTCTGATTTAATTAAAATAAACTTTGATAAATTTAACAAAAATAAAGAATTAATATTAGAAATAAGTCCATCAAATTCTGAACCTGAAATAATTTATAAAGATGAAATACTGTATGCTTTAGGAAACATTATCCAAAATGCAATATTTTATTCAGTAAGTAAAATAAAAGTTAAATTGTATTATCAAAAATCAGTTGTTAATATTACAATTTCTGATGATGGTAATGGATTTTCTAAAGATATAATTGATAAATTAGGCGAACCATATGTTTCAAAAAATAAACAGGGAATGGGACTTGGCATATTTATTGCAAAAAACTTGATTGAAAATATGGGCGGCAATATTGTTTATTATAACTCTAAAGAAAATAATGCTATTGTTGAAATTACTTTTGATAACTCTATCTTAAATATATGAATATGAAATTATTAATTGTAGATGATGATCTGCCATTTAGAGAAAGATTAACTAGATCTATGGAAAAAAAGGGATTTGAAGTTACTTCCTCCCCTGGTTTTAAAGATTCATTAACCAAAGTCAATCAGAGCAACTTTGATTATGCAGTGGTTGATATGAGATTGGAAGATGGATCTGGATTAGAATTAGTAAAAGAATTACAAAAAATAAGTCCAAAAACCAAATCTTTACTTTTAACGGGTTATGGCAATATTGCTACTGCCGTGGCTGCAATTAAATCTGGAGCTATAGATTACTTACCAAAGCCAGCTGAAATTGATCAGATCTATGATGCCTTAACTAATTCAAAAGAAGTTCTTCCACCACCACCCGAGAATCCAATGACTGCTGATAGAATTAGATGGGAACATATACAACGAGTGTTCATACAATGTAACAGAAATGTTTCTGAAACTGCAAGAAGATTAAGAATGCACAGACGTACTCTACAGAGAATATTAAATAAACATGCTCCAAGAGAATAAATAATTAACTTTTTTTATATTCTATTTATTTTTAGTTACCTTAATAAATACATCTTCTAAATCTCCTTCTGATGTATTTATCTCTTTAAAATCCATTTTATTTTTATTCAATATATCAATAATTTTTTTTATGTTTGTTTTATTTTTGTCATACCTTAGTTTCAAGATATTATTAGTAAGAATGGGTTTAAACTCATTTAACTGATTAGGAACAAGTGGTTTTTTATCAAAAACAAATGAAACTGTTTTGGTAGATATAATACTTAGTAATTCATTCTTGGATCCCTCAATAATTATTTTACCATGATTTATAATTGTAATATTATCACAAAGATTTTCTGCTTCTTCTAGATAATGTGTAGTTAAACACACAGTCTTTCCTTTTTTACTTATTTTTTTTATATAATCCCAAACTGATGTTCTAATGTCAATGTCTACACCAGCAGTAGGTTCATCCAAGATGATAATTTCTGGATTATGTACTAGAGCCTTTCCTATTAATAATCTTCTCCTCATACCTCCTGACAAGGTTCTAGCATACGCATTTCTTTGATCTGTTAATTTTAGATTTTCTAAAATTTCCTCAGTTATTCTTTTCCTTTTTGGTACACCATATAAACCTGCTTGTAGTTCTAATAACTCTGCAGGAGAAAAAAAGGGGTCTATATTAAGTTCTTGGGGAACTATACCAATTTTAAATTTACTTAGTTTAGTATTTTTGTCTATATCAATACCACAAATACTGACGTTACCTGAATTTTTTTTAACTAAGCCTCCAAGCACATTAATAAATGTTGATTTTCCAGCACCATTTGGACCCAATAAACCGTGAATTGTTCCTCTTTTGATAGAAATACTAAAATCTATCAAAGCTTTAACTTCCTGATTTTTTTTTAAGAAAGTTTTATTTACATTTTTAGCTTCTATTGAATATTTATAATCTGACATTTTATTAGAATCTTATATATTTAAATTTACAATGAATAAAAAGAGTAGATTAATATTAGTAGATGGTTCTGCCTATATATTTAGGGCTTATTATGGATTGCCACCTATGAATCGTGCAGATGGCACTCCAATCAACGCTGTTTTTGGTTTTACTAATATGCTTGTTAAACTGATAGAAGATTACAGCGATGATAAAATGATAGTTATTTTTGATGCAGCAAGGGAAAATTTTAGAAATCAAATCTATCCAGAATATAAAGCTAATAGAGGAGAAGCACCTGATGATTTAATACCACAATTTCCTTTAATTAGAAAATGTGTAAAAAGTTTTAATATACCACAATTAGAAATAGAGGGATTTGAAGCTGATGATTTAATAGCTACTTACGTAAGCTTAGCAGAAAAAGATAAAATTGAAACCATCATAGTTTCTTCAGATAAAGATTTAATGCAGCTAGTTAGTAAAAATGTGACAATGCTTGATCCAATGAAAAATAAAAAAATTGAAATTAAAGATGTTGAAGAAAAATTTGGAGTACAACCAGATAAAGTTATTTTTATTCAAGCTTTAACAGGAGACAAAGTAGATAACATTCCAGGCGCACCAGGTATTGGCCCTAAAACAGCATCACAACTAATAAACGAATTTAATGATATTGATGGTTTAATGAAAAATCTAAGTAAAATTAAACAGGAAAAAAGGAGAAATATATTAACAGAAGCAGAAAATGATATTAGATTAAGTTTAGAACTTGTAACATTAAAAAATGATGTGCAAATACCTGACAGTATTAACAAAATAAAAACTTATAACGAATTAAAAAATGAAAATAATAATATTTTTGAATTCCTAAAAGAGCAAGGCTTTAGATCAACATCTGAAAGATTAAAATCCAATTCTTTTATATCTAGTGATAGTGATAACATTATTCAAAAAAAAGTAATACAACCAAAGTACCAATTAATTAATACAAAGAAAAATTTTGAAAAGGTTTTAAGTGAAATTGAAAAAAAAGGTATATGCGCTATTGATACTGAAACTGACTCACTCAATATAGAAAAAGCTAAATTAGTTGGTATATCAATTTGTTATAGTGAAAACATTTCATACTATATTCCTATAAACCATACTTCTTTAGATGGGTCAAAAAAAATTGATAATCAGTTAGAGGAAAATTATGTAATTAAACATATAAATAAAATTTGTAAAAATGAATCAATCTTAAAAATTGGTCAAAACATAAAATATGATATTAGAATTTTAAAAAAGTATGGAGTAACTTTCAATTCAATTGCAGACACAATGTTAATTTCCTACTCAATTGATAATGGGATTTATAAACACAATTTAGATGATCTTTCATTTAATCATTTAAATTATACAACTATTAAATACAAGCAAGTTGTTGGTACAGGAAAAAACGAAATTACTTTTGATAAAGTAAGTATTGATAACGCAATTAATTATGCTGCCGAAGATTCTCTATTAACATTCAGGCTTTTTCAAAATCTTTACCCTCGTTTAATAAATGAAAAAGCTAATTTTGTTTATCAAAATATTGATTTACCTCTTGTAGAGGTATTATCTTCAATTGAAGCAAATGGTATTGAGGTAAATAAAAAGTTTCTAACAAGTCTAAGTAACGAATTTGAAAACGAAAGTAAAAAACTTGAAAAAAATATTTACAAACTTTCAAAAGAAGAGTTCAATATTGGTTCACCTAAACAATTAGGAGAGATATTATTTGTTAACCTCAAAATACCTGGTGGTAAAAAAACAAAATCAGGCACATATTCTACTGATTCTTCAACTTTAAATAATTTAGCCTCAGATGGATTTCAAATTGCACAACTCGTTCTTGATTGGAGGGAATTAACAAAACTTAAATCAACTTATACGGATGCATTATTCAGATTAACAGATGATAAAAGTAGAGTTCATACATCATTTGGTTTGGCTAATACTTTGACAGGTAGATTAAGCTCTACAGATCCAAATCTTCAGAACATACCAATTAGAACTGAAAATGGAAAGAAAATAAGAACAGCTTTTGTTAGTGGAAAAGGGAAAAAATTAGTCAGTTTTGATTACTCTCAAATAGAGCTTAGATTAGCTGCAGAAATTTCTAATGATAAAAATTTTATTAAAGCTTTTAAAAACAATGAAGATATTCATGCATCAACTGCTAAGGAAATATTTAATTTAAATGATAGTCAAATAAATAATGATTATAGAAGAAAAGCAAAAGCAATTAATTTTGGTATTCTATATGGAATTAGTCCATACGGTTTAGCTAAACAACTTAATATTTCCAATACAGAAGCAAAAGATTATATAAATGAGTATTTTATTAAATATCCAAAAATTAAAAAATATATGGACGATCAAATTGATTTTGCAAAAACAAATCAATACGTTGAAACAATTTTTAAAAGAAAAATTAATATTAAGGGAATTGCTGATAAGAATTTTGCTGTTAGGGGTTTTGCTGAAAGACAAGCTATTAATGCTCCAATACAAGGCAGTGCAGCAGATATTATTAAATTAGCAATGATTGAAATTCATAATGAAATAAAAATTAAAAATATTGAGGCTGAAATGCTTTTACAAGTACATGATGAGTTAATTTTTGAAGTTGAAAGTAAAAAATATGACAATTTAGTAAGTAATGTAAAAACTATTATGGAGTCAGTACATTTAAAATATAAAGATTTTTCTGTTCCACTCACCGTTGATTTTGGTGTTGGTGATCATTGGGGAGAGGCACATTAGACCATAGTTTATGGTAATTAAAAAAAAAATTAAGAGGCGAAATCCCTATGCTCAAGATTTAAAACTGCCTAAGTACAAACAAAGAATTGTTAGAAGTAAAAAAGCTTACACAAGAAAAGGAAAAAAAAAGGTTATTTAGAATTGTTCATCAAAGGTATTCATTTCAAACCATTTTTCAAGCTCGTGATACCCTCCAATTTTTTCACCATTTAAAATTATTTGAGGAAAAGTTCTTGCGTTCGGAAACTTCTCGAAAAAATCTTCTCTCGTATAGTCTTTATCAAGCATATAAATCTTTGGATTATATTTAGCTAAACGTAATTTAGCTCTATCACAGTAGCCACAGTTAGTTTTAGAATATATCTCTGCTTCCATCAAAATGCTTCATCAAAACTCAAGGCTCTATCTGTTGGTCTTTGATATTCAGATACTCTTTTTTCAAAAAAGTTTGTAACGTTTTGAACGTCTAAAGCTCTCATAAAATCAAAAGGATTCTCAGTATTAAATACTCTGTCAAATTCAAATAAATCTGCAATTCTATCAGCTACTGCTTCAATATACTGACACATTAAGTCTTGATTCATACCAATTAAATCAACTGGTAAGGCATCTCTAACAAATTCTTTTTCAAACGCTACTGCTTCTCTAACAATTTCTTCAAATTGTGATTGAGGAACATCGGAAGGTATCAAAGATAAATCATTAATATCTGCATCAGTTAATGTTTTATTATTAAACTTGTCTCTCAAAGTTCTAAACATTAACGAGGAGAAGCTAAAATGCATTCCTTCATCTCTTGCAATCCAATCATTAGATAAAGCTAAACCAGGCAATAAACCTCTTTTTCTAAAATAATATATTGCACAGAAAGAGCCTGCAAAAAATAAACCCTCAACTAATCCAAATCCTATTAATCTAGTTAGAAGGTTTTGACTCCCATTAAGCCATTTTGATACCCATTGTGCTTTATGATTAATGCATGGCACATTTTGAATTGCATCAAAAAGCATATCTTTTTCTTTTGTGTCTTTCACATAAGCTTCTATTTGAAGACCGTACATTTCTGCATGAATTGATTCGTTCAACATTTGTATTGAAATAAAACATCTTGCTTCAGGTATTAGTATTTCTTTGTAGAATCTACTTGCTAAGTTTTCATTAATCATTGCTTCAGAGTTAGCAAAATAAGCAAGTACATGTTTTATAAAATGCTTTTCACCATCATTTAAAGTTTCGAGATCTCTTAAATCATCTTGTAATGATACTTCCTCTGTTGTCCAAAAGGCTTGAATATGTTGTTTATATCTGTCCCAAATTTCTTGGTTTTTAATTGGAAAAATTGATTTAACGCCTTTTGATATCATTCTATTACTCTTTCTTTATGCACTGCAAGTTTCGCAATCTTCTGGTTCATTATTTTGTTTAATAGCAGTATTTATATAAGCATCTTTTGCTGCTTTTTCCGATGAAACTGTTACTTTTACAGCATCAACAGCTGACCTACTTCTTAGATAATACATTCCTGTTTTAAGACCTTTTTTCCAAGCATACATATGCATAGAATTAACCTTTCCAAATGTAGGTGTAGAAAGCCAAAGATTCATTGATTGGGTTTGATCAATAAATGGTGCCCTATCAGCAGACATATCTATTACAGTTTTTTGTGATACTTCCCAAACAGTTTTATAAACCTCTTTTAGTTCACTTGGAATTTCATTAATGTTTTCAACCGATCCATTTTCTAATATTATTTTATCTCTCATATCTTTATTCCACAATCCTCTTTGAGAAAGCTCATTCACCAAATATCTATTTACTAGTAGGAACTCACCTGAGAGTGTTTGTCTTTTATATATATTGGAGGTTTGTATTTGGAATGTTTCAGTATTACCTAATATAATACCCGTTGACGCAGTTGGCATACAAGCTGTGGTTAAAGAGTTTCTTACACCGTACTCTTTAATTTTAGTTCTTAGCGTATCCCAATCCCACTTTGATGATGGATTAACGTCCCAAAGATCAAATTGAAACTTACCTTCCGAAATTGGTGAATCTTTAAATGTTTCATAAGCTCCTTTTTCTTTAGCTAACTCACATGAAGCTTCTAAAGCACCAAAGTAAATTGTCTCAAAAATTAGTTTATTTATTTCTTTAGCCTGCTCTGATTCATAAGCTATTCCTAGCTTGAAGTAGACATCCGCAAGACCTTGTATTCCTAAGCCTATTGGTCTATGCTTATTGTTAGATCTTTCAGTTTTATCGGTTGGGTAAAAATTAATATCAATTACTTCATCTAAGTTTTTTGTAGCTAATTTTGCCGTCTCATAAAGAGCATCATAATCATATGTTAACTTTTTATCTGATTTTTTTACAAACTTTGGTAGAGCAATAGATGCTAAATTACATACTGACGTTTCATTCTTATCTGAATATTCAACTATCTCTGCGCATAGGTTAGATGATTTAATGACACCAATGTTTTTTTGATTAGACTTATTATTGATAGAGTCTTTATAAAGCATATAGGGTTGTCCTGTTTCTATCTGTGCTTCTATAATTTTAGACATTAGATCTCTTGCTTTAATTTTTTCTAAATGCCTCATTTCGTTTTCATATTTAGTGTATAGTTTTTCAAACTCATCTCCATACACATCTGAAAGACCTGGGCATTCATGCTCACTCATAAGTGTCCACTCTTCATCGTTTTCTACTCTTTTCATGAATAAATCTGGTATCCATAAAGCGTAGAACAAATCTCTAGCTCTAAATTCTTCTGCACCTGTATTTTTCCTAAGTTCTAGAAACTTCTCAATGTCGGCGTGCCAAGGTTCTAAGTAAACCGCAAAAGAACCTTTTCTTTTACCTCCACCTTGATCAACTGATTTTGCAGTCTCGTTAAAAATTTTCAAAAATGGAATAAGACCATTAGATTTGCCATTTGTAGATTTTATTCTACTTCCACTACCTCTGATATTGTGAGCATGCATTCCAATACCTCCAGCTGTTTTAGATATTAGGGCACAATCTTTTATAGTATTAAAAATACCCTCTATGGAGTCATCCTCCATTCCTATTAAAAAGCACGATGATAATTGCTGCATTTTTAATCCACTATTAAACAATGTTGGAGTAGCATGTGTATACATACCAGTTGATAAACTTTTATAAGTCTCTTTTATTTTATCTAAATTAAATTCATTACCGGTAACTGTTAAAGTCACTCTCATCCAAAGGTCCTGAGGTCTTTCAATTGTTTTATTATCGAACTTTAATAAATATGCTCTTATTAATGTTGTTAGGGCAAAATAATCAAAAGTATAATCTTTGTCATAGTCAATTACAGACTCTATTAAATCTGCGTTCTCCATCACCTTTTTATAATAATCTTCTCTTAACAATCCATCATCGTATAAATTTTTTGTTGCAATTATGAAACCCGGAGTTTCTTTATGTAGTGAGTTTACTTTTATTCTTGCTGCAAGATAAGAATAATCAGGATGTTCAACTGTTAAAGCGGCAGCAGTTTCAGCAAGATAGGTATCAATTTCAACGGAACTAATGTCACTATATAAACCCGGAACAGCTTTTTGAACAACGACAATTGGGTCAATATTTAAACCTGTAGATAGAACAGAGACTCTATTGGTTATCTTATCCAGTGAAATTGGCTCTTTACTTCCATCTCTTTTAGTTACCATCATTGAAGAAGCCTTTTCTCCAACTTGTTCTTTTAGTTTTTTAGTGTGATATCTTGAAGCCGCTCTTTGTTCTCTATATAAAACATATGCTCTAGCGACTTTATGATGCTCATCCCTCATAAGAGCTAACTCCACTTGATCTTGAATATCCTCAATGTGAATCATGTCCCCATCTGCAATCCTTCTAGTTAGAGCTGAGACAACTTTATGTGTTAAAGCTTCAACAGTTTTATGAATTCCATCTTGTTGTTCTTTTTCCTTATTTTTATCATTTCTAATTTTTGTTTGTGCTAAGAATGCTTTTTTTATAGCATTTGAAATTTTATCTGATTTGAAAGGAGTAATAGCTCCATCACGACGCACAACACTTAATGTCAAAATATTTACACTTTTCTCTTCTGAGATTTTTGCTGATACCTGTAGATTGTCTGCCATTTATATTCTATCCATTTTTAAAAAATTATTGTCGAAAAACACAATATGTAGTGCCGCCGAAAAGGGACAATACAACATTTGCTCAATATCGCAATAAGAACAAAATAGGAACATAAATATTTTTTTTATCATGTCAATCCCTTACTTAATTTATATTTCTATGAGGCAAACAAGTTATTGAAATATTTACATTTACTTATCAACTTAAGTCACATTTTATTAACTGAGTCATTTTTTCTTTGAACTTAAATCTGCCATAAATTATTAATAAAAAGCAGTATGCCGAAGATAGCATTAGTAGACGACGAGCAGTCGATTCTTACATCAGTATCTCTTTCATTGCAAAGTGAAGGGTTTAAAGTAGATACGTTTCTTAACGGGGTTGAAGCCTTAGAGGCTCTTGAAAGCAAATCTTATGATTTAGGACTATTTGATATTAAGATGCCTAAGATGGATGGAAATGAACTTCTTTCAAAAGTACGTTCGAGCAAGATTGAAAATCTAAAAGATCTTCCGATTATCTTTTTAACGTCAAAAGATCACGAACAAGATGAGATAATTGGATTAAGAATGGGAGCTTCAGATTATATAAAAAAACCTTTTTCACAAAAATTATTAAATGAGCGCATAAGAACAGTGCTAAGAATTCATAATAATAGAAATGAAGAACAAAAGGATAATAATATTAAAAAACAAAATTTTAAAAAAGGTGATTTAATACTAGATGAAGATAAACAATTATGTTTTTGGAAAGGTATAGAAATTGAACTTACGGTTGCAGAGTTTAATTTAATTAAATCACTAGCTCAGTATCCTGGAGTAGTAAAGGATAGAAATCAATTAATGGACGCTATGTATGGTGATTCTATATACGTTGATGATAGGACTATTGATAGCCATATAAAGAGATTAAGAAAAAAATTCAGATCTTATGATAATTCTTTTGACCAAATAAGAACAAGATATGGTTCTGGATATTCTTGGCGTGATTAAAAGATTATTTAGCTTATCAAGTTATAATTTAACATTTCAACTCATTATTCTTAACTTAATTATTGTATTTTTAGGTTTGGTATTTTTATCTTATTTCAATTTCAACTTAATTCAAAATAATAAATTCATAGATAATAGAGATCAATCAATAAGATTAAATTTATCCAATATAACAAAATATTTAGAAAATACTTCAATATTAAGAGTCCCAATTTTTCAGTATGATTACCGTTGCAGATACCTTCAAGATATTGAAGCATACAAGGAAAGTTGTGAGTTGGCAGATAATATTAATCCTATCGAATTGTCAGAACCTGAGTTAGAAAAGTTTACAACTGAACAATTTATATTTCAAAACTTTGGTGATAAAGATTTTAACACTGTTATTTATAATGAAAATTGGATTAAAATTGCTGACTCAACAAATTTATATCTGAGCTCAGATGTAGAGGAGATAGATTTATCAGAAACACTAGAAAATGTAATTGATTTCTCAAATTTTTTTGAGAAAATTTATATTAATAATTTTAATCATATTAATAATTACATTCTTAAAAATAAATTTACTAAAAATTTAGACAAAAATGTACACGAAATTATTTTGATTATTGACACAATTAAAGAAAAGCAGAAACTCGTTAAAACTTTCGAAGATGAAAATAATGATATAACTAGAATTTTAACATCACCTATAATACAAGATAATAACGTCTATGGAGTTGTTCTAATAAAGTATAAATTATTATTAAATAATAATGAGCTAGCTAGACAATCTTTGAATTTCTTTAATTTTTTTCTTTTATTTGTTGTAGTTACAATTTTACTATCATTTATTTTTTTGAGAGGTCTGATAACACCACTAAGGCAACTAACTAAAATCACTGTTCTTGAGAGAGATAAAATGAATAAGAAAAAATTAATTTACCCTCTAAGATCTGATGAAATTGGTATTTTATCAAACCAAATACAACTTATGTCAAATGAATTGAAATCACAAATCAATCAATTAGAAAAATTTAGCTCTGATGTTGCGCATGAACTAAAAAATCCACTTACTGCAATAA
>CACILT010000002.1 GCA_902587565.1 uncultured Alphaproteobacteria bacterium
AATTTCCTGTTGAAGGCCAAACTGCTTTATGTTTTTCATAATCAAAAGTGCCATTCAATATTCTTGGAAGCAAACAACCATAAGCTGCCAAAACTTTGTGGGCTGTTATTAAAGGAAAATATCGTCCCATATTTACAATTATCTTTGCCTTAACACCTGTAAATTCTGTTGGAAGTACAATATATTCAGGCTCATTTCCAAAACCTGATTGATCTCTTTTATTAAACCAATGAACTCTAAAGAGGTTAAGAGGATTGATATCATTATTATTTATTTTTTTTAGAGAATTTTTAATATCATCATTAATAATTTGAGGATCTTGAAGTTCACTTATGCTTGGCAAGACAACTCCTTTTGATTTGAAATAATCAGACGTTTTTTTTATTATTATTTGACTCATAAATTAAATATTGATGCCCAAATTATTATTTTTACAAAGATTATAAGCAAATCTTGCTATTGCAGTATCTTGTACACCAGTTCCTGTCAAATCACATATCGTTATATCTTCTATATTTTTTCTTCCCATGCTTGGATCATTAATAATATCGCCAAGTTCATTAAATTTTTCTTTGGAAGAAATTATATTTTGTTTTAAAGCATGATGTAATTCACCCAAAACACTTGTTTGTAATTGATTGTCAGGTACATATTGATCACAATTTTTTAACATCTGAGGATCTAATTCGTTTTTTTGTTCTGCATCTGATCCCATTGCTGTTATGTGAGTTCCTTTATTTATCCAATCAAATTCCAAAAGCGGTTTTTTACTAGGAGTCGTTGTAACTATTATTTCTGATAAGCTTGCCAATTCTTTGCAAGAAGAAGCTATATACAAATCTAAATCTAAATCTTTAAAACTTTCTATAAATTGACTTGCTTTTATCTGATCTCTTGACCAGACTATTATTTTATTTATTTTTCTAACTAACATTATTGCTTGAAGTTGTAATTTGGCTTGAATTCCAGCCCCAATAATACCAACAGAATTAGCATTTTGATTTGATAAATATTTTGTAGCTATTGCTCCTGCTATAGCTGTTCTAGTATCTGTAAGATAACCTTCATCTAATAAAAGAGATTTTACAACTCCAGTCATTGAGTCTAATAAAACCATCAGTCCATTACTAGATGGCAAACCAAGTTTTGGATTATCGAAAAAACCTGAAGCAATTTTTATTGCAAAACTATCAAGACCCTCGACGTATGCAGCTTTAACATCTGATTCACCATGATATTTTTTAATATCAATTCTCATTATAGGTGGCATCATTACCAATCCCTTTGATAAACTTTTAAATGCGTCTTCTATTATTGGTATGAGATTTTCATTCAAATCTACATGTTGAATAATATCATTTTTATTAAGGATGAGCATGGCTTAAAACTTTGTTAAATAGTTCCGAGTCAATATTCCCACCACAAATTAAACAAATTATATTTTTTCCTAAGTGCGATGTTAGTTTTTCTTTAACAACCATTACACTTGTTGCTGCAGCACCTTCAGATACAATTTTATGTTCTAAAAAATTTATTCTAATTCCCTCAGCTATTTTTTCTTCACTTACTAAAACAAAGTCATCAACGTATTGTTGTACGATATTAAATGTAAATTTATTATCTAAACCAATACTACCACCTAAACAATCAGCTAAAGTTTCAGTTTCCTCTACATCCACAGGTCTACCTTCTTTTAGACTTTCATACATTGAAGGGCCTCTTTCCATAGATACGGCAATAATTTTTGTGTTAGGTTTTTGAAGTTTAATTGCCTGAGCAATTCCAGATATAAGACCGCCACCAGATGTTGGTATAATTACTGTATCAACTTCGGGAAATTCATTAAGCATTTCAAGGCCAACTGTACCTTGGCCTATTATAATATCTTCATCATCAAAAGGGTGAATTAATGGGATATTTTTTTCTTTCGCAATTTGTTTAGCAAGCAAATCAGCTTCATCACTATTCTTTCCAATAATTTCTACTTTTGCTCCTAATTTTTCAATAGCATCTTTTCTATATTCTGGAACCATTGAAGACATGTATATTGTTGATTGAATCCCCAATACTTTTGAAGCATAAGCAACGCCTTTTCCATGATTACCTGTGGAAACTGCGATGACTCCTTTGCTTTTTTCATCTTCACTTAGAGAAAGAAGTTTATTAACAGCGCCTCTTAACTTAAATGAACCAGTGATTTGAAAATTTTCTAACTTTAGTTTTACTGTAGTATTTTTTGATAGAAAATTTGAATTAATTAATGGTGTATAATTAACATAAGGTAAAATTTTCTTATGTGCATCTTGTATTTGTTGAAGTGTAATCAATTTAAACCCTATTTAATGTAATTTAAATAGGTTACCAAAACCATCAATTTTTTGATTAATATTACATAATCTTAATGAATCCCAAATAATTGCTTGATTACTTGAAATGATATCTGTGCTTAATTTTGATTCTAATTTTTCGATAATATCAAGTACTTTTAATGCAGTGCAAGAAACAAAAATACTATCAACATCTATTAAATCAATTGAGGAAATTGTTTGCATTAAACTATCATGAGTAACCTTGGCAATTTCTGAATCATAATTTAAATTAAACGAACTAAATGATTTAATTTCAAATCCACTTTCGATTAAATAGTTGTAAACTTTAACATTAACATCTTTTGGATAAGGGGTAAGAACAGCAATTTTTTTATGATTTAACAATTTAAGTGCTTTGACAGCTGCTGTAATAGGTGTAGTAATTAAAGCATCAGGTTTAGCCTTGAAAATTTTAGATCTTATTCTTTTTTCACCAATTTCAATAGTACCCGAAGTACATCCATACGCTACAACTTGTATTTTTTCATTGGGTAGTATTTGGTTTGTTGTTTCTGTAAGATGATCTGCCATCCTTATATAATTTTCATGAGTAAGAGGATTTAAAAAGGGTATCCTATTAAAAAATAGATCAACTGGTAAATTATGGCAAATTTTTCTAAAATCCTGCTCAATGGTAAAATCAGTTGATAGTGTAATTATACCAATTCTAGAAAAGTTTGTATCATGTAAATTGGCTTTAAAATTATTTTGATTAAAACTATCCATTATTGATTTGGAAAATAATCCTCACACTCACCCTCTCTATAAACATCAGTAGTGGCACAATGTAGACTGCCCCCAAACGCATAAACATCTCTAAAAGGAACAGGAATAACATCTAATCCAAAACTTTCCATTTGTTTAATCATTTTTTCTTCAGTTGCTTCGACACAAATAGTTTTAGGATCAATTATCAAAACGTTCATTGATAACCATATTGATGAATAACACATAGGTGGTGGACTATTATGAATAGAAGGAGCTGCTTCATGAATTTCCCATTTATTATCATCAAAAATTTTTCTTTGCTCTGATGATATTTTTCTATTCGGATTAATAATTATAACTCCTGGTTTAATAGGAGTAAAACATGCATCAATGTGAGTTGGAATTAAATCACCTGGTAAATTAATTTGATGAACGCGATGATTTGGATAATGTCTTCTAAGCCAATCTAAGCCACTTAAATTTGATGTAAAATTGTTATGATAGAAAAGATCTTTTCCAAAGCGTAAAATTTCTGCAGCATCAAAAAGTGGTTCTTTTTCTGTTAATATCATGTCTCTGTTTTCGATTTTCTTATACCGTTCTTCTTCTGTTATGCCTTCAGGAAGATAATTAGACTTATAGGATTGATTTGTTAATCTTGGTTTAGGTGCAGACTCCCATCTCATATTTTTATCTTCTAAATAATATTTTTCAAGTAATGGTCTATAAGCAAGGTACTCAAACCATCTACATCTATAAGACATAGGTGCCTCTAGCATTTCATTTCCTACAGTAAGAATAACATCTCTTGGAGGCATGCAGCCAAACATACCATCATTAAACCAATCGGGTGTCTCGATACTTTGAGAAAAATCAATAGGCGTTGGTCTATCAACTTTTATATTTAGAGAATTTAAAATTTTAACAAAGTTTTCTAACTGTATATTTGCTTTATCAATTGATTCTTTTGCACGTGGTCCGTGAGATCCTGCCATACCACTATCTTTACTAATTTTAGGTTCAAGCGCAGGTTCCATAGGGGGTATATTGGCATTTTCAACTGCTCCAACTATAACATGCTTTAATGGATCCCATTCATTCCAAGAATTAACTATTGTCATTATATTTTCCTTAATTTAAAACTATGCATTATAATTAAAACATATGGAATTAAATAACAAATCACTCTTTAAACAAAAATGTTTTATAAATGGAGAATGGCTTGAAAGTTCTTCAGGTGAAACACTTGAGGTAAATAATCCAGCTTCTCTTGAAATTATTGGAAACGTTCCAAAATGTTCAATTACTGAAACTAAAAAAGCTATTGATGATGCTAATAAAGCTTTCCAAACATGGAAAGAAACTACCGCTAAAGAAAGATCAGTTATTTTAAAAAAGTGGGGAGAGCTAATAACAGAAAATGTAGATGATTTAGCTAAAATAATGACAATTGAACAAGGTAAACCATTAGCTGAAGCAAAGGGTGAAATACTAATGGGTGCAACATATATTGAGTTCTATGCGGAAGAAGCAAAAAGAGTTTATGGTGATATAGTTCCAGATCCTAGACCTGGGAAAAGAATAGTAATAATTAAACAACCTGTTGGAGTTGTTGGAGCAATTACACCTTGGAACTTTCCTAACTCTATGATTACTAGAAAATGTGCGGCTGCTCTTGCAGTTGGGTGTACCACGGTTGTCAAGCCAGCAAGTCAAACACCATACTCGGCATTAGCTGTTGCAGTGCTAGCTAAAGAAGCTGGTTTTCCAGATGGTGTATTTAATGTAATTACTGGTTCAGCAAGTGAAATTGGTAAAGAGTTAACAAGCAACCCTGTTGTAAGAAAAATTTCATTTACTGGATCAACAGAAGTTGGAAAAATTCTTTTAGAACAGAGTGCCTCTACAGTAAAGAAAGTCTCTATGGAACTTGGTGGTCATGCTCCTTTTATTGTATTTGAAGATGCTGATATGGATGAAGCTGTTGCAGGTGCAATACAAAGTAAATTTAGAAATAGTGGACAAACTTGCATTTGTTCCAATCGAATATTTGTTCATGAAAAAATTTATGATGAATTCTTAGATAAATTTACAAATGAAGTTAGTAAAATTACAGTCGGTAATGGTCTTGAAGATGGAATTACATCTGGTCCATTAATTGATAAGTCATCCTTAGAAAAAGTAATTGATCATGTACAAGATGCAGTGAACACGGGAGCAAAAATAGCAATTGGTGGAAATGTACATTCTCTAGGTGGAAATTATTACCAACCAACTGTTCTATCTAATGTTTCTACCAAAGCAAAAATTACTTTTGAAGAAACTTTCGGACCTGTTGCACCACTCTATAAATTTTCAAGTGATGATGAAGTAGTAAGAATGGCGAATGACACACCATACGGATTAGCTTCTTATTTCTATTCACGAGACATAGGAAGAATTTGGAAAGTAGCTGAAGCACTAGAATATGGAATTGTATCAATTAATAATGGACTACCAACAATTGCAGAAGTTCCTTTTGGTGGAGTTAAAGAATCAGGAATGGGAAGAGAAGGTTCTCGATATGGCCTAGATGATTATTTGACTATTAAATATATATCTATGGGTGGTATTTAAGAAAGCCAAGCTGCTCCTCTTACGCCGCTTGAGTCACCGTGAATATTTTTTACAACTTTAGTGTGAAGTGTATCTGTAAAAACATATTTTTTTAAAGCATCATTTATATTTTCATAAATAAAATCAATATTTGACATACCTCCACCCAAAACTATCACATCTGGATCAAGAATATTACAAACTAAAGATAAGCCTCTTGCTAAATGATCGACATATTGAGTAAGTGCAAAGATACTATCTTTTTCTTTATTATTAAAACCATCTAATATTTGATGTGAATTATAATTTTTATTGAAACGTAAATTATAGACAGATGAAAATCCTGGTCCAGATATATAGGTCTCTAAGCACCCATCTTTTCCACAATAACATTTTTTAACATATTTTTTTTCATCTTCTGTTCTGCTGGGCAAGACGATATGTCCCCACTCTCCACTTATGCTATTACGACCTCTTATTACTTTTTGATTTATACTGATACCGCCACCTACACCAGTTCCTATAATGACTCCGAAAACAACTTCAAACCCTTTGCCTGCCCCATCTACAGCTTCAGAAAGAGTAAAACAATTAGCATCATTTTCCAAATTCACATTTCTACTTAGAATTTTATCTAAATCTTGCTTAAAAGGTTTGCCATTTAACCATATAGAATTAGCATTTTTAATTAACGCTGTATCATTTGATATAGCTCCTGGCATTCCCATACCAACAGATTCTGCTTTGCCGTGTTTATCTTCAAAATGATTTATAATGGAGAGTATCCCATTAATTGTTCCATCATAACTTTTTTCAGTATTAATTCTTTTTCTATCTATTTCAGTTCCTTTTGGATCTAGAAGAATACCCTCAGTTTTGGTACCGCCTACATCAATACCGATTTTCATTAATTATTATTTTGTAATAATTTTGTGTAAAGTTGGGATCAAAACAACTGCTAATGCTATTTTAAACAATTCACTTGGAATAAATGGTAAAAGGCCAGCAGCTACTGCTTTTTCGAAACCAATAATATAACCAAGATAGATGATACCAAATAAAAATATAATAGTAGAACCGATTAATAGAGATAATGTAGCTTTAAAATAAGTTTTGCTAAAACCTAAATTTGCTAAATAACTTATAACGATAGATGCAAGTAACATTCCATAAAGATATCCTGCAGTTGGGCCAACTAAATAAGCAATTCCACCACCAGATGCAAAGACAGGAAGTCCTATAGCGCCTTGAAAAAGGTAAAATGCAACTGTGGCAAAAGATAACCTAACACTATATGTCATTCCTATTAAGAATATGACAAACGTCTGCATTGTCATTGGCACTGGCCAAAATGGTACTTGAACTTTAGCGGAAATCGCTAGTAAAATTGAACCAAATAACATCAATGTTATTATAAGAAAATTTGAATTTATATTTTCAAAATTTTTTAGTTTGTGTATTAAAATTCTATTTTCGTGCATATGTTTTCCTTTAAATAGTATAATTAAACTAATTTATATTTTGCTTCAAGCTTATCCCAAAAATCTTTCTCTAATTTTACATTGTTTAATGCATTAATTTGCTTCAATCCTGTAGGTGAAGTTACATTTATTTCGGTTAAATAATTCCCAATTATATCAATCCCAACAAAAAAGAGATTGTGTTCTTGTAGTTTTGGTCCTAGATTATCAATAATTTCTTTGTCTCTATAAACTAAGTCAGTTTTACTTGCCTTACCACCAGCATGAAAATTTGCCTTTAAATTACCTTCTTTAGGTATTCTGGCAACAGAACCGAAATATTCACCATCGAAAAAAACGATTCTCCTATCACCATACTCTATCTCATTGATAAATTTTTGGACCATTATAGGCAAGTGTAAATATTCCTCTAATATTTTAGAATTGAAATTACTTTTATCAAATCTATGAATACCCTCACCTCCATTACCATATAGTGGTTTAGTTATAATATCTTTTTCTTTGTCTAAAAATTCTTCAATAATTTTTAAATCTTTTGTAACCAAAGTAGGTGGCATGAATTCTTTAAAATTAAATGTAAATAATTTTTCAGTAGAATTTCTAACTGCTGTTGGATCATTCACAACAATTGTTGAGGATGGAAGTAAGTCCAAAATATAAGTAGATGTTATATAATTCATATCAAAGGGAGGGTCTTGTCTTAAAAAAATAAATTGAAAATTTTCTAATTTGGTAATTACTTTTTTAGATTTAAAGTTGAAATAATTATTTTCATCCAAAAATAACTCTAAAAAATATCCGGAAGCTTGAATATAGTTTTCATTTATAAACAGGTCTTTAGGATTATAGTAAAAAATTTCATATCCTCTATCTTGCGCTTCATAACCTATCAAAAAAGATGTATCAAATTCGTAATCAATTGTTTCAATACTATCCATTTGTATTGCAATACTTTTTTTCATTAGAAAATTTGTTCCTCGTATAATTTATTAATATTTTTTATCCATTCACCATTATATTTATTGATTAATAAATCAGCCGGTGAATGACCATTTGATAGATTTTGTTCTAAATCTTTTAGATAAAATGTTTCATTATATTTTTCATTTTTGACTAGAATATTTCTTTTTTCTAAACCTGATTTTGAAATTTCAAATAATTTTTGTGCAATATCTAACAGAATACCATTTTTGAATTTGGTTTGCAGACCTTCTTTTGGTACTAAACTATTTATCAAATTTCTATCATTTTGAGTCCAGCCCTCAACAATTTCATTTGTTTTATTAATAGCTTCATCATTATATAAAATACCAATCCAAAACGCAGGTTGAGAACATATTAAATCCCATGAACATGCATCCATGGAACGAATTTCTAAGAATTGCTTTAATCTAACTTGAGGAAATAAAGTTGATAAATGGTTTATCCAATCTTCAATAGTGGTTTCAATGTGTAAATCTTTAGAGATTTTATTATTCATAAAATCCCTAAAAGTATAATCGGTCATATCCATATATTTATGATTTCTAATTACAAAATACATTGGCACATCAAGAGCATACTCAGCATATTTTTCGAAATTAAAATCTTTATCAAAAACAAATGGTAATAAACCTGTTCTATCTTTATCTGTGTGATGCCAAAAATGAGATCTTAAACTCTTATATTTAGAAACTTTTTTTTGATCAAATGGTGAGTTAGCAAATATTGCAGTCGCAATTCCTTCAAGATTTAACATTAATCGATACTTAGCAATCATATCTTCTTCAGAATAATAATCCAAATTTACTTGGTTTGTGCAAGTACGTTTCATCATATGATGTCCTAGAGTACCTACTTTGGGCATATATTTTTTCATTATAGAGTATCTTTGTTTTGGCATCCAAGGTAATTCATCTATGGATAAGCTGGGTTCCACGCCTAAGCCCAATAATATAAAATTAAATTCTTCACCAATTTCTTTTAACTCTTTTAAATGTCTATTTGTTTCTGTACAGGTTTGATGAATATTTTTTAATTGAGCTCCAGATAATTCGATCTGACCTCCTGGTTCTAAAGTTATACTTTCACCAAATCTTTCTAGAGCAATTATAGTAGTATTTTCATCATCATACTTTGGTTTCCATCCCTTATTTACAAATTTTAAAAGAATATCTTTTATACCATTTGACTCTTCATATGATAATTGGTGTAAACTGTCTTTTTTTAGAACAAATTTTTCATGTTCTACTCCTATGCGTAAATCATTCTTATCTTTAATTCCTTTATAAAAATAGTCTATTAGATCATTTTTTTTTAGCATTGCTTTAACTTAAATAAGCCAGATTATATTAAAAATAAAGATGCTAATCCAAGAAAAGATAGAAAACCAAAAACATCTGTTATTGTGCTTAAAATTACTGCAGATGCTAAAGCAGGATCAATTTTCATCTTATCTAAAACTAACGGAATTACAATTCCTGAAAAACCAGCAATTAGTAAATTTAGTATCATGGCAAGACCTATTATTAAACCCAAAAGAAAATTATCAAACCAATAAATAGAAATTATAGATATTATAATAGCGAATATAATTCCATTTATACCACCAATGAGAGTCTCTTTAGTTATAATTTTTAGAGCATTGCTAGTTGTTAATTCTTTCACAGCAATAGCTCTCACTGCAACTGTTAAAGTTTGAGTGCCAGCATTGGCACCCATTGAAGCTACTATTGGCATTAAAATAGCTAACGCTATTACTTTTTCTATAGCAGCTTCAAACAAACCTATAACTATTGAAGCTACTACTGCTGTCATTAAATTTACAATTAACCACGAAATTCTTGATTTTGTTGTAGAAACAACTGACTCATATAAATCTGTATGATCAACACCTCCAAGTTTTAAAATATCCTCTTCTCTTTCTTCTTCTATAACCTCAACAACATCATCAACTGTTATAGATCCAATAATTTTTTTTTGATTATTTATAACAGGAGCACTGACCAATCCGTATTTATTAAATAATAAGGCTACATCTTCCTGATCTGTATTTACATCAATTAATCTTAATTCTTTATTTGTTATTGAATTTAGTTCTACTTCTCTTTTTGAACCCATTAACCTTCCTAATGGCACAACACCTTTTGCTTCTTGGTTATTATTAATTAAATAAATATCATAGAAATCTTCAGGTAATTTCCCTTTATTGTTTCTCAAATAATCAATTGCTTGACCAACATTCCATGATTGATTAACGGCAACAAATTGTCTTTGCATTAATCTTCCAGCAGAATCTTTAGGATATTTTAATCCTTCTTCAACCAATGTACGTTCTTCTTTATCTAAATTTTCTAAGAATATAGTCTGATCTTTTTCTTCTAAATCTTCTGCTAAGTCGACAACATCATCCGTATCTAAACTTTTTGCATTATTAGCTAATTGTTTTATATCTAAAGTTTCTATTATTTCTTCTCTAACACTATCATTTAAATAAGTTAAAATTTCAGGGTCAAAATCTTTATCAATGATATTTAAGAGACTTAGTCGTAAAACTGGATCTAAATTTTGAAGAATGTCTGCAATATCAGCATTATGAATATCTTTTAAATAAGATAAAACATTATCATATTTATAATTTTCTAAATAATCAGATACTAGTTCAACAGATTTGGATGAAGAATCCTGATCTTTTTTTATAATAATTTCTTCCATACAAATTGGTGCGGCTGAGAAGACTTGAACTTCCACAGGATAAATCCCACAGCGACCTCAACGCTGCGCGTATACCAATTCCGCCACAGCCGCATATATACTAGAATTAAATATCAGATAGGATATTAACTATCAATAAAGTTAAATACAGATGAAACAGATTGAAATTAAAATATCTACTGATGAAATAAATTATGAAGAAGCGGTAATGTATATGGAGTCTAGAGTAGATGGAATAATTAATAATAAATCTAAAGAATTATTGTGGTTTCTAAATCATAATCATATTTTTACTCAAGGAACTAGTGCATTAAAAGAAGAGATATTAGATTCAAATGTTATTGGTGTTATAAAATCCAATCGTGGAGGGAAAACAACCTACCATGGTCCTGGTCAAAGAATTGTTTATTTTATGTTAAACTTAAATAATAAAAATAAAGATATTAGAAAATTTATTAACATTATTGAAAATTCTCTAATCTCTTTTTTAGCAGAATATAAAATTGAGGCACAATCCTTCAGAGATAGGGTAGGCATTTGGGTAACTAGAAGTAATAATATTACATTCGATAAAGAAAAAAAAATTGGTGCAATTGGATTACGAATTAAAAAATGGATTACATACCATGGCTTAAGTTTTAATATTAATCCTGATCTTAAATATTATAATTATATTCATTCATGTGGTTTAAAAGAATATAAAAATACTTCGATGGAAGAATTAGGTATTAAATTAGAGGAATCCGAATTTGATAATAAATTTAGAAAAATTTTTATTGAAAAATTAAAAAACATTTAAATAATTTTTTAAATCTTTATTAATTTTTAAATCATTTTTTTTTATAAAGTTAGTAAAATAGTCTGGTAGATTTAAAATAAACTCAAATTTCTTATTATTTATTTTAAATTTTAAAGCAAATGCATGTAACATTAAGTTCTCATTTGAATATTTAGAATGAATGTTATATTTATTGTCACCAACTATTGGGCATCCAAGATTTTTAGATACTATTCGAAGTTGATGCGTTTTACCTGTCTGAGGATTAAATAATAATGAAGAAATACTCTTATTTTTATTTACTACTTTGTAATTAGTTAAAGTATTTTCAATTTTAAGTTTTTTATTTTTAATTTCTAGTTTAACTGCAGAGTAATTATTTTTAGGATTTCCTTCACATAAAGCAATATATAATTTAGTAATTTTTTTTTGTTTAAAAAGTGAAGAGAGTTTTTTTGCGTAATTTAAATTTTTAGCGATTAAAAGTAGCCCTGATGTTTCTTTGTCGAGTCTATGTACTAACCTATATTGAGGATTAATATTTTTGATAATGTGATCTATAGAAATTTTTATTTTACTACCCCCTTGAGTAGCTATTTGTGACCATTTATTTAAAACAATAAAATCATTGTTTTCAAAAATTATTGATTTTTTAAATTCGTCTAAAATTGTTCTTGATATTTTTATGTTTTTTTTAAATATGATTTTATTTTTATAGAGAGTTTCATGAAAATTTAATATTTTTAGGTCATCATTAAGCTTAACTAAATAATTAGCTTTAGTAATTGAGTTATTAATTAGAATATTCTTTTTTCTTATGTTCTTTTCAATAAAACCTTGAGTTAAAGAAGTGAATTTATTTTTTAGATATTTGTCTAGTCTTTGGTGAAAATTATTTATAATTTTAATGTTTTTAATCAAATTACTACTTATTTAATAAGGTGCCAAAATATGCAGATATAATACATATAAAAATGGAAATTAAAATATAAGTAACAGAGGTAGTGTATTTTTTTGAATTAATTAAATCTACAACTTCATAAGAAAATGCTGAAAAAGTAGTGAAAGATCCTAAAAGACCAATAATTAAGAAAAACTTAATAAAATTTTCAGATAAACCTCTTCCTAAGTCAGATGTTATAAAATAACCTATTAAAAAAGATCCAACTATGTTCACTGAAATAGTTCCATAAATACTTGATAAAAACAGGGATTTGCAAATAGATGTTAATAAATATCTTAGTATTGAGCCTAATGCACCGCCAGTGGCGACTAATATTAAATTAAACAATATATTTAAGCTGGAGTTTGTTCATCTAATTCTTCATTAGATTTTTTTTCGATAACAGGGCCACTGTCTAATCCTTTTGCGTTTATATCTCTATCTACGAATTCTATTACAGCGGTTGGAGCATTGTCACCAAATCTATTACCTAACTTAACTATACGAGTATAACCTCCAGATCTATCCTTGTATCTATCTGCTAATACATTGAAAACTTTTTGCGACATTTTATTGTCTTGCAAAGTTGATATAGTTTTCCTTCTAGATATTAAATCTCCTTTTTTTCCTAACGTAATAACTTTCTCAACAAATCTTCTTAATTCTTTAGCTTTTGCAAGAGTAGTAATTATTTGTTCATGTTTAATAAGAGCATTAGACATGTTCATAAACATTGCTTTTCTGTGTGAAGAAGTTTTATTAAGTTTTTTATTTTTAATATTGTGTTTCATTATAATTATTTATTAAATGGGTCTTCATATTTTTTTGCTAACTCATCTATATTTTCAGGTGGCCATTCAGGAACAGACATTCCGAGATTTAACTCCATGTGTTGTAAAACTTCCTTTATTTCATTTAAAGATTTTCTTCCAAAGTTTGGTGTTCTCAACATCTCTGACTCAGATTTTTGAACAAGATCACCAATGTAAATTATATTATCATTTTTTAAACAATTAGCTGATCTAACTGACAATTCTAACTCCTCAACTTTTTTAAGAAGATTTGAGTTGAAAGAAAGTTTTTCAACTTCAGATTGATCTGGTAAGGTTTCGGGTTCATCAAAATTAATAAAAGGTTGAAGTTGGTCTTGAAGAATTCTTGCGGCTAATGCAATAGCATCATCAGGAGTAATAACACCATTAGTTTCAACCTCAAATATAAGTTTATCGTAATCTGTAACTTGTCCAACTCTACTATTTTCAACTTTATACGAGGTTTTTATAATGGGACTAAACATTGCATCCAATTTAATTTCACCAATGACTTTATTTTCATCATCTGCTACTTCAGCGGAAACATATCCCTTGCCGGTTTCTACATTGGCTTCAATTTCTACATCAGCATTAGAATCAAGAGTCATTATAATTTGGTCAGGATTCATTATTTCTGTTTCAGAATCTGTTTCGAAATTACCAGCTCTTAGTTCTCCAGAACCTGAAGATTTCAAGTACATTTTTTTCAATCCTTGTGAGTGTACTTTAACTGCAACAGATTTTAAGTTTAATAATATATCAGTCAGATCTTCTTTTACACCAGGTATGGTAGAAAACTCATGGACTACACCTTTTATTTTTACTGATGTTATGGCCGCACCTTGAAGTGATGATAAAAGAATTCTTCTTATTGCATTGCCTAAAGTGAGTCCAAAACCTCTTTCTAGAGGTTCAGCAGTGAGTACACCAATTCTTCCATTACTCTCCTCAACGTTAACTTCCATTTTTGTGGGTTTAATTAATTCACTCCAATTTTTTTGTAACACTTAAATACTCCTTTTTTAAACTCTTCTTCTTTTTCTTGGTCTACATCCATTATGGGGAATTGGTGTAACATCTTTAATTGATGTAATAACATAACCAATAGATTGTAATGATCTTAGCGCAGACTCTCTTCCAGACCCAGGTCCAGAAACTTCAACTTTAAGATTTTTCAAACCAAATTCTTTTGCTTTATTACCAACATCTTCAGCTGCAATTTGCGCTGCATAGGGTGTTGATTTTCTTGATCCTTTAAAACCTTTGTGACCAGCCGATGACCACGCTAAAGAATTTCCATTTTCATCTGTAATTGTAATTATTGTGTTATTAAAAGAAGAGACAATATGCGCTACACCGGATGAAATTTTCTTTTTTAATTTATTTTTCTTTTTCTCAACCATATTAACCTTTAGTAACTTTTTTCTTTCCAGCAATTGCTACAGCTTTTCCTTTTCTTGTTCTAGCGTTTGTATGAGTTCTTTGACCTCTAACAGGTAGTTTTTTTCTATGTCTAAGTCCACGATAACAACCAAGATCATTTAATCTTTTAATATCTGATGAGACTTTTCTTCTAAGATCACCTTCAACAGAATAATTTTTATCTATAAGGTCACGAATACGATTTACCTCTTCATCATTTAATTCATTTACTCTTTTTGATCTATCAATTGAGGCATTTTTACATATGTCAAATGCAATTTTTGGTCCTATCCCATAGATATATGTAAGAGCAATATTTATTCTTTTATTTGTGGGAATGTTAACTCCAGATATTCTAGCCATAATGAAACTCAAAAAAAATGAATGAGGGTGAATACATGATTATTGTGTCTTTAGTCAAGTAGAGATATGTTAATATTTGGCTGAAAATCATGATTTTTTGATAATATTATGTAATTTTGAAGTTATTTCAGTAATTTCAAGCAATCCATCAATGTTATAATAAATTTCTTTATTGTTTTTATTGTAAAAATTAGAAACTTTTTGGGTGCTTTCGATGTATTCAGAAAACCTAGTTTCAAGTATTTCTAAAGTATCATCATCTCTTTTTTCCTCGAAAGATCTTTTGATAATCCTATTTTTTAGATCTTCAAAATTTATTTTTATATCAAAAATTAAATCTAATTTCATTTTGTTTTCAGTTAAATACTTATTTAAAAAATACGCTTGATCTAAAGTTCGTGGAAAACCATCAAGGATAAATCCTTTGTTTTTTTCATGTGTTAGTCTTGATGAAACAATTGAGTTTAAAATTTCATCTGAAACTAATTTGCCACTAGACATAATTTCCTTGAGCTTCAAAGCTAAATCATCTTGTTCTAAGATTTTGTTTCTTAAGATATCACCAGTAGAAAGATGGGGAATATTTAAATGTTCAGATATTATTTTTGCTTGGGTCCCCTTACCTGCTCCTGGTGGCCCAAAAAAAATTATATTTTTCAACTTATCTTCTACCTTTTAATTTAGTTTTCTTTAGAAGATTTTCATATTGATGTTGGAATAAATGAGATTGAACTTGATTGATAAAATCAATCATAACTACCACAACTATTAAAAGAGCAGTACCACCTAAGTAAAAGGGAATTGAAGTTCTTGATAATAAAAATTCAGGAAGTAATGCTACAAAAGTTAAATATATCGTTCCTATTGTAGTTAATCTAATTAATACATATTCAATATAATTAGCTGTATTTTCACCAGGTCTAATTCCAGGTATAAAACCTCCATATTTTCTTAGATTTTCTGCCTGTTCATCAGGGTTAAAAACAATAGATGTATAAAAGAAGCCAAAAAATATTATCATTGCAGCATATAGACCTAAGTACAAAGGTTGGCCTCTTCCAAGATAACTAGATATCAAAATAAATATATCACTAGAGGAACCAGCACCAAAACCAGACATTGTATTTGGAAGAAGCAAAATCGAAGACGCAAAAATTACAGGTATTACCCCCGCTGTATTAATTTTTAGTGGAAGGTGAGAGCTTTGTCCACCATATATCTTATTTCCAACTTGTCTTTTGGGATATTGAACAGGTAGTCTTCTTTGACCTTTTTCAATAAAGACAATAAAAATAATTAAAAGTAAAATTAAAATTAAAATGCCTAATATGAAAGCTATGCTTAATTCTCCTGTTCTTCCTAACTGAAGTGTACTTACAAATGCACTTGGTAAATTTGCAATAATTCCTGCAGTAATAATTAATGAAATACCATTTCCAACTCCCCTTGAACTAATTTGTTCTCCAAGCCACATTAAAAATACTGTCCCACCCACCAGGGTTATTACAGTTGTAAGTCTAAAAAATATTCCCGGTTCAAAAACAATATTTCCATAAGTAGTCTGCATGGACTCTAAGCCAATTGAAACACCGTAACCTTGAATTGCTGCGATCAAAACAGTAAAATACCTTGTATATTGTAATAATTGTCTTCTTCCTTTAGAACCTTGTTCCTTCAATGATTTTAAAAATGGTATTGCAGATTGCATTAAAGTCATAATTATAGATGCAGAGATGTAGGGCATTACACCTAGTGCAAATATGCCCATTCTTCCAAGAGCACCTCCGGAAAAGGTATCAAAAATCCCTAAAATACCTGAGGATTGTTGTTCAAAAAACTGTTGTAAAGCTAATGGATTAATTCCAGGAATAGGTAGAAATGTACCCAAACGAAAAACTATTAAAGCGCCTAAAGTGAATAGTAGTCTTTGTCTTAATTCTTTAGCTTTTCCTAATGCTCCAAAATTAAGATTATTTGCAAGTCTATCTGCAGCAGTTGCCATGTTATTTCTTGGTTAGATTAATTTTTCCACCTATACTTTCAATAGTTTCGATGGCTTTTTTAGATGCGAAAGAAATTTCAATATTTATTGGTTTATCCAATTTGCCGATGTTTAATATTTTGAGCTTTCCCTTTGACTTTTTAAATATTTTTTTTTCAAACAGATCATCTTCTTTAATTATATCAACATTAATATTATGTTTTTGTATGATATTATTTATTGTTTTAAAATTAATAACTTGTATTTTTGATTTAAATGCGTTCTTAAACCCTCTCTTAGGAAGTCTTCTGTATAAAGGCATTTGTCCACCTTCAAATCCATTTATTGAAACACCCGATCTAGATTTTTGCCCCTTCACTCCACGTCCAGCTGTTTTACCTAATCCAGAGCCAGATCCTCTACCTCTTCTTTTGCTTTTCTTTTTTGAAATAAGAGTTGATTTTAATTGATTAATTTTCATTTTACTTAGTTTTATAATTTATTTCATTAATTTTTTTTGATCTCTTAGATGCAACAGATTTAGGAGACTCTGACATTTTGAAAGCATTTAAAGTAGCTTTTAACATATTGTGTGGATTTGATGTACCTGTAGATTTAGCAACTACATCTTTGATTCCTAAAGATTCAAATAATGCTCTCATAGGCCCTCCCGCAATAATACCAGTTCCTGGAGATGCAGATCTCAGTATAACTTTACCAGCACCAAATCTACCAACTATATCGTGGTGTATTGTTCTGTTATCCTTTAAATGAACCCTGATCATTTTACTTTTAGCATTTTCTGTTGCTTTTTTAACTGCTTCAGGAACTTCCTTAGCTTTACCAGTACCAATTCCAACTCTTCCTTTGTTGTCACCAACTATCATTATGGCAGCAAATCCAAATCTTCTACCTCCTTTAACAACTTTAGCAACTCTATTAATGGTTACTAGGTGTTCACTTAAATCATTTTTATCATTATCAAACATTATTACCTCAAAATTTTAAGCCTTCTACTCTAGCTGCCTCAGCTAATATTTTTATTAAACCATGATATTTATATTTTCCTCTATCAAATGCTACATCTTGAATACCCTTTGCAATAATTTTTTTAGCTATAGTTTTACCCACTAATTCAGCAATCTCTTTTTTGTTCAATTGCTTTTCTTTTATTTCTTTTTCTAATGAGGAAGAACTAGCTAAAGTAATACCTTTGCTATCATCAATTAATTGAGCATAGATGTGGTTATTCGATTTAAAGACTGTAAGCCTACTTCTATCGGATATTTTTTTTATTTTATATCTTATTCTGTCTTGTCTTTTTATCATTTTATTTTTTCTTACCTTCTTTTCTAAAAATGAATTCATCAGAATATTTAATGCCCTTTCCTTTAAAAGGTTCTGGTTTTCTATAGGATCTTATCTTTGAAGCAGTAGCTCCCAACAATTCTTTGTTAAAACTTGATAATTTAATTAAATTTTGTTTAGGACACTCAGCTTTAACTTCCTTAGGAATAATAAAATCAATATCATGACTAAAACCAAGTTGTAACTTCAACTTGCTTCCAGAAATACTAGCTCTATAGCCAGTTCCATTTAATTCAAGTGTTTTACTAAAGCCAGTAGAAACTCCTTGAACAGTATTTGCAATTAATGCTCTAGTGGTTCCCCAATTTGGATTTTTCTGATCTTGTGAATTTTTTGGGGTTACTTTTATCTCATCATTATTTATTTCAATTTTGAAGTTTGGATTTACATTTATATTCATCTCACCTACTTTTCCTTTTGCATAAAAAATTCCTTTCTCAAAGTTGCAAGTTACACCATCTTCAATTTTAATTATATTTTTAGCAATTCTAGACATAATTAAAATACCTCACACAAAATTTCTCCACCAACATTATTTTTTATTGCCTTGTTGTCTGACATAACACCCATTGGAGTAGAAATAATCGATATACCTAAACCTCCATATGGTTTTTTTAAGTCATTGATTTTGGAGTAAATTCTAATACCAGGTTTTGAAATTCTTTTTATTTTTTTAATTACTGGTAAACCATTATAATATTTAAGATCAATTTTAATTGAGCTTACACCTTTTCTAAGTTCAATATCATTATAATCTCTTATGTAACCTTCTTCTTTAAGTACAGCCAAAACATTGAGATTTAGTTTAGATTTAAGACAGGATGTAGAAACCTTTTTAGCTTGATGAGCATTTTTTATTCTAGCTAACATATCAGATAAAGAATCATTAAAAGCCATTTTTTTCTCCTACCAACTAGATTTTATCACACCTGGCAAATCACCGGACATTGATAATTCTCTAAGTTTAATTCTAGATAAACCAAATTTTCTATAATTACCTCTTGGCCTACCCGTTATTTCACATCTATTACGATGTCTTATACGAGAACCATTTCTGGGAAGATCATTTAATTTATTCTGAAACTTAATTCTTTCTTCTAAAGAAATATTTTTATCTTTAATTTTTAATTTAAGATTTTCACGTTTGATTTTGAATTTTTTAATCATTTTTTGTCTTAACATATTTTTTTGAACTGAACTTTGCTTTGCCATACCTTCTTCTCCTAATTGATGTTATTTTCCTTAAAAGGCATATTAAAACTTTTTAATAATTCTAAAGAATCTTCGTCATTACTAGAATTCGTACATATGGTAATATCTAAACCTCTCACTCTATCAATCTTATCAAAGTTAATTTCTGGAAAAATTAAGTGCTCTTTTATCCCAAAGGAATAGTTACCATTGCCATCAAAACTTTTTGGATTTAACCCTCTGAAGTCCCTTATTCTAGGAATTGCAATATTTACAAGTCTATCAAGAAATTCGTACATTATTTTATTTCTAAGTGTAACCTTAGCGCCAAGAGGCATACCTGCTCTAATTTTAAAACCGGAAATGGCTTTTTTAGCATTAGTTTTCACTGCCTTTTGACCAGAGATTAAAGAAAGATCTTCTATAGCTCTGTCGATTAGTTTTGAGTCGTCTTTAGCCTCACCAATACCCATATTTAAAATAATTTTTTGTATTTTAGGAACTTTAAAAATATTACTCATCTTAAGTTTTGACTGTAAATCTTTTTGTATTTGATTTTTATACAATTCAAGAAGTCTACTCATTTAGATTTCCTTCCCATCAAGTTTATTTACTCTTACTTTTTTATTATTATTAATTTTATATCCAATTTTTATTGGTTTTTTTGAAATAGCATCAAATAAAGATATGTTAGATATGTGTATTGGCATTTCTTTATCAACTATTCCACCCGGCTGATTATTATCAGGCTTCTGATTTTTTTTAACCCTATTGATTTCTGAAACAATTGCTTTTTCATCTTTAGGTAGCATTTTTATAATCTTACCTGTTTTACCTTTATCTTTACCAGTTAAAACAATTACATCATCCCCTTTTTTTAATTTAAATTTTTTCATTATAAAACCTCAGGCGCCAAACTAATTATTTTCATAAATTTTTTACTTCTTAATTCTCTTGTAACAGGTCCGAATATTCTAGTTGCAATGGGTTCCTCCTGCTTGTCCAAAAGTACAGCTGCATTTTTATCAAATCTAATTGCAGAACCATCATTTCTCTTAAAGTCCTTAGATGTTCTAACTATAACAGCCTTATATACATCACCCTTTTTAACTTTAGCTCTAGGGATTGCATCCTTAATTGAAACAACAATAATATCCCCTATAGAAGCAGATCTTCTTTTGGATCCGCCTAATACTTTGATACATTGAATTCTTCTTGCACCAGAATTATCTGCAACAAATAAATTAGACTGCATTTGAATCATTTGTTTTCTCCTGCATTTTCTAACACAACCCACTTTTTTTGTTTTGAAATAGGTTTTGATTCTATAATTGAAACATTATCGCCTGTTTTAAATGAGTTATTTTCATCATGAACATGATATTTTTTAGATCTTCTTATAATTTTTTTATACAATTTATGCTTAATTCTTCTCGTTACATTAACCACGATTGTTTTATTTAGATTAGAGGAAACAACAATTCCTGATAAAATTCTTTTAGGCATTATTATCTCCATTAATAATTTTTGACATTTTAGTTTTGATCCTTGCAATATTCTTTCTAGTATTCTTGATTTGAGAAGTTTTTTCTAATTGTCCACTTGATTTTTGAAAAGAAAAATTCATTAAATTTTTCTTAAGAGACAATATTTCTTCATATAGTTTATTATATTCTTTATTTTCAATTTTTTTACTCATTATATATTTCTTTCCACAAACTTACATTTTATAGGAAGTTTAGCTGCTGCAAGAGTCATTGCTTTTTTTGCATCATTGATGTTAACACCGTCGACCTCAAACATAATTCTTCCTGGTTTAACTCTACAAGCCCAAAATTCAATTGAACCTTTGCCTTTACCCATCCTAACTTCTGCAGGTTTTTTAGACACTGGCACATCTGGAAAAATTCTAATCCACATTCTGCCAGCTCTTTTCAAATATCTTGTGATTGCTTTTCTTGCAGCCTCTATCTGTCTAGATGTTACTCTATCCGGTTCCATTGCTTTTAGACCATAACTTCCATAGTTGAGTTTAAAATTTCCTTTGGCATTACCGTGTATTCTGCCTTTAAATTGTTTTCTAAATTTAGTTTTTTTTGGTGAAAGCATATTCATTATCTTACACTACCTTGTTCTATTTGTTTATTTTCACTGGCATATGGATCTTTAGATAAGATTTCACCTTTATTGATCCAGACTTTTATACCACAAATACCGTATGTGGTTTCAGCTTCAGCAGTTGCATAATCTATATCACCTCTTAATGTGTGTAGTGGTACACTACCTTCATGATATTTTTCTGTTCTCGCAATTTCAGCTCCACCTAATCTTCCACTACAAACAACTTTTACTCCCTTTGCGCCTAATCTCATCGCTGATTGGACCGCTTTTTTCATTGCTCTTCTAAAGGATATTCTTTTTTCAAGTTGTGAGGCAATGTTTTCAGCTACAAGCTTTGCTTCAACTTCAGGCTTCCTAACTTCTTTGATATCTAAAAAAACTTCAAGTTTAGACATTTTAGATAAATCATTTTTTAAAGTCTCAATATCTGCCCCTTTTTTTCCTATTATTATACCAGGACGAGAGCTAAATATTGATATTCTTAATTTTTTTGCAGCTCTTTCAATATTAATTTTCGAAATACTTGCATTTTTGAGTTTTTCATCAACATACTTTTTTATTTTTAAATCTTGATGAAGTAATTTAGTATATTCATTTTTAGAAAACCATCTAGATGACCAGGTTTTATTTATACCAATTCTTATTCCATTAGGATTTACTTTCTGACCCATTACTTATTTTCCTTATTTCTTTCTTCTACGATTATAGTTAGTTTACTAAAAGGTTTAATGATAGATCCGGCTCTGCCTTTTGCTCTTGGCCTCCATCTTTTCATTCTAAGGCTTTTTCCAACAAAAGCCTCTTTCACAAATAATTTATCAATATCAAGTTGTTTATTATTTTCAGCATTTGATATTGCTGAATTTAAAACTTTCAATATGGGTGTAGAAACTCTTTTTTGTGAAAATTTGAGTTGATCAATTGCATTACTAACTTTCATGTTTACGATATTTCTAATAATAAGTGAAAGTTTCTGTGGACTTGTTCGCACCATATTATCTTTAGCAATTGCAATCTGATCTTTACTCATTTTTTTTCTGCCTTTTTATCTGCAGCTGTATGCCCTTTAAAACTTCTTGTAGGTGAAAATTCACCAAGTTTGTGTCCTACCATTTGTTCGTTAACTGTAACTGGTACAAATTTTTGACCATTATAAACACCAAAAGTGAGACCAACGAATTGGGGTATTATTGTTGACCTTCTAGACCATGTTTTAATAACTTCTTTTCTTCCAGTCTGAGAGGATTTCTCAGCTTTTTTCAGTAAATTTATATCTACAAAAGGCCCTTTCCAAACTGATCTAGTCATTATTTCTTTTTCCTTCTTCTAATTATGAAAGTATCGGTTTTTTTATTATTTCTTGTTTTCTTACCTTTCGTTGACACACCCCATGGTGTAACTGGATCACGTCCACCAGAGGTTCTACCTTCACCACCGCCATGTGGATGATCAACTGGATTCATAACAACACCTCTTACTTTTGGTCTAAATCCAAGGTATCTCTTTCTTCCAGCCTTACCTAACTTTATATTTTTTTGATCTGGATTTGATACTTCACCAACAGTTGCTTTGCAATTTCTATTAATGTGCCTTATCTCTCCAGAAATTAATTTAACTTGTACATATTGATCTTCCTTAGATACAATTTGTGCAGAAGATCCTGCAGATCTAATTAGTTTTCCTCCAGCACCTGGTTTTATTTCAATATTGTGAATATTAGTGCCTACTGGAATATTATTTATAGGTAAGCAATTTCCATTTTTAATTGAAACATTTTGACCAGATATAACTTTATCGCCAATTTTAATATTTTTTGGAGATATTATATAACTTAATTCACCATCTTCGTATTTGAGAAGTGAAATAAAAGCTGATCTATTTGGGTCGTATTCATTTCGTATAACTTCAGCAATCTTATCTGTTTTTGTCCTCTTGAAATCAATTAGTCTATATTTTCTTTTTACACCCCCACCCATTCTTCTAGAAGTAATTCTTCCCTGATTATTTCTTCCACCTGTTGAATGCATTGCTTCAGTAAGTGATTTGACTGGCTTTTCTTTAGATAGGTTTTTCTTTGATACAAGTACAGTGCCTCTCAAACCAGGAGTAATAGGTTTAAATTTGTTTAACATTATTTAATCTCCAAAGAGGAGTCTATAGTGTTACCCTCATTTAATGTAACTATTGCCCTTTTAATATCTTTTCTGAAACCATATGTCCCTTTAAAAGTTTTGCCTTTTCCTCGAAGAATTGATGTATTTACCTTGTTTACTTTTACTTTAAATATCATCTCTATAGCTTGTTTAATTTCGTTGCTATTAGAATTTTTTGAGACAACAAAAGAGTATTGATTAAATTGTTGGAGGTTAGTAGATTTTTCAGTAGTAATTGGTTTTTTAACGATACCATAAGCTTTATCCATAGAAATTTTTTTAATTGTTTTCATCATGACAATCTCTTGGTTATTTCAACAACTGATTTTTGTTCAATAAAAATTTTGTCAAATAATATCAAATCTCTTACGTTAACACCTTTCTGACTAAGGATGCTTACTTTAGGTATATTTGAAGAAGCGAGTTTAAAGTTTTTATCTATACCGCTCTCGGAGTAAACAAACAGTGCTGAATTAAAATCAAAATTTTTAAGTTTTAAATATAGTTCTTTAGTTTTGTAACTTTCAATTTCAAAATTATCAATAAATACAATGTTATTGTTAGCTAATTTTGAAGAAAGAGCTGATCTTAATGCTAGTTTTTTTTCTTTTTTGTTAAGATTAAACGAATGATCTCTATTTACTGGAGCCATAGAAGCTGCTCCTCCTCTAAAATTAGGTGGTTTATTACTTCCTTGTCTTGCATTACCTGTACCTTTTTGAGAAAATGGTTTTTTAGATCTTCCATTAACTTCAGATCTGGATTTTGTCTTATGCGATCCCTGTCTAGATTTTGCGTTCTGATATCTGATGTATTGATGTATTATATCTGGCATAGTTTTTGTTTTAAAAATATTTTCTGCAAGTTCGATATCTCCGACATTACTATTCTTTAAATTTACAATTGGATATTTCATGTTCTTACTTTTACTGAATCTTTTACAAAGACTATTGAATTTTTTTTACCTGGTAGAGACCCTTTGATGATTAGCAGATTATTTTTGTCATCTACCTCCATAACTTGAAGATTCTGTTTGGTCACTTTTGTATTACCCATCCTGCCAGCCATTTTTTTACCTTTAAAAACCCTGCCTGGGTCTTGGTTTTGTCCTGTAGATCCATGAGACCTGTGGGAAATTGATACACCATGAGAAGCTCTTAGACCGCCAAAGTTATGTCTTTTCATTACTCCAGCAAAACCTTTCCCAATTGATATTCCAGTTGCATCTATAAGCTGATTTACTTTAAAATGATCAACTGATAACTTGGTTCCGATATCAAGCATGTTTTCTTGGTCAACTCGAAATTCTTTTAAAATTTTTTTTGGTTTAATTGATAAAGCAGAGAAAGTTTTTCTTTGAGGTTTATTGATTTTAGATAAATCTTTGTTTGTACTTATACTAGAGAGTTGAACAGCATTATAACCATGCTTTTCAATAGTTTTAATATTTGAGACGATACAATCTTCGACTTTAAGAATGGTAACTTGTGTCAATTTACCATCTGAATTGAAATGTGAACTATTTCCTAGTTTTTTAGCTATTAAGCCTGATCTATTCATATTAAATCTTTATATCCACTTCAACACCAGCAGAAAGATCAAGCTTCATTAATGCATCAACAGTTTGAGGTGTTGGATCTAAAATGTCAAGTAATCGGTTATGGGTTCTAATTTCCAATTGATCTCTACTTTTTTTATCAATATGAGGAGATTTATTTACAGTAAATCTTTCAAACCTAGTAGGAAGCGGTATTGGACCCTTAACTTTAGCTCCTGTTCTCTTAGCAGTATTTATTATATCTTGCGTGCTAGAGTCTAAGAGCGAGTTGTCAAACCCTCTTAATCTAATTCTTATATTTTGATTTTCCATTATGCTAACTTCGCCTTTACTTCATCCGCAACATTTGATGGTACTTGTTCGTAATGATCAAATTGCATTGTATAGTTAGCTCTACCTTGTGATAAAGATCTTAGGTTATTCACATATCCAAACATATTAGCAAGTGGAACCATAGCATCCACAACATTTGCGTTACCTCTTGTAGACATTTCCTGAACTTGTCCTCTACGACTATTTAAATCACCAATAACATCACCCATATATTCTTCTGGCGTTACAACCTCAACTTTCATCATTGGTTCTAGTAAAACAGGTGATGCTTTAGATATACCTTCTCTAAAAGCGGCCCTAGCAGCTATTTCAAATGCAAGTACACTTGAATCAACGTCATGGTATGCTCCATCATATAATGTTGCTTTGAAATCTATACACGGAAAACCTGCAATAACACCAGTTTGTTGTTGAGCTATAAGACCTTTTTCTACACCTGGTATATGCTCAGTTGGAATGTTACCACCTTTAATTTGATTTACAAATTCATATCCACTACCTGGGTCTCCTGGTTCAAACTTTATTTTTACGCGTGCAAATTGACCAGCTCCACCTGACTGTTTTTTATGAGTATAATCTACATCAAATGAATTAGATATTGTCTCTCTATAAGCAACTTGTGGTGCACCAACATTAGCTTCAACTTTAAATTCTCTTTTCATTCTATCAACTAAAATTTCTAAATGTAACTCTCCCATTCCTTTAATTATAGTTTGTCCACTTTCATGATCAGTAGTAACCCTAAAGCTAGGATCTTCTTGTGCTAATCTTCCTAATGCTTGACCCATTTTTTCATGGTCAACCTTAGTTTTTGGTTCAACAGCAACTTCAATAACAGGATCAGGAAAATCCATTTTTTCTAATACAATTGGTTTTGACGTATCACAAAGAGTTTCACCAGTTGTTACATCTTTTAAACCAACTAATGCAACTATATCACCGGCGTTAGCAGTTTTAATTTCTTCTCTGTTATTTGCATGCATTAATAACATTCTTCCAATATTTTCTTTTTTTTCAGAGTTAGAATTAAGAACTGTATCTTTAGTATTAATCGTACCTGAGTATACCCTAGCAAATGTTAAACTGCCAACAAACGGGTCAGTCATTATTTTAAATGCTAATGCACTAAAAGGTTCAGAGTCATCACAGTTTCTTGAAAGTTCTTTTGTATCATCGTTTATGTCTACTCCTTTGACACTGGCAACATCTTTTGGTGATGGCATATAATCTATAACAGCATCTAATAACGGCTGAACACCCTTGTTTTTGAATGCAGAACCTGTAAGAACTGGTACGAAAGATCCTCTTATAGTACCTCTTCTGATACATTTTTTAATTTCATCAGTCGAAGGTTCCTTTCCTTCTAAATAAGATTCCATTATTGAGTCGTCTTCTTCTATAGCCTTTTCAATTAATTTTTCTCTATACTCAGCTGATTTTTCCCTTAAATCTTCAGGTATTTCAACAATATCAAATTTAGCTCCTAAACTTTCATCCTGCCAAATAATTGCTTTATTTGTTACTAGATCAACAACGCCTTTTAAGTTGCTTTCAATACCAATTGGTAGTTGGGTAACTAGAGGATATGATCCTAATCTTTCAGATATCATATCAACGCACATAAAAAAATTTGCACCAGTTCTATCTAATTTATTGATAAAACACATTCTAGGTACTTTATATTTATCTGCTTGTCTCCAAACTGTTTCAGATTGAGGCTCTACGCCAGCAACGCCATCAAATACTGCAACTGCACCGTCTAAAACTTTTAGTGATCTCTCTACTTCAATTGTAAAATCAACGTGTCCAGGTGTGTCAATAATATTTATTCTATGATCATTCCAAAAGCAGGTAGTTGCTGCAGATGTAATTGTTATACCTCTTTCCTGTTCTTGTTCCATCCAATCCATTGTTGCTGCACCATCATGAACCTCACCAATTTTATGAGATTTTCCTGTGTAATAGAGAATTCTTTCAGTTGTAGTTGTTTTACCGGCATCAATGTGAGCCATAATACCAATGTTTCTATATTTTGATAATTCGTGTGATCTTGACATAACTACCACCTAAAATGCGAAAAGGCTCTATTTGCTTCAGCCATCTTATGAGTCTCTTCTCTTTTCTTAACTGCATTGCCTTTGTTATTAAATGCATCTATTATTTCATTTGCTACTCTCTCACGCATTGTTTTTTCATTTCTTTTTGAAGCTGAATCAACTATCCATTTCATTGCTAGTGTTTGAGCTCTTTTGGGCCTTACTTCCATTGGAACTTGGTATGTTGCCCCACCTACTCTTCTAGATCTAACTTCGAGAGCTGGTTTTACATTGTTTAATGCTTCATGAAAGAAATCTATTGGTTGTTTATCTGTTTTTTTTGATACTATGTCAAATGCACCATATACAATCTTCTCAGATATAGATTTTTTTCCATCAAACATAATTCTATTCATAAACTTAGCCAAAATAAGATCTTTAAATTTATGATCAGGAAGTATTGTTCTTTTTTCGGCTGCTCTTCTTCTAGACATAATTATTTAGGCCTTTTTGCACCGTATAGTGATCTTCTTTGTTTTCTTGATGATACACCTTGAGTATCAAGAGTGCCTCTCAAAATATGGTATCTTACACCCGGTAAATCTTTTACCCTTCCACCCCTTATCAGAACAACGGAATGTTCTTGTAAGTTATGCCCTTCACCAGGTATGTAAGCTGAAACTTCTTGACCATTAGTAAGTTTAACTCTTGCAACTTTCCTTAAAGCTGAATTTGGTTTTTTGGGAGTAGTTGTATAAACTCTTGTGCAGACGCCTCGTTTTTGTGGACTTTTATCTAATGCTGGAACCTTGTTCCTGTTTTTTACGGTTGTTCTGCCTTTGCGAACAAGTTGGTTAATTGTTGGCATTTTATCCTCTAGTTAAGTGTTTGGACTATATCCACGACCTTTAACAAATCGTAGGGGTCTTTATTAATTGATAAAGGAAAAGTCAAGGGAATATCTTAAAAACTACTGATTTTCTATATTTTCAGATTGGTTTTGTTCAATAATTTCTTTGTCTTTTTCGAGTGCTATATTTTCGTAGTCTGCAGTCATTTTTCCAGTTCCAGCTGGAATTAATCTGCCTACTATTACATTTTCTTTTAATCCATTTAGCAGATCAACTTTTCCTAAAGTAGCAGCATCTGTAAGAACTTTGGTTGTTTCTTGAAAGGATGCGGCTGAAATAAATGAGTTTGTTTGTAAACTAGCCTTTGTTATCCCGAGCAAAACTGGTTCAAAAACAACTAGCGACTTACCATTTTCAGTTAGTATTTTATTTAATTTAATTACATCTCTCTTTTGAATTTGTTCCCCTGCAATTAAGTTTGAATCACCAGGATCTTTTATTAAAACTTTTTGCAACATCTGTCTTGCTATAGTTTCAATATGCTTGTCGTTAATATAAACACCTTGAAGCTTATATACTGATTGAACTTCTCTGACCAAATATCTAGCAAGTTCTTCAACCCCAAGTATTCTTAAAATATCATGAGGTACGGGAGTTCCTTCTACTATAACATCACCTTTTTTAACAAAATCTCCTTCTTGAACATTTAAATATTTAGATCTTGGTATTAAAATCTCAAAAGTTTCTTTTTCATCAATACTTGTAATAGTTAATCTTCTTTTATTTTTATAATCTTTACCAAAAGATATTTTTCCATCTATTTCACACATTATGGCTGGGTCTTTTGGTTTTCTTGCTTCAAATAATTCAGCTACTCTCGGGAGGCCTCCAGTTATATCTTTAGTTTTAGAAGACTCTTTTGGTATTCTTGCTAGGACTTGTCCAGCTGTTACCTCTTGACCATCTTCAACGCTAAGTATTGTGTCAATGGACATAGGATAATTAACAAAGTCTTCTTCGTTGTTTTTATTTGTTTTATCTAAACTAACAATGTTTATCGCTGGTTTAAAGTTCTTGCTCTTTTGATTTTGACTCCAATCGATTATAATTTTACTTGATATTCCAGTAGTGTCATCAATAGATTCTCTGAAAGAAATACCTTGTTTTAAATCAACATAGTTAACTAAACCCGACTTCTCTGAAATTATAGGTAAAGTGTAAGGATCCCATTCAGCAAGAGTTTGGTTGATTTGAATAGTATCTCCCTCGTTTACAAGAAGTTTTGAGCCAAAAGGTATGTTTGACGAATATTTTTCAACTTTTTGATCGAATACTTTTATTTTGGTATTTCTACTTAACACAATCTTAGTTTTATATTGATCTTCTATAGTTTTTACATTTTCAAATTTAACTATACCAGAAACTGGTGATACAGAATTGGATTGCTCTACTGATGAACTTGCGGCGCCTCCTATATGAAATGTTCTCATCGTTAATTGAGTCCCAGGTTCTCCTATAGATTGCGCAGCAATAATGCCTACAGCCTCACCAATATTTACTGGCGTTCCTCTTGCTAAATCTCTTCCATAACATTTAGCGCATATCCCATCTTCTGTTTCACATGTTAAAACTGATCTTATTTTAAGAGATCTGGTTCTTAATTTAGATATACTCTCTAAGTGTTTTTCTGAAATTATTTCACCGGCTTCTAGAATTAAATTATTTGAATCATCATAAATTGGATTTACAGGAGTTCTTCCAAGAACTCTTTCTGTGAGCGGAGAGGTTATATTGCCAGCCTCAACAATTTCCTCGACAATTACTCCATTAGAAGTTTTGCAATCATCTTCTCTAATCACAGCATCTTGTGCAACATCTACTAATCTCCTAGTCAGGTATCCACTACTAGCTGTCTTCAATGCAGTGTCAGCTAAACCTTTTCTAGCACCATGTGTAGATGTGAAATATTCCAAAACAGATAATCCTTCTTTGAAGTTTGATTTGATTGGATTTTCAATAATTTCACCCGAGGGTTTTGCCATTAATCCTCTCATTCCTGAGAGTTGTTTTAATTGTGCAGCTGAACCTCTAGCTCCGGAATGGGCCATCATATACACAGAATTTATAGGTTTATCTTCAATTGGATTTGAAATCACTTCAAGCATTTTGTCTGCTACTTTATTTGTACATTCTGACCATGCATCTACAACTTTGTTATATTTCTCACCTTGAGTAATTAAACCATCTTGATATTGATTCTCATATTCCTGGACTTTTATTTGAGTTGCTTCAAGCAATTGCTCCTTGTCAGTTGGTATAATGAGATCATCTTTACCAAACGAAATTCCTGCAAAAGCTGCATATTTAAAACCAATTTGCATTATATGGTCTGCAAACAAAACAGTCTCTTTTTGCCCACAGTATCTGTAAACTGAGTCGATAATATTACTTACTTCTTTTTTAGTAAGTATTTTATTTACCATTGAAAACCTAATATTTTTATTTTTAGGAAGAATATTTCCAAGTATCATTCTACCAGGAGTAGTCTCAACTGTTACTAAATTGTCATTGTTATCTATAATTCTAGTATTAATTTTGGTATGTAAAGTTATGTCTTTATTTTCTAATGCTTTTTCAATTTCATTTAAATCAACAAAATATCTTCCCTCACCTTGCTGATTTTCTCGTAAAATTGATAGGTAATATATCCCTAGAACTATATCTTGGGATGGAACAATTATAGGTTTACCACTAGAAGGTGATAAAATATTATTAGTACTCATCATCAAAACCCTAGCTTCCAGCTGAGCTTCAAGACTCAAAGGAACATGAACTGCCATCTGATCTCCATCAAAATCAGCATTGAATGCCGTACAAACTAAGGGGTGTAGTTGTATCGATTTTCCCTCGATTAACTTTGGTTCAAAAGCTTGAATGCCTAATCTGTGTAATGTTGGAGCTCTGTTTAGAAGAACTGGATGCTCTCTTATAACTTCCTCTAAAATATCCCATACTCTAGGATCTTCTTTTTCGACAAGTTTCTTTGCTGCCTTGATAGTATTTGCCCATCCGTAGATATCTAACTTATGAAATATAAATGGTTTAAAAAGTTCAAGTGCCATTTTTTTTGGAATACCACATTCGTGAAGTTTTAAATTTGGACCAACCACAATTACTGAACGGCCTGAATAATCAACTCTTTTACCAAGAAGATTTTGTCTAAATCTTCCTTGTTTTCCTTTAAGCATATCAGATAGTGATTTTAAAGGTCTTTTATTTGTTGAAGTAATTACTCTTCCTCTTCTTCCATTGTCAAATAGTGCATCAACAGATTCTTGAAGCATCCTTTTTTCGTTTCTAATTATTATATCAGGTGCCCTAAGATCTATTAACCTCTTTAATCTATTATTTCTATTTATAACTCTTCTATATAAATCATTAAGATCGCTTGTAGCAAATCTACCTCCATCCAAAGGGACCAAAGGTCTTAATTCAGGAGGAATTACAGGCAGTACCCTTAATATCATCCATTCTGGTTTGTTTTTTGAAATAATAAATGATTCAATTAGTTTTAATCTCTTTGTTAATTTAGTTTTCTTTAATTCAGACTTAGTTTCAGATAGCTCAATCTTTAACTGATTAAAGTCATTTTCTAAATCAATGCTTAAAAGCATTTGCTCAATTGCTTCGGCTCCAATAGCTGCACTAAATGAATCCTCACCATACTCGTCTTGATAATCAATAAACTGTTCCTCGGAAATAATTTCACCTTTTTTTAAATCTGTAAGACCAGGTTCTACTACAATAAATTGTTCGAAGTATAATACCTTCTCAAGATTTTTAATTGTCATATCTAAAAGTGTTGCTATTCTACTAGGTAAAGACTTCATAAACCAAATATGAGATACTGGGGCTGCAAGTTCAATGTGCCCCATTCTGTCTCTTCTAACTTTAGAGAGAGTAACTTCTACACCACACTTTTCACATATTATTCCCCTAAATTTCATTCTTTTATATTTACCGCATAAGCACTCATAATCTTTAACAGGTCCAAATATTCTTGAACAAAAAAGACCATCTTTTTCAGGTTTAAAAGTTCTATAATTAATAGTTTCTGGCTTTTTTATCTCACCAAAAGACCATGATCTAATATCTTCTGGGCTTGCAATAGCAATTTTCAAGCTATTAAAATTTTGAACTCCTAAATTTTGATTAAATATATTGGTTAATTCTTTATTCATTTGTACCTATCAAGTTTGTTAAATCGTTTTCTTTAAAATTATCTTTGAATTCAAGATTTAATCCAAGTGATCTTAATTCTTTAACCATTACGTTAAATGACTCAGGTGTACCAGATTCAAAATTATTGTCACCCTTAACAATAGATTCGTATACTTTCGTTCTACCAGCAACATCATCTGACTTTATGGTTAATATTTCTTGAAGCGTGTAAGCTGCGCCATAGGCTTCTAATGCCCAAACTTCCATTTCCCCAAATCTTTGACCTCCAAATTGAGCTTTACCACCAAGTGGTTGTTGAGTGACAAGACTATAAGGACCAATAGACCTAGCGTGAATTTTTTCATCAACTAGGTGATGAAGTTTTAACATATACATATAGCCAACTGTAACTGGTCTTTCAAATTTTTGACCAGTCACTCCATCATATAATATTTCTTGGCCTGTTTTAGAAACACCTGATTTTAGCAATAAGTCAGTTATATCTTTTTCTTTTGCACCATCAAATACTGGTGTTGCAAATGGAACCCCTTCTTTTAAATTATCAGCCAACTCAAGTATTTCGTCATCATTCATATTTTTGATAATTTTTTGATGATTATCAATGTTGTATATGTCTAATAACTTATCCTTTAAACCACTTGTTTGTCCTTCAGATTTAATCTGATTGATCATTTGATTTACTTGCCTTCCAAGGGAAGCTGAAGCCCAACCTAAATGTGTTTCTAAAATTTGCCCAATATTCATTCTGCTAGGAACACCAAGTGGATTTAAAACAATATCAACAGGAGTTCCATCCTCTAAATAGGGCATATCTTCAACAGGACAAATTTTAGAAATTACTCCTTTGTTTCCATGTCTTCCTGCCATTTTGTCACCTGGTTGAAGTTTTCTCTTAACAGCTATAAATACTTTAATAAGTTTAAGTACTCCTGGCAGTAATTCATCCCCGCTTTGAATTTTATCAATTTTATTTTCAAATTTTTGATTTATATTACCTAACTGATTTTCATAATTTTTAACTAATGATTCCAACTCAATATTTGATTTTTCTTCACTTATATTTATTTTCAAGAGCTCATTTAAAGACAAGTGTTCAATTTGCTCATATGAAATTTTTGAGTTTTTATTCATATTTTCGTTGCCTGAAATAAAAGTCTTATTTGTTAGTAAGTCCCTAAGGTGATTACCAAAACTTTTTTCTAATATTTTAAGTTCATCGTCTCTATCTCTAGCAATAATTTCAATTTGATTATTTTCTATACTTATTGCTCTTTCATCTTTTTCGATTCCTCTTCTTGAAAATACTCTTATTTCAACAATAGTTCCTTTTACTCCTGGAGGAACTCTAAGACTTGTGTCCTTTACATCAGCTGCTTTTTCTCCAAAAATTGCTCTTAATAATTTTTCTTCAGGTGTCATTGGAGATTCACCTTTTGGAGTTACTTTTCCAACTAATATATCTCCAGAATTCACCTCTGCACCAACATATACTATTCCTGTTTCATCTAAATTTATGAGCATTTCTTCACTTGCATTAGGTATATCTCTTGTTATTTCTTCAGGACCTAACTTTGTATCTCTAGACATAACCTCAAATTCCTCAACATGTATTGATGTAAATACGTCATCTTGGACAACTTTTTCAGAAATTAAAATTGAGTCTTCAAAATTGTAACCATTCCATGGCATAAATGCTGCAAGAACATTTCTACCAAGAGCTAATTCTCCTAGCTCAGTAGCAGGTCCATCAGCAATAACTTGGTTTTTTTGAACTCTATCCCCTACATTAACTAATGGTCTTTGAGTTATTGATGTATTTTGATTTGATCTTTGAAACTTTAAGAGGTTGTATATATCTATTTTGTTGAGTGATTTATCATTTTTGTCTGTTACCCTAATTACTATTCTATTTGAATCAAGTTGATCAACTATTCCCTCTCTTTTAGCAATAACAGTTGATCCACTATCTTTTGCAACTGTGTATTCCATTCCAGTTCCTACTAAAGGAGCTTTAGGCTTAATTAATGGAACTGCTTGCCTCATCATGTTTGAACCCATTAAAGCTCTATTTGCATCATCATTTTCTAAAAAAGGAATCAATGAAGAGGCAACAGATACGAGTTGTTGAGGTGATACATCCATAAGATCAATTGCATCGACATTAGCATTTATAAATTCACCATTTTTTCTACTACTTACAATTTCATTTATAAACTTGCCCTTTTTATCAACTTCAGCATTAGCCTGAGCAATTACAAAATCTTCCTCATCAATAGCACTTAAGTAGATTACTTTATCAGTTACCTTACCAGAATTTACAATTCTATAAGGAGTTTCTATAAATCCGTACTTATTAATTCTTGAATAGGATGCAAGGCTATTGATAAGTCCAATATTAGCTCCTTCGGGTGTTTCTATAGGACAAATTCTACCGTAATGAGTCTGATGAACGTCTCTTACTTCAAAACCAGCACGCTCTCTATTTAAACCTCCTGGGCCAAGAGCTGAAACTCTTCTTTTGTGAGTAATTTCACTCAATGGGTTAGTCTGATCCATAAATTGGCTAAGCTGACTCAATCCGAAAAATTCTTTAACAGATGCAACTACAGGTTTTGCATTGACAATGTCTTGAGGCATAATATTGTCGACCTCTAAAGAACTTAGTCTCTCTTTTATTGCTCTATCCATTTTTAAAAGACCAACTCTGTATTGGTTTTCAAGAAGTTCTCCAACTGATCTTACTCTTCTATTAGCTAAATGATCTATGTCGTCAATTTCACCCTTACCATCGATTAGGTTGTGCATATGTTTAACAACATCAATTATGTCGCTTTTATCCAAAATTCTCTGTTCAACAGAAGTTTCTTTTTTAAATTTAGCACTAATTTTTAGTCTACCTACAGCTGAAAGATCGTACCTGTCAGAATTGAAGAACAGATTGTTGAACAAGTTCTCAGCAGTTTCTATAGTAGGAGGTTCACCTGGTCTAAGAATTTTAAAAACTTCAAATAAAGCTTCCTCCCTAGATCTAGCCTTATCTAATTGTAACGTATTTCTTATAAATGAGCCAATTTCTATATTATCAACTTTAAGTATATCTATCTTGTTAATTTTATTTTGATTTATAAAATCAATAAATTCTTCATCAATTTCAAAACCTGCCTCATAGAATATTTTACCTGTATTTTCATCAATAACATCAGATGCTAAAAAATGTCCTAATAATGAATTTTCATTTATTGCAATATTAGAAATATTCTTTTTCTTAAATTCATTTATAATTTTTTGGTTAACTTTTGTTCCTTTAGAAATAATTAATTTGCCTGTTTTGGAGTCTAGAATATCATAATTCAATATTTTAGCCTTATAAAAAGTAAGATTTTCTTTAAAGGTCCAAAGATCACCAACCTTTTTATATAAAACGTTTTCATAAAAAATATCTAAAATTTCCTCATTTGTCATTCCGAGTATCTTTTTGGCATCTGGTTCAATTTTATTATTTTCACATTCTTTGATGTAATCTTCTGACATCTTACTCAAAAGACATTTGAATAAAGTTGTCACTGGAAATTTTCTTTTTCTATCTATTCGAGCATGAATATTATTCTTAGCATCATGTTCGAAATCTAACCATGATCCTCTGTAAGGAATGATCCTAGCGTTAAAAAGAAATTTACCACTAGTATGAGTTTTTCCGTAATCATGATCAAAAAATACACCAGGTGATCTATGCATTTGACTTACAACGACTCTTTCAGTTCCATTCACAACAAAAGTGGCATTTTTTGTCATTAAAGGAATGTCACCCATATAAACTTCCTGTTCTTTTATATCTCTGACCGATTTAGTTCCTGCAATTTCATCAATATCCCATATAATCAATCTGAAATTAACCAATAGTGGTGCTCCATAAGTCATTCCTCTTTGAGTACATTCTTCTACATCATACTTAGGGATACCCAAGTCATAACTTACGTAATCAACGGTTGCTCTTTCTGCATAATCGTTGATTGGAAAAACAGATTTAAATATTGAATGAAGACCATGATTTTCTCTTTTGTCAGGATCTGTTCTAAGCTGTAAAAAATTGTCGAAAGATCTTTTTTGAACCTCAACCAAATTTGGTAAAGATGTGACCAAAGGAATTTTTCCAAAAGATTTTCTAATTTTTTTTGTATTTATATGATCTAAACTCATCAACTTCCCTTTTCAATTTTAGACCTCTTTATTTATTTAAAGAGGTCTAAAGATTTTATTTTAGTTCTACTTTTGCACCAGCTGCTTCAAGCGCTTTTTTCATAGCATCAGCATCTTCTTTTTTTACACCCTGCTTTAGGGGTTTTGGTGCACCCTCAACTAAGTCTTTTGCCTCTTTAAGACCCAGTCCAGTAATAGTTCTTACTTCTTTAATAACAGCAATTTTATTGCTTCCAGATTCAGCAAGAACTAAATCAAATTCTGATTTTTCTTCCGCAGGTGCTTCTCCAGCAGATGCAGGTGCTGCCGCAACGGCAACAGGTGCTGCTGCTGATACACCCCATTTTTCCTCAAGCAATTTACTTAATTCTGCTGCTTCGAGTACAGTTAAAGAAGATAAATCCTCAACTATTTTATTTAAATCAGCCATTTTTTCTCCTTATATACCTAGTTCGACTCTTGTGAATTGCTACTATTAGAAGCTATAAGTCTAGCAATCTGACTACCTGGCTCTATCATAATCGATGCTACATTTTGAGCTGGTGAAGATATAATACTAATAATTTTAGCTCTCAATTCATCTAAAGAAGGCAGTTTAGCGAGAAAATCAATTTTACTTTTATCTATTTTTTCACCATTATAACCACCGCCAATAATTTTAAAATTTTCCAATTTTTTTTCAAAACTAACTGCAACTTTTGCTGGTGCAACTGGATCAGTTGAATAAGCTATTGCAGTTGGTCCGACAAATAAATCAGCTATTTCTTTAAATTGAGTTTCAGCTATAGCAATTTTTGTGAGTCTGTTCTTAGTTACTTTAAATTTTGCTCCATTTGCCCTCATCTCTTTTCTCAAACTTTCAGTTTCACTAACAGTTATTCCTGAGTAATGAGCAACTATTACTGATGAAGCTTGCGAAAAGTCATTCTTCAAATCAGATACAAAATTTTCTTTTTCAGAACGTTTCACGTCAACCTCGGTTTATATTAGGTTTTAAAAACCTAATGTTAGCTGAGAATAATTTGCTCATCAAATTATTCTCTGCCTGTCAAGAAGCAAATCAATGACTTACTTCAGTCTATGCAGGATATTAAGCATTAAGCTCCTGCAGTCTTTGACAGGTGATGATCAAAGATCATCCTTGGACAAAATTAACGAAGACTTGCTTGGTTAATTTGAAGTCCAATTCCCATAGTTGAAGCTATGGTAACCTTTTTAATAAAAGATCCCTTGACTGTATCGGGTTTACTTTTAATTAGTGAGGAGTAAAAGTATTTTAAATTTTCAATTAATTCCTCTTCTTTGAAATTTAGTTTTCCAATTCCAGCATGAACAATGCCAGACTTATCATTTTTAAATGTAATTTGACCAGATTTAGCATTCTTTACGGATGTTGCAATATCATTTGTAACTGTACCAAGTTTAGGATTTGGCATTAAGCCCTTAGGACCGAGTATTTTAGCAACTTTACCAAGTTTGGACATCATATCTGGTGTTGCAATCAAGATATCAAAATTAATATTATTTTTTTCAACCTGATGAATAATATCATCACCACCAACTAAATCAGCATCATTACTTTTTGCATCGTTTACTTTATCTTCAGAGCATATTACAGCTACATTAACTTGTTTTCCTGTTCCATTTGGAAGATTCATTACACCTTTTACATTTTGTTCGGTTTTATTTGAGTCAATTCCTAGATTAACTGCTACTTCAAGTGTTTCGTTAAATTTAACAAAAGACCTCTCTTTTAATAATTTAAGTGCTTCTTCTGGTTCATAAATTTTATTGAAAGTAATGTTCTCTATCATTGTCTTTCTGTTTTTAGAATTTTTCATTACCCTACAACCTCCATACCCATTGAAACTGCTGAACCTTTAACCATGTTTACAGCACCTTTTAAGTCTACTGCATTAAGATCGTTCATTTTCTGTTTAGCAATTTCTTCAATATCTTTCGAAGAAACTTTACCAACCAATGTTCTACCAGGAGTTGAGTTTCCTTTTTTTATCTTTGCAGCTTTTTTTAAGTAGTAACTGACTGGCGGGAGCTTAGTTACAAAATCAAAACTCCTGTCTTTATATGCTGTTATAATTACTGGGATAGGTGCTCCTTTTTCAATATCTTTAGTTTTTTCATTGAATGCTTTACAAAAATCCATGATATTAAGACCTCTTTGACCTAAGGCTGGTCCCACCGGTGGTGAAGGGTTTGCTCCTCCTGCAGGAATTTGCAGTTTAATAAGTCCTAGTACTTCTTTTGCCATATTTACCTACGCTTTCTCGACCTGGGAATAGTCAAGGTCAACAGGAGTTGATCTTCCAAAAATTGAAACCGCAACTCTTAACCTTGCTTTATCTTCATCTATTTGTTCAATTTCACCATTGAAAGAGGCAAATGGACCATCAATTACCTTAACTTGTTCACCAATATCATACATTACTGCAGGTCGTGATTTTTCCACACCATCAATTACTTGTTCCGATATTCTTTTAGCTTCAGCATTACTGATTGGAATTGGTTTACCTTTATTACCTAAAAAACCACTTAATTTTGGAGTTGTTTTAATTATATGCCATGTATCATCATTCAAATTCATTTTTATTAAGATATAACCTGGAAATATTTTTCTTTCAGTATTAACTCTCACGCCTCTTTTTACTTCGACTATATTTTGAGTTGGAACAGAAATCTCTTCGATATGCTCTTTTATTCCAAGTTTATTAGCTTGGTCTAAAATACTTTCCGCTACTTTTTTTTCATATCCCGAGTATGCATGTAATACGTACCATCTATGTTGACCCATATTAAAAACCTGTACCTATCTCAATCACTTTTCTAATTGAAAATGACCATATTTGATCTGTTAACAGAAAGAACAACGAAAATAAAATGATCAACAAAATTACAATCGCGGAAGAAATAAAAGTATCTCTTCTTTCAGGCCATGTAACTTTTTGCAACTCTTGTCTTACTTGTCTTACAAAAAGAGCTGGTGATGTTTTTTTCTTCTGTATGTTATTCATTTTAACCTTTTTTTGGCAGGAGTGGCAGGACTTGAACCCGCAGCCCCCGGTTTTGGAGACCGGTGCTCTACCAGTTGAGCTACACTCCTAAAATGTAAAACTAAATGATAGAGCAGTCTCAAAAACTATTCAATAATTTCTGCAACAACTCCGGCACCAACAGTTCTTCCGCCTTCTCTTATTGCAAACTTAAGACCTTTATCCATCGCAATAGGCGATAAAAGTGTAACTTCCATTGCAATGTTATCACCAGGCATAACCATTTCTGTACCTTCTGGAAGCTTAATTGTTCCAGTCACATCTGTAGTTCTAAAATAAAACTGAGGTCTATAGTTTGAGAAGAAAGGTGTATGTCTACCTCCCTCTTCTTTTTTCAAAACATATGCCTCTGCCTTAAATTTTGTATGAGGTTTGATTGATCCAGGTTTTGCTAATACTTGACCACGTTCAACTTCCTCTCTTTTTGTACCACGAAGAAGAACACCAACGTTATCTCCTGCTTCACCAGAGTCTAGAAGTTTTCTAAACATCTCAACTCCAGTACAAGTTGTTTTTTGAGGTTCTCTTATTCCTAGGATTTCAATTTCTTCTCCAACTTTAACTTGGCCTTGTTCAATTCTTCCAGTTACAACTGTACCTCTTCCAGAAATTGAAAATACATCTTCAACTGGCATTAAGAAAGGTTGATCTACAGGACGGCTAGGTTGTGGTATATGTTCATCAACTGCTTTCATTAACTCCATAATTGAATTTTTTCCAATTTCATCGTCTCTACCTTCAAGAGCTGCTAAAGCTGAACCCTTAATGATTGGGATAGTATCACCTGGGAATTCATATGAAGTTAGAAGCTCTCTAATTTCCATCTCAACTAAATCGATTAATTCTTTGTCATCTACTTGATCAACTTTGTTCATGTAAACAACGAGAGCAGGTACACCTACCTGTCTAGCTAAAAGTATGTGTTCTCTTGTTTGAGGCATTGGTCCGTCGGCTGCATTCACAACTAATATACCGCCATCCATTTGAGCTGCACCAGTGATCATGTTCTTAACATAATCTGCGTGTCCAGGACAATCTACGTGAGCATAATGTCTTGCTTCAGTTTCATATTCAACGTGTGCAGTAGATATTGTAATACCACGTTCTCTTTCTTCAGGTGCTTTGTCAATATTTGCGTAATCTGTAAATTCTGCTCCACCTGACTCTGCTAATATTTTTGTTATAGCAGCAGTTAATGTTGTTTTGCCATGGTCAACGTGACCAACAGTACCTATGTTACAATGCGGTTTGTTTCTTTCGAATTTTGCTTTAGCCATTTTTTTACCCCAATAATAATTTGTTATGGAGCGGGTGAAGGGAATCGAACCCTCGTAGCCAGCTTGGAAGGCTGGAGCTTTACCACTAAGCTACACCCGCAACTAAACTGACTGCTTCACACACTCACTTTAATGCTTTCATCCCATTACCTCCATAATGGTGGAGGGGGTAGGATTCGAACCTACGTACGCTCACGCGGGCGGATTTACAGTCCGCTGCCTTTAACCACTCGACCACCCCTCCATTTGAAGAAGTTGGCCAATACTAATAAATTAGTATACATGTCAATCTAAAACAGCAACTTCACCTTTGCAAAATACGTATACTCGTAAAAGCAACGGCCTTTTAGACAAAAAATGCCATTTTGTACATATCTAGATTGTATTAATTATACAAATCTGTGATATTAAACCATGAGTAAGTTTAGAAATAATAAATCTAATAAAAACCCAGGAATTCATACGATTTTTGGTCAACATTCTGTTAAGGCAGCCCTCCAAAATGATAAAAGAGAGAATATTGAGCTTATAATTAGTAAAAATCAGACTAATTTTGCCAAAAAATATGAATCTAATATACAAAAAATTACCATTCTTCCTCAAAATGAATTCACAAGAAGATTTGGAAACGAAAACACAACGCAGGGAGTAGTTCTAAAAACAAAAGATCTTACTTGGCCAGGTTTAGAAGAATTTGTAAAATTAGAAAGTAAGAAATCAAAATCAGTAATATTAATTTTAGATCAAGTAACTGACCCTCAAAATATTGGCTCAATAATGAGATCATGTGCATTATTTGATTGTGAAGGAATTATAGTTGGCAAAGATAATTCACCAGAACTTACTTCATCACTTTATAAATCAGCTTCCGGTGCCGCAGAAATTGTAAATTATATTAGAGTGACAAATATTAGAAGAGCTATTTCTTTTCTTAAAAAAAATAATTATTGGATTTATGGCTTTGACAGTTCAAAAAATAAAAATTCAAAATTAAATTTTTCACAAAAATCAGTATTAGTTTTTGGTTCTGAAGGAAAAGGTATTAGAGAGTTAGTAAAAAAAGAATGTGACGAAATAATTCAGATAAACATGAAAAATAATTTAAAATTTGAAATTGATAGTTTGAATGTTTCTAACGCAACATCGATTGCTTTATATCACTTTTACTCAATTTAAATATTAGTAAGGTGGTGCCGCGTGTCGGAATCGAACTGACTACCTGATGATTACAAATCAACTGCTCTACCAAATGAGCTAACGCGGCATAAATCTTGCATTTATATTAAATTATAAATTCGACAAGAATTTTATAAATTAAATTCCAGGAATATAAGGAACTCCATCACCTTTTACTCTTTCGTTTAATTCACTTAATGTAGAGCATGCTGTGATTGGACTAAATACAAGAAATAAAATTATTAATGTTTTCTTAATCATAAAATATTTATAACTTCTCAATTTTTGCTGCACAATATTTAAATTCAGGAATTTTTCCATATGGATCTAAAGCTGGATTAGTTAAAAGATTAGCGGCAGATTCATTATAACAAAATGGAATAAATATGACTCCATCAGGAATCGCTCTGTCTTGCCTTACTCTGATATCTATTGAGCCTCTTCTAGTTGTGACTTTTATTTTATCACCAGCTTTCATATTATTTTTAATTATATCTTTAGGTGATATTGAAACCGAAGGCTCTGGTTCAATGGCATCTAAATTTGATGCCTTTCTGGTCATAGCTCCAGTATGCCAATGCTCTAATTGCCTTCCTGTGGTTAGTATCATCGCAAATTCTTTATCAGGTACTTCATCTGGTGCAGTAACACTAGCTGGAACAAATTTACCTTTACCATTTTCATTTGGAAATTTATCACCAAAAACAATTTCATCTCCTGGTGTAGTTGGAGATTTACTTGGATAAGTTACAGAGTTTTCATTTTCTAATCTTTCCCAAGATATGTTGTTTAATGAAGGCATTGTTAGTGACATTTCTTCATAAATTGCCTTGGGATGTTTGTATTTCCAATCTAAGCCCATTCTTTTTCCAAGTTCGTTCGTTATCCACCAATCTTCTTTAGCTTCACCTGGAGAGTCTAAAGCTTTTCTTCCCATCTGTACTTGTCTATTAGTATTAGTAACTGTTCCATTTTTTTCAGGCCATGCCGAAGCTGGGAAAATAACATCTGCATATGTTGCTGTTTCAGTTAAGAAAATATCTTGAACAACTAAATGGTCTAACATTTGTAAAGCTTCTCTTGCATGATTAAGATCAGGGTCAGACATTGCTGGATTTTCACCAAGTATATACATCCCTTTGATTGTATTCTCATGAATAGCATCCATAATTTCAACAACAGTTAGACCTTTTTTATCATCTAAAGGAGTGTTCCAAAGTTTTTCAAAAAAATCTTTATTATTGTCTTTATCAACTAATTGGTAATCAGGATACATCATTGGTATAAGACCGGCATCTGACGCTCCTTGAACATTATTTTGTCCTCTTAAAGGATGTAAACCAGATCCTCTTTTTCCAACATTCCCTGTCATTAAAGCTAGAGAAATTAAACATCTAGCATTGTCGGTACCATGTGTGTGTTGAGAAATTCCCATACCCCAAAAAATTATTCCTTTATTTGTATTGGCATATAAACGTGCTACTTCTCTTATAAGTTCTGGGTCGATACCTGTTTCGTTTTCCATTATATCAGGTGAATAATTCATTAAATGTTTTCTTAATTTTTCAAATCCTTCAGTTTGTTTTTTAATATATTCGGAATTAAATAAATTTTCTTCGACAATAACATTCATTATTGAGTTTAAGAGAGCAACGTCAGATCCTGGTTTAAATTGCAACATATGAGTTGCATGTTTTTTTAAAGAATGACCTCTAGGATCCATCACAATTAATTTAGAACCTTTTTTAGCAGCATTCTTAAAAAAAGTTGCTGCAACAGGATGGTTTTCAGTAGGATTTGCTCCAATGACTATTATCACATCAGAATGTTCAACTTCATAAAATGGAGCAGTAACTGCTCCTGAACCAATAGTTTCCAATAACGCAGCTACAGAAGACGCATGACAAAGTCTTGTACAATGATCAACATTGTTTGTATTAAAACCAGTTCTGATCAATTTTTGAAATAGATAAGCTTCTTCATTTGAACATTTAGCTGATCCAAAACCTGCAAGATTACTCTTACCATTTCTTTGTTTATTAAGTTTTAAAAATCCTTGTGCTGCATAATCTAAAGCTTCATCCCAAGATGCTTCTCTAAAATATTCATGAATATTCGAAAAATTAATACTTGGGTGTAAGTCTTTTGGTTTATCTTTAATTCTAATCAATGGCTTTGTAAGTCTTTCTGGATTATTTACATAATCAAAACCAAACCTTCCTTTTACACATAATCTATTCTTGTTTGCAGGACCATCAACACCATTAACATATTTAATTTTGTTATCTTTTACATTATATTCTATCTGACAACCCACACCACAATAAGGACAAACGCTATCAATTTTTTTATCTACCTTACTATGGCCAACACCATCCTTATCTACGATGGATGCAGGCATTAATGCTCCAGTTGGACAAGCTTGTACACATTCACCACATGCCACACATGTGCTATCACCCATTGGATCATCAAAATCAAATACAATTTTAGAATTTTCTCCTCGATATGCCATTCCTATGACATCGTTGACCTGAACTTCTCTACATGCTCTTACACAAAGATTACATTGGATGCATGCATCTAGATTTACAGCCATACTAGGATGAGAAACATCTGCCTGACATGACGTTTTTTTTGGAAATCTACTTTCTTTAACTTCAACTTTGTCTATCCATTTCCAAAAGTCAGAATTATTATCATGAGCAATTTCTTTTTTTGGCTGGTCTGCAAGAAGTAATTCAAAAACTAACTCTCTAGATTTTTTAGCCTTTTCTGAAGAAGTTTTTACTTTCATACCATCAGTTGGCTTTCTAATACAAGATGCTGCCAACACACGCTCTCCTTCTATTTCAACCATACATGCTCTACAATTTCCATCTGCTCTATAGCCAGGTTTATCGGAATAACATAAGTGTGGGATTTCTGTTCCAAGTCTATTTGAAACTTGCCAAATAGTTTCATCAGCATTTGCTTCAATTAACTTTTCGTTTAAATAAAATTTTGTTTTCTCTTTAGTCATAAGTTATTTCATTGCTAAAATATTTTAAAATAGAATTTAATGGGTTTGTTGCAGCTTGTCCTAAACCACATATCGATGCTTGAGCCATAACTTCACTTAAATCTTTTAATTTTTCCTTGTTCCAAATTTTTTCTTGCATTAATTTTACAGTTTTCTCTGTACCGGAACGGCATGGTGTACATTGACCACAGCTTTCCTCTTCAAAAAATTTTAGTAAATTAAGTGCAACATCTTTCATATTATCATGATCCGATAATACAACTACTGCCGCTGAGCCTAAAAAACATCCGGCATCCATTAATTCTTTCGATCCATAATCAAGTGGAATATCATTCATTGTAGCGGGGAGAATACCACCTGATGCACCTCCTGGAAGATATCCTTTAAAAGTATGTCCATCGGCCATACCATCACAATACTCATCAATTAATTGCTGAATTGTTATCCCAGCTGGAGCAACTTTTACTCCTGGGTTTTTTACTCTTCCTGATACTGAAAAACTATGAAAACCCTTATTTCCATTGGACCCCTTTTCAGCAAACCACTTTGCTCCTTTTTCAATTATATCTCTTACCCAAAAAAGAGTTTCTAAATTATTTGTTAAAGTAGGACATCCAAATAAACCAATTTCAGCCACATAAGGCGGTCTATGCCTTGGCAATCCTCTCTTTCCTTCAATACTTTCTATCATTGCTGACTCTTCTCCACAGATATAGGCTCCTGCTCCTCTTCTTACTATGAAAAAGTCTCTTGGAATTATTTCTTCATCTTCCATTTTATTTATTTCATCAATTAAAATTTTTATAACTGCTGGATATTCATCTCTCATATAAATGTAAACTTTATGAGCATTTATAAAATAAGAGGCAATTAAAGCTCCCTCTAAAAATCTATGTGGATCACTTTCTAAATATGACCTATCTTTAAATGTTCCTGGTTCACCTTCATCACCATTAACAGCAACATATTTTTTACCATTGTATTTTGAGACAATTTCCCATTTTTTTCCTGTAGGAAATCCAGCGCCACCCTTCCCTTTCAATCCACTTTCATTTAATGAATCCAAAACTTGTTTTTTTGAAATTACCCCATTACGTATTTTGTTAGCAATTTCATAACCGCCATTTTTTTTATAAGCAGATAAATTTATATAATCTGGAATGAAGGGGTCAAAAAATTTTTCATCGATTGATTTTTTAACTTTATCAAAATTAGCCACATCAACATAATTTTTTCCTACGCAGACAGTAGGAGCAACATTACATCTTCCCATGCATGGCCCAGGTACGACTTTTATATTTTTATTTTCTAATTTTTTTATATCTTGAAGCAATTTGTGTGCGCCAAATAATTCACACGTTAAACTTTCACAAACTCTTACAACATTCACTGGGTTATAATCTTTACTATCTTTAACAATATTAAAGTGAGCATAAAAAGTTGCAACTTCATAAATTTCTGAAAGTGGTAAGTTAATAATAGTAGATAAAGCTACTAGATGTTTATCGTACAAAACACCAAATTTATCCTGTAATATATGCAAATATTCTATTAATTCATCTCGCTTAAATATTAATCCTGAAAACAATTTAGAAACTTCATCTAAATATTTATCTTCGACTTGTCTTCCTTTTGGAGTCCAACGTCTTTTCTTCTTTTTTAAAGAAGTTTCTGTTTGAGAAACAAATTTATCCATTCCAATTAATATTATACTATATATTAAGTATCAGAAAACTATGAAAGATTCAGTTGAAAATGAAGAATTAGTTCTTGATACTAGTGGTACAGAATGTCCTATACCCGTGCTTAAGGCTAGGAAACTTGCTTCAGAATTAAACAAGGATACAATTATTAAAATTATTGCAACTGATCCCTTGGCTGAAGCAGACTTTGAACATTATTGTGATCAGTCCAACTATGAATATTTAAGTTGTAAAAAAATTAAAGATAAAATTGTAATTCGTTATAAATTTAAAATTAATAATTAAAATAAACTTTCGTAACTATAAAAATCAAATATATCTCCTTTGTTTACTTGAGAAACATTTTCATCAATTTCAATTATACCATCTGAATAGGATATAGAACTAATCATTCCAGAGCCTTGTTTAGGAAATTTATTTGCAATATTTTTATTATTTATAGTTTCTTTATTTACGCGTAACCACTCCATTCTTTTTGTTTTTTTCTTCATAGAAAAATTTGCTGCAATTTTACTTGAAGATGGGAGCTTAAAATTTCCACCAGATAGTTTTTCTATTAATGGTTTTACTAACATTGCATATAGTAATTGAACAGAAACTGGATTACCTGGTAAGCAAACTATGTAGCAGTTATTTATTTTTCCAACTGCAATAGGTCTTCCTGGTTTTATTGCTGCTCTCCAAAAATATACCTTACCTATTTCAGATAAAACTTTAATTAAATGATCTTCATCACCAACAGATGCACCACCAGCAGTTATTATTACATTAAATTTTTTTGAAGTATTAAAAATTTTATTTTTAATAGATTTAAAATTATCTTTGAGATTTCCACAATATTTTTTTTCTATAAAATTCTTATCAAGTAAATTATTTAAACTATAGTAATTTGAATTATTAATTTCAGAATTTTTCAAATTTTTAGTTGGTTTTCGTAATTCATTACCACTTGTAAAGAAACCAATTTTAATTTTTTTAAATACTTTTATTTTACTAATACCAGTAGCAGCAATTAAATTTATATTTTGTTGATTTAATTTAGACCCCTTTTCCAATATTTTTTGGTTTTTTTTTATATCTTCACCCTTTAATCTATAATTATCTCCAAATTTTGGAATTTTAATTAAATGAATTTTATTTCCTTTCTTGTATGTATTTTCCTGCATAACTACAGTTGATGAATTCGAAGGCATTTTAGCACCAGTAAAAATTCTAACTGCTTCACCAGGCTTTACTTTTATATTTTTGTTATCTCCAGCAGCTATTCGCCTATTACAAAAAAAAACTTTTTTTGTTTTTAAATCTGTTTTTAAAATAGCATAACCGTCTACAGCAGAATTATTAAAAGGAGGTAAATTAATTTTACTTTTTATATTTTCATAAAGAAATCTATCCTCTGAATTTTCTAAATTAACTTTTTCAGAGTTAAAAATTACAATCTTTTTTTTTTTAAATAAATTAACAATTTGTTTTTTGGTTAAAGGTGATTTATTCATTAAAATTCTCTCAAAATAAAATCGACTATATTATCAATTTCGTCATTCTTAAAAATTTTCAAGTCAGTTTCAAGTTTATTATTTGAAATAATAGCTTTTATATTTTTAATTTTGGTAAATAAGTAATTATCATTATCATTTTTAATTATTTCAATTTTTGGGTGATTTTCTTTTTTAAACCCTTCCACTATTACAATATCAATTTCTGAAAGTTGATTAATTAATTCATCTAATGTTTTTTCTTTTGAATTGTTTAGCTCTGATATTTTAACCCATCGCTTTGATGAACTAACTATTACTTGAGAAGATCCCGCTAATCTATGCTTAAAGCTATCTGTATTCTCATGATCTATATCAAATTCGTGATGTGCATGTTTAATTGAAGCAACACGAAAATTTTTAGAGCTAAGTTTATTGATAATTTTAGTTGCAATAGTTGTTTTACCTGAGTCCTTCCAGCCAACAATTCCTACTATTTTCATTTAACAGGTCTATTATTTAATAAATATACAAGCGAGTAAATAATTATTGTTATTGATATTAAAACTAAACCTAATGCCATAGCGTATTCTAAATTTCCCATTCTAGTTTCTAACGATATAGCAGTTGTCATTACTCGTGTATAATGATCAATATTACCACCCACAATCATAACTGCACCAACTTCTGAAATTGCTCTGCCAAAAGCAGATAATAATGTTGTTATTAATAAAAAATAACTATGGTTAAATAAAAGTTTTACAGAACCCCAAAAAGGAATATTTAAGGATCTTATTTGATCTTTAAATTCATACCAATTTTTAGAAAATATCTCATGAGATAATGAAGCAATTATTGGAAAAATTATTATAGTTTGAGCAATAATCATCGCAGAAGGTGTATAGAGAAGTTGTAAGATACCTAAAGGTCCACCTGATGCAAAAATAAAATAAACAATTAAACCAACTACAACTGGAGGAATTCCCATTAATGAGTTAATAATTATTAAAATAATTTTTTTGAAATAAAAATTATAAATTGCAAAATAATACCCTACTATAAATCCTAATAATGATGCAATAATTAGGGCAGTAAAACTTACAAATAATGATAAAAGTATAATGTCCCATAGTTCATGATCTAAAGTAATAATTAATAGTATGGAATTTGTGAAAATTTCTAATATGTTCATTTATATTATTAGTTTAATTACAACATATGGCAAAAAAAGAGAAATATTTAGTCTCACCTGATATTAATAATAAGTCCTTAATTACAAAACTAAATGGTTTTGATGAGAAAGGGAATAAAATAATTTCTAAAGTTATTAATGAAAAAGCTCTTACAATTTTTCTTAATAATCAAGAGATAGTAACGCTAATGTCTATTAGTGATCACCCAAAATATCTTGCAGTTGGGTATTTATTGAATCAAAATATGCTTAGGAAAAATGATATAATTACAAAAGTTGAAATTGATAAAGATTTAGGTGTGGTTGTTGTACGAACAAAACGTAAAACAAATTATGAAAACAAATTAAGAAAGAAAATAACAACTAGTGGTTGTGCAATAGGTACGGTATTTGGGGATATCTATGCGGAAATAAAAAAATCAAAATTAAAATCCAAAAAGAAAATTAAACATAAATGGATTTATGAAATTTCAAAAAAAATTACATTAACACCGAGCTTATATTTAGAAACAGGAGCAATACATGGTTGTGCCATTATTCATAATAATAAACCATTGATTTATATGGAAGACGTTGGGAGACATAATGCTGTAGATAAAATTGCAGGTTTTATGTTTTTAAAAAAAATTAGCTCTTCAAACAAAATTTTTTACACCACAGGAAGACTAACTAGTGAAATGGTTATTAAAACTATAAAAATGGGTATTCCAATATTAATTTCTAGATCAGGATTCACAGCATGGGGTGTAGAGCTGGCGAGAGGCTCGAATTTAACACTTATTGGACGAGCAAAAGGAAAAAAATATTTAGCACTTTCTGGGGAAAATAGAATTGACCATAAATAAGAAAAAAATTTTGTTTGCTATACTTGCTGGAGGTCAGTCAAAAAGATTTGGAGGTGGATTTAAAGCTTTTGCAAAAATAAATGGAATTACAATCTTAGACAAAATAATAAACAAGCTTAAAAAATATAATAATGAAATAATAATAAATGCTAATGACTTAAAAAGTTTTAAGAAAATTAATTACCCAATAATTGAAGATAAATTCAAAGGTTTTGTAGGGCCTTTAGCAGGGATTCACACATCTATGTTGTGGACTAAAGAAAATTATACAAACAAAGAATGGGTTTTTACTGTTCCAAGTGATACCCCATTTTTACCCAATAATCTTTTAGATAAGTTTTTAGAGGCATATGATCAAAACATAAAAATATTGATTGCAAGATCAAATAGTAGGCATCATCCTGTAATAGCAATGTGGCATATATCGTTAATAACTAGTTTAGAAAATGAGTTAAAATTAAAAAATAGTAAAATTATGTTTTGGGTAAAAAAACACAAATATAAATTTGTTGAATTCGACAAAAGCCAGGAAAAGAATTTTTTCAATGTTAATACTCAAGAAGAATGGAATACTGCAAAAAATATCTAAGTTTAATATAAATATATAAAAAATATTTTTTTTGTATAAAGAATATTTTGAATGGTAAGATTAATATATAAAATATTCCCAGGAATTATCTTTTGTTTTGTAATTGCTTATTCAGGCATATACCTAAGTGATTTTATTGGAAAAGAAGTTTTAAATTTAAAAAAAAGTCCAATATCACCAATAATGCTATCAATAATATTTGGTCTTTTGATAGGAAATATATTTCATATTAATAGTTTTTTATTAGAAGGAATTAAGTTTTCTTTAAAATTTATTCTAAGATTAGGAATAATATGTCTTGGTATTAGGCTAGGACTTTTAGATATTTTTAAAGTTGGAATAGTTGGAATACCTCTAATTGTTGCTTGTATTATTATATCAATCTTGGTTGTAAATTATTTATGCAAATTGTTAAATGTTTCTTCAAAAATGGGATCACTAATTGCAGTTGGAACAAGTATTTGTGGAGCATCTGCAATTGTAGCAACTAGTCCTGCAATTAATGCTGATAAAGAGGAAGTTGCTTATGCCATAGCGAATATTACAATATTTGGAATAATTGCAATGTTCCTCTATCCATTTATGGCATATTATCTTTTCAGTGGAGATGAGTTAGCATCAGGATTATTTCTTGGAACTTCAATACATGAAACAGCTCAAGTTGCTGGTGCTGGATTGATATATGCAGAACAATTCAATTCACCAAAAACTATGGATATAGCAACGATTACAAAATTAGTAAGAAATGTCAGTATGATAATCGTCATTCCTACAATAAGCTATATGTATCTAAGAAATAATATTGGAGAAAACAATATCAAACCATCTTTAATATCTATGTTTCCAATTTTCATTATTGGTTTTATTCTTATGGGTCTTATAAGATCAATTGGAGATTATGGAATTCAAAATAGTAATTTAGCTTTTGAAATATTAACTAATAATAACTGGCAATTTATCATCAATATTATTAAATCTATCGCTGAGTATTCTTTAGCAATAGCAATGGCAGCTGTTGGCATAAGTACAAATTTAGTTTCTTTAAAAAGCTTAGGCATAAGACCATTTTATGTTGGTTTTTCTGCAGCTTGTTGTGTTGGAATTGTAAGTTATATCGGAATCATAGTACTAAATAATTTTATATAATTTTCTAAAATAAATATAATTTGTACTTATTAAGTAATAATTATATAAATTCATAAAAAACATGTCAATTTACCTTCCAATAGCTGAAATGAACGTCAATATTTTTCTCATTATCTTTATTGGTATGAGTATAGGAATACTTTCAGGAATTTTTGGTGTTGGTGGTGGATTTTTAATGACACCACTATTAATTTTTTTAGGTATACCTCCAGTTGTAGCTGTTGGTTCTGAAGCTCCGCACGTTTTAGCAACTTCAGTTTCAGGTTTTATTGCTCACTGGAGAAAAAGAAATGTTGATATAAAGATGGGTATATTCCTCATAATAGGAGGTTTAATTGGCTCCACAGTTGGTGTAAATATTTTCAGTTATCTAAAAAACTTTGGGCAAATAGATTTAGTTATTCAGTTATTATTTCTTTTCTTTTTAGGTTTTATTGGATTTAGTATGGCTTTTGAAAGCGCAAGAACTACAATAAGACACTATAGAGCAAGAAACACAAAAAGAACAAAACTGCATCAACATTCTTGGTTTCACGGACTTCCATTCAAAGTTCGCTTTCATAGATCAAAACTTTATATAAGTGCGATACCGCCTGTACTGATAGGGTTCGCAGTTGGAGTAATGTCCGCAATGATGGGAGTTGGAGGAGGATTTATAATGATACCTGCAATGGTATACATACTTGGAATGCCAACAAGTATAGTAGTTGGGACATCTTTATTTCAAATCATTTTTGTTACCGCTAATGCAACATTCTTTCAATCCTACATAAATTACAATGTAGATATTGTGCTGTCTGCACTAATGATATTTGGAGGAGTAATTGGCGCACAAATTGGTGTAATTTTTGGTTCTAAATTAAAGGCAGAATATTTGAGAGGTATTTTAGCTATATTAGTACTGGGTGTCTGTGGTAAAATTTTTACAGATCTAGTTTTAAAACCTAATGATTTATTTTCATTGGTAATGATATGATATCAATATTTAATTTTTCAATTAATTTATTGATCGTAGTTTGTCTCTTCATATATTTTATTTTTACAACCATTGGTTTTAATCTGGAGAATATTGAATATTTTTTAATTCTAATAATTGTTATAAACTCATTTAACAAAATTTATATTTGGTCAAATTTCAGAGTATTTATTAAAAAAGATCTTAATAAAATATTTAAAGACATATTATTTAATGATTCATTTGCAAAACTAAGTATAGTTATTTTATCCACTGTAATTCCAATTTATATGCTTATGCAAAAAGATATATTAGTGATTGATATATTGATTGAAAAAGCATCTTTTTTATTAGTATCAATTTTTGCATTAATTGGATTTTATTTAGAATTTTATATTTTAGAAGTGACAAAAATAGATGATTAAAAATTTATATATAAAGTTTACTTTTAATCTGACAATTTTATTGACTGTAATTTTTGTTTATAACTTTCTTCATGCTGAAGAAATTTACTTTGACTTATCTGAGGATAGTATTGAATTAAAAACAGATTTTAATGGAAAAGAAATTATTATTTTTGGATTACTAAAAAATGATCATGAGACACTTTTGACAATAAAAGGGCCGCCGTCAAAAATGAGAATACAAAAAAAAGAGAGGTATTTTGGAATATGGATAAATAATCAATACGTTACCTATAGTAACATTCCATCTTTATTCTTTTTGTCCTCATCAAAAGAAATTAGCGAAATCTTGCCTGAATCGATATTAATTAATGAGGATCTAAGTTTTGAAAAAATTTTAAATAATAAGACTTTTAATCAAAATTTTATTTTCAAAAATGACCAGAAAAGCTGGAATGAAAATTTTGTTAGAATAAAAAAAGAACAATCATTTTATAAAAGTTTTGAAATGAAAAAGATTAAAGATAAATTATTTCAAACTAGCGTTTTTTTTCCAACAAATACAATACCAGGGATTTATAATGTTGATATTTACTATATAAGAAATAATACAATTATGAGTACTGATCAAAAAAATATAGTTATAAAAAAAACTGGTATAGGAAGTCAAATATTTGACTTTGCTAATGAAAATGCAGCTACATACGGAGTTTTTGTAATTATCTTTTCAATATTTTCAGGCTTTATTGCTGCTGCTTTATTTAGGAGAAGTAAATGAGTGATGATAGATATATTCTAGTTGTTGCAGATAATTCAGAAGAAATGAAAACAGCTCTTGAATATGCTTGTGCAAGATCAAAAAAAACAGGAAGAAAGATTATAATTGCAACATTCATAGAGCCTTTGGATGTTCTAACAACCAAGGGTGTTACAGACATTATGAAAGAGGAAGCTAGAGAAGAAGCAGAAACAATTCTTAAAAAAGCTGCCTCATTTGTCCAAGAAAGAACAGGTGACTATCCTGCTCTCTCTTTAAGAGAGGGGGATACTATATCTGAATTAAAACAATTATTAGATGAGGAAAAAAATATTAATGTTCTTGTTTTAGCTGCAAATACTGATCCAAATAGTAAAAACCCTGGTCCAATAATAACTTCTCTGGTGAGTAATGAAATAACAAACCTAAGAATACCAATAATGATTGTCCCTGGAAATTTATCATTTGAACATATTGCGCAAATAACTTAAAAAAATGTCTAAAGAGATAGCTAAAATATTAGTAGATATAAAGTCTATTAATTTTTCATTTGATAAATATTTTACTCTTACATCAGGCTTGGCTAGTCCTGTTTATGTTGATTGTAGAAAAATTATTTCTTTTACAAAAGAAAGAAATTTTATAATTGATAAAGCCATAGATTATTTAACTAAAAATAATATTGAGACAGAAATTATTGCTGGTGGAGAGACCGCTGGAATTCCCTATGCTGCTTTTATTTCTCAAAAATTAGATAAACAAATGATTTATATTAGAAAAAAAACAAAAGGTTTTGGAAAAAACAAACAAATTGAAGGTGAATTTGAAAATAATCAAAAAGCTCTTTTAGTTGAAGATCTAGCTACTGATGGAGGTAGTAAAATAATTTTTATTAACGCAATGCGTGAAGCTGGATTAAAAGTTAAAGATATATTTGTAATATTTTATTATGATATTTTTAATTTCAATGAATCAGAATTATTTAAATTAAATGTAAATATGCACTCACTGTGTACTTGGAAAGATGTAATAAATTATATTGAAAGTGAAAAAATATATTCTGAAGATAAGGTTTCAAACTTAAAAGAATTTTTAGAAGATCCAGAAAAATGGAGAAGCAAGTATGCGTGAAATAGTTGTTGTCAGTGGAGGTTTTGACCCAATTCACAGTGGTCATATAAAATTAATTAAAGAAGCTGCTAAACATGGTGAAGTTGTAGTTTTGCTAAATTCGGATTTATGGCTTCAAAAAAAGAAAGGTAAGGAATTTCTTCCTTTTATTGAAAGAGCTGTAATTATGAATGAGTTAAAAAATGTTATTGATGTTATAGAATTTGATGACGGAGATAGGACGTGCATCGATGGTCTTAAAAAAGTAAAAAATAAATATCCAAAATCAATTATTAAATTTGCAAATGGAGGTGACAGAAATAATAGTACAACACCAGAATCAATATTCTGTGAAAAAAACAATATACAGTTACTTTGGGGTATAGGTGGTGACAATAAATCAAATTCTAGTTCATGGATTTTACAAAAATGGAAAGAAGATAATTAAGGATATAATTTTCTTGTAATCCAACCATCATTTTCCATACGGAATTCAAGTCTGTCATGCAATCTAAATGGCATATCTTGCCAAAATTCAATTAATATAGGTGCTACTAAGTAACCATTCCAATGTGAAGGTCTTGGAACATCATTATCTGAGAATTTTTTTTCAAACTCTTCTACTCTTTTAGTTAATGTCGATCTATCATCTAGTTCTTCTGACTGTAATGAAGCCCAAGCTCCTATTCTGCTTCCTAGTGGCCTTGAATTATAATATTCATCAGCTTCAGCTTTTGAAATTTGTGAAACATTACCCTCTATTCTTATTTGTCTTTGAAGTGTTTTCCAATGAAAATTTAAAGCTACACTATCGTTGTTTTTAATTGCTCTACCTTTTTTGCTATTTGAATTTGTGTAAAAAACAAACCCTTTATCATCATATGATTTAAGTAAAACAATTCGCGAGCTGGGTTTGCCATCAGAAGATATAGTAGCAAGGTTCATAGCATTTGGATCATTGATTTCACTTTTCTTTGCCTCTTCAAACCATTCTTGAAAAAGTTCAATTGGTTTTTTATCAGAATTTATTAATTTTTGATTTGATTGCATATTATAGATATGAATATTATTTTATAAGTATATATATCTATATTTATAAAAAAACACTGATTTACAATATGTTGATGCAAAATAAAAAAGGTCTGATTATGGGAGTGGCAAATGACAGATCTATTGCTTGGGGTATTGCGAAAAAATTAGCAGAACAGGGAGCAGAAATTGCACTTACTTATCAAGGAGAAGCTCTTAAGAAAAGAGTTCAGCCACTTGCAGAAGAAATAGGATCTAACACTATTATTCCTTGTGATGTTTCAGACTCACAAAGTATGAATAACGTTTTTGAAACACTTAAAAATAAATGGGGTGAATTAGATTTTCTTGTTCATGGAATTGGTTTTTCAAACAAAGATGAATTAAGAGGTAAATATTACAATACATCTTCTGATAATTTTAGACAAACTATGCATATATCATGTTATTCTTTTACGGAGGCTTGTAGGCTAGCAGAACCTTTAATGAATAATGGTGGATCAATTTTAACTTTAACATATTATGGATCAGAACAAGTTATGCCTCATTATAATGTTATGGGAGTTGCAAAAGCAGCTTTAGAGGCAAGTGTTAGATATTTAGCAGTTGATTTGGGAGAAAAAAATATAAGAGTTAATGCTATTAGTGCTGGGCCAATTAAAACTTTGGCAGCATCAGGAATAGGTGATTTTCGATTTATTCTAAAATGGAACGAACTTAATGCTCCACTTAAAAGAAATGTAAATCAGCAAGATGTTGGAAATTCTGCTTTGTATCTCTTAAGTGATCTTGGAAGTGCCGTTACTGGTGAGATACAACATGTCGATTGTGGTTATCATACTGTAGGAATGGTTGCAGTTGATGAGAGTGAAAGTGTTTCAGAATTATTAGGTGAATTTACAAATTCTAAAAAATGACTTCTAATTCAATAGGAAAAATCTTTAACTTTACCACATGGGGAGAAAGCCATGGCAAAGCTATTGGTTGTGTTGTCGATGGAGTGCCATCAAACATAAATTTAACTGAAAAAGATATTCAACCCTATTTAGATAAAAGAAAACCTGGTCAGTCAAAATTTACAACTCAAAGAAAAGAAGAGGATAAAGTTGAAATACTATCTGGAACTTTTGAGGGAAAAACAACAGGTCATCCTATTTCTCTAATTATCTACAATCAAGATCAGAGATCAAAAGATTATGGTGATATCAAAAGTAAATTTAGACCGGGTCATGCAGATTATACATATTGGAAAAAATATGGCATAAGAGATTATAGGGGTGGTGGTAGATCTAGTGCTAGAGAAACTGCAATGAGAGTAGCAGCAGGGGCAATAGCAAGAAAAATCATAAAAAATAAAATTAAAAATCAAGTTGTAATAACAGGTGCATTAATTCAAATAGGTAATCATAAAATTAATTATGATAATTGGAATAATAATTTTATTCCAAAAAATAATTTTTGGAGTCCTGATAAAGAAATTATTAAAATATGGGAAAACGAAATACAAACTGCAAGAAAATCTGGTTCCTCTTTAGGTGCAATAATTGAAATTAGAGTGAAAGGTTTGCCAGCTGGATTAGGAGAACCTATTTATGAAAAAATAGACTCTGATATTGCTAAGGCATTGATGTCTATTAATGCTGTTAAGGGGGTAGAAATGGGAAACGGATTTAGTAGTGTTTATGAAACTGGAATTTCTAACGTTGATGAAATGAGAATAAGAAATAAAAAACCTTTATTTCTCTCAAATAATAATGGTGGAGTTCTTGGGGGTATTACAACGGGCCAAGAATTAATTACTAGATTTGTAGTAAAACCTACAAGCTCAATATTATCCCCAAAAAAAACAATTAATACAAAATTAAAAGAAACAACAATATCTACTAAAGGTCGTCATGATCCATGTGTTGGTATCAGAGCTGTTCCTGTCGGTGAAGCAATGGTTGCCACAACTATAGCTGATCATTGTTTAAGATTTCTTTAAAATACTATAAATCAAAAATTCTTTATTTCCTTTTGGTCCAGTTATTGGACTTTCGACTAAACCTACAACTTCAGCCTTAATTGTTTTTTTAAACCAATTCAATATATCATTACATACTTGTTGATGAATAAATGGATCTTTCACAATACCTTTTTTCAAATTTATTTTATTAGTTTCAAATTGTGGCTTAATTAGTGAAATAATCTCAGCTTTACCTGATAAAAGCTTCAGGCTAGGTTCTATAACCTTTGTTAGACTAATGAAACTAACATCACAGACTACTAAATTAATTTTTTCATGAATTATTGAGTTATCTAAATATTTAGCATTAAAATTTTCTATGCTAATAATTTTTTTTTCTTTTTTTAATTTTTCATGAAGTTGATTTGTACCAACATCAATAGCATATATTTTTTTAGCGTTTTTTTTTAAAAGAACTTCTGTGAATCCACCAGTTGATGAACCGATATCTAGACAAATTTTATTTTCAATATCAATCTTAAAATGATCAATCGCTTTAAGTAATTTGAATGCACCTCTTGATACCCATGGAGGATGTAGTTGTTTAATTTTTATTTTTGAGTTTTCATTAAAACTGTTACCACTTTTGGTAATAATTTTATCGTTTACATAAACTTGACCGGCCATAATCATAGATTGGGCCTTTGATTTAGTATCAGCTAAGTTTCTATCCATTAAAAGCTGATCAAGTCTTATTTTTAGATTTTTACTCAAATTGAAAATTACTTAAAATCTTCTTTTGTAACTTTATTGTTTTCTTGCTTAATTTTTTTAATTTGGCTTTCAATACTTTTTAATTTTTCCTCACATGCTTTTTTTAAATTCATTCCTTCTTCGTAAAGTTTTACAGATTCTTCTAAATCTACTTCACCATTTTCTAGTTTCTCTACAATAGACTCAAGTTTTTTTAAATTATTTTCAAAATTATTATCTTTATTCATTAGATGTATCTATTTTTGTAATATTTGATGTTTCTATATCATATATTAAAGCATAAACCTTATCATTACTTTTTATTGTAAACAAAATCCGATTATTATCAATCATATCTATATCTGTAATTTTGTGCCCTTTTTCTAAATTTAAATTATATTCAATTAAATTTGTATCTAAATTACTTTGTTTTTTTGTTGTTTTTATATACAAGCCATAAACTAGAGCTAAAAAACAAATAACAATTAATATACCTAAAAATATTACAATAAATTTAAGAATTTTTTGAGACATGAACGAATTCTATAATCTTAAATTAACTATAAATAAACAATTAAGTTCACAAAGATTAGATAAAGTGCTCGTTTCAAAATTGGAAGGATATTCAAGAACACAAATTAAAACTTTAATATTAAATGGCAATGTATGTCTTGATGAAAAGGAAATAAAAGATCCATCTTACATCACTAAAGAAAATGAAAATTACTTTATAAATATTATCTTGAAACAAGAAACAAAACATTCAGCTGAAAATATAGACTTAAACATTATTTTTGAAGATGAGGATTTAATTGTTATAAATAAACCACCAAATTTAGTAATGCATCCAGCACCTGGAAATGAAAGCGGCACTCTTGTGAATGCTCTTATGCATTACACGAATAATCAGCTAAGTAATTTAGATGATAATGCTAGACCAGGAATAGTCCATCGTTTAGATAAGGATACAAGTGGAATTCTTGTTGTTGCAAAAAATAATAATGTTCATATTAACTTAGCCGAACAATTTAAAGAACACACGATATCTCGTAGATATAAAGCAATAGTTTGGGGGACTCCTGATAATCAATCAATTGAAGGGTACATAGAGAGAAATAGAAAAAATAGAAAAAAAATGAGTTTAAATAATAAGGGTTTTGGAAAATATTCTAAAACCGATATTAAATTAGAAAAAACATTTGGTATTGCTAGTTTAGTTGACTGCCATTTACATACTGGAAGAACACATCAAATTAGACTTCATTTAACTTCTAAAAATTCTCCTATAATTGGTGATAAGATTTATGGAAAAAGTAAAATTAATCAATTTGGAAAAGATAAAAATACATTTAATAAATTTATGATTTTAAAAAATTTTGAAAGACAAGCATTACATGCATATCATCTAGGTTTTGATCATCCTTCATCAAAAAAAAGGATGGATTTTGATATTGAAATTCCTGAAGATTTTAAGAATTTAATAGAATTATTGCTTAAATATTAAATTATATTTTATTTGTGATATAGGCGTATTATGAATTTACCGGTACTATCAAGTGAAGGAAATTTAGCGGTATACTTGCAGGAAATAAAAAAATTTCCAATGCTCACTGCTGAAGAGGAGTACATGTTAGCTAAACGTTATAAGGAACATGGAGATTCAGATGCTGCTCATAAATTAGTTACAAGTCACCTTCGATTAGTTGCCAAAATAGCAATGGGGTATAGAGGATATGGCTTACCTGTTACTGACTTAATTTCAGAGGGTAATGTTGGAATCATGCAAGCGGTTAAAAGATTTGATCCAGAAAAAGGTTTTAGATTAGCAACATATGCAATGTGGTGGATTAGAGCTCAAATACAAGAATATGTTTTACATAGTTGGTCTTTAGTAAAAATTGGAACTACCGCTGCACAGAAAAAACTTTTTTTTAATTTACGTAAAATTAAAAATCAACTTACCTCAATTGACTCAGGTAATTTGTCACCAGAAAATGTTAGGGAGATTGCAACTAGACTAGATGTAAAAGAAGGTGAAGTAATCGATATGGAAAATAGACTTTTTACATCAGATCAATCTTTGAATGTTAAACTTGGTGAAGAACATGATACTGAATGGCAGGATTTAATAGAAGATAAACAAGAAACTCATGACAGAATAATTGAAAATAAAGATGAGCTTGATTATCGAAGAAATTTATTTTCAAAAGCTTTTGAAGTTTTGAACAAAAGAGAAAAAGAAATTATTAAACTTCGAAAACTAAGTGAAAATCCATTAAAGTTAGAAGATTTGAGTAAAAAATATAAAATAAGCAGAGAAAGAGTAAGACAAATTGAAGAAAAAGCATTAGAAAAACTTAAAAAAGAAATTTCAAATATTAGATAAAGTTCCGTTTATATCAATTGTCTCTTTTCTGTCTGGCCCTGTTGAAACAATTGAAATGTTAGTTTCCATAAGATTTTCGAGTATTTTAATATATTTTTTAGCATTTTCAGGAAGATCATCAAATTTATTAATCCCTGCTGTTGATTTTTCCCAGCCAGCAACTTTTTTATAAATAGGTTTGATTTTATCAAATAAAAATTCTTCACTAGGTAAAAAATCATAGTGTTTGTTATCAATTAAGTATCCATTACATACATAAATTTCTTTTAATTCATCTAAGACATCAAGTTTAGTAAGTACAATATCTGTTATTCCATTAAGTTTAATTGATTGTTTCAAAAGTACACTATCAAACCAACCACACCTTCTTTTTCTTTTTGTGACTGTCCCAAATTCTTGACCTTTTTCACCAAGATGCTCTCCAATCTCATCCATTAACTCTGTTGGGAATGGTCCTGATCCAACTCTAGTAGTATACGCCTTTGTGATTCCTAAAATTTTGTGGTCATTTCTATAACTAAAACCTGTGCCAGAAAATATCTGACCTGATATTGTATTTGATGATGTAACATAAGGATATGTTCCAAAATCAATGTCCAGCATTGAACCTTGCGCACCTTCAAAAACAATGTTTTTATTTTTTTGACCTAATTCATTTATAATTTTCCATAATGGAACACTAAAAGAGTTAAGATAATTAGACATGGACAAAAGTTCTTCATAATAATTATGTGTAATGTTATGAATATGTTTTGAAATTTTATCTTTATGGAATTCATAAAGATTATCAATTTTTTGTTTTAAAAATGTTGGATCTTTTAAATCACAAATTCTTATTGCTCTTCTACCTACTTTATCCTCGTATGCTGGACCAATGCCTTTCTTAGTTGTTCCTAATTCTTTTTTTCCTCTTGTGGTTTCATTAATTTCATCAAGGAGTTTATGAATAGGTAAGATCAAACAAATATTATCAGCAATATATAAATTGTCTTCGTTTACCTCTATTCCTTGTTCTTTAAGATTATTAATTTCATTAATTAGTGCCCACGGATCTAACACAACGCCATTTCCAATAGCACATTTTTTATTATTAATTATTCCAGAAGGTAATAGATTAAGTTTATAGACATTATTATCTACTTTAATTGTATGACCTGCATTATTTCCACCTTGGTATCTGACTATTAAGTCAGCTTTAGAAGAAATCCAATCAACAATTTTTCCTTTTCCTTCATCTCCCCACTGGGTTCCAACTATTGTATAAAACATTAGATCTGCTTAACTATCTTATTCATCAAATAATACTTGATTCCAAATTTTTTTGCCTCTTTTTTTATATCACTATTATCTTCAAAAGTTTTAAATAAACTATAACCTTTATTTATTAATTTTTGTTTAATTTTATCACTCGTATTGAATTCAATTAAAATTCTTTTATTTTGATTAATCAACGATGAAGATCTTAAAATTGTATCCATGTAACACGTATATCCTATTGCAGTCTCAGAATTAGAGCCATATTTTAAGTTATATCGACCTCCTCCAGCAATTTCACCCCTTACATCTTTAGCAAAAAATGTGAATTTTATACCCTTGTAATAATTTTTGTTTTTTTGTAAGTCAAAAAAATCTATATTTAAAGAATCATTCTTTGAAGTTTTAATTAGATTAGATATTTTTATTAGTCTTTCTACTTCATTTTTAAAGCCTATTATTTTATTTAACTTTGAAATATATTTTTTTTTATTTTGAATTACTCCAGAACATAAATGTAAAGTTTTAAATGAATTATATAATTCATTTTTTTTCAATAACTTTAAACAATTATTAATATCTTTTAATTTAATATTTTTTTTTAGTTTATTTTTTAAATCTTTATTAGTTATTTTTTTAAGCAAACTATCAAGAAAAAATGGCGCTGTAATTTCGATAACAATATTTTTAACTCCAATTTTTTTTAAAGTTTCGTAAGCAAGATTAATAATTTCTACATCAGCCTTATAGCTTTCAGATCCAATGATCTCAGCACCAACTTGCTGAAATTGCCTTTCAGGTCTTAAAATAGTTCCGACTTTTCTAACAACTTCTCCATAGTAACATAATTTAAGAGGTCGTATTTTATTAGCTAGTCTAGATGAGGCAATTCTAATTATTTGTGGAGTTATATCGTTTCGAATACTTAATTGATCTTTTTTTTTGTTAGTTTTTAAACTTAAAGTATTGTTGTCTAAATTTTTGCTAAATTCAATTAGTGGAGTTTTAATTAAAGTAAAACCATTATCTCTAAAATAATTTATTATGCTATTTTTATATTTGTGCTCAATAGATGCATCGAAATTTAGACTATCTTTAAAACCTGCAGGTACTAAAAATTTATTAACCAAGGTAAGGCCTTACTAATTTTTTTATTTCTAGAGATTTCTTTTTAACCTCAGTAACTTCTTGACCTTCGACTAGTATTCTAACTAATGGTTCAGTTCCAGATAACCTTACAAGAGATCTGATTTTTTTATTATTATATAGTTTATCATTTTTTAACTTATCAAGAATTTTTAACAGTTTGGTATTCTTTGTTTTATAACTTAAGTTAATTTTTTCTTGAGCAAAGTCATTGTACAAATCAAAAAGTTTGCTCGCCTTATTTTTATTTGATATCAAAATTTCAGTGATTTTTAGAGCTGCCAAAATTCCATCACCAGTATTAGAATGTTCTGACAATATTATATGTCCTGATTGTTCCCCGCCTATTATAGATTTGGATTTTTTCATTTGATTTATAACGTTTATATCTCCAACAGATGTTCGCTTAATCTTTAATTTTAATTTATTTGTGAGATAATTTTCTAATCCCATATTAGACATAACCGTTATAATAACATCATGTTGTTTGGATTTTTTCTGAGGTTTTACATAACTTTTACATAACAATCCTATAATTTTATCACCATCAACTTCTTTACCTTCTTCATCTACAACTATTAACCTATCTCCATCACCATCAAATGCAAATCCAATATCAGCCTTTTCTTTTATGACATTTTGTGAGAGTGATTTCACATCGACTGCACCACAATTTTTATTAATGTTTAAGCCATCTGGATTATTATTTATGGCAATTATATTATGACCTAGCTCCCAGAATAAATTTGGAGCTATATTATATGTAGCTCCATTCGCACAATCTAAAACAATTTTTAGTTTTTTCTTGTAAGATGTTTTATTCAAAGTGCTTTTTAAAAATTCTGAGTATCTACCTGAGGCATCTTCCAGTCTTCTTGCATTTCCAGAAATAAATGTGTTGTTTGTAATTCTAGAATATTTTTTATTATCTAATACTATTTTTTCAACCTTTTGCTCTATCAATGAACTTAGCTTTGTTCCGGTGCTATCAAAAAATTTAAGTCCATTATATTCATATGTGTTATGAGAAGCTGTAATCATTACGCCAATATCTGCTCTTAAAGTTTTAATCATTAATGGGACGGCTGGTGTTGGAAGGGGGGCCGACTAAAATTACATCCATACCCATAGAAATAAATCCTGCTGTCACAAGTGGCTCATATAAATATCCAGATAATCTAGTATCTTTGCAAATCACAACCCTACTATTTTTAGAATTTTTCTTTTTTAGAAGAAATGCAACTGTTTTTGAAATTTTTAGACAAGTTTCAGCAGAAAGAGGTTCCTCATTAACTAAGCACCGTATACCATCGGTACCAAATATTTTAGACATTTATGTCTTTTATTCAAAAAAATAAATAAAGTGAAGTAATTAAATTAGTTTGCAGGAGCAGGAGCAGATCCACCTGTTTTTGGAACAGATGTAGCTGGTTTTTTTGGTGTGTTTATATCATTATCAAGATCGTCACGAGTTGGCTTTATACCTTTGATTAAATCTTTAATTTCATCACCTGATAATGTTTCATACTCTAAAAGTCCCTTAGCAACTATATGTAGTTCTTCAATATTATCTTGAAGAATTTTTCTACAATTATTTTCAGCCTCTTCTGCAAGAAATCTAACCTCTTCATCAATTATTTTTGCTGTAGAATCAGATAAATTTTTTGATTGTGCAACGGAATGCCCTAGGAAAACTTCCTCACTGTCACTGTTATATCTTAGACGGCCTAATTTTTCACTCATACCCCATTCAGTAATCATTTTTTTTGATAGATTTGTCACCATTTGTATATCGCTTGCTGCCCCATTTGTAATTTTATCTTTTCCAAAGATCATTTCTTCTGCAATTCTTCCACCAGTAGCAATTAATAAATGAGCTTTCATCTGATCTTTTCTCATAGACAGTTGATCTTTTTCAGGAAGTCTCATAACCATACCTAATGCTCTACCTCTCGGTATTATAGTTGCTTTATGTATTGGATCAGAGGCTGGTGAGTGAAGAGTTGCTACTGCATGACCAGCTTCATGGTAAGCTGTAAGTTTCTTTTCATCTTCTGACATAACCATAGATCTTTTTTCAGCACCCATCATCACTTTATCTTTCGCACTTTCAAAATCCTCAAGTGTAACCATTCTTTTATTTTTTCTAGCCGCTAATAATGCTGCTTCATTAACTAGATTTGCTAAATCAGCTCCAGAAAAACCTGGAGTTCCCCTTGCGATAATTTTTGAATCAAATTTTGGCGAAACTTTAATTTTTTTAATATGAACTTTAAGTATTTTGTCTCTTCCCATCACATCAGGGTTATTAACTGTTATTTGACGATCAAATCTTCCTGGTCTAAGCAATGCTGGATCAAGAACGTCTGGTCTATTTGTTGCGGCAATTATAATTACACCCGCATTTGCTTCAAAACCATCCATTTCCACAAGAAGTTGGTTCAGAGTTTGCTCTCTTTCGTCATTCCCGCCACCGAGACCAGCGCCACGGTGTCTTCCAACAGCATCAATTTCGTCGATAAAAACTATACAAGGTGCATTTTTTTTACCCTGGTCAAACATATCTCTAACTCTACTAGCACCGACACCTACAAACATTTCCACAAAATCAGATCCTGAAATAGAAAAGAAAGGAACATTTGCTTCACCGGCAATTGCTCTTGCAAGTAAAGTTTTTCCAGTACCTGGAGGACCTACTAGAAGTGCGCCTCTTGGAATCTTACCACCTAATCTAGAAAACTTTGAAGGATCTTTTAAAAATTCAACAACTTCTTCTAATTCTTGTTTAGCTTCATCAATACCTGCTACATCGTCAAATGTAACTTTACCAACTGCTTCATTTAATAATTTAGCTTTAGATTTACCAAAGCCCATTGCTTTTCCACCACCGCCCTGCATCTGGCGCATAAAGAAAATCCAAACTCCAATTAATAGAAGCATTGGAAACCACGACAATAATACACTTAAAAGTGGATGCATTGATCTCTCAGAGGGCTCAGCAGTAATTTTCACTCCACTTTCATTTAATTTATCTACCAAATTAGGATAATTAGGGACATATGTGCTAAATGATCGTCCGTCGTTTAGAAATCCTGTAACGTTGCTTCCATTGATATTAACTTCGGAAACATTTCCACTTTCTGTTGCAGCAATGAAGTCAGAAAAGGATATTTTTGAAGTATTTCTATTGTTAGAACTTCCTTGGAAAAGATTGAAAAGCACAATTAAAAGCAATCCAATTATAATCCATAATACAACGTTTTTACTGATGTTTTTCATCTACATTATACATAGGAATTTATTATAAAAACACAATAGTTTTATAGAAAATTAAACAGATTTTCTTGAAAATGTAAGAAAATCATCATTTTTTTTAACAATCATACCTTTGACATTAAAAATATTAAAATTTAATTTCTTAATTTCACTTATTAAGATTCTAGTTTTTTTCGATCGAGGAGGGTTAGATTGATAAAATAAAAACTGATATATTCTTCGTATAATATTTTCAGAAGCAATTTCATTTAAATTTTTTATATTGTGAAGGCTAACAACAATTTGTTTACTATCAACATGAACAATATTTTTAATAAGTATCTCAAGTATCATTTGAATGAAATGTGGTGAATAAAAAAGTATATTCTCAAAATCTTTATTTATTTCTTTAATTGTTTTTTTGTCAGATCTTTTAAGAAAATTTCTTATTGTAGGACGAGTATAATCTAAATTAAAATTTGATGGATCATTAATATATTCTATTTTATTTTTCTTATTGTAATCTAATAATATTTCTTTGGAAAAATTTAAAAGTGGCCTTATTATATTTACTCTGTTGTAAAATGACAGTTCAGACATTGATTTTAAACCATAAAAATCACTGCCAGCGATCTTTCTATTCAAAAAAGTTTCTAAATTATCATCTTTATGATGAGCAATAAATAAATGTAAAATATTATTTTTAATACAAAAATCTGTAAGTAAATTATAACGATTATTTCTAGCCTCATTCATACTTTTCTTACTCACTTTATCTTTATTTGCAGTTAGAATTTGAGAGTTAATGTTGTTTTTCTGCAAGTAACTAGAAATAAACTTAGCTTCTTCTTTTGAATTTTTTCTAATACGATGATTTACAATTAAAGCAATCAGGTTCCCTTTTTTGTATTTTATAAAAGCATTAACAAGGAATAATAATGACATACTATCTGGACCACCAGAAACTGCTACAGCAATCAAAGGGTTTTTCTCAAAAGTGTATTTTTTTTCTATAATTTTAATGAATTCTTTATTTGTAAGCTTCATTCATTATTTTCTAAGCAATTATATTCTACAATTTGTTTTTTGGTTTGAGGAATTATTTTATTTTTAGGAAAATCTATAATTAGTTTTTCCATAGTTTTACAAGCTTCATTAGTTTTTTCAACTTGGTATAATGATTGAGAAAGTTTAAAGAGCATTTCTGCAGCTTTAATACTTTCTGGGAATTTTTGGAAGCCTTCTGCAAATATAAGTGCTGCCTCCCTATAATTTTTTTCTAGAATATATAATTCTCCAAGCCAATAATGTGCTGAACCCGATAATTGATTTTGAGGATTATCTGAAATAAACTGTTCAAATGAAGTTTTAGCATCCTGCCATTTTTTATCTCTTATATTATCAAAGGCTACCTGGAATTGATCTTCAGGTGATAAGACCTCTTCTTTTTCATTAGAATTTACCTCCTGGTCTTCAGATATAAGTTCTTCATTTGTATCATTTGTGTTTTTTGAAATATTTAATGTTCCAAGTGTATTTTCTGTTTCAGTATCACTTAAAGTATTGCTTTTAACTTCATTACTGTTTTGTGAAGCTTCATCAGTATTTACTTCAATATTATTTAAAGGAACTGATTGTAAATTATTAATGACTAATTCTAAGTTTTCTAACTTATTAAAAATATCATCTAGTTGAAAATACAATTCCTCTAAGTTAGAGGTTAAATTTTTTATATCATTTTCAATATCATATATTCGCAAATCGATTGCAGAAAGGTTCTGAACAAAATCATTATTTGTGCCACTTGATTGACTTGATGAATTTGAAAATACTTCTTTTGAAAGATCAGAAACTTCTCTCTGTAGTCTTTCTAGTTGCTGCGAAATAGTTAGGTCACTCTCATTAGAAAAAGCATAACTTGAATAAAATAATATTAAAATAGTAAGTATGTATCTAACCATTCAAGGATTTTAATTTCTAAATAAGATAAAAATGTGGCGCTATATTTCTATAGCGCCTAGTATTAAGGAATAAATAATTAATTAACTATGGTTACTGAACGTCTATTTTGAGCCCACGCTCCATCATTCGATCCCACAACAGCAGGTCTTTCTTTACCATAGCTAATAGTTGAAATTCTATCAGGATTTATTCCTAATCCAATTAAATAATTTTTAACAGCTTGAGCTCTTTTTTCACCAAGAGCTAGGTTATACTCTCTAGTTCCTCTTTCGTCACAGTGTCCTTCGATTGTAACTGAAACATCACTATTCTGCTTAAGCCATGCAACCTGATCTTGAAGTAACTCTAGAGCATCAGAATCTAAATCCGAGCTATCATATCCAAAAAATACTCTGTCACCAACATTAACAATTAGATCTTCTTGTGATCCTGAAACAATACCACTTCCAGCAGTTTCGGTTATTGTTCCCTCAGATGATACATCGCTGCTTGTACTATCTGAACCAGATCCTGAAGAATCAGCAGAGTCTTTTGGCGTTGTTGCACATGCGGCAACGAACAAAACCATAAATATAGAGATAAAAAACTTGTAAAACATAAATAAGCGCTCCCTTAATACTTTGTGTAGATATACTAAATTATTGTGAGTTTCTTAACATTTTTTTTAAGATTTCGTATATTTTTTTGTATTATATCGAATTAATGCATCAATGGCGACCATGCTGGATCAGATCCGCCTAAAGGAGTTATAACTTTTCTTTCATTAAAACCAGTCAAATCAATAGAATAAAGACTAGATTCCCCTCCTGATCCATCCTCAGCAGTCCTTTCTTCCTTAAAGTACATCAAAAATCTACCATTTGGAGCCCATGTTGGTCCTTCAACATGAAATGATTTTGCAATCATTCTTTCATTAGAGCCATCAATCTCCATAACGCCTATATAAAATTGTCCTCCCTGTTGTTTGGTAAAAGCTATCATATCACCTCTTGGCGACCAGACTGGTGTATAGTAGCTTCCTGCTTCTCTACTAATTCTTTTAACATTTTTTCCATTATTATCGCTTACATACAAATGTCTTCTTCCACTTCTATCTGAATTAAAAACTATTTTTTTACCATCTGGCGAAAAACTTGCAGATACATCTATTGAAGAATTATTTGTTACTCTTTTTGAAATTCGAGTTTTTAAATCAAGAATATAAATTTCAGAATTACCAATTTCTGGGTCAGTGTAAGACATGATGATTTTATTACCATCAGGTGAAAAACGTGGAGCAAATGTCATTCCTGGAAATTCCCCAACAATTTCTTGCTTACCAGTTTCAATATCAAAAATGTAAACTCTAGGATTATTTCTATTTACATATGACATGTATGTAATTTTTTGTGAATTAGGAGAAAACCTTGGAGTTAATACTAGATATGATCCATCTGTTAAAAAACGATGGTTTGATTGATCTTGATCCATTATTGCTAATCTTTTTTGTTTGTTTTCTTTTGGGCCAGTCTCAGCAACATAAACTATTCTTGTATCAAAGTATCCACCTTCACCAGTTATGTTTTTAAAAATGGAATCTGAAATAATATGAGCAACTCTTCTCCAATTTTTTTCACTAGTCTCATATTTTTTTCCCACTATTTGCTTTTGTTGAAAAACATCAAACAATCTAAATTCTACAGATATTTTTCCATTGTTTTTTGAAATTTTTCCAGAAACTAAATGTTGAGCTTTTATTAATTTCCAATCTTCAAAACGTGGTTTATTTGCCAATGATTCATTATCTTGAATAAATGATCTTTGATCAATAGGTAAAAAAAGCCCAGATCTTTCTAAGTTATCAGAAATTACAGTTGAAATATTTTTTCCTACTTTAGTTAATTGTGAATTTTTTGAATATAACTCTGTCACAGCAATTGGAGTTGGCTTAACACTACCTTGTGTTAGAGTCACTTCTAACGAATTGACTTTATAACTAGAAAATAAAAAAAGGGTAATTAAAAAAACTTTTTTCATTAATATCCTTTCATAATACTATAATCAAAAGTGATTGTAAGATTTTTCCATAAATTGTATTTGTCTTGTGGAAGTTTTAGCGGTGTACATTCTGGGTTTAAAAGAGTTCTCATTGCGCTATCTGTAATTGGTCCATAAAATGGATTAGTTTTAGCTATATTTGTGTCAACAATACGGACACTATTTGATGAAACTTTCATATTTTGTAATACTTTAGCTGAAATTGTTACCTGCATTCCTCTTTCTATAACTGCACCTGCTGGAGCATTCCAACAAGAAGATAGTTGCTGCCTCAACATGTCTATTTCAGATATTGATAGCATAATATTGTCATCAGTATCATCTGTACTTTTATTATCAACCTCTTCAACCTCTTCCTTAACTTCATTTTGAACGATATTTGTTTTTTCATTTCTTAAATCTTTAAGCATTGATGCTATGCTAAAATCTTTTTCAGGTTTCGGCTTTGGTTTAGATACGGTTTTAGCATTTTCCAACTTTGGTTTATCCTTTATGTTTGTTTCAACATCTAAATCTGATTTAACATTTTCATTGTTTATAATTTTTGGCTTTGGCTTGAGTTTTGGTTTGATTATGTCAGTTTTAATTGTTTCTACTTTTTTCTTAACCTCTAAAATTTCCTTTTCTTTGATAACTACTTTTTTTGTTTCCTTAACTTCTAAATTTGGAGTTTGTTTCATTTCCAAAACTGGTTGATTTGGATTAGTTTTTTCTTCAATTTCAGTTTTATTTATTTCAACATTTTTTTTTACTTCTAATTGATCTGATGAATTAAATTTTTTTTGTTTAGTAACTGTTTCCTTATTTTTATTTTCTGGTTTTGCAGTATCAGATTTTTTCAAATTGGTATTTTCGTCAACATTAAGTATTTCAATAGGTATTACGTTTGGAACATAGATTTCTTTTGTAGAAAAAAAATTTGGTAAGCCGACCATAAACAAAAGGATAATTAAATGTATTAGTGTTGAAAAAATAACTCCTGATGTTTTAGGATTTAAATTTTCAAAAAAGTTTATAATTTTTAAACTATTATAGCTTATACGATCCATCTATTGCTCAAGATTTTGAGTAATTAATGCAACTTTAATATATCCTGCTGAATTTATTATGGACATAATTTCCATAATCCTTCCATAAGCTACCACTCTATCACCTCGTATATAAATTCTTGCTTCTGTGTTTTGTTCAGTAATAGCGTTTAGTCGAGGAATCAAATTTTCTACTTCAACCTTTGATTCTCCAATGTAGACTTCACCGTCTAACTTAACTGTTATCTCAATTGGATCTTTTATATCAGTTAATGCAGTAGCTTTAACCTTTGGTAAATCAACTTTAATTCCAACAGTTAGAAGAGGTGCGGTAACCATAAAAACAATTAGTAAAACAAGCATAACATCCACAAAAGGTGTGACGTTAATTTCACTCATTTGAGTGTACCTTTGCTTCTTTCGTTTGTTTAAATTATTTGAGGTAATCAATTTATTTTTTCTCTAATTGTCTAAAAAAAATTGTTGAGAATTCATCCATAAAAGTTTCCAAGGATATAAAATATTTTGATAAGTCGTTTGAAATTTTATTGTACGCAACTACAGCAGGTATAGCCACAAAAAGACCTAATGCAGTTGCAAAAAGGGCCTCAGCAATTCCTGGTGCAACTACTGCTAAATTTGTATTTTGAGCTATTGCAATAGATTTAAAACTATTCATTATACCCCAGACTGTTCCAAATAACCCAATAAAAGGTGCAGTGGATCCAGCGGTTGCGAGAAATGTTAAATTTCTTTCAACATTTTCACTTTCTTTATTAAAAACAACTGTCATTGATCTCATCATTCTATCTTTTAAAGAGTTAATATCAGGTGTGTCATTTTCAAACTGAGTTTTACTTTTTTTCCACTCTAAAATCGCGGCACAAAATAATTTTGATTTTGGATCTGTCTGATTAAAGTTTAAAGTTTCATATAAATCTTCAAATGAATTTCCAGACCAAAAAATATCTTCAAATTCTTTTTCAAGTTTTTTTAATTGTCTAATTCTTAAAATTTTTGAAATGATTACATTCCAAGAATATAAAGAGGCTAAAATTAAAATTATAATTACTGATTTAACTACAAGATCAGCTTGCATAAATAACGCAAGCATTGAAAAATCTGGAGCTTCTGTCGATAAATTTGTACTATTAATATCTGCCATAATAATTATTTTTTAATTTTTTCAAGATCGCTACTATGAACCATAACCCAAAACCCTGGTCTATTTTTCTCACATAATGCTATTACTGGTGTCTTACCCTCCTCTTTCGCAAGTTTTGCAGTATCATCCCACAAACTAATTGCTGTATGCTTTGCTCTTAGTTTACATTCTATAAATAAATCTTCATGAATTACATCAGCTCTTGTTACTTTACCATTTCCCCCACTCAAAGGTGTCCTTTTCCCATTGAAATAATGCGCAACATCTCTTTCTCTTTTTTTCCAGGCTTTATCAGGCATCTATATTCCTTTCATTATGCTGTCAGTGAAGATAAAACATTATCATCAACTTCAAAATTTGATGATACAACTTGAACATCGTCATTGTCTTCTAAAACTTCAAGTAATTTAAATAGTTTGTCTGCTGTATCTTTTCCAATATTTATATTGTTTTTACTTTTCCAAACTAAATTTGCAGAGTTAGTCTGGCCATACTGTTTAATTAATTTATCATTAAGTTCATGCAAATCATTTTGATCACAATATATTGAATATTCTGAATCATTAATTTCATAATCTTCACTATTATTTTCAACAAGAAATTCTAGAAGTTGATCTTCTTTTACTAAACTTTTATTAAGAGTAATATTCCCAAACCTATCGAAACCAAAACTAACACTTCCTGTTTCGCCCAAATTACCTCCATGTTTACTAAAAGATGACCTAATCTCTGCAGCTGTTCTATTTTTATTATTTGTAAGTGCCTCAACTATTATTGCAATACCTTCGGGGCCATACCCCTCATATCTTACTTCTTCATAATTGCTATCAGGATCATTCCCTTGACCTTTTTTAATTGCTCGCTCTATGTTATCTTTTGGCATATTCAGGGACTTTGCTGAAGCAATTGCAGATCTTAACCTAATATTACTTTCAATATCTTCACCACCGACTTTGACTGCAACAGATATTTCTCTTCCAAGTCTTGAAAATACCTTTGCTCTTTTTTTATCTTGAGCACCTTTACGATGCATAATATTTTTAAATTTCGAGTGCCCTGCCATTACGAGTAGATTTATAAATATTTAATCCGATGTTAGTAAAGATATAAAATATTAGATAAATGTGTCTAATATATGTAAATTATGTCTCTTGAATTGGGGTGATATTTTTAGCTAAACCAGTATTAGTATCAATTTCTATTAAAGCCCCGCATACTGTTATGTTTTCAGTAGCAGGTGTAAATCTACCTTCAGCCCTATACCCTTTAACAAATCCATGGATTGGATTATTTATATCGAAACCAATTATTGAATTGTAATCACCTGACATTCCAACATCTGTTTGATAAGCTGTTCCCTTAGGTAAAATAACACTGTCTGCAGTTGGGACATGAGTATGTGTACCTAAAACTGCTGAAACTTTTCCATCAACGTAATATCCAAATGCTTTTTTTTCAGAAGTTGCTTCACCATGCATATCAATGATTATCGCATCGCAGGTACCACCTAATTTCTCTTTTTGAAGAAATTCAATTATACTTTTAAAGGGGTCATCTAATGATAAATTCATAAATAATCTAAGCATTACTTGTACTACGATAATTTTTTTTCCATTTAAAAGTTCAAGCCTGTAATACCCTTTTCCAGGAACACCTTCAGGGTAATTCAAAGCTCTGATTATTTTGGGATTTTCTTCAATATAAGAAAGCATATCTCTTTGATCCCATGCATGATTCCCAAGTGTAAGTATATCCAATCCGCTAGAAAATAATTCTTCTGCATCCTTTTTTGAAAGTCCATAACCAGAAGTAGCATTCTCACCATTAGCAATAATCATGTCTGTATTGTATTGAGATTTAAGTGTTGGGATAATTTCTTTAATTTTTTTCCGTGAAGCCTTACCGACAATATCACCTATAAAAAGAATTTTCATTGAAAACTATATAAATTTTTTTGAGTAATAACATAATCCACTTTAAAATCAAATTTGTCTATGGGTATGTAATCTAACTTTTGTTCTTCATATGCATAGGCTACAGAGATGAATCGATGATTAATTTTATTTAAATAAGCAAAAGTCTTGTCATAATACCCTCCACCATAACCTAATCTATTTCCCTTATGATCAAAAGCTAAACAAGGGACAAAAATTAATTCAGGATTTAAAACTTTATTTTTATTTTGAGGCTCTGATATATTCATATGCCCTTTTACAAAATTCTCTTCTCTCTTAAATTGTTTAAAGATTAAATGACTATTTTTTTTTTCAATTACTGGAAGACATAAAATTTTATTTTCAATAAAGATAAGATTATTAAGCTCTTCTGTATTTATTTCTGAGTTTATAGAAATAAAGCTAGATATTATATTGATTTCTTGAAAGTTAATTTTTTCAAAAAGTTTATTAAACAAAGATAAAGCAAAATGTGATGGATTATTATTATAAATCTTATCTCTTAAAATTTTTTGTTTTTTTCTGATAATTGATTTTTCATCTTTAATATTATTCATAATAAGAATTCTTAATTATATCAATTAAGCCTTCTACTTTGTTATTTATTTCATCAAATTCTTTTTCTAAATTCAATTTTTCATCTTCTAGAATTTTTTTTTCATTTTGTAGTTTTAGTATTTTGTCTTTTAGTTCTAAGTTGTTCTTAAGATACTCTTCATTTTTTGCATCATTTATCTCTGAACTTCTTTGTATATTTATTTTTTCAGAAAGCTCTGCTTGAAGCTCAATAGAGAGAAGTGATAACAATATAGTATCACTTATTTTTCCATTAGAATATTTTGGATTTTGTAATTTATTATCAATTCTTTCATTAATTAAATTAATTGAATCTATTATTTTTTTTTCATCTTTTTTTTCATATTCTAACGATATTTCTCTATTTAAAATTTTTGTCTTGTAAAAAGGCATGGTTATTTCTTAATTAGAAGTTCCAATTCATCAATATACTCAGACATTTGTTTTCGTAAATTTTTAATTTCATTTTCAAGATTTTTAATTTTTTCTTTTTTGGAAATATGATGATCCCTAAAATCTTCTAGAGCTGATCTCAGATTATTTAAGTTTTTGCTGAGAACTGTAAATTTTTTTTGTATTTCCATTATAATTTTATAGTTTGTAATTTAACAATTGTCACTGTAATGAAACCATATTAAATAATTTTATATCAACCATAAAGGTAAGTATTTGAATAATTTAAATAATATCAACAATCTAAGACAATTATCAAATTGTATTAGATTTTTATCAATGGATGCAGTGGAAAAAGCAAAGTCCGGTCATCCTGGTATGCCCATGGGTATGGCGGACATCGCAACAGTTCTGTATAAAAATCATTTAAAGTTTGATCCAAATGACCCAAGTTGGATTGATAGAGATAGATTAATTATTTCAAATGGACATGGCTCAATGCTTTTATACTCCTGTTTGTATCTAACAGGATATAAAGACATTGATATAAATCAAATTAAAAATTTTAGACAATTACATAATAAAACTGCAGGTCACCCAGAATATGGGATTGCAAAAGGAATAGAAACAACAACTGGGCCTTTGTCCCAAGGCTTAGCAAATGCAGTTGGAATGGCGTTAGCAGAAAAAAAATTATCAAATAATTATGGAGAAGAAGTAATCGATCATTTCACTTATGTTTTTGCTGGAGATGGTTGCTTAATGGAAGGTTTAAGTCATGAAGCGTGTAGTCTCGCAGGACATTTGAAATTAAATAAGCTTATAATGTTTTTCGATAATAATTCTATTTCTATAGATGGATCGACTGATCTTTCAGTTTCAGACAATGTGAAAAAAAGATTTGAAGCTTATAATTGGAATATAATTGAAATAGATGGTCATAACTATAAAGAAATTGACCAAGCTATAGTTCAAGCAAAAGAAAGTGATGCTCCAACAATTATATCTTGTAAAACTAAAATTGGTTTCGGCTCTCCAAACAAAGAGGGTTCGGCTTCATCACATGGTTCTCCTCTTGGTGAAGATGAAATTAGTTTAACAAGAAAAAAATTAGAATGGAATTATCCACCATTCGACATACCAAATGAATTGTTACATGAGTGGAGAAGTTTCTATAAAAGAAATGAAGGATTAATAAATTTATGGTTATCAAAAAATAAAGAATTAGTTGAAAGTAAAAATTTTAAAGATAGTTATTATCAAAAAATTAATTCAAAACTTCCAGAAAAACTTAATGAATTAAAATTTGAACATTTTAATGACAAAACAAATTGTGCATCAAGAAAATCAAGTGAATTAACGTTAAACTTAATTTCAAACTATCAAAAAAATCTTATTGGGGGATCTGCTGATCTTACTGGATCAAATAACACTAAAGCAAAAGATATGAATGTAATAACATCTAATAATTATAACGGGAATTATATTCATTATGGTATCAGAGAACATGGAATGGCTGGAGTAATGAACGGTATAGCTTTACATAAAGGTTTAATTCCATATGGGGGAACATTTTTGGTATTTACTGATTATTGCAGACCTGCAATTAGATTATCAGCTATCATGAACATACCTGTTATCTATGTTATGACACATGACTCAATAGGATTAGGAGAAGACGGACCGACCCATCAACCTGTTGAACATCTTGCATCTTTACGGGCGATACCAAATTTAACAGTCATCAGACCATGTGATATAATTGAAACTATAGAAGCTTGGGAATGTGCTCTAAATAATACTGGGCCTACAATCTTAGTTTTAACAAGACAAAACCTGCCGATGTTACAAAAAGATAATCGAAAAGAAAATCTTGTTAATAAAGGGGCTTATAAAATTAGAGATTTTAAAGAATATGATGCAACAATTTTATCTTCTGGTTCTGAAGTAGAAATTGCTTGCTCTGCATCAAATAAACTTTTTGAAAACAATAATTTAAAGATCAGAGTTGTAAGCATGTCTTCATTTGAATTGTTTGAGAAAAATGATGATAGCTATAAATATGAAATTTTAGGCAATAAACCTATTTTTGCTATTGAGGCTGGAGTAATAAATGGTTGGGAAAAATATATTAAAAATGAAAATTTTGTTGGTATGTCTACTTTTGGTGAAAGCGGCCCCTATAAAGATTTATATAAGCACTTTAAAATAACAGACGATTACTTAATTGAAAAAATTATTAAAAATTTATAAGAGGGAGAAAAATGAAAGTTGCTATAAATGGATTTGGGAGAATTGGAAAACTTGTTTTTAGAGCTTTATTAGAAAAAAATCCTAAAGATATTAATATTGTTGCTATAAATGAGCTAGGTAGTGTTGAAAGTAGTGCTCACTTGCTAAAATATGACAGTGTGCATGGTATCCTTAAAGATGAGATTACATCAATTAAAAATGGATTAAAAATTGGAAAACATAAAATTAATTTTTATTCTGAAAGAGATCCAAATAATCTTCCTTGGAAATCTCTTAAAGTTGATGTTGTTCTTGAATGTAGTGGTGTTTTTACTTCAAAAGAAAAAGCAATTTCTCATTTAAATGCGGGGGCTAAAAAAGTTATTATTTCTGCACCAGCTTCAAATGTAGATGCTACAATAGTTCAAGGAGTAAATAACGATACTATTAAAAAAAATCATAATGTAATTTCAAACGGATCTTGCACTACTAACTGTCTTGCTCCTTTAGCTATGGTACTTGATGAAAAGTTAGGAATTGAAAGTGGTTTCATGACAACAATACATAGTTACACTGGTGATCAAAGAACTGTTGATCAAACCCATTCTGACTTTAGAAGAGCAAGGGCTGCAGCTGAGTCAATGATTCCGACTTCTACAGGAGCGGCAAAAGCTTTGAGTCTAGTCTTACCAAAATTAAAAGGCAAACTTGATGGAACGGCAATTAGAGTACCTACTCCAAATGTCTCACTTATAGATCTTACATTTTTAAGTAAGAAAAAAACTAGTCAAGAAAAAATTAATTCTATAGTTCTTCAAGCTTCAAAAACTAAAAAATTAAATGGAATTCTAACAACAAACTCATTACCTCTAGTTTCAATTGATTTTAATCATAATTCAAGCAGTTCCGTATTTGATATGAGTCAAACACAAGTTGTCAAAGATAAATTCTGTAGAGTTTTATCCTGGTATGATAATGAATGGGGATTTTCAAATAGAATGGTAGATACTATGGTTGATCTTAAAAAATTTATTTAGTGCCTAGAAAAATTTGTTTTGCAGTATCGACACTAACACAAATTGAGACTTTAATAGAATTTCGAAAATCAAAGTTCAAAACTTCAATCATATTTATAAAATATTTTTTAATTAAAGGTTTTAAGATAGAGTGGCTTAGAACCTTAATAAACCATATTAAAAATAAATATAAGACACACAATATTAAGTTTTTTGTCGACTCAGGCTATGATCAAGGTCTTAGTATATTATTAACTCATGAAAATATTGATTATTTAAAATTAAAAAATAATAAAATTGTTTTAAATAAAATTAATCAAATTGCTAAAAAAAATAAGGTTTTATTAAATCCAACTTTTGATGTAGTAGATCTTACAAAAATTAAAAATATACAAAAAAAACTAAAGATAAAATTATGAAAATAGATGGAAATGAAATTAAAGTTGGAAATATTTTAGAGATTAATAATAAACTTTGGAAAGTTTTGAAAACCCAGCATACTCAACCAGGAAAGGGTGGCGCCTACTTACAAGCTGAACTTAAAGAAATAAGAGAAGGTACAAAAATGAATAGCAGGTTTAGATCTTCAGAAACAGTAGAAAGGGCTATCCTGGATGAAAAAGAATTTCAGTATCTTTATGAGGATAGTAATAATTTTATATTTATGGATAAACAAACCTATGAACAAATAGAACTTGGTTCAGACATATTAACTTCAGATCAATCAAAATTTTTAATTGAGAATAGTGATGTTATAATTAATTTCTATAATGAAAAACCGGTTGGAATTGACTTGCCTGATACTGTAGAATTAACTGTCGTAGAAACTGAAGGTGTTGTAAAAGGTCAAACTGCTGCTTCATCATATAAACCAGCTACCTTGGAAAAAAATATTAAAACAGCTGTACCTCAATTTATTGCAGTTAATGATAAAATAATAATAAGTACAATTGATGGTAGTTATATCGAAAAATCAAAAAATTAATGCAGCCTGCTGTAATTAATATCTTTGAAAAAGCAGTAAAAAAAGCTGGTAAGATATTATTAAGAGATTTTGGAGAATTAGAAAATCTACAAATACAATCAAAATCAGTTGGAGATTTTATAACCAATGCTGATATTAAAGTAGAAAAAACACTCTTAGAAACACTAAAATATTATTATCCTGATTATACTTACATAACTGAAGAATCTGGTGAAATAAAAGGTGATGAAAATACCATTATAATTGATCCAATTGATGGAACATCAAACTTTATTCATGGAATACCTCATGTTGGAATAATTATTGCTAAAATGACTAATAATGAAATCACAGATGGCGTGATTTACAATCCTATTTTAAATGAATTTTTTTGGAGCTCAAAAGGTAAAGGTGCATGGTGTAATAATAGTAGACTTAGAGTGTCAAACAGGCAAATTTTTTCTGATTGCCTGATAGGTACTGGCCTTCCTTTTGGAGAAAGAATTTACAAAAACTATTTAAAGGAAATTGATGAAATACTAAAATCTTCTGCAGGCATAAGAAGGTTGGGATCGGCAGGTTTAGATTTAGCATATGTCGCATCAGGTAAATTAGATGGTTTTTGGGAAAGTAATATTAATTTATGGGATATTTCAACAGGTGTACTTTTGGTTAAGGAGGCAGGTGGAAAAATATCTAAAATAGATGGATCTAATTGGGAGACTAATTGTCGAGAAATAATTGCATCTAACTATAAAATACATGATGAATTAGTACAAAAACTTTCTTTACTTTAAAACCAATATAAATATAAGACATTCATGAAAAAAGATATACACCCTAAATATCATGAGATTAACGTTCTTATGACTGATGGTTCTACTTTTAAAACTAGGTCTACTTGGGGTAAAGAAGGCGATACTCTTAAATTAGAAATTGATCCTAAATCTCACCCAGCTTGGACTGGCGGTAAAGCTGGTCTTAATGAATCTGAAGGACAAGTAGCTAGATTCCAAAAAAGATTTAAAGGCCTAAAAATTAATAAATAATTATTTAAAAAACTTCTCAGCATTAAGTTTTAAATTTTCCTTTTTATTTATCTCACCCTCAACTCTTAGTATTTCAGTTTTAAGTTCTGAAATATAGTTTCGTAAATCCTCAACACTAAAATCATCCAAATTTAATATCTTAACTGTCTTTTGCTTTTCATCAACTTCAAAAAAATCTGTCATAGTTATATTTTATTATATATTATTTTTTGATTATATTATATGAGCCAATTATGAAATATCCTTTGATGCCAAAAGCTACAGCAATATGGTTAGTAGAAAATACAGCTTTAACGTTTGATCAAATTGCTGAATTCTGTGGATTACATGAATTGGAGGTTCAAGGAATAGCTGATGGAGAAGTTGCTGTTGGAATGAGAGGTTATGATCCAATTGATAATAATCAATTAACAAAAGAAGAAATTGAAAGATGTGAAAAAGATAATGAAGCTCGTTTGAATCTTATCAAATCTGATGTAATTGAGGATTTACCACCAAGAAAGAAAGACACTAAATATACACCTCTTTCTTTAAGACAAGAAAAGCCATACGCTATATTGTGGCTTATCAAAAGATATCCAACGGAATTAAGTAGTTCTCAAATTGCAAAACTTACTGCGTCAACGAAAAATACAGTAGAGGCTATAAGAAATGGTACCTACAGAGAGGCAGTTCTTGAGGCAAAGAGTCCAATGGACGTTGGTTTGTGTACTTATAAGGATCTCGAAAGAACTTTAAATAGAACTAGGACAAAAAAAGTAGACCAAGAAAATTAATGATTTTTTATAACGTAATTTAGATAATAGAACATCAAGATTATCCAAAATAATACCATTGAAATAATAAAAATCTGAAAGTTATATATTTTTATAACTCCGATAGGCTCACCAAGATAATAGGTTAAAGGTCCTAAAACTCCACTTAAAATAATTCCTAAAATTTTATAACTTTTAAAAAAAGTAAAAATTTCATCAAAAAGAGTACTAAAACTAAACCATAAAATAATCATCCATAATGGCAAAGTACCAAGTTTAGTAATAGTTTCAAAATTGTAAATTTGGAAATAAACTAATAAAGTATCAAAAAAATATCCTGGAACTGAAATCAAAAGTGAAATCTTAATAAATTTTTGTTTATTATGATTAAAATAAAAATAAGTTAGTAAGAAAATAATTCCAACCCAGATGCCCAACATAGAATTAGAAAATTTTGTTTCACCAAATACACAGGCTAACCAAGTTAGTTGATAGCCAGTTAAGACTAAAAATACTTTTAGTTTTTGCATTTCTATTTTTGAATTAAGAAATGAGAAACGTCAGTAGAACTATTTGAGAATCCTGTTTCACAATAAGAGAAATAAAATTCCCACATTCTTTTAAATTTAATATCAAAGCCAAACTTTGATAAATCATTCCAAGATTTTTGAAATTGTTTGTTCCACATTTTTAATGTCTTTGCGTAAGAACCGCCAAAACTTAATTTTTCAATACATTTTAACCCAACATGTTTTGCTGAATATTCAAATTGTTTTTTAGTTGGAAGCATTCCACCAGGGAAAATATACTGTTGAATAAAATCAGGTCTGTTTTGATAATCTTTAGCTTTTTTTTCATCAATTGTTATAACTTGTAGTGCAGCCATACCACCATCGTTGAGAGAATTACGAATTGTATCAAAGTAATTATGCCAGTATTTCTTGCCGACTGCTTCAAACATTTCAATTGAAACAATATTGGAATATTTTTTTTTGATATCTCTATAATCCGAAAATATAACAGATACTTTTTCAGACAAACCTTCATTTTGAATTTTTTCAGAGGCATATTCGTATTGTTCCTTAGAAATAGTTATAGCATCAACTGAACAATTGTAATTTTTCGCTACAAATGATGAAAAGCCTCCCCATCCACATCCAATTTCTAAAGTTTTAGAATTTGAGTCTAATGATAAAGTTTCAGCAATTTTTCTATATTTGTTAAATTGTGCATCCGATAAATTGGTATTCTTATTATCAAAAAGAGCAGAAGAATAGGTCATGGTTTTATCTAACCACTTTTCGTAAAAATTATTTCCTAAATCATAATGATATTTAATATTTTTTTTACTCTGTGATTTTGAATTGTTATTTAAAAAATGCTTTAATTTGGCAAAAGTAGCAAAAAACAGATTAGTATTTATACTTTGTAAAAAATAACTCTCATTTTTGTGAGAAAGTAGTAATAAATTAGTTAAATCGGTGCTTGAAAAGTAACCATTCATATAGGCTTCTGCAAAACCTACAGAACCTTTTTTAAAAATTAAATTTAAAAAATTATAATTATGAATTTTTATATTTGCAGATATATCCTCTTCTTTTCCGACAAAAACTCTCTCCTCGCCGGTTGGAAATTGAACTGTTAATTTTCCATATCGAATTTTAGATAAAAAGTTTACTAATAATTTTTCGACAGTTTTATCAAAATTTGTTTTAAAAAAATTCATTTAAAAATTACCTTCAAAACTCACTGTATCATTTGGCTTCTTATTTCGTGCATAATATTTACCACCTTTGTAAATTATTTTTAAAGCCTCATAAAGAATTCCAGCCATTACCTTGAAGCCTAAAAGAGGATTATAATATAAAAATTTAAACATATTTTTTGAGTTAAAATCTATAAATTTGCCATGCTGTGTAGCTGTTAGAACTTTTTTATTATTTTTATCATAAAGATCAATGTTAATATTTATTTTATCTTTTTGCATTCGATTAAAAAATTTATAATTTGCCTCCATTTCTATGAATGGAGATACATAAAACTGCTTTGCACATTCATGAGATAATTTAAAATCTTCAAAATTTACATTTCCTTTAAAAATATAGGTATGTTGTTCATTAGTCGTATTTTTAACTTCATAGAAAATAGATATTAATTTTTTATCATCATAACAATATATAATTGATAAGGGATCAAATACATATCCCAAAATTCTTGGAAAACATAATATCATTATATTAAGATGTTTATATTTAATATTAAATTTAGAGAGGGAATCTTTAACGAATGTCTTTATTGACCTTTTGTCTCTATATCCATGATCTTTTTCATAAATAGAAAAAAGATTAAAAGAGTTTAATGAAAAAAGTTTATAGTTTTTACTTAATTGATCAAGATTATCCAAATTAATAAAAAGACTTGGTACCTCATATTTCAATGTGTGTTTAAATGGAATAAATCTTTTATGAATAATGCTAGATAATAGAATTTGAGAAATCATTTAAAATTAATTTGCAATCTATTATAAAAATTTTTCTCTCTCTTCCAAGGTAAATCACAATTTAACAATTTACAAATATAAGAAGATGATTGAATGCCGTCTTCATGAAAACCATATCCAAGGTAAGCCCCACAGAAAAAAGTATTATTCTTTCCTTGGATTTCCATAACATTTTTTTGAGCTAAAATAGTATCGGTAGTATATATTGGATGATTAAATGATGTTTCGTTAATTATGTTTTTAGGCTTTTTATATGGATTAACAGTTACAAAATAATTTTGTTTAGTTGGTAATTTTTGCAAGAAATTCATCCAATAAGTTAAAGTAAATTTAGAAGATGATGATTTATTTAAAAAATTCCAACTTGACCAAGCAATTTTTGATTTAGGCATTAAAGAGTGATCGGAGTGAAGTATTGCGGAATTAGTTGAATATTTAAATTGTGAAAATATTTTTACTTCTTCTTCTGTTGGTTTTTCTAAAATATCCAATACTTGATTTGCATGGGTTGCAAATATTACCTTATGAAATTCTAATATATTATTTTTCTCATCTTCTATTTTAATTTTATTATTTTCTCTAATAATTTTTTTAATTTTGAAATTTATTTCATACTCAAAAACATTTTTATTAATAATTTTTTTTATATATTCGTTACTACCGCCTTCTACATATTTCCATTGAGGTCTTTTTTTTAAATTAAATAAAGCGTGATTTTTAAAAAAATTAATGAATGTTATGAGAGGAAAATTTTTTACATCACTTATATTGCTTGACCATATAGATGATATCATAGGTAAAATATGATAATTTATTAGGTATGTTGAAAAATTATTAGTTTTTAAAAAATCATTTAAGGTTTTAGTTTGCTCTAAATCACTAACATTCAATCTATTACATAATATATAAAGTTTTCTTATTTCAAATAACATTTTAAAAAAATTAAAAGAAAACATATTTCTAAAATTAGCAAAAAGAGAAAATATATTTTTGCCACTATATTCAATTTGAGGATCTTGATTTGAGACGGCAAAAGACATATCTGAATTTTTACATTTCACATCAAGTAATTTAAAAAAATTTGTTAAATCTGGATAATTATTTTCATTGAATACAATAAACCCTGTATCGACTGGGATTGTCTTTGTTGATTCTTCAACATAGATAGTTCTTGTATGTCCACCCAATCTATTATTTTTTTCAAATAAATAAACATCATATTTAGAAGATAAAAGGTAAGCTGCACTTATTCCTGAAATACCAGAACCAATGATTGCTATTTTTTCTCTCACATCAACTAATAGTTTTAAACGCTGATAGTGCTCTATTTCTTGTTTCTTTTAAATCTACAATTGGTGCTGGATATGAAGTACCAATCTCAAAATTATATTTCTTTTGATCCTCCATAGACATCTCCCAAGGATTATGAATATATTTTTTTGGAATATTATTCAACTCAGGAACAAATTCTTTTACATAATCACCATCTGGATCAAATTTTTGACCCTGCAATATTGGATTAAAAATTCTAAAATATGGACTTGCATCAGCACCACAACCAGAGATCCATTGCCAACCTGCAGAATTAGACCCAACGTCAGCATCAACTAAAGTATCAAAAAACCACTCTTCTCCATTTTTCCAGTGTAACAATAAATTTTTTGTTAGAAACGAGCCTACAATCATTCTTACTCTATTATGCATCCAGCCTGTTTTATATAGTTGTCTCATTCCAGCATCAACAATTGGAATACCAGTTTTACCATTATGCCATAATGATAAATTTTTAGCATTTTTAATCCATGGAAATTTATTAAATTTACTTTGTATTGGTTTATGAGTCATAGCTGGATAATGAAATAAAAGATTATAAGAAAAATCTCTCCAACCAAGTTCAGCAAGAAATTTTTTTTTATTTTCAGGATCAATTTTTTTTTCAATATTTACGGTATCATAAACTTCTAAAGCAGATATTTCTCCAAAATGGAGATAAGGTGATAATTTTGAAGTTAAATCTTTATCGGGTCTATCTCTTCCAACTGAATAGTTATTTGCTTTTTGAGAAATATATTTTTTTAATTGTAATTTTGCATTACTTTCACCAGGTATCCAATATTTTTCAATTTTTTTGATCCATTGGTCTTTTTTGTTTGTTAGATTTAAATCTTGTATATTTATTTCATTTTTAAATTTTGAATTGGCGTAGCTTATTTTTATATTTTTAAATTTAACATCTTTTAGTTTTAGTAGTTCATCACAATGTCGCCAGTAAGGAGTAAATACTTTAAAAAAAGTGCCACTTTTATTTTTAATATTCCAAGGTTCATTTAAAAGATATCCATTGTGCGAGTCGCATTCTATTTTAGACGAAGTAACTATAGATTTAATTTTAGTATCTCTTTTAATTGAATATGGATCATATAGTCTATTCCAGGATACATATTTAACATTTGAATTCTTTAGTATTGAAGATATAATTTTCTCTGGATCACCAGCAAATATATTTAGTTTGCCATTATGTTTTTGTATTGAGTCATATAAACTAATTAAGGATTTTTCTAACCACCATTTGGATGTGGATCCAATTCTTTGATTTAAATCAAAAATATAAATTGGAATTATCTGATCGACTTTTTTTGAAAGTGACAATAAAGATGGATTTTGTTGTAATCGCAAATCTTGTCTAAACCAATGAATTCCATAAGTGGCTTCCATGAGTTTAAATTATGTTAATTTAGAATAAATTAAAGAGGTAAATCTATTATTTACTATGAGGAGGCATCTTTTTCTCTACGAACCAAACGTGTTTTTTTAACACAGGATCATATTTTTTCATTCGAAGCTTTTCAGCAACTTTCAATCCTTTTGTAGGTTTTCTTACAATATACTTAGTTCCTGTTTTTGGATTTTCTTCAGGTACTAGTTGTTTAAGAGCGAATGAGGTTTTTTTTGCCATGAAGTGTCTATACAGAATAATTATATGAAATAAAGTATTATTTATTCATAATCATAAATTGACTGCTTAATAAAACGGTTAAAATTTCCTCTTTTTTTATCAAGTTTAATTTGTTTATTTCTTTCAACTAAGTTTTTTTTCTTTTCTTCAGATATTTTATCAAAACAATTATGACAAGATACACCTGGATTATAATATTTAGAAAAAGTATCTTTATTACTAATGGGTAACCGACAAGCATGACAAAGTTTGTAAGTTCCATCTTTTAATTCGTTTTGCAAAGATACTCTTCCATCAAATACGAAACATTCACCTTTCCACATTGAATTTTTTTTTGTAGTTTTTTCTAAATACTTTAGTATACCTCCATCTAACTGAGCAACATTTTTAAAACCCTTCATAATCATATATGATGAAGCCTTTTCACACCTAATACCTCCAGTGCAAAACATAGCAATTTTTTTGTCTTTTGATTTATTTAATTTTTTTTGAACAAAAGATTTAAAGTCAGTGAAACTTTTAGTTTTTGGATTAATTGCTCCTTCAAAAGATCCTATTTTTACCTCAAATTCATTTCTTACATCAATCACAATAGTGTCTTTGTCTTTAATTAGTTTATTCCATTCATTGTATTTAACTTTTTTCCCAGATATTTTTGTAGGATCAGCAAATTTGGTTCTTAATGTGACTATTTCATTTTTATTTCTAATTTTAAGTTTTTGAAAAGGCATATATTTATATTTTGATCGTTTAAGATTAAGTTTCTCGAAGCTAAAATTTTCAAGATATAGAATGAAAGTATTTATGTTTTTCTCTATGCCAGCTATTGTTCCATTAATACCTTCATCAGCAATCAATATTGTACCTTTGATTTTATTAAATTTGCAAAAATCTTTAAGTTTAGTAATGATATCATTTTTATCTTTAATTATTTTGAATTGATAAAAAGTAATTATAGAAAAGTACTTGTTGTTCATTTATCTAATTAATATAAAAAACTTAAAAAATTTATGTCTAAAGAAACCATTAATATTGTTAAAAAGTTTCTCAATAGTTATTCTATAGAAACAACTCCAAATGTTTATGAAAAATATGGAAGCTTTTCTGAATTTCTTAATAAAAATCATGACATTTATATAACTTATTTACCAGATGAAAATTCAAAAAATGTTATTAGAACAGCAAAAAAATTAAAATTAGAAGGTTATGAGGTTATACCTCATTTACCTGCGAGAACTATTGTGAATAAAAATGACTTAGAAAAATATATAGGTGAACTTGCAAATGAATCTGGGTGTTCAAAAATGTTAATTATTGGTGGTGGTGGAAATCAGGTTGGCGAAATCTCTTCTTCAATTGATGTTTTAAAAACAGATTTTCTTTCAAAATATAATTATCAATTTGTAGGAGTGGCTGGACATCCCGAAGGAAGCCCAGATATTTCAAATGAAAATTTAGATTTAGCAATCAAACAAAAGAATGATTTTGCAAAAAATGTTGATTTTAAAATGTATTTAGCAACACAATTTTTTTTTGAAGCTAAATCTTTAATTGACTGGGAGAAACACTTAGTAAAAATTGGAAATAAATTACCAATTCATGCTGGGATACCAGGTCCAGCCTCTATTAAAACATTAATAAATTATGCAAGATCTTGTGGAATTGGAAATTCTCTAAGATTTATTACAAAACAGGCTTTTAATTTAACTAAGCTTGCAACATTGAACACTCCTGACAAATTAATTTATGATCTTGCTGAACATAGCGAAATAAACAAAGACTCTAAACTTGAAAAAATTCACTTCTACGCTTTTGGTGGTATGAAAAAAACCTCAGAGTGGTTAAATCAATTTAATAACTCAGATTTTTCTTATAATAATAAACAGAAATTCGAGTTAAATTAGCTTCTTCACATTTTTTTCATCTTTTAATGAAACAAAAGTTGTTTGAAATTAAAGTTAATCTATAAATTAAATATCTAATAATTAAGGAGTCTCGTGTCAGATATTGAAATAGCAAGAAAAGCTAAAATGAAACCTATTATTGAAATTCTAAAGGGGCTTGATGTACCAGATACACCAGAAGCATTCAGTCCTATGGGCCGTCATATAGCAAAAATAAACTTGGAGTACATAGATTCACTTAATAAAAATAAAGATGGTAAACTGATTCTAGTCTCAGCAATAACTCCAACACCAGCAGGTGAAGGTAAAACAACAACTTCTGTTGGATTAAGTGATGGCCTCAATAAATTAGGAAAGAAATCTATTGTTTGTTTAAGAGAGCCAAGTCTAGGACCATCATTCGGTATGAAAGGTGGAGCGGCTGGTGGAGGTTATGCTCAAGTAGTTCCAATGGAGCAAATTAATCTTCATTTTACTGGAGATTTTCATGCAATTACCTCAGCTCATAATTTACTTTCTGCATTAATTGACAATCATATCTACTGGGGAAATAAATTGAATATTGATGTTAGAAGAGTTGTTTGGAAAAGAGTAATGGATATGAATGACAGATCACTGAGATCTATTGTTGTTGATTTAGGAGGAGTTGCAAATGGATACCCTAGACAAGATGGCTTTGATATTACTGTTGCATCGGAGATAATGGCAATTTTCTGTTTAGCAAAAGACTTAAAAGATCTGGAGGAAAGAATTGGAAATATAACTATTGCCTATACACGGGACAAAAAAGCTATTTATGCAAAAGATTTAAAAGCACAAGGCCCAATGACAGTATTATTAAAAGATGCCATTAGACCAAACATAACACAAACGTTAGAAAATAATCCTGCTATAATTCATGGTGGACCATTTGCAAATATTGCCCATGGTTGTAATTCTGTTATTGCAACTAAAGCTAGTCTAAAATTAAGTGATTATGTTGTAACTGAAGCAGGCTTTGGAGCTGATTTAGGAGCAGAAAAATTTCTTGATATAAAATGTAGAAAATCAAAATTAAAACCTGATTGTGTGGTTTTAGTTGCTACAATTAGAGCACTAAAAATGCATGGAGATGTTTCTAAAGAAGACTTAAAAAATGAAAATGTAAATGCACTTAAAATTGGTTTAGTGAATTTAGAGAGACATATAAACAACATAAGAAAATTCGGATTACCAGTAACTGTTGCAATTAATCATTTTGTTACAGATTCTAAAGCTGAAGTCGATGCCGTCCTAGATTTTTGTAAAACTCAAGGAGTCAAGGCTTCTATGTGTACTCACTGGTCTGATGGTGGTGATGGTGCAACAGGATTAGCTCAAAATGTAATAGATATTTGTGAAGAAAGTAAAAATACATTTAAATTTTTATATGAAGATGATTTAACTCTATTCAAAAAAATAGAAAAAATTGCACAAGAGATTTATCACGCAAGTGAAGTCGTCGCAGACACAAAGGTGCGTCAACAATTGAAGGATTTTGAAACTAAAGGATTTGGCAAATTGCCTGTTTGCATTGCAAAAACTCAATATAGTTTTTCAACTGACCCTAATTTAAAAGGTGCCCCTACTGGCCACGTTTTACCTGTTAGAGAAGTAAGATTATCATCGGGAGCAGAATTCATAGTGGTTGTCTGCGGTGATATTATGACCATGCCGGGTCTACCAAGTGTTCCTGCGGCAAATTCGATAAAGCTAAATGACCATGGAGAAATTGAAGGTCTTTTTTAAAACTGCTATAAAGAGCTATAATGTTTAATACTAATAAATATTCATTTTTATCTATTGCTAGAAACGCTTTAAGTCATCATGAGAATTGGCAGAAGACGTGGAATAGTCCTGAACCAAAAAAAAGTTATGATGCAATAATAGTTGGTGGTGGTGGACACGGATTAACTACTGCTTACTATTTAGCAAAAAACCATGGAATAAATAATGTTGCAGTTATTGAAAAAGGTTGGATAGGTGGTGGAAATACAGGGCGAAATACGACTATAATTAGATCTAACTATTTATGGGATCAAAGTGCAGCTTTATATGAACACGCCTTAAAACTTTGGGAAGGAATGTCTCAAGAACTTAATTATAATGTAATGTTTTCTCAGAGAGGAGTTTTGAACGTTGCTCATAATCTTCATGATATAAGAGAATTAAAAAGACGGTGGCATGCAAACAGACTAAATGATATCGATTGCGAGTGGCTTGATACAAAAAAATTAAAAGAATTTTGTCCCATAATTAATACATCCCCAAATATTAGATATCCTGTTTTGGGTGCAACACTTCAAAGAAGAGCTGGAACAGCTAGGCACGACGCAGTTGCTTGGGGTTACGCTAGAGGTGCTGATGAAATGGGTGTAGATATTATACAAAATTGTGAAGTAACTGGTATCAACATAAAAAATGGAAATGTTACTGGGATTGAAACAACCAAAGGAACAATTAATTCAAATAAAATAGGTGTTGCCGCTGCAGGCCATACAAGTGTTATTGCTAATATGGCAGGTATAAAATTACCTCTTGAAAGCAAACCATTACAGGCTCTGGTATCAGAACCAGTAAAACCCATAATTGATACAGTTGTAATGTCGAATACAATTCATGCGTATGTATCTCAATCTGATAAAGGGGAATTAGTGATTGGGGCAGGGACAGATTCATATACTTCTTACACCCAGAGAGGTGGCTTTAATATTGTTGAGGACACCTTAATGGCAATAATTGAGATGTTTCCAATATTTTCAAGAATGAAAATGCTTCGTCATTGGGGTGGAATCGTTGATATAAGTCCAGATGCTAGTCCTATTATAAGCAAAACTCATGTTAATGGATTATATTTTAATTGTGGTTGGGGAACAGGTGGTTTTAAAGCTACACCCGGCTCTGGTTGGGTATTTGCTCACACCATAGCTAATGATCAAGCACATGAATTAAATGCTCCTTTTACAATAAATAGATTTTCTAGTGGTGAATTAGTTGATGAACATGGTGCAGCAGCCGTAGCACATTAAATCATGTTTTTAATAAATTGCCCATACTGTGGAGAAAGAGATCAAGCTGAATTTTCTTGTGGAGGTGAGGCACATATTGCAAGACCAAAAAATCCTCCTGAACTCTCTGATGATCAATGGGCAGAATATTTATTCTTGCGAAAGAATGAAAAAGGTATTCATTATGAAAGATGGAACCATGAATATGGATGCAGACAATGGTTTAATTTAGCAAGAAATACTTCAACCGATGAAATTCTTGCAGTGTATAAGATGGGAGAAGCTCCTCCTAAATTAAAAGCAAATATTCCAACTACTCCCTCAGGTGAGCCAAATATTGGATCAGGAAATTTATCAACATCGAAAAAAGATAGATTTTAAAAATAAACATGCGATACAAAAATAATAAAAATCTCGAAAATAATAAGTCTGTTAGGTTCTATTTTGATAATAGAGAATATTTTGGATTTGAAGGTGACACCCTAGCTTCAGCGCTTCTTGCAAATGATGTTCACTTAGTTGGAAGAAGTTTTAAATATCATCGACCGCGGGGTATTTATACCGCAGGTAGTGAAGAACCTAATGGAATAGTTCAGCTTGAGACTAAAGAATATACCGAACCTAATAGAAGAGTAACTGAAGTCCAGATATATGAGGGGTTAAAAGCTTTTAGTCAAAATAATTGGCCGTCAGTGAAATTTGATGCAGGCGCTATCAATGATTTACTATCCCCATTTTTTCCTGCAGGGTTCTATTACAAGACCTTTATGTGGCCGCCAAAGTTTTGGAAGGCATATGAGTTTTTTATAAGACATGCTGCAGGACTTGGTAAATCTCCAAATAAAGATGATCCCCACAAATACGAACATTTTCATTATCATTGTGATGTTCTAGTTGTTGGAGCAGGAGTGAGTGGATTAATTTCAGCAGAAATTGCAGCGAATAAAAATTATAAAGTTTTACTAATTGAGCAAGAAGAGGATCTAGGGGGTGAAATTTTATCTACAAAAAATCAAGACATTAAAATTGATAATTTACCAATTAATGAATGGAAAAACAAAATAGTTGATAAACTTTCTAAAAATTCAAATGTAAAAATAGTTAAAAATACGACTTGTTTTGCATACTTGAATTATAATTTATTATTAGCAGTACAAGAAATTGATCCCGAAAAAGGTTTAAATAAAAAAAATGATATCAGAGAAAGAATTTGGAAAATTAGATCTAAAAAAGTTATTCTAGCAACTGGTGCAATCGAACGCCCAATAATTTTTAATAATAATGATAGGCCCGGCATTATGCTTTCTAACAGTGCAAAAAAATATTTAAATAAGTATGGAGTTGCACCTGGAAAAAATCTAGTTTTTTTTACAAACAATGATAGCGCTTATGAAACTGCAATAGATTATTTTGAACAGGGAATAAAGGTAGAGGCTATTGTTGATACTAGAGAAAATAGCGATGGTTATTTTCCAAAGAAAGCTGATGAATTAGGTATTACTATTATAAAAGGTTATGAAATCAGTGATACTGTTGGGAGATTAAAAATTAGAGAAGTTAAATTAAAAAAAATTACAACTAAAAACAATAATGAAAAGTCTTCTATTAATATTAAATGTGATCTTTTAGTAGTTGCTGGTGGTTGGACCCCTACTGTTCATTTATTTACTCAATCAAAAGGAAAACTCAAATTTAGAGATGTAGATGGAAGTTTTATTCCTAATGAAGTTTATCAAGATACATTGTGTGTCGGAAGTTGCAATGGTGATTATAATTTAAATGAAATATTAATAAAAACTCAAGAAGATACGTATAAATATTTAAATGATAATCTGCAAAATAAACTTAGTGAAGTAAATTACAAATCAGAAATTGTGAAACAAGGTAAACACGAAAATGTTTGGATTACATCAAAGAACAATATCTCAAGAACAAAAATGTTCGTAGATTTTCAAAATGATGTAACAGCAAAAGATATTAAACTAGCTTTAAAAGAGGGTTTTCAATCCATTGAACATGTCAAACGATATACAACTACGGGAATGGCAACTGATCAAGGCAAGACCAGTAATGTCAATGCACTTGGAATAATATCAGAGTTAACAAATACTGAAATCTCTGAATTAGGCACAACAACATTTCGTTTACCTTATAAACCAGTGACATTTGGAGCAATTGCTGGGCGTCATGTTAAAGAATTTTTTGATCTAGAGAGAACAAGCCCAATGCATCAATGGCATATTGATAATAAAGCTTTATTTGAGGACGTAGGCCAATGGAAAAGAGCCTGGTATTATCCTCACAAGAATGAAAGTTTTCAATCTGCTTTAAATAGAGAGGTAAAAGCAACTAGAGATAGTCTAGGAATATTAGATGCATCAACTCTTGGTAAAATAGATATTAAGGGTAGAGATGTAAGTGAATTTTTAAATAGAGTTTACACAAATTCATGGTCAAAATTAGAAATTGGAAAATGTCGATATGGTGTAATGTTGGGCGACGACGGGATGGTCATTGATGATGGTGTAACAACTAGATTAGACGAGTATCATTATCTTATGTCAACAACTACAGGAAACGCAGCGTCAGTAATGTCAAAATTAGAAGATTGGTTGCAAACAGAATGGCCAGAATTAGAAGTATATTTAACATCAGTAACAGAAAACTATGGAACGATAAGCTTAAATGGCCCAAATTCAAAAAAATTAATGCAAAAACTAGTTCCAGATTTTGATTTTTCAAAAGAAAATTTTCCTCATATGAGTTTTAAGAATATTAATATTAACGGAATAAAATGTAGAGTCATGCGTATAAGTTTTACTGGGGAAATGTGTTATGAAATAAATGTTCCATCTGGCTATGCTAAAAATCTTTGGGAACTTTGTATACATAAAGGTAAAGAATTTAATATTACTCCATATGGAACTGAAGCGATGCATGTACTTCGTGCTGAAAAAGGATTTATCATTGTCGGTCAAGAAACAGATGGATCAGTGACACCAATAGATCTGGATATGGACTGGATCGTTAGTAAGAAAAAATATGATTTTATTGGTAAAAGGGCATTATACAGAAGTGATACAATTAAAAAAGATAGAAAACAATTGGTAGGATTAAAAACTAAAGATCCAAACAAAGTTCTTGAAGAGGGATCTCAATTGGTTGAAGAAATAACTGCTCTACCTATGAAAATGGTTGGTCACGTGACCTCTAGTTACTATTCACCTAATTTAAAAAGTTCTTTTGCTTTAGCTTTAATTAAAGGTGGTCTTGAAAAAAAAGGAAGTGTTTTAATTGCTCCAATGGAAAATGAAAATATTGAAGTAGAAATAACTAGTCCAATATTTATTGATCCTGAAAATCAAAGGGTTAATCAATGAGTTTAACTTACAGTAATGTTTTGAATATAAATAAAAAAAATCACAATGGAGTAACAATAGAAGAAAGAGCTCTATCAGGTAAAATAAATATACGAGGTAAAAATTCAGATAAAGAATTTATGAAAAATATAGGCTCAGTATTAAACCTGGTTTTACCAATTGAGCCAAATGTAAGAATTTTTAATAATAATATAAGTATTATGTGGCTTGGTCCTAATGAATGGTTAATCGAAACCCCAGAAAATGAGAAAGATGAAATTATTTCTCTATTAGAATCTAAACTCAATCCAGAAAAAACAGCAATAACTGATATTTCATTTAATAAAACTGTTTTACGGATTGAAGGGGAAAAGGTATTTATTTTACTTTCTAAATTTCTTGTAGCAAACTTAGAAAAAATTTTGGAAACTAATTTTTCAGTAGCTCAAACAATATTTATAAAAATTCCAATACTTTTTATCAGAAATAATACTGACAACGAAGAGACTTCACTAGATTTACATTTAAACAGATCACATGCAAAATATGTTTATGATTTATTAGTTGATGGTAGTAAAAATCTTAATATTTAATTTATTTCTTATCTTAATTACTCTTAGCACAGTATTATCTAGTAAAACTATATTTGGAAATGCAAATGTAATCGATGGTGATACTATACATATTAATAAAAATAAAATAAGACTGCATGCTATTGATGCTCCTGAAATAAATCAAACATGTAATAAAAAAAGTAGAGTCTGGAATTGTGGTGTTGAATCAACAAAGTTCTTAAAAGAATTAATTGGTAATAATAAAATTGAATGCATAACACAAGGTAAGGATCGATATAATAGATTTATTGGAATCTGCTACAAAGATAATTTAGATTTAAATAGTGAAATGGTTCTGAATGGATGGGCTATAGCCTATCGATATTATTCAAAAGATTATGTTGAAGAAGAAGAAAAAGCTAAACAGGAGAAAAGAGGAATATGGATTGGAGATTTTGTAGAACCTTATTTATTTAGAAAAAAAAATAAGTAATCAACCGTGATGTTGTAAATCTTTTAAATAAATTAAATCTTTTAGTTCCTTATCTTTTTTTTCAATTTCCATATCTTTATTTTCGATTGTTGTTTTTAATTTGTTTAATTCTTTTTTAAAATTAAGATTTTTTTCTTTAATTTGGTTAATTTCTGATTTTAATATTGAATTTTCAATATTTACTTCTTCTACATTTTCAGAAGATATAGAATTAGCTAATTCAGTTTGTAATTTAAGAACTAAATTTTCATACTTTGATAATTGTTTTTTTAATTCAGTAATTTGATTTTCAAGTGAAACTATTTGTTCAATATTTTGTGAATAATTTTCTTCAGAGTTATTCTCTAAATCTGAGATGTTGCTAAGGGATTGTTCATAATCATTTTTGACAGTGTTAAACGATTTATTTAAATCATTTATTTCTTTGCGAAGATTTTTAATTTGATCATCTCTAAATTTTAACCTTTGATCTTTTTGGAATATTTCAAGTTTTAACTCTTCTATTTCAGTTCTTAAGCTTGATTCATCGACAACATTACTTGGAATGATTTCATCCAAAGGTTGTTTTTCTTCTGTTGTAAAATCTATAGAGGGTAAATAGAAAAAAATACCAATTATTGCCAGAATAAATATAATAAATAAATATCTGTTCCTTCTTCTTTTTCTTGCACGTGCCCCAACAAAACCTACCATAAGAGCTCTATAAGGCGCTAGTTATAAAAAATAAATATTTAATTTTTGTTAAATTGTGGATCTAAGGAGTATGTTGTTAATCTAAGATATTCGGTAATTTGTTTGATATCTCCGATATTTTTTAAAGTTTCATATGAAATTAAAGATCCAAAATACATATAAATATTATCGCCAATTTTTCTTTTAAGTTCGTACATACATAAAGAGTATCTAAATGTTTGTCCGATTTTATTAGCAATGTGGTAAAGTTGACTATTTTGACCATCAAAAAAAATTGGTAACACAGGGCTTTTAGTTTTAAGAACTAGTTTCGATACCCATTGTTTCCACTCACCATCGTCAGCTTTTGTATTTTTTAAGTTTTGTTTAGTTGCTATCGTTCCGGAAGGAAAAAGAACTAGAACACCTTCATTATGCAAAACTTTTTCAGCTTCTTTACGTGTATTAATGTTAGTTATTAGAGCTTCTCTATTTCCATTAAAATCAATTGGTAATATTTTGTCTTTTACTGCCTCTGCTTGCCTTAAGACTTTATGTGTAACCATTTTATAATCTTGTCTTACTTTTGAAATTGCTGAACATATGGATACACCATCAGCAACTCCAAAAGCATGATTTGCTATAACAATTAATTTTCCTTTTTTTGGAATGTAACTACCTTCTTTAAAATTAGTTATTAAAGTAAAATTTAATTTATCTACTGCATCATCCCAAAAAAGCTCAGCAGGTCTATTTTCAGATAAATATTCATCATATAATTTTTTTAATTTTAATTTTCCTGTTAATAATTCAGTAATCTTAATAAATATTTGACCAATAAAATTTACTTCCGCTGTTGCAAATGTAAATACAATTTTATTTTTCATAATGAAAATAAATTAATTTAAATTAAATAAGTATTTTTCAAATATATTACATGTTTGCATAATTTGGTCCCCCACTACCTTCAGGTACAACCCAATTTATGTTTTGTGATGGCTCTTTAATATCGCATGTTTTACAATGAATACAGTTTTGTGCATTAATTACAAATTTGGGATTTTGAGTATCTGTCTTATCAATCTCATATACACCAGCAGGACAATATCTTTGAGATGGCTCATCATAAGCATCTAAAGTAAATTTTATTGGTAATTCCTTATCCTTTAATTGTAAATGCACTGGCTGATCAGCTTCATGATTAGTTCCAGTCAAATAAACAGAACTGGTTTTATCAAAAGTAAATATTCCATCATATTTTGGATAATCTATTTTTTTTGAATCTTTTGCTAGTTTTAAAGCTTCATGATCAGCATGTTTATGTTTTAGTGTAAAAGGAAGCTTACCTCTAAATATTATTTGATCAATACCTGTAAATATTATTGCAGGTATTAGTCCCCAATTAAAACTAGGTTTTACATTCCTTGCTGCAAACAATTCTTTATAAACCCATGAACGTTTAAATTTATCTTCATATGCTGCAAGAGACACAGATTTACTTAAATAATCATTAATTGTTTCAGCAGCTATAATTCCACTTTTCATTGCAGTATGTGAACCTTTAATCTTTGGCATATTTAAGGTGCCTGCATCGCATCCAACTAGTAATCCGCCCGGCATATACATTGTAGGTAAGCTTTGAATACCACCTTCAATAAGTGCCCTTGCTCCATAAGCAATACGTTTTCCATTAGTGAGAATTTTCTTAATTGCTGGATGGGTTTTAAATTTTTGAAATTCATCATAAGGTGATAAATAAGGATTTTTATAATCAAGACCAATTACATATCCTAAAAATATTTGTTTATTTTCAGCATGATAACAAAAACTGCCACCATAAGTTGCATTATCTAATGGCCATCCAGCAGTATGCATTACAAGACCTTCTTCATGCTGACTTTCATCTATTTCCCAAATTTCTTTAAACCCAATTCCGTATTGTTGTGGTGACTTATCTTTCGATAAATTATATTTTTTAATTAATTCTTTACCTAAATGACCTCTGCAACCCTCAGCAAATACTGTTACTTTAGCATTAATATTAATACCTGGTTCAAAACTATCTTTTTTGTTACCGTCTTTATCAATACCCATATCACCAGTTTGAACACCAACTACATGATCTTCATCTGAATATAAAATTTTAGATGCAGCAAATCCTGGAAAAATTTCTACTCCTAAACTTTCAGCCTCACTTGCAAGCCATCTACATAAATTTGCAAGACTTATGATATAATTCTTATGATTTTTTTGAACACTAGGAAGAAGCCATGTAGGCCAATTTAATGAGCCTTTCTTAGATAAGAATAAAAACTTTTCTTTTGTTACTTTAGTTTTAATTGGTGAGTCTTTACTTCTCCAATCAGGTATTAATTCATCGAGTGCTCTTGTTTCAAAAACATTACCACTTAAAATATGAGCACCTACCTCTGATCCCTTTTCTAATACACAAACATTAATTTCTGGGTTCAGCTGTTTTAGTTTAATTGCAGTTGAAAGGCCTGATGGACCAGCACCTACAACAACAACATCATAGTACATTGACTCGCGTTCTACTTCCATTTTATTTATTGTAATAAATTAATTTATTGTTGAATAGTATTTAATTTATCTAGTTCAGAAGATAATTGAGGCAATGCCTCAAATAAATCAGCGTTTAATCCATAATCAGCAACATTAAATATTGGCGCTTCTTCATCTTTATTGATTGCAACAATTACCTTACTTTCTTTCATACCTGCTAAGTGCTGTATTGCACCAGAAATTCCGACGGCAATATACAAATCTGGAACAACTACTTTGCCAGTTTGCCCAACTTGATAATCATTAGAAACATAACCAGCATCTACAGCAGCACGAGAAGCACCAACTGCCGCATTAAGCTTATCTGCTATTTCATTTAAAAGTTTAAAATTTTCGGCGCTTTGTAATCCTCTGCCACCGGATATCACAACTCGAGCAGTACTTAACTCTGGTCTTTCAGATTGAGATTCTTCTCTATCTAAAAATTCAACACTGCCACTATCATTATCAAAAGAAATATTTTCGATCTGTTCTTTTCCACCGCTAGTTTCTACAGGATCAAACGATGTTGGTCTTACTGTTACTACTTTAATCTTGTCGTTTGATTTAACTGTTGCAATAGCGTTACCAGCGTAAATTGGCCTCATAAAAGTATCGGAACTTATTATTTTTATAACATCACTAACTTGTGCAGTATCTAGTTTAACGGCAATTCTAGGAAAAATATTTTTTCCAAATGTTGTCGCAGGTGCCATTATGTGGGAATAATTATTGGCTAAAGATACAACGATAGGCTCAATATTTTCAGCAATTGGGTTTTTAAGTTTTTCATTATTGGCTAAATATACTTTTGAAACTTTTTCACATTTAGAGATATTTTTAGCTAGCTCTTCACATTCATAGCCTGTTACCAAAACATGGATATCTTGGTTTATTTGCGATGCTGCAGATATAGTATTTAAGGTTGATGATTTGATATCTATATTATTATGTTCTGCTAATACTAATATTGTCATATAACTTTTGCCTCATGTTTAAGTTTTTGAACCAGTTCTGCAACATCGCTTACCATAATTCCTTTTTGTCTGATAGGTGGTTCTTCTACTTTTATTTGTTCAATCCTAGGTTCTATATTTATACCAAGTGAAGATGCATCTTTTGTATCAATTGGTTTTTTCTTTGCTTTCATTATATTTGGTAAAGAGGCATATCTAGGTTCATTCAGTCGAAGATCACATGATGCTACAAATGGTATAGATACTTTTATTCTTTCTAAACCTTCATCTATTTCTCTTGTAACGATTGCATTTTGCCCGTCAATTTCAATTTTAGATGCGAATGTGGCCTGAGGCCAATTAAGTAAAGCAGATGTCATTTGACCAGTTTGATTACAGTCATCATCAATTGCTTGTTTACCCATTAAAATAATTGATGGTTTTTCTTCTTCAGCCACTTTAGAAATTATTTTTGAAATAGCTAGAGGCTCTAGATCATTGTCTGTTTTAATATGTATACCCCTATCAGCTCCCATTGCTAATGCAGTTCGAATAGTTTCTTGAGCCTTATCATTACCTATAGAAAGAATTATAATTTCATCCGCTTTACCAGCTTCTTTTATTCGTAGAGCTTCCTCTACCGCATTTTCATCAGGCGGATTCATGGACATTTTTACATTATCTTTTTCTACTCCTGAACCATCAGCTTTAACCCTGATTTGAACATTATAATCTATGACTCTTTTTACGGTGACCAGTAACTTCATACTATTGTTTTAGTTTTTCATTTTCAGGATCATAAGGACTGTCTTCTATAACAGTAACATTATATTTTTTATCTAATATATCCATTTCTAATTTTTGACCAACGTTTGCAAATTGAGGTTCCACCATACCAATAGCTAATGATTTTTTCACTCTAAAACCATAGTTACCTCCTGTCGCACGACCTATAACTTTTCCATTATTATAAATTGGATTATTACCCAAAGCATCTGCATCTTCAACGTCATGAACCTCTAAAGTTACCATTTTGTTTTTAAAACCATTTTGCTGCCATTTAACTAGAGAATCTCTTCCAATAAAATTCCCTTTGTTTAAATGCACAAATCTATCTAACCCAGACTCAAAAGCTGCGTATTCTATAGACATTTCAGTACCAACCAATTTGTATGTTTTTTCAACACGTAAGCTTTCCATCGCTCTTATACCAAATGGTTTTAGTCCATGATCTTTTCCTGCTTCCATCAATTTATCAAAAATATGGTTTTGATATTCAATTGGATGATGTAATTCCCATCCAAGTTCTCCTACAAAATTCATACGCATAGCAATACTAGGAGCTAAACCAACATTAATTTTTTTTGACGATAGCCAAGGGAAATTTTCATTAGATAAATCAGTCTTTGTAATTTTAGAGAGAATATCTCTTGATTTCGGTCCTGCTAAAACAAGAACGCCCATACTATTAGTTAAATTTTCATAAATCACTGAACCATCTTTGGGCATCCATTTATGAATCCAATCATGATCTAATCGTTGAAAGGCTCCTGCTGAAACTAAATAAAAGCAATTTTCTTTTTCTTTTGCAATTGTGAATTCTGAGTGAACTCCTCCAGCAGTGTTTAGTGCATGACAAAGATTAACTCTTCCAGTTTTTTTAGGAATTTTGTTTGCAACTAAATAGTCTAGAAACTCCTCTGCACCAGGTCCTGAAATCCGGCATTTAGCAAAGGCAGTCATATCTAGAAGGCCCGCATTATCCTGAACATTTAAGCACTCGTTGCCAACATGCTCAAACCATTTTGATCTTCTAAATGACCAATCATCTTTTTGTAATTCTTTTGAAGGTGCAAACCAGTTAGCGCGTTCCCAACCAAACTTTTGACCAAAAACTGCACCAAGATTTTTTAATCTATCATAACAAGGAGCTTGTCTTAATGGACGTCCCTCTTCTCTTTCTTCGTCAGGATAGTGTACTGTAAAGACGTTCGCGTAAGCTTCTTCATTCTTTTTAATCAAATATGCCTCTGTAGCATAATCACCAAATCTTCTTGGATCTACACCTAACATATCAATTGTAGGTTCACCGCCCACTATCCACTCGGCAATTTGCCATCCAGCTCCACCAGCTGCAGTAATTCCAAAACTATGACCTTCATTTAACCAGAAATTTTTAAGTCCCCATGCCGGTCCAACAATAGGACTTCCATCTGGTGTATAACAAATAGCACCATTGTAAACTTTCTTAACTCCAACTTCTCCAAAAATAGGAACACGGTGCATTGCTGATTCAATGTGAGGTTCTAAACGCTCTAGATCTTCTTGAAATAATTCGAATTCAGATTCTTTATCAGGTCCATCAACATAACAAACGGGAGCTCCTTTTTCATATGGCCCTAAAATCAATCCTCCTCTTTCTTCACGCATGTACCAAGAACTATCAGAATCTCTTAAGACTCCCATTTCAGGAAGTCCTTGTTCTTTTCTTTTTAATATTTCAGGATGATCATCGGTCACAATGTATTGATGTTCAACAGGTATAACTGGAATGTCAAGTCCGACCATCTTTCCAGTCTGTCTTGCAAAATTACCACTACATGACACTACATGCTCACATTCAATTGAGCCTTTATCAGTTTCTACAATCCATAAATCATCTTTATTTTTTTTAATTCCTATTACAGATGTGTTTCTATAAATTTCCGCACCTTTATCTCTTGCGCCTTTTGCAAGTGCTTGAGTAAGGTCGGCAGGTTGAATATAGCCATCCTCAGGATGCTGAATTGCACCTATCAAACCATCGGTATTACAAAGTGGCCAAATTTCTTTCACTTGTTCAGGAGTTAAAAACTTGACATCAACGCCAATAGTTTTTGCAACACCAGAATATTGATAATACTCATCCATTCTGTCTTGAGTAGTTGCTAAACGAATATTTGAAACGACACTAAAGCCTACTTTTTGACCGGTTTCTTCTTCAAGTGTTTTATATAATTTAACTGCATATTTATGTAATTGACCTACTGAGTAACTCATATTAAATAAAGGAAGAAGTCCCGCTGCGTGCCAGGTGGATCCTGATGTTAATTCTTTTCTTTCAACAAGAACTACATCTGACCATCCTTTTTTAGCTAAATGATAAAGTGTACTAACACCTACCGCTCCTCCACCTATTACAACAACTTTTGATTTTGATTTCATTATTACTATTTAATACTGTACTTCATTAATCATAATAAATAGAGTGGGTCAATCATGAGATACTTTAAAAGAATAATTATAGGGGTTATTGTTAGTGCGTTAAGTTGTCTACCTCTTTATGCGACTGACTTAACAGTAAAAGATTTGTTTTTTGATGATTCAAAACCTTATCATTTGAAAATTATAGACGTTATTCCAAATGAAGGAATCATTCAAATCGGTAAAGATGATGCAAAAAATACCATCATTGAATTTATGGATTACTTTTGTGGTTATTGTAAAAAAGTTCATCCTGAATTACTAGAAATCGTAAATGAAAGAGATGACACTCGTCTAATTTTTATTCAACATCCAGTTTTAAGTGAATCATCAAAATTATTAGCAAGCATGGTAATTGCAGCAAATATGCAAGATAAAGGTGTGGAGTTTCATAATGCTTTATTTGGTATTGATGGAAATTTAAATAACGCGAAGTTAAGTAAAATCATTGAAAATCTGGAAATTAATGCAGCTAAGTTAAACATCGATATGACAAAAAAGTCAGTTACTAATATAGTTAATTTAAGTTCATTTTTAGCTAATGGATCTGGTGCAAGAGGAACACCTACTTTTTTTATTAATAATGAATTTGTCATTGGCTATATTGACAAAGATCGAATTAACAATCTATTAAACTGAAAAAGGCCTTATTGTAATAAGGCCTTTGTAAAAAATTATAAAAATTATTTATCTACAACTTCCCTGGTATTAGCATTATGTGATTCAGTAAAAGGAATTGGCACAACTTCTGCATCTACTGGTACACCAGGTGAGTCTGCATATATATCAGGTAGATGAACCTTGAATTTACGACCAAAATTTCCAATAGGAAAACCATTTTTATTTAGAGTTCCATCAAATGGTACATAGCCCATAGCAATGTTTCTTCCTTGCTCAGGATGATACCAGGGAGATGTTATGAATCCACAAGGTTCATTGCCATCTTCTGAAACAAGCCAAAAATCAGGAGCATATTCTTCGATAGGTTTTCCACCTAAGCTTAATCCAACTAATTGAAGCTTGTATGGTTTTTTTCCATCTTTTAAATCTGCCTTCATCTTTTCAAGAACAGTCTTACCAACATAGTCAGAAGTTTTATTCCACTCACCTTTACCGGATAAAGACACTTGATAACCTAGATTACATTGAAAAGGATTGTGCTGATTATCCATATCTTGACCCCAAGATAGAATGCCCGCTTGTATTCTACGGTGATGGGCTGGAGCTATGACCATAAGATTATGTTTTTTTCCTGCTTCTAAAACAGCATTCCACATATCATCAGCATATTTCGTTGAGTCATATAAGTATATTTCAAATCCTGCTTCTCCAGAAAAACCAGTTTGTGAGATTATACAATCTCTTCCACCAACTTTAGCAGCAGCAAGTCCATAAAATGGCATTTCATCAACTTTAACTTGATCACCTATTAAATCATTCATCAAAGCGTGAGCTTTTGGCCCTTGAATTTGAACTGGGCTTACATCTATTTCATCAATATGGACATTAAATCTATTATCATGATTTACACCTTGCAAATACAAACCAATATCTGAGTCAGATAGAGAAAACCAAAACTCATCTTTAGAAATTCTTAGAAGAATAGGATCGTTTAAAACACCCCCATATTGATTACAGAGAATTACATATCTTCCTCTCATTGGAGATATTTTTGTTGCATCTCTTGTTATAACGTAATCAACAAAAGCCTCAGCATCAGGGCCTTTAACTTGAATTTGTCTTTCAACTGCAACATTCCACATAGTAACATGGTTTTTAATTGCCTCATACTCGACCATTGCTCCACCATCCTCTGGTTTTACGTAACCTCTTGGATGGTAAATCCTATTATAAACTGTTGCTCTCCAACATCCCGCCTCCATTGACAAATGCCAATAAGGTGATTTTCTCACTCTAGTTGAAATAAGCATTTGAACAGGTGTAGGACCACTTTGTCTTAAATTGTAGGGAACCTTTCTGTCCGATTGATCCACCGACGTAGAATGTTTAATCATCATAAACTCCTTAAATAAATATGCTATTTGTGTATTTAATCTTTAAATACTCTGCAATGATAAAATGTATGTGATGTAAAAAAAATGGTGGACCTTAATTCTGTCAAAATTTCGTCTTAGTTTTGACAGCAAAATTTAATAATGGGTCTTTATGAAATTTAAAAATTTAATATCAATTATCTCTATTCTAATTTTTTTAACGGGTTGCTCCGCTAGCTATAAAAAACTATCTAAAATGGAAACTAATAAGCCAAGAAACTTTCAAGAACACTTATTGTCCGAATACAAAAAAAGAGCTACTTTTGAAGCAGAAGAGATGCATGATTGGAATTCAGCAAAACTATATTCTGAAAAAGCTCTCAAGAGTTTAGAAACTGATGAAATATATCCTGAAGAAATTTCATATTGGAAATTGCCAAAAAAAAATATTAAGGAAATAAGAACTGCATATGATAACCTTATGACAATTTATAATGATGCAAAAAAAATTGATCCTTTAAATTTAGCAAAAGCTATTTCATCATTAGATTGTTGGTCAGAGCAACAGGAAGAAAATTGGCAAACATGGGATATTAATAGTTGCAAGAATGATTTCTTGAACGCCATGCATAATATTTATGAAAAAATATCGACTCAGGAAAATGAGCAGGAAACTTCAAGTGAGAAAGACAATAATTTAGAAAAAGAAACGAAAAATGAAGTAACAATTGTTACTAAAAATGAAAATAAAGAATTACTTCAAATAATATATTTTGATTTTGATCGATTCAATTTATCTGAAGTAAGTAAAGACAAAATAAAAAAATTTTTAAATAATTATGGAAGTGTCATTAGTGAGTATCTTGTCGTTGGACATACTGACACAAAAGGAACAAATAAATATAATTTATCATTATCAATTAAAAGAGCTGAGGTTGTAAAAGAAATTTTAATTAATTATGGTATCAAAGAAAATAGTATTAAAATATTAGGCAAAGGGGAAGAATCTTTAGCTGTAAATACTCCAGATGATACCAAACAACCGGCAAATAGAAGAGTAGAAATAAAAAAAACAAATTAACTTTTGTTTACAATTATTTTGGTATATTGAGCTTTCTTCAATGTATTCTAAAACAACAAAAAAAATAAACATTACTGTAAAACCATATTATCTCGAAGATCAATCTGAGCCAGAAGATCAGCATTATGTATGGGCATATAAGGTAACGATTGATAATCAAGGTAACGAAAAAGTGCAACTTGTAAACAGGCACTGGAAAATTATTGATGCTAATGGCACATTACAAGAAGTTCGTGGAAAAGGTGTTGTAGGTGAACAACCTGTACTAAATCCAGGTGAAAAATTTGAATATACAAGTGGGACGCCCTTAACTACTTCATCCGGTTTTATGGAAGGAACTTACGAGATGCAAAATGATAATGGTAACACTTTTGATGTTCAGATACCTCAGTTTTCATTAGATACACCATTTGAAAATAACAAATTAAATTAATTAAAAAAAAAGAATGAGAGACTTTAGGTCGATATTGAACATAATCGGTTTACTAATATGTATTGAAGCATTGGCAATGCTTATACCAATGTGTTTTGATCTTTATTATGGTAATTATGAATGGTTACAGTTTTTTTATTCTAGTTTAATCACATTTTTTATAGGTATAATTTTATATTTTTCTTTTAGAAAAAAAAATATTAAGCTTGGAATTAGGCAGGCATTTTTATTAACAATTTCATCTTGGTTAGTAATATCTCTTTTTGGTGCAATTCCATTTGTGTATTCATCATCTTCACTTTCTTATACAGATGCTTTTTTTGAGTCTGTAAGTGGAATTACTACAACCGGCGCAACTGTTATTAACAATTTAGAAAACTTATCAGAGGGTATATTAATTTGGAGGTCTCTTCTTCAATGGTTTGGAGGAATAGGAATAATAGTTCTTGCAATGGCGATATTGCCAACTTTACAAATTGGTGGAATGCAGCTGCTACATATGGAACATGATGATCCTTATGAAAAAACAATTCCTAAAGTTAATCGGTTTGTGATTGAATTATTTTTACTTTACGTATTTTTATCAGTCATTTGTGCCTTTTTGTATTTTGTAAGTGGAATGAAGGGTTTTGATTCAGTTATTCATGCAATGACTACGATTTCAACTGGTGGATTTTCAAACTATAATGAATCTTTTTTAAATTTTAATTCTTTTCAAATTGAGATTATAAGTGTCTTTTTTATGCTGGTTGGCAGTTTGCCATTTGTCTTATATTTGCAATTTCTACACAATCAAAAAAAGTTAATTTTTAAAGACGATCAAATAAAATTATTCTTTCTAATTTTGTTTATAATTATTTTATTAACAACAATTTGGCTAACTACTAATCAATCTATAGATACAAAATCTGCTTTTAGAATTGCTTTATTCAATATTACATCAATTTTAACAGGTACTGGCTATACAAGTAGTAACTTTTCTAACTGGGGAAGTTTTGGCATTGTAATAATGATGATTATTATGTTTGTTGGTGGATGTGCAGGATCTACCACTGGTGGAATAAAAATATTTAGATTGCAAATTTTGTTTAGAGGAGCAATTACACAAATTAGAAAATTAACTCAGCCTCATGCAGTTATGGTTATGCGATTTAATAGCAAAACGGTTAATGAAAATACTTATAACTCAATCATGGGTTTCTTCTTTATGTATATATTTTTATTTATTTTATCAGCTGTAAGTTTGAGTTTATTCAATTTAGATTTTCTTACTGCATTTTCAGCAGCAGCCTCTGCAATATCAAACGTTGGTCCTGGATTAGGTGAAATAATTGGCCCAACTGGAAATTATTTTTTATTAGACAATGGAGCCAAATGGATATTATCTATAACAATGATAATTGGAAGGTTAGAAATTTTTACAGTACTAGTTCTATTTTCAATGAATTTTTGGAGAAGTTAAATACTTATATAATCACTCATATAGATAGATAACTGTTTTTTAGTTTCTTTTATGTAATCCTTAATTGCAAAAAATATTAAATTATTAATAATTATTTCACTTTCATTTAAAGAAATATATTTTTGAGATGTTGTAGATCTTGATGTTTCTACAATTGTATTAGCTTTTAAATAGTCACTACTGTCATAAATTTCATATTCAATTAAATAAAATAACTCATATTTAAAAATTGTTTTTTCTTGATATTTTTTTGCATCTGTATTTTTTATTTCAGTTTTAGTTATAGAAGAGTCCAAGATATTAATTACTAGTTTATTTTCATTTCCAAATTTTTTAATATTAACATTATGCCACTCAATGATTTTATCAATTGGTGAATTTGGAATTTGATCCTCTATGTTATTTTCAGAAAAAATTGAATTATATTTTTTGTTTATTTCGATTTCTTTAACATTTATTGATATTTCTTCAAAATTAGAAATATCAATTTTAATAGGTTCTAATATCTCAACTGGTTGGCAAGATAAAATAATAAAAAATATGAGTATAAATTTATTTTTTAAGAACATAAATTAGTATGGCTTGTTGTATATACATTCTATTTTTAGCTTGCTGAAGCACTACAGAATTTTTTCCATCCAATATATCTGAAGTAACTTCTTGTCCTCTTTTAGCTGGCAGACAGTGCATAAAAATTACATTTTTTAATGCATTATCCATTAATTTTTTATTAACAGTAAAATTTTTAAAATACTTAATTTTGGTATTAGTATTTTTATCACCCATAGAAACCCATACATCTGTCATTATACAATGAGAATTCTTTGATGCTAAAATTGGATCAGAAAAATAACTTAGATTTTTATTTTTTAATTTTAGAAATTCTTTTTTGTTATTTTTGAATATCTGTCGAGGTACCACTATGTTAAGCTTGAAATTGTAGATATTCTGAAGATGTATCAATGAACGTAAAACATTATTATAATCACCTATCCACATGATTTGAATATTATTAAAATTTTTAAAATTTTCCTGTAATGTCAAAAAATCTCCAAGTATTTGACATGGGTGACTAAAATCAGTTAAGCCATTTATAATTGGAAGAACTTTTTGTTTGCTTAATTGTACTAGTTTTTTATGATCATTGTTTCTGATCATTATACAGTCAATAAATTGACTTAATACATTGAGTACATCTTCAGCTTTTTCTCTTTTATTATCAAACCCAATATCTTTACTGTACAATTCTAAGACAGAACCACCTAATTTTTGCATTCCTACATTAAAGCTTAGTCTAGTTCTTAGCGATTGCTTTTCAAAAATTAAACCTAGAGTTTTATTCTTACAAGATAAGGAATATTTTTTTGGGTTTTTTTTAATTTTTTTAGCGAGTGTAATTATTTCATCAATTTCTTTTTTTTTAAAATTATTAATATCAATAAAATGTTTCATCTTGATAATTCTTTCAAGCTTCTTTTAATTATAGAAATTGATTTATCAATCTCTTTATAAGATACAATAAGTGGTGGTGCTAGTCTTACTGTATTATCTGCAGCTGGTACATTAAGCAATTTATTTTTTTTTAATTGTTCAGAAAAATCTATATTGCTAACTTTTGTTTTAATTCCTAATAAAAGTCCTGCTCCTCTAACCTCTAAAATAATATTAGATGTATTCTCTATTTTTTTTAAATTTTTCCAAAAATATCTTGCTCTTTTATCAACTTTTGAAAGAAATGTTTTATTAGAGATAAGTTTTAAAACTTCTAAACCAACACTCATAGCTAAAGGATTGCCGCCATATGTTGATCCATGACTGCCTTTAGTCATTGCAACACATGCTTTGTTTGTTGACATACAAGCTCCAAGAGGAAAACCTGATCCTATACCTTTTGCTACAGACATAATATCAGGTTTTATTTTTGCCCATTCATGTGAGAATAATTTACCTGATCTTCCAAATCCACACTGAACTTCATCAAAAAAAAGTAAGATGTCATTTTGGTTACAGATTTTTCTTAATAATTTTAAGAAACTTAAATTAGCGGGACGAATGCCTCCTTCTCCTTGTATTGGTTCAATTATAATACCAGCTGTTTTTTTATTTATTGCCGATATTAATTTTTTTTCATTATTAAATTCAATTTGTTTAAAGCCTGTGAGCATAGGACCGAAGCCATTCGAATATTTTTTGTTTTTTTGTGCTGAGAGTGCTCCATAAGTTCTGCCGTGAAAAGCACCATCAAAAGTTATAATCTCTGTTTTTTTTGTTTTATGATATGAGTGATATCCTCTGATTATTTTAATTCCACATTCAATAGATTCAGTTCCAGAATTAGTAAAAAAAACCTTATCAGCAAAAGATTTTTTACAAAGTAATTTTGCAAATTGTTCTTGTGTTTTAATTTTATATAAGTTTGATACATGCCAGAGTTGTTTCGACTGCTTATTCAGTGCCTCTATTAGTTTTGGATGACAATGACCAAGAGAATTTACTGCTATTCCACTAGCAAAATCTAAATATTTTTTGTTTTGACTAGTATAAAGATAACATCCTTTTCCTTTTACAAATTCAAGAGTTTTATTGCCATAAGTTGGCATAACATTTGATAAAGGATTGCTAACCATATTTAAAATTTTATTTTATATCCTTTGTAAAACATAAAATAGCATATTAAAATTAATATAATATTAATAATTATTAAGAATATTGATCCATGAATTAACGAGCTATCGGAAATACCTGTAAAAGCATATCTGAAACCGTCGATATTATAAAAGAATGGATTAAATGAAGATATTGTCTGCCAAAACTCCGGAAGTCTTGAAATTGAATAGAATGTTCCTGATAAAAAAGTAAGAGGTAAAACAATAAAGTTAGTTATACCTTGTTGCTGATCCCATTTGTCTGCCCAAATACCAACAATTGTTCCCAAAGTTCCCATCATTGTGCATCCCATCAATGTGAAAAATAATAGTGCTGTATAAGAGTGGACATAAAGTGGCACAAATATCATAACTCCTAAAGTTGTTACTATACCGCAAACAATACCTCTACAAACTGAACCTATAATAAATCCAAACGCTAATTCCACATTGTTTAATGGAGCCATTAATATGTCTACAATATTACCTTGAAATTTTGATTGACCAATACTTGATGCTGAATTGGCAAAAGAGTTTTGAAGCATAGTCATCATTATCAAACCAGGTGCAATAAAATAAGGAAGATCAATACCATTTATTGAATTAACAGATCTACCAAGAGCTAGACTAAAAACAGCTAGAAATAATAAAGAGCTAATGGCTGGTCCTATCACAGTTTGTATTCCAACTTTTAAGAACCTAAATACCTCTTTTTTAACTAATGTAAGAAAACAAAGATAATTATAGTAAATCATATTAGGAGTTTTCTTTTAATATATTTAAATTATTTGTATATTAATTTAGTGGACGAAAAAAAACTCTTAAAATACGCAGTTGATTACTTAAGTAAATACGATTCATCAAAGAATAATTTAGTTAGTGTACTTAAAAGAAAAATTTTAAGATTAAATGTATCAAATTTTGAGAAAAAAAAACTCATAGATATTATTGAAAGTATAATTTTAAAATTAGAAAAAAATAAATTTATTGATGATGATAGATATAGTTCAACAAAAATTCAATCTTTATCAAATTCTGGAAGGTCTAAGAATTTTATTTTCAATTACTTGATAAAAAAAGGAGTGAGTAGATCTCAAATTCAAAATAATTTAAACTTAATGAAACAAGATAATGAAAATTGGGAGTTAGAGTCAGCAAGAATATTTACTAAGAAAAAGAAGTTGTTAGAAAAAAATGAAAGCTATGAAAAAAAATTAGCAAAAATGGCAAGAGCTGGATTTAGTTATGATATATGTAAAAAAATATTAAGTTAATTTTCTTTGATATGAATCTTACCTTCTAATAATCTTGCAATTTGTTTGGTTGTTTCAAATCTTTCAAATGTAATTCTGATAATTGCAGTTAAAGGTGCTGCAAGAAGAACTCCAATAAACCCCCAAATCATTCCCCAGAAAATTAAGGATAAAATAATCGTAATAGGATGTAATCCAAAACTCTCACCAAATATTTTAGGTTCTACAAAATTTCCTACTATTTGATGAATAATCGTAGGCAAAATTATTATTAATACAACTAGTGTTGGGTCGTTATATTGAAGGAAAGCAATTGGTAGTGGAAGTAAAACAGCAATTACAGAACCAATAACTGGAATAAAATTTAAAATAAAAGTTAAGCTGCCAAAAATGAAGGCTAATTCTAAACCTAAAAACCAATAAATTAATCCTGCAGCAATACCTGTAAAAGCTGATGTTAAAAATTTTGTAAATATATATTTTTTTACTAATCTAATAATGTCGTTCCACTCATCAGAGGTATTCTTAGGAGGAGTGCCAAGTAATAAAAAAAGTGTGATTATTACAACTAGGAGAAACTTTGAAATAAAATTCGCACTGTTACTTAATATAGTACCAGCCCAATTAGTAATGGGTAACTCTGCAATTGTATTTCTAATTGTTTCTCTATCAATATCAATTTCAAATTGTTGAAGTTGTATTATGACCGCCTCAATCAAAATTATTACTTTTTGATTATAGTCATCTGCAGACTCCAAGAATGTAGCTACAGAAGAAACAATAAAAGGAACTATAATTGAGAATAAAAGAACAATTAAACAAATACTAATAAAAACTGCTATAAATCTATGTACTCGAAGATTTATAGTCTGAAAATCAATTATTGGATCAATTAATATCCTTAAAAGAAGTGCTAAAACAAATGGAATCATTATAGGTTGAGAGAAATTTAAAATGAATGCAACAGCGATACTGGCCAATATAAAAAGAGAGCCAGAAATTACGCGATTATTTTCATTCATTATTTCTTAGTAGATTGAGGGTTAAAAATTTCTGTTTTTTCATCTGATAATTTTTCAACATAAAGTGATTGACTCGGAAAAGCAAAACCAGCTTCATTATTCTCAACTATTTCTATTATTTTGACAGCAAGGTTTTCTTTTATTTTTAAAAATTCTGCCCAATCATTCGTAACAGTAAATGTTTGTACTAGCATATCAATAGAACTATCAGAAAAACTATCTATTCTAACGTAGAAACTTGCATTTTGATTTTTTGCAAAGTTATCATCTTTTTCAATTAAATTATTTATCTGGTCTCTGATATTTTTTAATTGATCAATACTAGTTCTATATTCTAATCCAATTAGCCATCTTATACGTCTGTGATGTCTTCTTGTGTAATTAGTTACAGACTGCTCTGCAAATTTATAATTTGGAACCATTACTGGAGTTGAATCAAATCTTCTAACAAGGGTTGATCTAAATCCAATTTGTTCAACAACTCCCTCTACTTCACCTGAAACTAATATAACATCACCAACAGTAAACCTCTTTTCCATTAGTATCATGATACCACTAATTAAATTTTTAAATAAATCTTGAGCACCCAGTGCAACGGCTACACCAAATAAACCTAATCCTGCAATTACTGGTCCCACTCTTATTCCCCACAATTCTAAAATTGCTACTGCTCCAAGAACAATAACAAGAATTTTTAAACCTTTAAGCGTCCAATCAACTAAAGGTTTTGAAATTTTTGACTCAAAGTTTTTTATTACAAATGAAAACGGTATAATCAATTGATGCAATAGCCAGAATATAAAAATTGTAATTAATGATCTGTTTAGTAAATCTAAAAAATCTTGGTTGTTATCAGAAACATCTAAATATGAAGAAGCTATAAAAAAACCTAAAACGACAGGGAGAAATTTTAATGGCCCATCAAGTACTTCAATAACAGCGTCATCAATTTGATTGGAAGTTTTTGAAACAATTCTTGATAATCGATTAAGAATAAATCTAGCTATAAGCCTTCTGAGTAAATAAAAAAGAAGGAAAATTACAAGGCTTACTATGATATCTGTAGCATTTATGCCAAAAACACCGTTATTCCAAACATCAAAAAAAAGGTCTGTAAAGCTATTGAATGTTTCCATAAGCGATATATTTATTACTCACTAACATGAATTTAAAATTTTTACTTGTTTTTTTGATTATGCTTAACTTAAAGAATACATTATTAGCTAATGAGACAGTGAATTTATTCGATTTTTCATTTGAAGATATAGACGGTAATCAAGTAAATTTAGAGAAGTTTGATGGTAAGCCAATTTTAATAGTGAACACAGCTTCTAGGTGTGGTTTCACTCCTCAGTATGCTGACCTCCAAAATTTATTTTTGAACTATAAAAATAGCGATTTAACAATAATAGCTACAACAAGTAATTCCTTCAATCAAGAGTACCTAGATACCGAGGATATTAAACAAATTTGTTTAGTTAATTACGGGGTAGGTTTTGTTACTTCTTCACCAATGGATGTGAAAGGAAGCAATGCTCATCCAATTTATGCATGGATTGAGGAGGAGTATAACGAAAAACCAAAGTGGAATTTTTACAAATATTTATTTGATAGAAATGGACAGCTTATTAATTCTTGGTCTTCTATGACAAAGCCAGACAGTTTGAAAATTACTAATCAGATTGATCGTTTAATCTAAAAAAAAAGGGCAAATAAATTTGCCCCTTTCTTTAAGTTTTTTTATAATTACATCATGCCGCCCATGCCGCCCATGCCACCCATGCCGCCCATGCCGCCGCCCATATCAGGCATAGCAGGTGCTGCAGATTTATCTTCAGGTGCATCAGCTACCATAGCTTCAGTAGTAATTAATAAACCAGCTACTGATGCTGCATCTTGTAATGCAGTTCTAACAACTTTAGTTGGGTCAATTATACCAGCATTTACCATGTTAGTGTATTTGTCCATTTGAGCATCATAGCCAATATTATGATCTTTACTTTCACGTATTTTGCCCGCTACTACTGCTCCATCGACACCAGCATTTTCTGCAATTTGTCTCATTGGATTAAAGAGCGCTCTTCTTACTATATCAACGCCAATCTTTTGATCATCATTAGCAGTTTTAACTGATTTCAATGCATTCGTAGCATACGCAAGAGCTGAACCACCACCAGGAACTATACCTTCTTCAACGGCTGCTCTTGTTGCATGCATTGCATCTTCAACTCTATCTTTTTTCTCTTTAACTTCAACTTCTGTAGCGCCACCAACTCTGATAACTGCTACACCACCCGCTAATTTTGCCAGCCTTTCTTGAAGTTTTTCTCTATCATAGTCAGAAGTTGTTTCTTCAATTTGTGCTCTGATTTGATTACATCTACCTTCAATGTCTTTCTTTTTACCAGAACCTTGAACGATAGTTGTGTTTTCTTTGTCAACAACTACTCGTTTAGCAGTACCTAGCATTTCAAGATTAACATTTTCTAACTTTATGCCAAGATCTTCACTAATTACTTGGCCACCAGTTAAAATTGCAATGTCCTCTAGCATAGCTTTTCTTCTATCTCCAAAACCTGGAGCTTTAACTGCAGCTATTTTTAGGCCACCTCTTAGTTTGTTTACAACTAAAGTCGCTAAAGCTTCGCCTTCAATATCTTCAGCTATAATTAATAATGGCTTAGTAGATTGAACAATTGATTCAAGTAAAGGTAACATTGGTTGTAAGCTTGATAATTTTTTTTCATGAAGTAACACATAGCAATCACCAAGTTCAGTAATCATTTTTTCTGCATTAGTTACAAAATATGGTGAAAGATAACCTCTATCAAACATCATACCTTCGACAACATCAAGTTCAGTATCTAAACTCTTTGCTTCCTCTACGGTTATAACACCTTCTTTACCAACTTTTTGCATTGCGTTTGAAATCATTTTGCCAACTTCAGCATCACCATTTGAGGCAATAGTACCTACTTGTGCGACTTCCTTATCAGTTTTAATTACTTTAGATTTTTTTCTAATTTCATCAACTACAGCTTCTACAGCTAAATCTACGCCTCTTTTAAGATCCATAGGATTCATTCCAGCTGCAACAGCTTTCATTCCCTCAGTTGCAATTGCTTGTGTTAATACGGTAGCAGTAGTTGTTCCATCTCCAGCAATATCATTAGTCTTACTAGCAACGTCTCTAACCATTTGAGCGCCCATGTTTTCAAATTTATCTTTTAATTCTATTTCTTTGGCGACACTTACACCATCCTTGGTAATTCTAGGTGCACCAAAAGATTTATCCATAACAACATTTCTACCTTTAGGTCCTAATGTTACTTTTACTGCATCAGCTAGTTTGTTAACACCGGTTAACATTTTTGATCTAGCATCTGATCCAAAAAATATATTTTTTGCAGACATTTTTTTATCCTCTCTTAATTACTATTTCTTTTTTTTACCTGAAGTTATAATTCCCATGATGTCAGACTCTTTCATTATTAAAAAATCATCACCATTCATTTTTACCTCAGTACCAGACCATTTTCCAAAAAGTATTTTATCGCCTTTTTTGACATCCAACGGTACCAGTTTTCCTGTTTCATCTCTTGCTCCAGAACCAACTTCTAATACTTCACCTTCCATTGGTTTTTCTTGGGCAGTATCAGGGATAATTATTCCCCCTGCTGTTTTTTGATCAGAGTCTACTCTTTTGACTAAGACTCTGTCATGTAAAGGTCTAAAATTCATATTTCCTCTTTTGTTAACTAATTGAAATTAAATAATTTTTTATTAGCACTCTCATTATGAGAGTGCTAGTTATTTAAGCATTATTAAAGTCTATTCAAGAAGAAAACAAAAAAAAATTCGAATTAGCCAAAGTTATGATATTTTGAAAAAAATGGTATTTTTTAGTGTTTTTTTTAGAACTCTTGGTTTTTTGAGCGCTTTATTAATTTTTATAATAATTATTAATTTGTTACTTAATATTTCGAATGAACTAGAAAAAAAACAGTTTGTAATGACTGAGGGTATAGCTAGTTCAAATAACATTATAGCTAATATTAATTTAAATGGGCCAATTTTTAATAATAATAACAGCAATGTATTAGGAAATAATCTTTACGATTACATCAATCCCTCGCAAGTAAAATCTTATTTAGATGAATTAAAAGAATTAAAAATCAAGGCTCTAATTATAAACATTAATTCTCCAGGTGGAACAGTAAGTGCTACTGCTGAATTAGAAAAAATTATTCATGATTTTAAAGAACACACTAATACTAAAGTATATTTTTTTACAAAAGAGATTTTAGCATCTGGAGGATACTGGGTTGCAACCACAGCTGATAAAATATTTGCTTCATATGGATCTATTATAGGTAGTATAGGAGTAAGTGGACCAAGTTGGTTCTACTATAATACACCGACAAGTCTATCTTCAGGAATCTTTGGCCAAGCAATTGAGACTAAAGAAGGAATAGAAGTTTTTAACCAGAATGCTGGAGAAGGCAAAGATTTGTTTAATCCATTTAGACGACCTAGAACTGATGAAATCAAACACTTACAAAGTATTGTTGATGATGTTTATAATGACTTTATAACAAAAGTTTCAAAAAATCGTAAAATTGAAATTTCAAATTTAAAAAATGATATTGGAGCTTTAATCTACAGTAGCAATCAGGCAAAAAATAATTTTTTAATTGACGATATCTTGAATTACGAAACACTTATCGAATTAATAATAGAGGAAAATAAATTTGAAGATTACAAAATTTATGAAAATAGAGTAAGCAATTCAATTCTATCAAATTTATTAGTTAAGTACGAAGATCAAAGTAATAATGAATATTCACATGAAAAAATTTGCAGAAATTTAGAAACTAATATTAATGTTGTAATTCCAGTTTATTTAAAAGATTGTTGATTTATATTATGTTACTTAGTTCCTGAATTTTAACAATTAGATTTTTATAGTAATTGCTTTGTGATAAAACATTATTGTGAATATATTTCTTAGCTAAATTAGAATGATTTTCAACATCAACTGTGTCAGAAACAATTTTATTATGCTTAAGATTATTGATTAGAGATAAATTTAAATATCTGTCTTCAAGAATTTTTTCATTATCTTTAAAAGATGGTGTAATCTCAAAAATTTCAGTTCCAGGTTTACAAAAAATTATATTTGCTAAATTAGATCCATGTGGAGCAATAATCTTTTCAGCATTTGAAAAGATCTCTATTTGCTCATCTATTTCATATAATTGAGGATTAATAACCTTATATCCCTTGTCTCTCAAAATCGTTACTACATCACCTTCATTAATAACTTTTCTGTAATTAGAATCTTCTCTAGTTACATAGATTTTTTTGCTAGTTTCTATACTAGTATTTGGATTTATGAATTCTTTTAATATTTTAATAGAATCATTCAAACTTAAAAACTGAGGAAAATCAGAATCAATAAAATGATAAAAATCATCGTCTAGAAATAAAAATGTAAATTCAATATTTAGAGATTTCAGAATAGTTCCAATAAAGTTTCTATATTTGTTTGATGAGTTTCTATGAATTGCTAGTTTTAGATTTGTTTTTTTATTAAAGAAAATCCTTGGAAGAAATTGTAGTAAATTTGAATAATAATTATTACCCGCATTTGATCCTAGAACATACAAATCTTTAAACTTTTTTAATGAATTCTTATTATTTTTAAAATTATCAAAAAATTTTTGCGAATAAAAATGAGAGATATTGTTAAGATCTCTTGTAAATAAAGATGAAAATGTCTCATTATTTTCAGTAATTGGAAAATAGTAAAATGAATCAGAAAAAAAATTGCTTTTAAGTATATTACAATTAATTGATAAATTACTGAAATTTGCATTAAAAAATAGATTTGATAAACGAGTATCGTTTTTTATTTTGTTAGATTTAATATCAACTATCATTTAATTAACTTTACTAATACAGATTTTTCAAAATTTATATAATAACATTTAATTTTTGGCGCGCCTGAGAAGAGTCGAACTCCTAACCTTATGATCCGTAGTCATACGCTCTATCCAATTGAGCTACAGGCGCTTATAATATTATACACTTTATATAAAACGTATGCTACTTTATAAAAAAATTAGTATGCGAATTGTAATAGCTATCATTTTAATTATAATTTTTAGCCAAGTAAGTAATGCAGATATTGGTAAAGAAACTGGTCTAGAAATTCCAAGGTATGTATCTTTAAAATCTAATGATGCAAATATTCGTGTTGGCCCAAGTAAGAATTATCCTATTGAAATTAAATTTATAAAAAAAAATTACCCCCTAAAAATATTAGAAGAGTATGAAGATTGGAGAAAAGTAGAAGATTTTCAGAAAAATTTTGGATGGATTCATAAAAGTTTAATATCCGGTATCAGAACAGGCATTATTTTATCAAATGAAAATAAAACTATAAAATTATTAAACACTTTAAACGGTAATGTTATTGGAGAAATAGGAATGGGAAATATTGTTTTTTTAGAAAAATGTAAAATTGATCTGTGCCAAGTGTCATTTGGAAATCACAGAGGTTGGATAGATAAAAAACATATTTGGGGTATTAAAGAAAAAGAAACAATTAAAATTAGTTTTTTTCAAAGATTTGAAGATTTATATTGGAAGAGTATTAATTCTCTAAACAAAATTCAAAAGGGATTTTAAATTTGGCTGGGGCGGTAGGATTCGAACCTACGAATGCCGACTCCAAAAGTCTGTGTAACACCCTTGAATCGTAGATAAACATTAGCATTCCTTGAATAATTTTTCATTAAAAATTGCCGCGAAGTGAATCCAAAGTGCCGCCAGATTTATAGCTCTATTTGCTATCTCATTATCCCATTTTGTTAGGATAGATTCATGCATGTTACTACGTTAACAGATAGGTCAAAGGTAAGCGGTTTTGATTCTGTACGGGCAAATTTGGAATCTTAAACGCTATGTTTTAGGGGGTAGGTCGCCATCGCTCCGCGATGATTGTTCATCATTTTTCTTTTTTTTAGGTTGACTTTTTTTAGGCTCGCTACCGCTCGCCTTTTTTCTTTTGTAGTGATTGTATGCTTCTTGCCGCGTGATTGGTGCAACAAGATCAGCAATGGTTTTGAGTCTGGTCATAATGTTGTGGTACTTATAAAATTAGTTTAATCTCATTAGTGCCCCTACCCTAGCCCCTACCACACCTATATACAGAATTAACATCCATATAATGCTAGTAAAGGCTAAGTTAGGCACGAACGAACACTCGCTCAAACGCATGGATAAGACATTATAGCGAATGACGTTGAGGTGTATGTGGTTGATGTAATTGTTTTGTTTTATCTTCCACAAATTCTCTTATAGCTCTCTTACCCCTAGCTCTACGTGATATCTCTTGAACCGCGCTATAGTAGCCGCAGATGTAGGTCCACTTAGCAACAGACTTTCTATCCTTGTCTGCACATATCTCTACTTTAGGTTTTGCTTTCACCAGCGGTTGCATAAGCTCTAGGTGCTCGTGAGCGTATTCTATATCTGATGGTAGCCATGAATTAACCTCATCAAATAATTTAGATAAAAATTTCTCATCTTTTTTAGAGAGAGAAAACGTATCTGGTTTATTGTTATGTATCCTTCCCATAGTATCTCCTTTTCCTTGGGTGTTGTTTTGGATTCAAAAATTCCAACTGAGGAATCTTTGCGCTTTCCTCCCGATACTCAGCACGCAATAGTTGCTGAAATTCTTCTGCTGACTCACAATCAAAGAACACGGTAACCGCACCATAATTATTAATGCCAAAGAAATGTTTACGACCACTCCTCTCGCAATATTCACGGACCAAGTTCATCCAATCGCCAACAAGCAGACCCGTAACACAATGATAAGCCATGGCACGCTGACCATCCCACTCACTTTCTGTTACTAGTAGTGCTTCATATTCATTCTCGAATATCTCTATTGTTTTTTTAGTTATTTTTTTCTTCTTCATAATTCTCCTAATATGGATCTTCTGGTGTTTCACTTACGAATGGAACATGCGCTTTGCTAGCTAGTGTGCCGTTGCCTTCTGTGTGCAATTCAACATCTGCCGCTAAGTCTGTTGCAGATGTAGCATCCCCAACTTCAAATTTATAACGCATGTGTGCTCTCATGTAAGTGATCTCGGAACACGTAACCCAATAATCAATATTACGTATCGCCTTGTAGCGTTTACGATTGGTTTTTTTATTTCCTATTATTGATACGGGTTGATTGTTCCATATTGGTTTAGCACCAATATTCTCTAACCATCGATGGATAGTCATCTCATCAAATCTGTCATACCTTGGCCGCTGTTTATTATCAGCGCGTTGATCATCCAAGTAACGTAAATGATTTAATATATCCCTCGTGTTAACTATATCTCTATCAAAGACACCAGACCGCTGTTTTAACAAGTCATCTAATTCTTTAAATGCTTGTGGTCTAGCAATCTGGATTAGTTCTTCTCTTGATGTAGTGTTAATCGGTTCGTTAGGATTGAATGAAGGACTTATCTCTCTATTCTTATAATAATTATAAAAATGTTTTATAACTTCATCATTCTCAACGTCTGCCCATAACTTATTAAAATAATCTGGATCATCTTTTAAAAGTTGTTCTCTTGTTATTCTAATAATTACAAAAGCTATACGTCTATCTGAACTCTCTGGTTTAATAGGTATATGCTTATTAGAAGATGCCCATAATCTAAAGTGCCCTTTATGATTAATAGTATCAACATACTTCTGTTCAATCGGATGCATGTCCTCGGTAATAAGTTCCTTTAGCTTATCTAGCTTCTGACCATTACCCGCGCCGCTGATATCAATCTCATTACAAAATATGACGTAGCATGATTTCATAAATGATCTGTATTTATCAACTAGGTTGTCTGTATGAACCCAAGCGCAATTATGTTTGCCATAACACTTGTTTAAGAAATGAAACATTAATGTTTTGCCAACACCTTGTGCTGAAGAAAATATCCATGCAAAAGTTCTATTGCGTTCTGGATATTGAAAATCAAAAGATAATGTATCCTCTAAATATGCAAATGTTGCTTCGTCACCAGCACATAAAACATGCTTCATATGATTTCTAATATTAGCAATCAAATTCATGTCTACGTTTACAACGGGTGCTATGTAGTTAGGCCTAAACGTATTTAAAAATGTTAATGAACCATCTCTAATGATTTCATCATCACTTGGCCAATAAGCCGTACCATCAACACACTCAATCCCTTGCTCATGTAGATATGCAACGGGGGTAACGCGTAGTCTAGTTCTATTCCTTTTATAAAGCAGATTTATATTCTGCTCTTTCATCATCTTACGATTGTCTCTATCCCAATAGAGTTTCAAAGAGTCTATGATGTAGACTAAACGTTTACGGGCGATGTCATCATCTATATTTTCCCAACCACTTCTCTTGTCTGGTGCTTTAGCATTTTCAATTAGCTTACTAATGTTAATGCCATCTGGTATTTCATCAGCGAAATCCCAACCAATAGGAAGTGTATTAGGTAGATCAATAACACGTGCTTTTACGCCGTATTCCTCATCTAAATGCCACGCTATTTCTTCGGCAGCATCTACTCCGCCTTTATCAGCATCTGGTGCAATAACCACGTCTGTAAATCCGCGTAACACGGACCAATCTGTCTTGCGCCAATTCTTACAACCTCCAGACCATGTAGTACAAAATGCATCTGGAAAATATGCTTGCATAGCATCAGCAACTTTTTCGCCTTCACCAAATCTAATTTGATGATCTTGGTCTAGCTTCTGTAGCTTGTCTGCGTGAAGCGGCGGGCAATTCTTTATATGCTTAGTAACGTTTACAAATTTGTTACCATCATATGAAAATTGGAATATTCTTTTGCTACCATCTTTATTAATATGACGTATCACACCTTTAATGGTCCAACCCTCTATAGTTTTGTAGAGCCAATATTTTTTATTATAACGATCTATATCGAATAATTTTAAATATGACGTATCATCATCTGGAAATGGATGCGTATTATATTTTTTTAAACATTCAGCAGACATTAGAATAACCTCCTTTTAAAGAAAGCGCCTAACTCTTGCTGATCACAGCAACCGCTCAGACATCTATAGACAACAACGTCTCTATATCTTCCGTGTTCGTCTTTATGTTTATTTGAAACAACCTCATTAATAACGAAACTATAATTTTTATCGTTATTTTTATGATTGTGTGAGAGTGGACAGCGGCAGATGTAGCCACCATCTTTTTTCTTATGATCTGGCAGATGCTTCATATGATCATCTAGGCCAAACCATTTATTATTTTTAGTAGATGTGTTATTATTATTTCTACTAAAACTTCTATTTAGTTTCGACATAATCGTTAATCCCATGCTCCGTTACCAGCGGGGCATTTTCTTTTTACAAGAAATTATTTTTTGTTTTTGTCCTCCAAATATTCTTGAACCTTTTGCAGATCATAACGGACCGCTGATCTTGGACCAGATACCTTATAATAAGGAATGCCATCATCTTTCATGCGGTTTCTACGTAGTGTGTGAACACTTACGTTGAGTCTGTCTGCTAGTGTGTTTTCATCAACTAGTCTGTTCATTTTATTTTTCCTTCAACAACAATGGTAAGTTAAGTTTTAATCACGTGATACTCACATCACATGATGTTACTTTCTACTTTCGGCTTTCTCTATGATCGGGATTTATTTTTTTTGTCTACGTGAGTTATAATTCCAAAAGTTTCTCACTAATGCTTTAGTTGCTAAAGCTGATTAATAATTAATTACGATTCAAAATATTGCAATAAAAAATATTATCTTTTTTTTATGGGATAAAAATATTTCACAAAATAAAACCAAACAATCCAGATGCGTTACTTGTGTTACCTCGTGTTACTTGGGCCAAGTTACAAGTAACATAGAGTATCTTTTTAGGCACGCGGCACAAGGATCACCGCTAATTATTATTCCTATAGGGCTCTTTCGAAGAGCTTCCAATTTGTACGGGCCTACACAATGTCTGCACATCTTCGCCGTGTAGTTTTTCCTTTTATCTTCTCTCGTTTTTTTCTTGTGCACGGGTTACACGCCTTTCTTTTAAAACTTTAATGGGATCAACTTAGAGTCAGCGTAATAAAAAAAAGTTTTGAAGGGATGTGCGGCCGTGCAAGTGTGCAACAGCCGCAACATTATTTAATAATTTAAAAGAAATACCAATGGATGATATAAATTAATCCAACCCACCAGATAATATTTCCCGCCAACCAACAAATGAAACCAAACATAAATCATGCCCTCGTTTTCATTTTCTTTGCTAAGTGCTTAGCTTGAATATGAGTATAGCGTTTTAATGATGCCAGACTCGACCAGCCACCTTGTGCAGATAGTTCAGCAATAGACCAATCACTTTCTGCTAGATCAGTAGCACCTTGATGGCGTAATCTATGAAAAGTAAATACACCTTCAAGTTCGGCAGCTCTCAGCACCTTGCGCCAATAAGAATTGAAGCCGTTAACATTACATGGAAAAAATCTACCATCAGTTGACCTAGGTAGAGACCTCAACGTTGCTATTGCTAACGGACTTAGACCAATCTCTCTTGGCTTTTTAGTTTTGGTAATGTTTATGCGTGCAGTTGCTTGCTCCCAGTTAACGTCTTGCCACTTCAGCCGCAAGAGCTCGCCCCTTCTGCAAAGTGTTTCTCTTGCAACAATTACAATCTCTTTCATAAAATATAGATTGCTCTTTGCACAAACCACCAACAGCTTCCGCCATTCTTCCCTAGTAAGTATACGATCAATCGGCGGTGGTTCAGCAGGCATTTTTATTGTGCCTACAGGGTTAACAGTAATTGGAATATTATGCTCAGCTTTAACTTTATTGATAGCTCTAGAGAACATCATCAGATACTTTTTTACAGTAGCATTTGACCTACCCTCTTCCTCTAGCTCATGATCCCTAAACTTAGCTAATACACTACCCGTGATGTCGGATAGATACATATTGCCAATCGGTTTTTTTGACAAATGATCAATTAAGTATTTCTCTTTCTTATGATCAGTTGAATTTAGAACTAGGTATTTTTCATAATAAATATTTAATACCTCTTTCAGTTTAATATCAGATAATCTTTCTGCTTCTTGTACACGTCTATATGTACCCGTTTCTATTTGAGCTTCTGTTTTATAGGCCCACGCAGATGCATCTGACTTCTTCCAAAATGACTTAACGACTCGTATACCTTTCTTACGAACATGCGCTTGCCACTTTTTATAATGCTTATTAATTGTAGCCATTTCTTCCTTTCTAAGTGCCGCGTATGTGCCGCGAACACGTTCAATTCAGAATGCTACTATGATTTTTTGGCTGGGGCGGTAGGATTCGAACCTACGAATGCCGACTCCAAAAACCGGTGCCTTACCGCTTGGCGACGCCCCAAATTAAGATTACTCTCTAGTATTTAGCACAAAATAAGTCAAATTCTTCAAGTGCGACAATACCATAAATAAAGATAAAACCTATAAAAAGTGTTTTGAGCTAATTAAAGATAGTTTCAAAAAAGGGCATTTACATTTTTAAAGCTAAACCTATTTAATTTTTATGCGAAAATTAATTACTTTCATCTCCTTAGTATTTATTTTAATATCCATCACTAAGGCTAATGCTAACACAGAAAAATTATACGAAAGACTTGTTAATGATTGGTCAACTATTTTCCCTGACGGAAATAGGAATGCAGCAGGACCAAGATTTTTTAAATATATTTTAGATCAAAACTTAGAATATGAAGAGTTCATACAATTTAACAAGTTATACTGTGCTGTTTCAGGTTCTCTAATTCCTCCAGATGCTCAACCAGATGAAATTTTTCTTACTAATTTAGAAAATGATGAAAGAATTTGTGGTCAATATTATAAATGTTGTTGGCCTTGCTTATGCGATGTAATGAAATATTCAGAAACAAAAAAAATTAAATTTGATTTTAAAGATCAATCAAAAGAAATTTACACAATCGTTATCGACAATCCATGTAATAAAAATGATTTTCCCGAACTTGTTAATAGAGATTATTTTTGTGAGGGTAATAAATTAAATAAAGAGTATACATACTCTGTAGATAACAAACTGGTTATTGGTGTATTGCATAATGCAAATATATGTAATGCCTACGATATTGATTACATAAAAAATGATCAGATAACTGGCCCTATGTGCGAAGCTAGAAATAGCATGCCTCTTGAGGAACTTAATTTTGGAATGGGTGACATTTTTATTAGGTTGGCAAATTGAAAATACTTGAAATGAGTAAGTTAGTTTTTATTTTTATCATATTAATATCCAGTATGGCTAAGGCAGAATTTTTTTCTAATATTTCAAATATAATAGAAAATAATAACGATCGATTAAGTTATGGAGTTTCAGTAACTGACTTTAATAAAGATGGAAACTATGAATTTATTGTTACAGGTTTTGGCTACTCTAATCTTGCTCTTAGTTATAAAAATGGAAAACTAATTAATACAATACAAAATGATTTATTCCTTGATAAAAGTAGAAGAACTATCGGTGTATCAGCTTGCGATATAGATCAGGATGGTTTTGAAGAAATTTACTTCTTAAATACTGATACGTACGCAGGAGAAAAAAAATACTCTGATAGATTGCTTGATAATAACAAAAAAATTTTAGATTATTTTGAGCTTGAAAAAAATTCAAAGAATTTAAATTTAACGGCAGGCAGATCAGTTGTTTGTGTAGACAGAAATGGATCAGGTAAATACGGTATATATGTTGCCAATTATGGAGGTCCTACTAGATTTTATGAAATTAAAGAAAATGAAGTTGAAGATTTAGCACCAATTCTAGGGATTGACCAAATTACTGGAGGAAGAGCTGTAATTTCAGGTCATATAATTTCTGATAATATGGATATATTTGCAGCTAATGAGCGGGGGCCAAATTTTTTATATAAAAATATCAATGGTAATTTTAAGGATATTGCAATTGAAAAAAATGTCCAAGATACTTTTCAAAATGGTCGCGGAACAGCATTAACGGATTTTTTATATAGAGGGCAACTTGATATCGTAACTAGTAATTGGGAAGGTTATCATCGTATTTTTGTAAAACAAAAAGAGTCTTTTCTTGATATGTCATCATTAGAATTCAGAGCGCCAAGTAGAATACGAACAGTTATATCGGCTGATTTTGATAATGATGGTTATGATGAAATTTTTTTAAATAATATTGGTCAACCAAACAAACTCTTTCGTATTCTTGACGAAGGAGTCTTAGAAGAAATTAAATTAGATGCAGCACTTGAAGAAAAAGGTCTAGGAACTGGTGCAGCTGTTGCTGATATTGATAGAGATGGAATTTTAGAATTACTTATTTCGCATGGTGAATCTGGAGCTCAACCACTTAGTTTATTTAAGGCAAATGTTTCAAATAGTAATTATATTAGAATCGAACCTCTAAATATTTTTGGTGCTCCAGCTAGAGGTGCAACTGTTACCTTACATACGAATTTAAGAAATCATGCCAAGACTATTGATGCTGGGTCAGGATATTTATGTCAAATGGAACCAGTAGCTCATTACGGTTTACGTGAAGGTGAAATCATTAAAAATATAACAATCAAATGGACGAATGGTACAATTGATAGTTATGAAATTAATGATATAAATAATACATTCGAATTTAAACAAGGAATATAATTTAATGTCTGTTGTTGAAACATTAAAAAAACCAGCTCCACGTTTTCATTGGAAATGTAAACATACATGGAGAAGAAGTGCTAAAAATACTGCTTGGTGTTTGCTAGGATGTAGTATTGGTGATTTTGGAACTATACTTTATTTTCAATTAACTGGTATTCCTTGGCCTACTCTTTATATTATGATCCTAGCAATCATTAATGGTATTATTACTAGCATCATTTTAGAGACGGTCGTTTTATCCAGACAAATGATTATCAGCAAAGCTTTTAAAACAGCCATAGGAATGAGTTTAATTTCAATGGTGTCTATGGAAATAGCTATGAATGCAGTGGACTGGATCATTATGGGTGGCGCTAAACTTGTATGGTGGGTAATACCTATAATGCTTCTTGCAGGCTTTATAACGCCGTGGCCATATAATTATTACAGATTAAAAAAATATAATATTGCCTGTCATTAATTAAATTAATTCACAAACGAATATTGAAATTAGTTTAAACAAACATATTTGAATTTAATGATTAGAATATTACTTACATTATTATTTATTAGTTCTGGTGTATTTGCTGCTGCAAGTTCAGACGATAGTAGCTCAACTATGTCTGCAGGTGAACAAGTTATTAAGCTTTATGATAAAGCGTACGAATTAGTCTATTACAAGAAGTTTGATAAATCGATCAAATTGCTTGAAAAAATGGCTAAGCGTAAAGATCTTGGTGATAAAAAAGCCGATGTGTATAATTTGCTTGGATTTAGTTATAGAAAACATAGTGAGCCAAATTTAGACAAAGCTTTCGATGCATATCAAATTGCTTTAGAAGCAAATCCTGAACATTTAGGAGCACACGAATATCTAGGTGAACTTTACATCAAACTTGGAAAGATGAATAAAGCAAATGAAATGTTGTTAAAGTTAGAAACTTTAGCTGGAACTAATTCTATGGAATATAGAAAATTAAAATCAGCAATTGATAATTCATAACTAGTACAATTGCTCTTTATGAAGAGCAATTTGACCTATGATAATTTATACTCTTAATTTTTTATTAGCAGTCTTAATAGGATCTATGATTTTTTTTATGGCTGTTGTCTCACCCTCAGTCTTTGCCACTTTAAGTACAAATGCTAGCAGTAAATTGTTAAGAACAATTTTTCCTCGAATGTTTTTATTTGGATTTATAATAGCCATTTTATCTTTATTCCTTTGTTATATTTCGAGTAATATTTTAAATTCTATTTTATTAATAATAGTGGCAATGAGTTTTATTATTAATCGAAATTATTTAACACCTAAAATTAATGATTTTAGAGATAAAGAATTAGAAGGTGATAAAAAAGCATCTTCAAATTTTAAATATATGCATTTGCTTTCAGTTTTATTATTTGTATTGAATTTTATTATTTTAATTGGGATCGTGATTAATAATTACTTTAATTATAATTTATAAACTTTGTCCTGTCCCACAGGATAAATACTCAAATTATTGTTACCTAAAACATCACTTATTTGTTTAGAATGGATATCCAATCCACCCGTTAAAATTCCAAAACTTGGTAAAATGAATATTTTTTCATTGTGCACAAAAGATGTTTTAAAAATAGTTTTCCCTCTGTGTGAAATTTTTACTTTTGGATGATAGTGACCACAAATTTGAAATGAAGATGTTTTAATAGGCATGTGTGTAAACAAAAATTTATCAATTTTATAATTTGTACAATATTTAAAACCTTCAATTTGTATATTTTTATCATGATTACCTTTGATCCATATGAAATCAGTATTATCCATATATTGACTAAGATTTTTATGATCTTGATCTTTTAAACTCAAAGTAGAAAAAACATCGTGTAATAAATCACCAACTATAATTAAATTACTTGGTTTAATCTTATCTAAACTGATAAAAAGTTCGTTTAATATTTCTTTAGTATCATACGGAGGTAAAAATTGTTTATTCTTTGCATAACTAATAGATTTGCCAAGATGTAAATCTGCTACAATTAATGTCTTTAATCTTTTCCAATAAAGAGATTTATTTGGATATGCATAAAATTCTTCATTACCAAAGTTAATTAATTGATAGTACATTAGCCTCTTTTAATATTTCATTTTCTAAATCCTCTAAAATATATTCATCAGTTTCCTTTTTTGATAAATTTTCTTTATTTATCTCAAGAATAATCGGAACAGCCAAAGGTGAGATACTTGTGAGTTTTTTTAATATAATTTTTTTATCAATTTTTTTTAAGATTTCTCTAAGTCTATCATAATCAATCATATTCTTTTTTGCGTCTTCATATGATGATTGTAGAAGAATGTGATCTGGTTCATTTTTTTTGAGAACTGTATAAATTAGATCAGAACTAAATAAAACTTGCTTCCCCGTTTTTTCCATCCCTGGCAACCTTCTTTCTATTAAACAAGATATAATTGCATTATCTCTAAACAATCTTTTGACTATTGAAGTTTCTTCAAGATAATTATCTAAATGTTTATCTAACAATCCTAAATTTAGAATTGTTTTAATTTCTTTAACTTCTTTTAAAGACCATAAAACAATAGCATAATCATTTGCAACAAAACCTAGAGGTTTACAGTTAAATTCCTTAAAGCCTCTGAGCAATAAAAAACCTAATGTTTGATTGGCATGCCATCCTGCAAAAGTGTAGATAACAGTATAAAAATTTTTTTTTCGAGGGAATTGTTCAACTAGATATTCATTTTTTTTAGGAATTTTAGATATATTTTTTTGTCTTTTTAACCATTCAGTAATTTGCTCTGGATATGAATCCCACATATTACTTTTCGCCAATAAAGCCCTAACTGAGTTAGCCAAATTTGTTGATAATGGCATTCTGCCTCCAGAGTATGATGGTATTTTTGAAATTAAAGATTTACTTCTTTTAACTTGTACTAAATTATTTTTCATTGATTGAAATTCTAGTACTTGACCGGCAAATATAAATGAATCACCTTGAGAAAGATTTTGAATAAAAACTTCTTCTATATTCCCTAATGTTTTTGTTCCAAGTTTTATTTTTAACATCGGATTTTCAATTATTGTTCCAACATTCATGCGGTATTTTCTTGTTTCTCTTCTATTTACTAGCTTATAAATATTTTTATTTTCTCTCAATTGGAAGATTCTCTTAAATTGATCATAATTTTTTAAAACATATCCGCCATCTTGTATGAGATTAATCAATTGTTTAAAATCATTAAGTTTTAATTTTTTGTATGGATATGCTTTGATAATTTCTTTGTAGAGATCATGAATATTAAATTGCCCCGCACAAGCCGTTGCAAAAATATGTTGAGCTACAACATCAAAACTTCCTTCTTTTAAAACTATTTTATCTAAGTTATTTTTTTTTATTTCTTCAATAGCAGCTTTTGCTTCGATAAATTCAAAACGATTAGTGGGTACTAAAATTGCTTTTGAAGGTGTATTTAAATTATGATTTGATCTTCCTACACGCTGTAATAATCTATTAATTCCTTTAGGTGCTCCAACTTGAATAATTTTTTCGACATCTCCATAATCTAATCCAAGCTCTAAAGAAGAGGTAGCAACAACACAGTCAACTAATCCTTTGCTAAGATTATTTTCTACTTTTAAACGTAAGTTTTTTTCTAGTGAACCATGGTGAACAGCAATTTTTAATTTTTTCTTATTAATTAGCCATAAGTTTTTAAACATATATTCGGCTTGCGCCCTCGTATTAACAAAAATAATAGTTAATTTTGATTTCATTATTTCTTTATAGATTTCATTAATAGAATAAGTAGCCATATGACCAGACCAAGGAATACGTTCTTTTGATTCTAAAATTTTAATCTTAGGTAAAACTGAATTTTCATAAGAAACTATTTTTGGTTTTTTGCGGCAAAGCCATTTTTTGGCGTCTTGTTTGTTCTTGAGAGTTGCTGACAAACCTATTCGTTGTAAATTTGGAGAGAAAGTTTGTATTCTCTCAATATTTAAACTGAGAAGATCAGCTCTCTTATTATCTAAAAAAGTGTGTATCTCGTCGATAATTATATATTTTAGATTGTGAAAAAATTCTTTTGCATTCTCATATGAATTTAACAATGCAAGTGACTCTGGAGTTGTAATAAGGATATTTGGAGGTTTTTGTTTTTGTTTTTGTTTTTTATAAGGTGTTGTGTCTCCAGTTCTTACTTGAAATGAAATATTTAAATCAAGCTCATTAATAGGTTTCTCTAAATTTCTCACAATATCGTTGGCAAGAGATTTTAATGGAGAAATATAGAGAGTATGAAGACCTTTAAATTTTTTTAATTTTATTAAATCATCTATTGGATTAATAAACCCTGTTAACGTTTTTCCAGCTCCAGTAGGAGCAAATACAACAACATCAGACCCAGTTCGAACATAATGAAACGTTTCAATTTGATGTGGAAACCAGGACCATTTTTTTTTCTTCATCCACTTGTTTAAGGGGTGTAATAATAAAGGATTCGATTTATTTATATTCATATGGATTTCATTAACCATCAGCTGTTTATCAAAGATATAAATGTACATATAGATCCAATATTGCCGAAAAAAACAGCAATTATTACACATGGTCACGCAGATCACGCCCGATTTGGACATGATCATGTTATTGCTACTAGGCAAACAATAGACATAATGAAAATTCGCTACGGAGATAAATGTGCGAAGAAATTTACTCCTCTTAGATACGGACAAAAATACTCAATTAAAAACTATGATTTTACACTTCACCCTGCTGGACATATTTTAGGGAGTGCTCAAGTTTTAATTGAAAAAAATAATCACCGTTTAGTCATCACAGGCGATTATAAAGTAGGAAAAGATGAAACATGTAAAAATTTCAAACTGGTTAAATGTGATACTTTAATTACCGAAGCAACATTTGGATTACCCATATTTCAACATCCAGATCCCAAAGATGAAATTCAAAAACTCATACGATCTGTAAAGATAAATAAAAATAATTGTCATATTGTTGGTGCGTATGCTCTTGGCAAAGCACAAAGAGTAATGAATCTTTTACGCCAGCAGAAATATAATGAGACAATTTATATTCATGGCTCTCTAGAAAAGTTATGCCAATATTATTCAAAAGAAAAAATTAATATTGGAAAGTTTGAAAAAGTCTCTTCAAAAGATAAAAACTTTTATGAGGGTAAAATAATTATTGCCCCTCCTTCAGCATTAAAAGATCGTTGGTCAAGACGATTTCCTAATCCTATTATTTGCATGGCAAGTGGATGGATGACTGTTAAGCAAAGAGCAAAACAACAAGGTATTGAATTACCGTTAGTTATTAGTGATCATAGCGATTGGAATGAATTATTAGATACAATTAAAAAATCAAAAGCGAAAAATATTCTTATTACACACGGTCAGGAAGATGCATTAGTTTATTATTGTAAGAAACAAAATCTTGTTTCCAAACCTCTTTCTATACAGGGGAGAAGTGATGAGGAAATAGAATGAAAAAATTCTCTTCCTTACTTCACAATTTGATTTTAACACCAAGTCGAAATACCAAAATTAAATTACTTCAAGATTATTTTAAAATACTTGATATCAACCGCTCATATGCGCTTGCAATTTTGTCTGACCAACTTTCATTTCAATTTATTAAAGCATCTAAACTTAGAGAGCTTGTCTATGAGCAAGTAGATCAACATTTATTTGATTACTCATATGACTATGTTGGGGATTTAGCAGAAACAATATCATTAATTTGGCCAACAAAAAAAGAGGGGGAATCACAAAATTTATCTACCTTAATAGAAAATATTAAAAAAATTAAAAAGTCTGAAATTAATACAGAGTTTAGTAAAGTTTTGAGCGAACTATCTAATAACGAAAGATGGACTTTAATTAAAATTTGCACGGGTGGACTGCGAATTGGAGTCTCGGAAAGATTAGTAAAAACGGCCTTAGCTGATCTGTATAACAAATCTGTAAATGAGATTGAAGAAATTTGGCATGGTTTAGAATTTCCATATGAAAATTTATTTCAATGGTTAAAAAATGAAACATCAAAACCAAAAATAGATTTTAAAAAATTATTTCATCCTATGATGCTTGCTAATCCTATTGATGAGGAAAAAGATTTTAAAAGATTAAACGCTAATGAATTTCAAGCAGAATATAAATGGGATGGGATTAGAGTTCAGCTTATGGTTTCATCAAAAAGTGTTGCGCTATACTCAAGAACAGGTGATAATATATCATCTGCATTCCCCGAAATAATTGAAACTACTAAAGGTGATGCCGTTATTGACGGAGAATTACTTGTGGGGGGAAATTTTAAGCCCTCTAGTTTTAATGATCTACAACAAAGATTAAATAGGAAAAAAGCCTCAAAAGATCTTCAAAAGAAGTTTCCTGTTTTCATACGAGCTTATGATATCCTTTTTTATAAAGGAAAAGATTTAAGAAAATTATCTCTCGTTGATAGAAGAAAATATTTGGAAAAATTTCAAAAAGAAAATAAAACTAATCAAATTGATTTATCTTCCATCATTAATTTTTCAACCTGGAAAGAATTAACTAAGTATAAAAATAACTTTCATGATGATTTGAATGAAGGAGTCATGATTAAACTTAAAAATAGTGAATATTTACCAGGGAGAAAAAAGGGGTATTGGTACAAATGGAAAAAAAATCCAAAACTAGTTGATGCTATTTTAATGTATGCTCAACGAGGACATGGCAAAAGATCATCGTATTATTCAGATTTTACTTTTGGTGTTTGGAAAGAAAGTGAATTAGTGCCAATAGGAAAGGCTTATTCTGGTTACACTGACAAAGAACTATTAGTATTAGATAAATTTATTAGGAATAATACTATCAATAAATTTGGTCCTGTGAGAGAAGTAAAAAAAGAGATTATATTAGAAGTAGCCTTCGATGATGTGTTTCCGAGTACTAGACATAAGTCGGGCGTAGCAATGAGATTCCCAAGAATACACCGCATTCGTTGGGACAAACCAGTTAATGAGGTATTAACAATCAGTGAATTTAAAAAAGAATTTAAGCTGAGTTAAAATGGTATTATCAAAATATTGCATTAAATATTAAATATAGTAAAAAAATTAAATAAGATGATCAAAGAAGAAAATTTTGGATATAGAGATAAAAGAGGTCATTTCGTTCCTAAAGAAGCGGCTGATAAAAATCCTATTTGGATACTTCCTTTTAATTTAAAAAAAATTTTAGATTGGTTTATCTTTTCATATATTTTTTCTTGGAATCTTGTTTACTTAGCTGTTGCATTTATTGCTTACTATTTTTTTACACCTGCACTTTCTGAAATGAAAAATCTTTCGCCAGGTTGGATTTCTGAAATCTTAATTAGGAACTATGTAATAGGTACAATTTTTTTTAGTTTAATTCATATTCCACTTTATGTAAAAAAATCTCAAGGAATAAAATTTAAATTTAATCCAAACTGGCCAGAAAAAATTCAAAAGATATTTACATTTAATAAACAAATATTTGATAATTTATTTTGGAGTTTATTTTGGGGTGTTCCTATTTGGACAGCTTACGAGGTTTTATCTTTTTGGTTTTATGCTTCTGGTTTGGTACCTTTTATTCAATTTAGTGAAGCACCAATTTATTTCTTTATTATTCTTTTACTAATTCCAGCATTTAGAGATGCTCACTTTTATTTAATTCATCGATTCTTACACTTTAAATTTATGTACAAAATTGCTCATTCTGTTCATCATCGAAATGTTAATCCTGGACCTTGGTCTAGCCTATCAATGCATCCTATTGAACATTTATTATATTTTTCTGGTGTTATCATTCATTGGGTTATTCTTTCACATCCACTACATGCTACTTATCATTTATTTCATGCGGGCTTAGGATCAGCAAATGGTCATATAGGTTTTAAGCAAATGATGATCAATGATAAGAGAGCAATAGATCTCAGTAATTATAATCATTATCTTCATCATAAATATTTTGAGGTAAATTATGGAAATCTCATGATTCCTTTTGATCAATGGTTTGGAACTTATCATGATGGGTCAAAAGAAATGCATGAAAAAATGCTTAAAAGAGTTAGTATTAAAAACTAATTTTTCTTAACAATTTCAATATTTTAACTAGATTTAATCTGTATCATTTTATACCTTGTTTAAAGTTTAACATTATGTTTATATAGCCATTATATGCTAGCTAGTAGCGTATTTTACTCAATAGGAGGAAATATGAAAAAACTATATGTGGTTATAGTTGCAGTGTTGGCTCATCTGATGTTCATTTCATCAGCTTCAGCTCAACCTACAAACAGTAACCAATTATCCGATCCTCGTGTTAGACAAGCTTTGTGTATGGCTATTGACATGAAAACAATCGGTGAAACATTATTTGAAGATCAAATCATAATGGCGGATAGTTTATTACCAAACGGTCCAATGAAGTCTCCAAATCTACCTGATTACAGTTACAATCCTGAAAAGGCTCGTCAACTGTTAGCAGAAGCAAATTGGGACTCTAATAGAGAACTTGATATGGTATTCTATTATGGAGATCAGCTAACAGCTGACTTCATGGCAGCAATTCAAGCATACTTTGCTGATGTTGGTGTTAAAATGACTTACCGTCTATTACAAGGTGATGTTGGTGCACAACTTAACTCAGTTCCTGATGATGGTGTGAACGGACCAGCTGCTGTTGACTATGACTTAGGTTATGGTGCTCGTGCAGCCATTGCAATGCAAGAGTATTACAATACTTTTAAAACAGGTCTAAATCCACAAACTCCTGGTGATCCAAAAATGGATGCGCTAATTGAAAAGATCAATTCAAGTGCAGATCCAGAAGTTCTAAAACCTGCTTTCTTTGAAATACAAGAATATCAAATGGAGCAAGTTAACATTTGTCCATTGTACTATCAAAAATTATTCATCTATGAGAGTAATAAAGTTGATAGAAATGGTGGAGCATATGGTAACGCTCAGTACAACTATAACTGGGGAATTACTGATTGGAACGTAAGTGGTGGTACATTACAAACTAACACTGGTCCTGTTGAATTCTTTGAACAACCTTGGTACAACCTTGGTTTATGGATACACAACAAAGTTGTATTCGATAGACTATTAGTTGCTGATGGTGCGTTACAACCAGTTGGATGTTCAGCTTGTGAAAGTTATGAATTAGCTGCTGATGGTTTAAGTTTAACATTTAAACTAAAAGATGGTCTTACTTTCCATGATGGAAACGATGTAACTGTTGAGGATGTAGCATGGAGTATTCGTACTGCTATGAAAGCGCCTCAAATGCACGCTCTAATTGGAAACACAGTTGGATCAATCAAAGGTGCTGATGCTTTTAAAGACGGCTCAACTGATGATGTTTCTGGTATTAAATACAATATTGCAGACAGAGTTATTACGTTAGAATTAACAAAAATTGATCCTAACATCTTAACTACGTTCACTCAATTTGCTATTTTACCTAAGCACTTATTAGGTGATGTTGATCCTTTGAAATTCCAACAAAGTGATTTCTGGCAAATGCCAATAGGATCTGGAGCATTCAAAATTACTGAAGTTAAAATGAACGACTTTGCGAAGTTCGAGCCTTTTGACGGCTATCATGGCGGTAAAGCTGGTTTTGATATCATTGCTTACCCAAGTTATGATGGTGATGGTAACTTAATTAAGAATGCTGCTGCAGGAAAAATGGACTACGGATTTACTAAAAACGTAGCCGATGTTGCTGCACTAGATGCTATGGACAACATGGGAACTAAAGCTGTTGATATCCCTTATACTCGTATGATGTGGATTATGCAGTATCCAAAACCATAGTTGATTTAATCATTAAAGCTGAGGCATACGCCTCAGCTTTCTTTTTTTAATAATAACGGAAAGTAAAAGTGACCACTTATATTATTCAACGTTTATTCATTTTCTTTCCGATGTTGCTTGTCATAAGTTTTCTTGTTTATTCAGGATTAGAATTATCACCTGGCGATGCTGTTTCACATATGATCAGTCCTGAACTCGCATCAACAATTACTGCGGAACAACTTGATGCAATGCGTGAAGCGTATGGGCTAAATCAAAGTTTCCTTACACGATACTGGATTTGGTTAACCAGTATGGTTCAAGGAGACATGGGTTATTCCATGGCTGGCGGTGTTGCTATCTCTGAGATAATGGTAAAAACAGTTCCTGCAACTTTAGAGCTATCTATGGTAGCTTTATTTTTCTCAACAATTTTAGGTTGTTCTTTAGGAGTTATTAGTGCCCTTAAGAGAGGTTCTGGTACTGATAATTCTCTTACGGTTGCTGGAATGGCTGGAGTTTCAATACCTGAATTTTTTTTTGGACTTGTAGCTATTCTTTTATTTGCAATCGAATTAAAATGGCTTCCCGTTGGAGGTAGATTACTACCTCATTATGAAACACTGTGGGATCGTATACCAAATATTGTTCTCCCCTCTTTAGTATTGGCATTAATGATGACTGCAGGAGCTATGCGTTATGCACGTTCATCAATGTTAGATGTTTTAGCACGAGAATTTATTACTACTGCTCGATCAAAAGGAATGCCTGAGTGGAGAGTAAACATATTACACGGATTTAGAGTAGCCTTAACACCAGTTGTTGTGCTAATTGGTTTTCGTCTACCTTTACTTATAGGAGGATCGACTATAATCGAACAAGTTTACCAATGGCCAGGCATTGGCAGTATGTTTATTCGCTCTGTGCGTGCTTCTGATTATCCTTTAGTCATGACAATTTCACTAATGTATGTTTTTGTTGTTCTTACAGCAAGTTTAATAATAGATGTTTTAACAGCGTTAATTGACCCAAGAGTTAGGTTAGGAAAAGAATAATGGCAAAGTCTTCACTAGATAAGAAATTTGATCAAATAAGAAAACGTGAAGAGGAAAAAACTTTTTCTACAAAAAAAAGAAGTAGAATAGTTAATAAATTTTTAAATAACCGTTTAGCAGTTTTAGGTTTAATCATTTTTACAATAATTATTTTAGCTTCTATTTTTGCTCCTCTTCTCTCACCATATGATCCGATGCGAGTAGACTTACGTTCCATGAGACAACCACCATCGTTTGATCATTGGTTTGGAACGGATAGTACAGGGCGAGATGTGTTTACAAGAGTCTTATTTGGAGGCAGAGTTTCAATATTTATTGGTTTAGGAAGTGCTATTTTATCAGCTGTTGTGGGAATAGCGGTTGGTTGTTACGCTGGATATAAAGGTGGTTGGATTGATGTTATTGCTCTTAGAATTTCTGAAATATTTATGTCTTTTCCTCAAATTATTTTAGTTTTATTACTCGTATCCATAACAGGTCAAAGTTTATTTAATTTAATGGCCATATTTATCCTTACAGGTTGGGGAGGTATGTACAGGCTTGCTCGAGCTAGAATGTTATCTTTAAGAGAGGAAGAATATGTTCAAGCACTAAGAAGTTTTGGCTTATCTACATTTACGATATGCTACAAACATATGTTGCCAAATGCATTAAGCCCAATAATGGTAAATATTACACTATCAACTGCAATGTTTATTTTGACAGAAGCAGGATTAAGTTTTCTCGGTTTAGGAGTTCCATTAAATATTCCTACATGGGGAAATATTTTAAATGTTGCACAAGATATTTTAATTTTACAAAACTATTGGTGGATGTGGGGACCTGTAGGAATTGTTATTTCAGTTTTTGTTCTGTGTGTTAATTTTATAGGAGATGGTCTACGAGATTCAACAGATCCATCACAACAAGGTTAGTAATGGAAGATAAAAATAATATAGCGCTATCAGTTAGAGATCTTAAAACTTTTTTTTATACGAATAATCGATGCAACAAAGCAGTTAATGGAGTTTCCTTTGATGTTGAAAAAGGTAAAACTCTTTGTATCGTTGGTGAAAGTGGTTGTGGCAAAAGTGTAACAGCGGCAACAATTATGCAATTACTTCCAACACTCTCTCGTATTGAAGAGGGTGAAATTAAATTTCGAAAAGATGATAAAATTATCAATATTGAAAAATTAGAAAAAAATGGAAAAGAAATGAGGGAGATTAGAGGGTCAGATATTGCAATGATTTTCCAAGATCCTATGACAGCACTTAATCCTGTGTACACAGTCGGATTTCAAATAAGTGAAAATCTTAAGTATCATACTAATCTCAATAAAAAAGAAATAAGGGAAAAGTGTATTTCTCTTCTCAATGACATGGGCATACCACTTCCAGAAAAAAGAGTTGATGAATATCCTCACAGTTATTCTGGTGGGATGAGGCAAAGAGCAATGATAGCAATGGCTATGGCTTGTAATCCGAAAATATTAATTGCGGATGAGCCAACAACAGCTCTAGATGTTACAATTCAAGCACAAATATTTGAGCTAATGGATAAATTAAAAAAAGAAAATGATACAGCTATTATACTTATAACTCATGATATGGGAGTTGTAGCAGAGTTAGCTGATAATGTTGCAGTCATGTATATGGGAAACATTGTTGAGGCTGGAACAGCAGATGATGTTTTAAGACGACCAACACACCCATATACTAAAGCTCTTTTAGAATCAGTACCTGTACTTGGAAGAGGGAAAAATCAAGATATTAATCCTATTAAAGGATCAACGCCTGATCCCTATAATAGACCTAAAGGTTGTCAATTTGCTCCAAGGTGCAATTGGCAAACTGAAAGTTGTGATGTGATGCCAGAAATCACACAAATAAATGAAACTCACCAAGTAAGATGTCACAAGTACGAACAATTTTTTGAGAAATATAAATGAAAAAAGAGATTCTTAAATTACGCGGTGTAAAAGTACATTTTCCAGTACAAGCAGGTGTTTTTAACCGTGTTGTAGGACATGTTTTGGCTGTTGACGGTGTGGATTTAGATATTTTTAGAGGGGAAGTTTTAGGTCTAGCTGGAGAAAGTGGTTGTGGAAAGACAACTCTTGGTAAAGCCATCCTAAGATTGGTAGAACCTACGGATGGAGAAGTAAAATATATTTCACAAGATGATGATGAGACAGAATTAACATCTTTAGAAAAAAAAGATATGGATCCATTTCGAAAGAAGTTACAAATAGTCTTTCAGGATCCGCACTCTTCTCTTAATCCTTCATTTACAATTTTTGGCTCTCTTCAAGATCCATTGAAAAAATTTGGTATAAAATCAAAAGAGGAAAGGAGAAAAATTATTGGTGATCTCCTAGAAGCAGTAAATATGCGCAGAGAATACATGGATAGATATCCTCACGAATTTTCAGGAGGACAAAGACAAAGAATTGGTATTGTCAGAGCTTTATGTCTTGAACCAGAACTTATAGTTTGTGATGAAGCGGTTAGTGCTCTTGATGTATCAATTCAGGCACAAGTACTAAAATTATTAATGCAACTTAAGAAAGAAAAAAATCTAACCTACCTTTTCATTACTCATGACTTGAGTGTTACAGAATATCTATGTGATCGAATTGCTGTTATGTATCTTGGAAGAATTGTTGAACTTTGTGCTTCTGAAGATCTATATAATAATACTCTTCACCCCTATTCTGAAGCTTTGATTTCAGCTATCCCAGTTGCAGATCTTGACAAACAAACAAAAAGAATTGTTTTGGAAGGAGATGTACCAAGTCCAGTTAATCCACCTAAAGGCTGTCCTTTTCATCCTCGATGTCCTAAAGCAACTGACATTTGTAAAACTGAGGTACCAACATTAAAAAAATATTCAACAAATGGTAATGAACACTATGCATCTTGCCACTTAATTGATTTACCCGAAATTAGCTAAATGTCTAAGTATGATCCAAAAGATCTAAATGGTGTTATGCCTGCTATGATCACATCGATTAATAGAGATGAAACTATAAACAAGGACGGTTTAAGAAAAATAATAAATTATTTAATAGCTGAAAATGTTAATGGCTTATACGTAACTGGTAGTACAGGTGAAACTTTTTTATTGTCACCAGAAGAAAAAAAAGAAGTGCTTGATATTATTGTTGAAGAAGTAAATGGCAGAGTTCCTGTTATTGCGCATGTTGGATCTATTGGAACTAAAATTACAACTGATCTAGCAAAATATGCCACTCATGCTGGAGTCGACGCATTATCAGCATTGCCACCTTTTTATTACAATTTTTCTAATGAAGAGATTTATAATTATTATAGTGACATAGCTCAATCCTCACATTTGCCAATTATTATATATAACATTAGTCATGCAAATTTGATGGACATTGATATGTTAAAAAGATTGGCCGCTATAGATAATATTAAAGGAGTTAAATATACGGCAGCAACTCATTTTAATTTTGAGAAAATAAAAAAAGAAATTGGAGCATATTTTAAAATTTATTCTGGTATGGATGAAATGGCTATCTCTGGTCTGATATCAGGTGCTGATGGTATGATTGGATCGTTTTATAATTTAATGCCAGAAATGTTTGTAGATATTTTTCAAAATATGAAAAATGGTAATGTTGTTGAGGCAAAAAAATTACAAGACAAAGTCAATATGATCATTTTGTATGCTTTAAAAAAATCAGGTTATCCATTTATTAAAATGGGATTAAGTTGGATGGGAATTGATTCAGGGTATGTAAGAAAACCTTTTTCAAGTATTGTCAATACAGAGATAGAAAAAGGAATAAAAGATGATTTAAAAAAATTAATGTCGGAAAATGATCTTTCAGAAATAAAATTTTTAAAAGCATTATAATTAACTTTGTGAAAAAAAATATTTTAAAAAAATTAAAAAATAAAATCATTGTATCATGTCAGCCTAATGAGGGTGGGCCTCAAGACAAGACGTCTATTGTTGTTTCAATGGCAGAAGCTGCAATTATAGGAGGTTGTGGTGGTGTGCGAATTGAAGGAGAAAAAAATATACGAGCAGTTAAAAAAAATATTTCTTTACCAATAATTGGCATAATAAAAAATGACTTAGATAACTATAAAGTTAGAATTACACCTCTCTTAAAGGATGTCGATAAAATTATTAATAGTGGTGCAGAGATAATAGCGTATGATGCTACAAATAGGAAAAGGCCTTTTCCAACAAAAGAAATTATTTTAAAAATTAAAAAAGCAAATCGTTTAGCTATGGCAGATTGCTCTAATCTAGATGATGCTAAAAATGCTATTTTAGAGGGTGCGGATATTATTGGAACAACACTTGCCGGCTATGTTGGTAAACAAGTGAAAGATATGGATAAACCAAATATAAAATTAGTTAAAGAATTTAAAAAACTTAATTGCTTTGTAATGGCTGAAGGGCGATACAACACTCCAGAGCTTGCAAAGCAAGCTATACAAGCAGGAGCAGATGCAGTTACAATTGGAAGTGCTATTACGCGTATTGATAATATTACGAGTTGGTTTGTAAAAAAAATTAAAAATTAAAATGAATAAAAAAATATTTAACAAATCAGGTATCGCAATTGATTTTGGAGCAACTAAGATATCAGTATCTCAAATAATTAAAGGAAAGTTTAAAAAAACTATCACTGAGCCAACTTCAATAAATAAAATAGCAAATAATTACATTCAACAAATTGAAAAAAATATTAAAAACTTAAATATATCTAAATCTAAAAAAATAGGCATTGCTATTACAGGTAGAGTTGACCAATACGGAAATTGGTACCCAGTAAATAAAGAAAATTTAGGAACTTTCAAAATACCCCTTAAAAAGCTTATAGAAAAAAAATTTAATACAGCTTCTACAATAATAAATGATGCAACGGCTGCAGCTTTAGGGGAAGCAAATTATGGAAAAGGTTATAAATACAAACGTTTGGGATATATTACAATTTCTAGTGGTATAGGAGTTGGTGTAATTTTAAACAATAAACCTCTTCTCTCAGAAAATGGATTAGCAGGACATTTAGGATTTACAACTTCAACGTTAGCAAAAACAAAATGTGGGAGTGGTAGAATTGGAACTTTTGAAAGTATCGCTTCTGGTAAAGCAATGAGTAAAATTGCTAAACAAAAAGGTCATAAAAATATTAGTGCTAAAGAAATTTTTAAGCTTAGTTTACAAAATAAAAAATGGGCAAAAGAAATAATCGATCTATCAGCCAAATCTGTCTCAGAATTGTGTGCAAATTTGAAAGCTATATTTGATATAGATATAATTATTCTTGGTGGAAGTATTGGAATGGCACAAGGTTATGTAGAGATCGTAAAAAAAAATTTGAAAAAAGAACCTAAATTGTTTCACGTAAAAGTAGTAAAGTCATCTCTTGGAGTAAAGGCAGCAAAAATGGGTGTTTTGCTATGAACACAAGAAACTGATTGTGCTTTTAATGAAAATTGCATAGTTTAATTAAAATGGGAAAAGGACAAAAATTATATTCAAAAGCAAAGCAAATTGTTGCTGGTGGTAATATGCTTTTATCAAAAAGGCCTGAAATGTTTTTACCTGAACATTGGCCTGCTTATTTTACTAAAACAAAAGGTTGTGAAGTATGGGATCTCGATGGAAATAAATATATAGATACCTTAATGATGCCAGGAACTAATTCACTTGGCTATAGTCATCCAGAAGTCGATGAAGCTGTCAAAGAAACAGTCGGAAATGGTAATATGTCCTCTCTTAATGCTCCGGAAGAAGTTGAACTCACGGAAAGATTAGTTGAGCTGCATCCATGGGCTGATATGGCTAGATTTGCAAGATCAGGAGGTGAAGCTAATTCAGTCGCTATTCGTCTTTCAAGAGCTGCATCTGGAAGAGATAATGTAGCATTTTGCGGATATCATGGCTGGCATGATTGGTACTTAGCTTCAAATTTATCTGACTCAAAAGGGTTAGATGGTCACCTGCTACCAGGTTTAGATCCTCATGGTGTACCACAAAATCTCAAAGGAAGTGTATATCCGTTTGAGTATAATAATTTTGATAAATTAGAAAACTTAGTCAAAACTAAAAATATTGGCGTTATCAAAATGGAAGTTTACCGAAACAAAGAACCAGAAAATAATTTTTTGCAACGAGTAAGAAAATTAGCAAATGATAATAATATTGTTTTAGTTTTTGATGAATGTACATCAGGATTTAGAAAAAATTATGGTGGTTTACATATGCTTTATGATGTTGAGCCTGACGTCGCAATGTTTGGAAAAGCTCTTGGAAATGGATATGCTGTAACTGCAGTCCTTGGTAAAAGAGATGTAATGCAAGCAGCAGAAAAATCTTTTATAAGTAGCACCTTTTGGACTGAACGAATTGGATCTAGTGCTGGTCTTGCGACACTAAAAGTTATGGATAAAGAAAAATCATGGGAAAAAATTACAAAAATTGGTGAATACGTAAATAGTGAGTGGATGAAGTTGTCTAAAGAATTTAATCTTCCAATTACTATTAGTGGATTAGCGGCACTGACAACATTTTCATTTAAAAGTGAAAATGCATTGGCCTATAAAACATTTATTACTCAAGAAATGCTTAAAAAAGGTTATCTTGCTGCAACTGCAGTCTATGTTTGTACTGCACACACAAAAGATATCATTGATGGTTACATTGAAAATATACGCCCTATTTTTCAAACGATAAAAGAGTGTGAGGATGGGAGAAATATTATGGATTTATTAGAGGGCCCTATTGCACATAATGGTTTTAAACGATTAAACTAATCTAAAGATATAATTTTATTTCCAATTTTTTTAAAAGGTAATCTTTTTAAATTACTTGTACAAAGACCTTGGCTATCAATATAAAAACTATGAGATGCAATTGGATCATAAGCATCTTTATGAGACACAGCTGCTTTAATTATTATTAATTTTGCATCTCTAGGATTAATACCTTGTGAAGTTAGTTGACCTAAATCCATTGGTGGTGTTTTAATTGATGTTAACAATAAGGTTAATTGATCATTTTTTAATACAGCTGAAGGGCCCATATTAATTTTTGTTCCCATCATTGAAGCTAAGTGAGATTGTTTATTTTCAAGTTCAAATCTTCCATCAGAAATTCTTTCTAAATTTGCTTTAATAAAAATAGGTTTGCCATGAAATGCATCAAATTTTGCACCTATATGTAGCTGAACTTCATTATTAATATGAGCTTTATGACAAGCATCTGCGGCTTCAGGATCATTAATGATAGCAACGATCCCGGTATGATTAGTTTGTAATAATCGATCTAATAAATCAGTAGCATCTCCTGGTGTTCCTCCACCAATATTATCAGCTGGTTCAATTAGTAAAATAGGTTTTTTAATTTCTGTAATATTATCAATCACATTTAGAGCTTCATCCAGAGAATTTTCTTTTGGATAACCATCTTTAATTTTTACTTCAAGTATATTGACCAATTTATCTAAGTAATTTTTTGCATCACTAATTTTTCCTCTGGTACAACAATTTATACTAAAACCACAATCTGGAATATCGGCGTATGAATATCCTGCCATAACATTAATGCATATGATCTCTGGATCTTTCTGCTCAATTTTTAATGCTTCCTCTAAAATTGTTTTCATTGGATCATTTGCTGTACCAACACCTGTTGGAGGTAAAATATATTTTGTATCTAGATGTACTTGTTTTGCATTAGGATCTAAAAAAAGGTCATTTAGAATTGATGCAGCTTTTACAGCTGTTTCTCTGGAATCACTGTGAGGGTTTTTTCTATATGCATAAACACATGTACTATACTTAATCATATTTTCTGAAACATTGGCGTGTAAATCTAAAACAGCAACAATAGGAATAGATATATTTTCTTTTGATAAAAAACTTTGAATATCTCTGAGAAAATCTCCCTCAAAATCATCATGGTTAGTGCTTACCATAGCTCCATGTAAAACTAAGAAAATAGCATCTATGTTGTGACAAGAAACTTTTAATTTTTCAAAGAAATTTTTTTTAAAATAGCTTTCTGATTCTTCATCAACAGTACCTGAAGGTCTGGCTGACATTTGAATTCCTGGAATTATATTCCAATTTTGACCAGAAGCATATTCTATAAAACCATCTGTTGGAGATCCATTACCAGTGTTTTCATTAATTATTTCTTCATCATGAAAAATAATAAAATCTTTTAAAGTAGTTGGTTCACCTAAAAATGTATGGGTTTCATGATATATACCTGAGAGAAAAATATTTTTAGACATTTAGTATTTCTTCTAATTCATTATTTGCATGTATTTTTATTTTTTTTACATCTTCTGCAGTTGCTCCGTCATAAGGCCAGAGAACTTTTTCAGATACTGGTCCCCATCCACCAACAGAAGCAAGTAATTTATCTAAACCAGTGTTTGATAACTTATTAGCAAAAGGTAAAATATGTTGTTTCATAAAGTTTAGGACTTTTGCTTCTAGTTTTTTTGCTTTTTCATAATCTTTCTCGATTAAATCCCAAATTTTAACAGCGCCATTTGGGCTTAAACATGCAACATTGGAATAAGATCCATTTGCTCCTAAAGGTTTTCCATATACAACCGTATGTCCAGGCACAAATACCGAAAAATCATCTAATAATTCTCTTCTTTGTGAGTACCATTGCTCATCACCGCCTGCACATTTAATTCCTACAAGATTTTGAACAGATTGTTTTAATAATCTAATCTCTTCAAGAGAAAGCAGGACTTTTGCATGAGGAGGATTGTATAAAATCATATAAATATCCTCAACCACCTCTTGCATACCTAAAATAAAATTCTTTGACTCATTAAAAGTTGGAGGCCACCAATCTGGTAAGGTAATTTGAAATCCATTTGGTTTTAAACTTACCATTCGCTTTGCTCTTTCTTGGCAAACTCTTGGATTAGTATGACTTAAACCAAGTTGAAATTTTTTGTTCTTTTTTAATGCAATTGTTGAAACTATTTCCGATAATTTATCAAATTCTTGTTCTGTTTGATTATGACATTCTGCAGCGGTACCATTAGTATAGATACCAGCAACTTTGGAGTCACATAAAATATGAATCTGTTCTTCAAATGCAGCCCAGTCAATTTGATTATTATTAATTGGTAAAAGAATAGTTCCCCAAATTCCATTTGGTTTCTCTAGTGTTTTCATTTTAATGTTTATGTAATTGATCTTCTGCTTGCTTAACAATATCTACGCCCACTCTATCGCTCCATCCTTGAATCAATTTCTTAGTTACTGGACCAACATTTCCATCAGCAATTGGCATTCCATTAAACTTTGTTGCAGGCATTATTGAATATGGAGTACTAGTAATAAACATTTCATCAGAAGTTGCTAAATCATAAGATTGAATAACAGCTTCAATCACTTCAATGTCTAAAGATCGGGCTATTTCCATTGTTGAATTTCTTGTAAGCCCCTCCAAACAATTAGCAGTGGTTGGTGTAATTAACTTTCCATCTTTGATCATAAATATATTACCACCTTTATTTTCTGCAACATTTCCATGAATATCAAGAATGACACTTTGCGCATCAGGATCAACTAATTTAGCTTCAATTTCAGCTAACGTGTAAAATAGGCGACTTCTATTTTTAATTCTAGCATCTAAAGATTGTGAGGGCACCATTCTAGTGGGAGGAGTTACTGCATGACAACCTTTAGTATAAAAAGGAGCCCACAAAATAAGATTCATAGGTTGAGTATAAATCATAACAGTTGGCTTAGAGACTTGCAAAGCTGGATTACCTCCAGTGATTGAATGTCCTCGAGAAATATTATGCACAAGCCAACAATCCTCATTAGCCTTGTAATTATCTTTATTAATTTCTAATAATTTAAGACTAACCTTTTTCATTTCCTTTATTGTCATTTGAGGGTCGATACGTGTTAATTTAAATGATTTATATAACCTTTCTAAATGTTCATCTAATTTGAATGGTTTGAAATTAAATGTTCTAGTAGATTCAGTAACTGTATCACCTAAAAGTACAGCGCTATCAAATATTGAAATTTTAGCATCTACTTCTGGTACAATCTCACCAGAAATATAAACTTTTCTATTGTTCATTTTATAATTTGTTTTTTGATTTTAATTCTGCTTTTAATTGTTCTTGTTCCATTTTCTCTTTCTGCTTGTCGTGTTTTGCAGAAACACCATGATAAACAAACCCAAAAGCTCTTCGTGATCGAGTTTTAGATTTATTAGGATCAGCAAAATGAATAATTTTAGCATGGTGCATTAAAAACATTCCAGCTTTACCTTCAAACTTTACAGTATTTTTTTTATCCTCATCAGTTCCAAAATCAGTAACCCCTTTTGAAAAACCTAATATTTCTGATTTACCATGCGGTCTGTATCCTTCCATTTTGTGGGAGCCTCTTACATAGTGGATACATCCATTTTCATCATCTACATCTTCTAAAGCAAGCCATCCGGTTACTGCCTTATCATTATCTAAATTAAAATAATAACCATCTTGATGCGGAGGAGTTGGATTACTTTTACCAGGAGGTTTATTAAAGTATTCCATTGCTCTTGGTATAACGTCTTCACCTAAAGCATTGGCTGCTAATTCTTTTATTTTACTATTGTGAAATAGATCATGAAAGAAAGCATCGTATTCTTCTAACTTTTGCATTTGCATTAAAGTATCTTTGTTTTCTTTATCAACGTAATACACCTCCCCTTCTTTCATTTTAGGAACACAGTCTTTTATGTATCTATCAAATTCTTTGTTGATAAGTTCCATATCAGACTTCGAGAAAAGTTCGGGAATATGATTATAACCATTCTCATCATAAATGTTTTTTAAATCACCTAAGTCTGGTATGTTGCTATTAAAATTCATATTAAGTTTTTCTCTTTCATTTCTTTTTTTAACTTTTCTTGATAAGCATCATGTGCCTCTTGATTAATTTCAGCGCTTTCACCATAATAAATAAATCCTAATGCTTTTCTAGTTCTTGTTCGCGATTTATTACCTTCTGCCCAATGAATTGTTTTGGCGTTATGGATTAAAAAAGTTCCAGGTTCACCAGGAAATGAAACAGTATTTTTTTTATCATTATCATTTCCAAAATCTGTAATACCTTGAGAAAATCCTAAAACATTTGATCTTCCGTGTGGTCTATATTCTGATTTATGAGAACCTCTAACATAATGAATACATCCATTTTCTTCATCAACTTTTTCAAGTGCTAACCAACAAGTAACAGCGTTATGTTTTTTTAACATAAAGTAATAACCATCCTGATGTGGTGGTGTTGGCTTTCCTATCCCTGGTGGTTTATTAAAAAATTGTAAATTTTGTGGCTCAGCTTTTTCACGCAAAACTATTTCGGCAACTTCTCTTATCGATGAATTTTCAATTAAATCTTTAAAATAATCATCGTACGTAAACATTTGTTGAAGTTGTTTAATAGTACTTTTGTCATCTTTGTTTTCATAGAAAACATGGTGATCAGGTACTTTAGGCGCAACTTCTTTTATATATCTAGTCAATTCTATTTTTATCTCTTCAATTTTATTATCTGAAAATAAAGGATTAATAGCAATATAACCATTCTCATCAAAATGAGATTGAAGGTCTGTATTATTAAAATCTGACATAATTTTCTGAAATTATGGTAACTTAAATTAAGAAGATATCTAGTAAAATTTAATAATATACCCTATTTTCTCAATTTAATTATAACTTATTAGAGTATGAATAAAAAATACAAGAGAGTTTTTTCTATTAATAATGATCTAGGATATAGAAATTATACTGTTAGGGATTTAATCAACCTAAAAGGTAAAAAAAAATTAACACAAGTAAGAGTTACAACAGTTGAAGAAGCCTCCGCAGCTCAAGAAGCGGGAATTGATTTATTATTAACTGGACCAGGAAAAGATTTTCCAGATATTAGAAAAGCTGCCTCAAAAACGTTTATGACTGTTGGTGTTCCTTTTATTGAAAACCCATCAAAAAGAGAGGCAACAAAAAAAGCATTTGAAATTATTGAAGCTGGAGCAGATTCACTAATGTGTCAAAATTGGAATCTTGAATGGATGAAGCATCTAAGTAAATTTAGAATTCCCTTTCAAAGTCATGTTGGTTTTATTCCAAGAAGAACGACATGGATTGGTGGAATACGATCTTTTGGTAAAACAGCAAATGAAGCTCTAGAATTATTTAGAGATATAAAGGATATTGAGAAAACTGGTGCATGGGGCATAGAAGTAGAACTCGTTCCAGAAAATATTTTAGAAGTTATTACAAAGCACACATCACTTGTTACTATTTCAATTGGTTCGGGAATAGCTGCGGATGCTCAATTTTTATTTGCTGAAGATATATTAGGACAGAGTAAAATAAGTTTTCCAAGACATGCAAAAAAATATAAAAATTTTGATAAAATATTAAGTGATATTCAAAAAGAAAGAATTGATGCTTTCAGAAAGTATAAAACAGAAGTTCAAAAAAATAAATTTCCATCAAAAAAACATACTATTTCAATTAAAAAAATAGAATTAAATAAATTTAGAAAGTTTCTACAACAACATTAATTATGAAAAATAAATTTAAAAAAGTTTACTCTCTTGCACATCAAGCTGGTTATAGAAACTATACGGTTAAAGATTTAATAAATTTAAAAGGTAAGAAAAAATTAACACAGATAAATGTTGTGTCTCCTGAAGAAGCTGCAGCTGCAGAAGCTGCTGGTATAGATATGATTATTTGTGGAGTAGATCAGTTAAAAGAAATACGCGAAGCTGCGCCCAATACATTTTTAACGTGTGGAATAAAATATACTGAGCATGCTTCCAAAGAAAGTATGATGAAGAAAGTATTTGAATTACTAGAAATCGGTGTAGACTCCATACACACCAATTCGTGGAATATAAATTTTATTAAATATTTAAGTGATTTTAATATCCCTTTTCAAGGGCACGTAGGTTTTGTTCCAATGAAATCAACGTGGACAGGGGGTGTGAAACCAGTAGGGAAAAGTTCTGCTGAGGCTATTAAAGTTTATCATGATATAAAAGAATTAGAAAAAATTGGTGCTTGGGCTGTAGAGGTCGAATGTGTACCAGAGGATGTTTTAAAAGAAATAACAAAAGACACCAAAACTTTGACTATTTCCATAGGATCAGGCAGATATGCGGATATTCAATTTTTGTTTGGTGAAGATATTTTGGGATATCACTTCAATTCAACTAAAACACCTAGACATGCAAAAAAATATAAAGATTTTAATAAGACATACGAAAAGTTACAAAAGGATAGAATAGATGCTTTTAAGGAATATCAGAAGGATGTAGCAAGTAAGAAATTTCCGTCAAAAAATAATGTTGTTTTTGCCGAAAAAAAAGAGCTAGAAAAATTTAAGAAATTAATAAAAAAAATCTAAATGGAAATTAGTAAATTAGTTAGAAGATTAAATGATAATGAAATATCGCAGTATGAGGATAAGGGTTATGTAAAAGGTCTGCCTGTATTTTCTCAAGGTGGTGTTAAAGATCTTCAAAAACTATTTTTAGATTTAAGTAATAGACTGCCCGCAGGCGTTAACATAAATAAAACTAATATGTGGCATAAAGCGAGTAAAAAGTTTTATGATTTAGCACATACGCCGGCTATTCTTGATTATGTGGAGGATCTTTTAGGGCCAAATTTCTTCCTTTGGGGTGGACAATTTTTTTACAAAGCAGCTAAAAGTAAAGGTGTTGTTCCTTGGCATCAAGATTCTCAATATTGGCCTTTAAATCCATCAAACTCTGTAACAGTTTGGTTAGCTGTATATGATACAGATAAATCTAATTCAGCAATGAAAATAGTATCAGAAAGCCACAAAACAAAAAAATTTTTACATAAAATTAATGACGATAAAAATTATGATTTAAATCAAGAAGTATCTAATGATCAAATTGATAAAGAAAAAATAGTATATATGAATTTAAAAGCTGGTGAAATTTCTCTTCATTCAGATGCTCTTTTACATGGTTCTGATGCAAACCATTCAAATAATCCTAGATGTGGAATTACTCTAAGATATTCTCCTTCAAATGTTAAAGCAGATTTATCAGAGTGGCCTTTTTTTTCTGTTCAAATAGCTAGAGGTGAAACAAATCACTCTTTAAATCCTATTGCTCCTATGCCGAGAGGCGAAGCAACCCCTGTTAAGGGCTTTCAATTTCATCATGAATTTGAAAGCGAGTGGTGAAGAAATTAAATTTTAACTAGTATAAAATAAATGAAAATAATTGATGAAATAATTCTATACGAAAACCCTGATCCTTTACTCGTTAGTAAACAAGGTATTTTCCCGGGTATAGTAAAATTACAGGATAATTCCTTACTTGCATTATTTACTATTGGGCAAGCTTTTGATTCTGCTGATCAAAGAACATTTGTTTCAAAAAGTTTTGATGATGGAAGAAGTTGGTCTAAACCAAAACCTTTACATAATCATAAATATAAAAATAAGGAGGAATCAGAATCACTTAAACCACTATTATTACAAAATAATAAATTACTGGCAATAGGTTATGCTTTTGTAAGACCAGATAGTTTAACACCAATTGTTAATCCTAATACATTTGAAATACTGCCGCTAAATAATAAAATAAGTATTTCTAACGATAATGGTGAAAGTTGGTCTATGCCAAAAAATTTTAACGTCAATGAAACACCGCTTGAAATATCAGGGCCGTGTATTCAGTTAAAATCAGGTAGAATATTAGGAGCAGCGCCACCTTTCCATTTAAAAGAATCAGATCATTCAGGATGGATAATTTATAGTGATGATGAAGGAGAAAATTGGAGTAAACTATCTGAATTTTATAAATCCAAGGAAGGCCATATTTCAACTTGGGAATGTCGATTATGTGAAACGAACAGCAAAATTATTGTTATTTTTTGGGCTTATGACAATAAAAATAAAAAAAATCTTAGCAACCATGTTGTAATTTCCGATGATAATGGAAAAACATTTAATACTGTAATTGATACTAAAATTAGAGGACAAGCGTCTAATGTGATGTTTTATAAAGATGATATAGTTTTTACCATTCATTGTCACAGAGAAAACCCAACGGGATTAATTCTAAGAAAAGTTGATGTCAGAGATAATAAGTTTTCAATTTTAGATGAAATCAATTTGTTTTCTAAAGATGGTTTATCAAGTGATGATACCAACATTAGTAAACAGTTTGGCTCGCTTAAGTTTGGTCAACCATCAATACTTCTTTTAAATAATAATGAATTACTAATTTGTTTTTGGTGCATTCATGATAACCAACATATTGTTAAAACATATATCGTAAATATATAGTCACCAGTATGTTCAATCTAATATCTAATGAAAAAGAAAAAATGAAAGTAATTAATTATTATCATTTTTCAACTGCACTACAAATGTGTGCTGTTATAGGAACAGTTGCAGCACCTTTAACATTATATTCTGTAGAATTAGGATTAGATCCAGATAGAATTGGTATTTTAGGTAGTCTCATGGCTTTTTGCCAAGTTTTAGCTTTAATTAGTATCCCTTTAACTCTTTATTTTGGTAGTAAAATTTTATCTATTTGGACTTTATTTAGTAGGTATATCTTTCTTCTAATTTTTTTGATTGCCCCATTTTATCAAGAAAATTTGACACTTGTTTTCTACTTATTGTTTTTTGCAATGCTCATGTTTTCAATTTTAAGATCATTATCTGAAGCTGCATTTGTTCCTTGGATGCAAGAATTTATACCCAGAGATGTAAGAGGCAGAGTTATTGGTATTAATGGCATTGTGTGTACACCCTTTGCTTTAGTAGCATCATATGGAATAAAAATCTGGCTGGATACTAGAGAAGGGTTAGAAAGATTTTACCCAGTTTTTTTCATAGCAATAATTCTTGGACTAATATCAGCTCTATTACTTTTAAAATTAAAAGGAGGAGAAAAGATTAAAGGAAGAGATGATGATCAGGGTTATTTAAAAAATTTGCTTAAAGCAACAAAAGATAAAAATTTTAATTTATTTTTAGTTTCATCAGGAACACAATATTTAGTTATTACAATACTAGCTATTTTCTTAACTCTCTATTTTAAAATTAGAATGAATATTCCAAGTGGAGAATTAATTTTTTCATCAACGTTAATTTTAATTGGAGGGACGTGTAGTGGTTTAGTAGTTGGAAGAGTTACAGATAGTTATGGCTGTCGAGGTATAAGGGTATTATTCCAAAGTTTACAAATTTTATTATTACTTACACTACCATTTATAAATTCTGATACTCCTTACTTGAGTTATGTAATTGGAATAATTTTCTTTCTATTTGGATTTTTAATGTGGGGCAGTGCATCAATAGGTTATATTTTCATGCTAAACTATGTACCAAGTAATAACAAAGAATCATTCATGTCACTTGCTTATAGCTTAGATGGAATAACAGCAGGGGTAACAACAGTGCTAGCTGGTTATCTAGTTGTTTGGTTAGATAATAATGAGATTATTGTTTTTGACAAATTACTTGGAAGCTATGAAGTTTTATTTGTTATTTGTGCTTTTATTATAGCAATATCTATGAATGCTTTTATTCTTATAAGAGAAGAAGGAGCTATGGGAGTTAGGACTTTTTTGAGACAATTAATTTTTTACAGAAAGCAATTACCATAAAATATTATTCAAATTTTAAACGTATCCAATGTAGATCCATTTTTTTATCATCACCCGCATAATAAAAAACTAAAACTTTCCCACTCTGTAAAACATCGGCATAGGGCAATCCAAAACTCCATATATTCATGTCAGCTAATAACCCTCCTAGCTCTTTACTATTTTGTTTAATTTTTTTTTGATTAAAAATTGTTACCTCAGAAATTTCATCAAAATGAGCATTGAGATTATCTGATACTCTTACTTTTATGCTTTGATTTTTAAATCTATCAACCCATGCTAACACTACCTTACCATCCTTTAATAATGCAGGATGAGAAGGTTGATCGGAAATATTTAAATCTTTTGGCTGAGACCATGTTTTACCTTCATCATTACTTATTCTTTGATGAATATTAAGGAAAGTTTTTTTTGCCGAATCGTATGTCCATGCAAAAGAAGTAATAGTTCCATTTTTATTTACACCACATCTTAAATCCCAATTAAAAATTCTTCCAGTTTCATCACCTGCTGCTAAATACGGTTTAGACCATGTTTTTCCATTATCAGAAGAACATATGAAAATATTTTTTTGATACCATTTTGATTCATCATAATAATCTTTATTATTTTCAATACTCATAATTAATTTTCCATTTGGTAATTTCATAATAGGATTGGTAAGACTTGGTGGACCAATGTCTTTAGGTAGCTGAACTTTTCTAAGTTTTGACCACGTATTTCCATTATCATAAGAATCTGCAATTAGGATTTTCATTGGAAGACAGCCTTCAGTATCAGCATTAAATAATTCTTTTCCTGGAATAGAAGTTCGATCAATCCACAAAAATGATGCAATAATATGAGAATGAGAAATTTCAGTTAAATAACAAAGTTTTAGACTGCCTTTAAGATTATCTATTTTAACATTTTTAAAAGGCTCCCAAGGTTCTGACCATTTCTCACCTTCATCATCTGATCGGAAAAACTCTATTCCCTCTAATTCAGAATCTTTATTATTTCCACCTCTTGCAGTGGCAATAATAGATCCATTACTAAGAGAAACAAATGATGAAAAAGTATAGCATGCTTTATTTGAATCAATTTTTGCAGAACATAAGATGCCTGAAGAATCTATTTTCATTTAATAAAATTTTATTTTTTTTTCTTAGGCCATCCCATTAAAAGTTTGGCATTTTTTTCTTCTTCAATAGCTTTTTCTTTATCTTTAAAAATTTTCACTACGCATTGAGGTTTATTACGATCAATTACATCATAAACTAGATGGTGATCTACTTTATCAATAAGTGGGCCTATCCAACCAGCACAATGATCGCAGTATCTTTTCATAGGCTCTGCATCATTATCCAAAACTTTACTAAGACTTGGACAAACATTCATTCTTAATTCTAATTTTTCGTCATCTAATTTTAAATCCATATCACAGTTTTCTTCAATTCTAATATGATCCCAGTATTCATACATCCCCTTCAAACCTTTTTCTTTGAATAATTCTAAAGTATGTTTTTCTTGGTTTTTACTGATTTCCAACCAGTAAGCCTCTAGATGCTCTTCTCCTTGATCTTCGAGAAACTTAAAAACTTCATTATAGAAACGGGTGAAATGATCACTGGGTATCATGCTCTTTTCCTTATAGTTTGTCTGCATGCTGCTTCTCCTAAAATTTCAGTTTTAATTTCGTATGGAGTATCTTCAGCCAGTGCTTCATTTGTTTTAATAGTTTGATCACAAAAGTTAGGTGAAACATTTCCAACCAACTTTCTTACATGTTCATATGCTGTACAACGATTAACTGTTAAAATAATTTCTTCATCATTAATAGAAATATTATAATCAGCATTTTCCCGTTCAAAAAAATGCTGCCAATGTTTAGCTAACATTTTGATATTCCCTTTTTTAATATGATCTTTGATGTTCTTATAAACATTATTACCAACTTTTTTGAAAATATCATTCATGGTATCGATACCATATTTATCAATGATAAACTTAATTGTGGTATTTGTAGCACCATGAAAATCCATGTGAACATTGCCACCATCATTGTAACGAAGTTTTTGATCTAAATTATTTTTATTCACTTTTATATACAGATTTTCCTGCAATATAGGTTTCACTAATCTCCAAGTCATCTTTTCGTAAAAGAATAAAATCAGCTAATTTATTTTTTTCAATACTTCCCATAATATTATCTAACCCAATAACTCTTGCTGGTACTAAGCTTGCAGCAATAGCAACTTGGGATAAAGTTTTTTTTGAAAACTTGAAATAATTTTGCAATGCTTCAATAGAAGTTAATGATGATCCTGCTAATAAGCCATTATAAGTAGAAGCTTTCCCTTTTTCTACTGTACACCATCTTCCAGGAAAAAATTCAAACTTAACAGGAACTGGAGAACCGGCTCCCTTAACAGAGTCTGTTTCTAAGAATACTCTATCAGTTGGCAAGTGAGATAGTAGTTCAACTAATTGAGGATGAACATGAATTCCATCACATATAACTCCAAGAGCAATTCGTGTTTCAGCGATTAAAGCATCAGTTAAAGATAATACATGAACACCTGTGTCATCTGGTGGATAAGTTGGAAGTGCATCATACATATGTGTTACAGCATCAACCCCCCAATCTGCAAATTTAGGAACATCAATTGGATTGGCTCCACTGTGACCTAAATGAATTGAAATTTTTTCTTTTTTGAGTCTCTTTATAAATTCTTCTGAGCCATTCATTTCTGGCGCTAATGTCAGAGCTTTTAGTTTACCCTGGCATGCATCTAATAATTCTTCAGCTAAAGATACAGAAGGATTTCGAAGATTTTTAGGATCATGTGCCCCAGGTAATGCAAAACAAGGTCCCTCTGAATGAATTCCTAAAACACGCGCTCCTTTTTTAGCTTTATCAATATCATTTGATAATGCGTTTAATAAAGTTTTAGTTTTTTCAGGTGGCAGACATGGTGTCGAAGGTAAAAAACCTGTCACTCCTACTGATGGTAGTATTTTAGAATTATCAACAGTACAATTTTCTTCCGCATGACCATACAAATAATTTAAAAAACCATGTTGCAGAACATCAATCATTCCTGGAAAGATAAAGTTATTCTGACCATCAATTATTTTCCAGTCATCAGAAATATTTTCATTTGGATTTAAAATATCAACAATTTTATCGCCATCAATTAGAAGATCTTTATCTTCTTCTCCATATGGAGTTACCAAAGTAACATTTGTAAATCTTTGTTTGTGTTGCATATATTTAATTTAATATTAAGGTAAAACCTAAAACAACTATAGTGAAAAAACAAGAACTAGGGGAAATAAGATGAAAGACCAATGTGTATGTATAACTGGATCTACGCATGGTATAGGATTTGGAATTGCAGAGGCATTTGCTAAAAAAGGAGCAAAAATTGTCATTAATTCTCATGATAAAGATAATGGCGCTTTAGATAAGCTCCAAAAATTGACTGAGTGTTATTTTGTACAATCAGATCTATCAACAATTGATGGAAATAAAAAACTAATTCAAGAAGCAAAACTTAAACTTGGAAAAATAGATACTCTTATAAATAATGCTGGTACCTTTCAAGATACTGATTTTGAAAATATTAATGAAGAAAAATTTGATAAAACATTTAATCTGAATGTTAGAGGTTATATGTTTACGTCTCAAGAATTTGTAAAACAAATTTCAAATAATCAAAATAATAGTAGTATTATTTGTATTGGTTCCTCTAACTCTTTAGCAGCTGAAAAAAACAGCGTCATGTATGATACTTCCAAAGGAGCAGTACTAATGATGGTTAAATCAATGGCTGTTAGTTTAGCATCAAAGAACATTCGTGTTAATGGTATTGGTCCAGGAATACTTGAAACACCGTTGACTAGTGCAGGTCTAAATAAAGGAAATAATAAAAAAGTAATCAGTTCACAAATTCCACTTGGAAGAATTGGGGAGCCATCAGATATTGGTGGAGCAGCTGTATTTTTAGCATCTGAAGAAGCAAAATATATTACAGGACAAATGTTATACGTCGATGGTGGAATTTTAGCTAATCAATTAAATTGGGATGAGTCACTTTTATAAAAAAAATTAAAAAAGGAGAGAATATGATTAAAATAATAACCACAGGCGCAAAATCAGTTTTACCTTTTAGCCCAGCAATCAAAGCAGGAGATTTTGTATATGTTTCAGGCCAAGCATCCGTTGATCGAGAAAATGGTTCAGTCATTGAAGGGACATTTGAAGAAGAAATGAGACGTTCAATTGAAAATTTGGAAGTGATTTTAAAAGAAGCAGGTTTGACCTTGGATCATGTTATTAATGTGAAAGGCTACGTAGCTGATCAAAAAGATTTAAAAGAATATAATAAAATTTATCCTGAATATTTTAAAGATCCACTACCAACAAGAAGTACAATTGTAAAAGTGTTGCCTACTTTCTTAAAATTTGAGCTTGATTGTGTTGCTTATGCACCAAATACTAGACAAGAAGGATAATTAAAAATAAGTTAATATTCCATCAAGAACATTATAGTCATCATCAACAACTGGAATAAACTTCCATTTATCAAATGCTGTGCATGGATGTGAAATACCAGAACAAATCATATCCCCTACCTGCCATTGATGATTATCAGCAAGTTTAACAAAGGCATGCTGATCATTTGTGCTAAATATTTCTGCTTCACCAATATCTAAGAAACCTTCACCAGGTCTAAATCTTTTTATAGGTTTTGGTAAACCTGAATCATATGGAGCATCTCGTTTTCCCATAGTTAGAAAAGCAAGATTATTTTCAGGAATGGATTGTACATAGGACCAAATTTCAAGAGCTGGTTGCAGAGATTGATCCCATTGTCTATTGGAATCACTTTTAGCTGTCTCAAGTGCATCCAAATAAGGTCCATGATCATGTGTAATATAACATCCACTTCGTAATAGTACTTTAATAGGAACACTGAGTTTAATTTTTGAAAATCTTTCCCCCACAATATCAAAATGAGTTGATCCACCAGCAGTAATTAATAATTCATTTAGATGAGAGTAATAATTTGAAGGAATATCATTAATAATATCTTCAATCTTTGAACAAAAATCATGCACAGCATCTGATCCTTTCATTGCTACAGCTGCTATACCCTCGTATGAAGAAATACCTGCGAAAGTAAAATTCTTTGATGAATCCTCTCCAATTATATTAACAAGTTTTAAAAAATCTTCTTTTTTACGTATACCAGTCCGTCCATTTTCCGCACCTACTTCGGGTAATAAATTTATTGGGTTGGTTAAATTTTGATCACCAAGATTTTTTTTTATATTTAAAAACTGCTCAATAGAATCAACAAAACAATAGAAAGAGAATTTTTTATTTTGATTAATATATGATGCTATTGTTTCTAAATGTGATTTACCTAAAAGTTGATTAGCAAGTAAAACTTTTTTTATACCAAAATCAAACATAACTTGAATTTGATTAATAGCACCAGCTGTAATGCCCCATGCTCCATGTTTTATCTGCTCAGAAAAAATCTGAGGAGCCATGGTAGTTTTACCATGAGGTGCAATATCTAGATTATGTTTTTCTAAATAATTAGAAAAAGTTTTCAAGTTATGAAGATAATTTTTTTGTTTTAATACCATTAATGGCATAGGCATATCTTCCTTCAAAATATTCCATTTTTTATTTTTTAATTCTTTTAGTGGGAATGGTTCACTTGAACCTGGAATACCTTTGGTTCGCCTATCTAAAATAGTATTTTGAATTTCACTTAAATCCATTAAGAATTAATTTCTTCAAACTGACTAACTAAATTCTCTGCATAATCAGATAATGCAATTACATCAGCACCAATATTTAGAAGATTGTATCCCATATCAATATAATTTTTTGCAACTCCGGGTCCACCTGGAGTAGCTGCAATTTTATTATTTTTTCTTGCTACTTCTGCAACTTTTTTTCTTGCACTTACAACATCAGGATGATCCATTTGACCTGGAACGCCTAGTGAAAGAGAATAATCTCCGGGTCCAAAAAATAGTGCATCTACACCTTCCATTTCAGCAATAGCTTCAACATCATTAATAACTTCAGGTGTTTCAATCTGATAGATTACTAATCTCTCTTGATTAGCTTGCTTAATATACTCTGGCATATCAAGCTTTGTATATTTTCCATCATTGTTACCACCATCAACTCCTCTTTTGCCAATAGGAGGAAATTTTGTAAACTCCTCAATCTCTTTCGCATCTGCTAAACTTTTTATTTGAGGTATTATTAATCCTGTACAATCCACTTCTAAACCTCTGATGTAATTACTATAACTACCTCTGTTAACACGAAGAAGAGAGTCAACATCATATATCTTTGCCGCGTTACTCTGATTTTCAGCTTGATTATAGTCGAGTGATCCATGTTCCATACAAAGCCAGATGGCATCTGGTTGTGCTAAGGCAAAAATTTCTGCTACTTTAATATCAACTGTGTTGCATTTTAATATTGTTGCAACTTTCCCTTCACTAGTCGTTCTTTTTACTCTACTCTTGCGAAAAGTATTAAATGGTTTTGTTCCATTATTTGTTGTTGTTTCATCATATTTAGTCATATTGTTTATCCTTTGTTATTTTGCAGTATATCCACCATCAACAGCAATAATTGTTCCTGTCAAATAAGCTGAAGAGTCTGATGCTAAAAAAATTATTGGACCTTTTAAATCAGTACTATTAGCCATTCGTCCTAGCTGGGTTCTTTTACTATAATTTTCAACAAATCTGTCTGGATGGGAAGGAACTTTAAACCCTCCTGGAGCTAAACAATTAACACGAATATTAAAAGGACCTAACATACTTGCTGCCCATCTTGTAAAATTGTGCATGCCTCCCTTTTCATAAAAATATAAAGGAGAAGTAGCAGGTGTGAAATCTGTACCTTCATAATTGCCATTTTCCACGCCAACAGTACCCATCATTGATCCAATATTTATAATGGATCCAGATTTATTTTTTTTCATTCCTTCAGCAAACATATTTGTAATTTTAAATAGTGCTGATGCATTTATTCTTAAGCTTTTGTCAAAATCATCTAGACTGTTATCCCAACCAAGGCTGCCGTGTTCTCTAGAGACTGCATTATTTATCAAGACATCACATTTTCCACTTTTCTCAATAATGTCATTGTATAATTTTTCGATTGAGTCATCCTGAGATAAATCTAATTGTAATGCAGTAACTTTAAAGCCTCGTTTTGTCTCTTCTTCTGCTACTTGTTGTAAACTTTCAAGATTTCGTGAAGCTATATATGTATCTGCTCCAGCTTCAGCTAATGCTTCCACTATTTGTCTCCCGTAAAGTCCAGCTCCTCCAGTAACAAGTGCAACTTTACCTTTCAAAGAAAAACTATCTAAAACATTCATCTAACTAACCTCACTTAAATTAATTTTAATTCCACCTTCTTCTCTACTCTTTATGCCAGCAGCAACAAGTTGCATTAATTCTTTAGTTTCCTCCCATGGAACTGGTTTTACACCTGTTCGTAAATAATGAACGTATGACTCTAATTGTTTTTTAAATGCATAAAAAGTATCATTTGATTTTATTTGTATTCCACTTTTAGTTCCAACTAAAGAAACAAGACCAAAACCTCCAATCATATCAAAGACATTAGCAATATTAATATCGATACCTTTTGAATGATGTAAATGAACAATATTTCTATCTTTATCTCCTAGATTTTGTATTGAGGTAAAGCCTGGACCAACAATTGGATATAATGTTTCTAAAGCGTGTATCCCATATTTTTCCCAACTTTTTGCCATAGTGACATTAATGTATCTTAGATCACCTAGTTCGTAAGTTGATTGATGGTATGGCTCGTACTCTTTACAATATCGCATTGCAGAAGAACTAATTATCGGCTTTCCTTCATTAATCCACTGTTGAAAAATTTTTAGATCAGTAAAATTATCGCATAATGGTTTATCAACAAAGATTGGTACATTTGCCTCAACGAATAGTTTACACCTCTCAACATGCTCTGAACCAATATCAGTTGCAACTAAAACTGCATCGACTTGTCCAATCACATCTTTTGGATCTTCAACAATATTTTCAATTTCTGCAACTTTAGCGACAAGTTTTGCATCCTCAGGATTATCTGTCCATACATGTGAAACTTCTACATCTTTTAATCCTAGGGTATTTTTTGGTTGTTTTGAAATATAATCAATAATTGCTGCATAAGGACATTGAGCTAATGCTTCAGCGTTATATCGACCGTTAATAATTATACTCCATGAGTAAGGATGTCCATTTCCTTCCGTCATTCCTAGCATTGCTAATTTGATTTTTTTATTTTCTATGGGAAACTGAATCATTAATTAATATCACTTACCACGCTGTCCAACCACCATCAACTATAAGTGAATGACCCGTCATATAACTTGATGCATCAGATAAAAGAAAAATTGTTGGTTTTGCAGTTTCGATGGGTTTACCGAAACGTTTTAACATTGTAGAATTTTTTAAATTACTCAAAAATTTTTTATTATTGTTTGCAGCCTTAGTTATGTTTGGAAAAGGTCCAGGTACAATTGCATTAATACGAATATTATTTTTACCATAATACGAGGAAAAATATTTTACCATTTGGTTTAGACCAGCTTTTCCAGCACCATATTCTACAGGATTAGGATTAATATTTTTTGGATACATTTCCATTTTTGGTGATACTAATCCATACATTGAAGCAAACATTACGATACTTCCACCTTTTTTCATTTTATTTGCCACACCTCTCATAAGTAAAAAAGGGCCTGTTAAGTTAATTTGATTAGCTTTATTAAATTTTTCTGCAGTTAATTCAGATAGTTTATCAGCAGTTGATCCAAATGTTGCGTTAACTAATCCATCTATATATTTAAATTTTTGATAAGCTAATTTAATATTTTTAGAAATTGATTCAGGCTCAATCATATTTAAGCAAGAAAATATAATTTTACTTTTAGGATATTTTTTTTGTAATTTTTTTATTACTAATTCAGATCTTTTGATGTCTTGATCGGCTAAAAATATATTTCCTTCCAGTTTCAATATTTCTTCGCATAAAACTGAGCCAAGATATCCACTACCTCCGGCAATAAAAATATTTTTATTTTTCAAACTAATCATATTAACTGATTTTAATTATTTTTTTATCTTTCCAAGACGATTTAGCAGCCAATACAACTTTTAAATTTAAATAAGCTTCTTCTAAAGTTGCTAAGTCACAATCTTTACCTTCATAACCATCTAAAAATCTGTTTGCCTGTAAAAGAAAATTATTTTGATGTACTTCCATTGGATCTTGACCTTTCATATAATCTTTTTGATCTTTCCAAACACCACTATCATCATCAGCAAACATTAAAGTAGAATGATCAAGTTTAATATTACCTTTAGTGCCAATAAACTCATATGTATTAATATTTGGTTTCTGAAATTGATTAACAGTTATATTGGCTAAACATCCATTAGAAAATTTTATATTAATAAGACAAGTATCCTCAGTTTCTGTTCCCTCTAATACTAATCTGTCGTACATACATCCTACCTCTTCAGGAATACCCAATATCCAAATTAATTGATCAATCATATGAGTAGAAGCATCAAGAATGGCTCCGCCTCCAGTTTCTTCTTTTGCATAATAAATAGTTTGATAATCTGGCCTATATTTAGGAAACTCTTGAGAAGAATTAATATAAGCTAATTTAACGTCGCCAATTTTATTATTCATAATTTGATCTTTTAAGGCTCTGGAGACTAAGCTATTTCTTCTTGTATATCCTACACGAACAAATAATTTTTTTTCTCTGACCTCTTCTATAATGTTTTCCAGACCATCAATTTTTGTAGAAAGAGGTTTTTCTACCATAAATGATAGATTATTTTTTATACAAAACTGCATATGTTCCATATGCCAATTAGCTGGTGAACATATTATTGCTAGATCAAATTTTTGATTAACTTCATCAAGAGAATTAAATGTATGTTGAATTTCAAATTCACTATTTAAGTTTTTTTGTTTATTAACATCTGGTTCAACAATAGAAATTTTAGCTCTGCTAGTTCCCAAATAACCTTTAATATGTCTTTTACCAATTCCACCTGCTCCAATTATTAAAATATTATAAATCATTATTTATATAAAACTAACTTGACCACTTTATAATAGTATGATGTTATATGAATAAGTAAATTGATAATATAAATAAATTCAAAAAAAATGGCTCTTAATTTTGAAGAATATAAAACGAAACTTTATTCAGCTGTATTAGCTGATACATTAGATAGTTTGGGTTATCATAAACAAACATTAACACCTGGTATCAAATCAATAAAACCAGATGTAATTATATGTGGGCTTGCGAGAGTTGGCTTGTACATGCCTATTTATCATGATGATGAAAATACAAATGTTTACGAACATGAAATAGCATTGATTGATAGTTTAAAAGAAAATGAAATTGCTGTTTTATGTTGTCATGGAAATGAAAAGATAGCTCCATGGGGAGAATTATTATCAACTCGAGCAACTTATCTAAAATCAGCAGGTTGTTTAACAGATGGTTGCGTTCGTGATACAAAAATGATTAATGAAATTGGTTTTCCGGTTTTTGCAAAAGGCACTAATCCTGTTGATACAAAATTTAGAGGTAAAATGATGATGGCAGATGTGCCAGGCGAAATAGCAAATGTCTATGTAGAAAGTGGAGATTTGGTATTCGGCGATAATGATGGTGTTGTTATAGTACCATCTAAAGTTATTAATGAAGTAATAAGAAAAGCTCTAGAAAAAGTAAGTAGTGAAAATACTGTTAGAGATGAACTACAAAAAGGGGATAGTTTAACTGCCGTATTTGAGAAACATAAAATTTTATAATTTAATATTATTATTTTCAGCAACTGCTACCCATAAATTTGGATAAGTTTTAAGAAAAGAATTTTTTGCATTTTCAGCTGTAAGTTTATTTTCAAAAACTGAAAAAATACATGATCCACTACCTGTTAGTCTTGTAAAAATAGTATCTTCTAAATTATCCATCTTATTATAAATAGAATTAAAATCAGGCTCGAGTTTTTTAATTACTTTTTCAAAATCATTCCCGTTATCGTTATCATTAATTTCTTCAATATCTTCCTCGACATTATAATCAAAATCAGAAGGAATGAATGTGTCGTACATTTTTTTTGTGGAGCAATTAAAATTAGGTTTTGTTATTAAGAAAAAATATTTTGGAAAGACAATATTTGAAATTAAGTCTCCCCTTCCTCTTACCAAACTATCGTGTTGATTAAGAAAGAAAGGAATATCAGAACCTAAATCTGTATAGTCAAAAATATTTTTTTTATTAATAATTTCTAGATTTTCTAGGATCTTTATTACTGTTGCTGCATTTGAAGATGCCGAGCCCAATCCAGCTTGATAGGGAAAGTTTTTTGTAATTGAAAACGAAATGTTGGGAGGCGAAATATTCAAAAAACTAAATATTTTTTTTATAATACAATCATCAAATATATTATTTTCTGGAGCAAATGCACCCCTGTATTCAATATTGAATTGATTGCTTGGCTTTACCTCTATTTCATCACATAAATTAATACTGGTTATTCCTGTTCTAATATTATGATAATTATCTTCTCTTCGATTTAAAATTTTAAGAAATAAATTTATTTTTGCAGGTGATTTCTCAGTAATACTATTAACCATTAAATTTTTCTAATTTAATTTTAACATTTTCTTCAATTTCATCTTCAGGTTCAGCTAATTCTAGTGCTTGTTGCCAGAAATGAATAGCTTCTCTTTTTCTATTCATAGCATAATAAATATCTCCTAGGTGGTCTAGAGATATTGCTTCACCTGGCGCAATATCTATTACCATTTCCATTAAACGAGCAGCTTCTGAAAGATTATTTTTTTTAAAATGTGCCCACGCAAGACTGTCAATAATATAGAAACTTTCAGGGTTAGCTTCATACGCTTCTTCTAACATTTGCAAAGAACGATCTAATTTCATTTCTCTTTCAACCCAACCATAAGCAAGATAATTTAATACATTTGGACTATCAGGTTTTATTTCAAGTGATTTTAAAAAATCTTTTTCTGCTAAATCCCAATTACCTAATTGTTCAAAACATATACCTCTCATATAATGTATATTCCAAACGTCACCGCGGTTTTCTTCAATCATCTGGTTATAAATTGATAAAGCTAAATCATATTTTTTATTGTACCGATAAAAATCACCAAGAATTTTTTTAAGAGAATAATTGTTATTGTTATTTTGAAGTATAGATAAAATTTTATTTTCAGCATCTTCATATGAACTATTATATAAATAATTTATTGCTAAACTACTTTGTGCATCTAAATAATATGGACTTTCCTTCCCTATCTTCTCAAAAGTATCTCTTGCCACTTCGAATTGACCAACTTGATCAAATAGTTCAGCCTTAATAATTATTGCTCTTTCATTTTTTGGATCAATTAATTTGGCAAGTGAAGTATAAAATAATAAAAAATTATAATTTAATCGTCTTTGCTCATTGTTTGAAAAAGATGATGCCACAATTTCAACAAGTGAACGACTAATGGTAGTACCATCCTTAAGTCTATTATTTGTGAAGAAAATAAAATCTAGTAATTCATTTGGTTGGTCTAAATTATCTCGTAATTCTTTTATCTGATTAAATTTTTTATCTAAAAATAAGGATGAAATTTTAATTATATATGCTTCTTGATTATTTTTGTTTTTTTCCAAAATCTTATTAGCAATATCTTTGGCTAAATTAATGTCTTCGGTAACAATCGCCGCTATTGCTTTATCAAGTAGTTGGTCTTGAGATAGTTTTATTTTATCGGCATTAAAATTCAATAATGTTGCAGGATAATCATAATTTTTAAAGGCTAGTTGTGAGATTAAAAAGTTAGAACTACTTGTTGCAAAAACACTAGTATTGAAGGAGATAAGAAGACAATAAAAAAAACATTTTTTAATCAAATTAATCATTTTAAATATACTAGAGTTGCACTATGAATAGATAATTGTAATTTTGCATGAATCAATCAAATAAAAAAAATTTAGAATTCATAGTTAATTCTGGAGTAAACTATTTTCTTCAAGATTCTCCAAGAAACTGGTTTGAAAATGAGAAAAAATCTGAATTACCTGATCCCAATATCAATGCTGGGGATAAAAAAAAGAAAATTGATGATGTGATTAAAGACCTTAAAGATCACAAATCTAATCTTCAAAAAACTGCAAAAAATTTAGTTGTCTATGATGGAAATTTAAATGCAAAAGTTATGTTAATTGGTGAGGCTCCAGGAAGGGATGAGGATCAGCAAGGTATTCCATTTGTTGGCAGAGCCGGGCAACTATTAAATAAAATGCTTTTAGCAATTAATTTACAAAGAGAAGACGTCTATATTACTAATGTTGTTAATTGGCGTCCACCTGATAATAGAACTCCCAATGATGAAGAAATTTTAGAATTCTTGCCATTTTTACAAAGACAAATTGATATTGTTAAGCCGAAATTTATCTTCCTATTAGGAGGTGTTGCAGCAAAAGCAATTTTATCAACGCCTCTAGCCCTTGGAAAACTGAGAGGTAAATGGCATGAATACAAATCAATGAATTTAGATGGATCAATTCCTACCATAGCTTCCTATCATCCTGCTTTTTTACTTCGATCTCCTCAGTATAAAAAGCACTCTTGGGAAGATTTACAAATGCTACAAGAAAAGTTGAAAAATGTATCATAAAAAATTTTTGATTTTTTGTTTTTTTATATTCTTTATAATTTTTTCAAAACAAATCTATGCTTACCAAGAAGATATAGTCACCAAATACGATAATATATTCTCATCAAAAGTGCTAAGTGAAGAAGATGTTTATAACTATCAACAAGCATACAAGTTTCAAGAAATTTGCAAATGGAAAAGTGCAAACAATTTTATTTTAAAAATTAAAAATAAATCTTTACTAGGACACATTTATGCACAAAAGTTTTTGCATCCGAATTGTTATCGATCAAAGTATTTAGAACTATATTATTGGCTTAAAAAATATAATGACCACCCACAGGCAAAACAAATTTATAAATTAGCTATTCGAAGAATGCCAGAGGGTTATAAAAGCCCGACTAAACCAAGCATTCCAATTGGAATAGAGTCAGAACAGGTAACCAGTAAAAAGACTAGTAAATATAAAAACTCTAAAAAACTCTCTAACAATCAAAGAGCTGAGAAAAGAAAATTAATTAACGGAATTAAATCAAGAGTTAACAAAGGATGGCCAACGGGTGCAGTACAACTATTAAATCAAAGAGATGTAGATCTATTATTAGATCAAGTTGAGATAGATCAACAAAAAGAATTAATAGCGAAAGGATATTTCTTAGCAAATAAAAATGATTTAGCAATTCAATATGCTTCTGAAGCTCTTGTTAATTCTGCTAAATATGTTCCTTATGCAGCGTGGACAGCCGGTCTATGTTCTTGGAGATTAGAAAAATATGAAGATGCTGCAAAATATTTTTCTCTCTTTTCGATTAGTTTAAAAGATGATGCGTGGCATCAAACATCAGGTAGTTTTTGGACAGCTAGATCATATGCAAAACTTGGTCGCTATGATGATATTAATTTTTGGTTAAAAAGAGCATCAAATAATCCAAATAGTTTTTATGGAATGCTTGCACTAGAAATTTTAGGAGTTGATAAAAAAATTGAATGGGTAGAGCATACTGATCTTAATAAAAACAATAGTACTATTTTAAATATACCAGCAGGAAAAAGAATACAAACACTGATACAAGTTGGATTTGCTGATGAATTAGAAAAGGAAATTGTTTATATCAATTCTATTTTAAATAAGGAAATAGCAAAGGAGTCTATTCAAATTGCTGAAAATTTTGATCTTGCCTATACTCAATTAAAAATTGTAAATAAGCTGGAAAATTTTGGTATGGATGTCCCAACCTATCTCTACTACCCTACTAGTGTGTGGAAGCCTCGAGATGGTTTCAAATTAGAAAAAGAATTACTCCATGCGTTCATGCATCAAGAATCAATGTTTAACATAAAGGCAAAAAGTAAAGACGGAGCTATAGGTTTAATGCAGGTATTACCTTCAACAGCAAAATTTATTACCAAAAGTAAAGATGTAAAAAGAAGCAATAGTAATATTCTTAAAAATCCCGAAATAAATCTAGAGGTTGGACAAGAATACTTAACGTATCTTCTTGATCTAGAGCAAGTTTCAAGAAATCTTATATTTCTCGCAGCAGCTTATAATGGTGGTCCAGGCAATTTACAAAAATGGAAAAATGAAACAAATTATATGGAAGACTCACTCTTTTTTATGGAAAGTATTCCATCAAGAGAAACAAGGTGGTTCATAGAAAAAATCCTTACAAAATATTGGATTTACCAAAATAAAAACAATAAAGAAATGCGTTCTCTAAAAATGCTAGCAAATGGAAATGATCCGCTTTATTAATAGGTCATGCCAATTGATACTTCTCTAGATTTTGTTTCCATAAATATTGCTGTTATTACTATTTCAGATTCAAGAACTAAAGAAAATGATACATCTGGTGATACATTAGAAAAGCGTATTACTGATGCTGGTCATAAAATGATTAAACGTACAATTATCCCAGATGATGTTTCTCAAATAAAAGATACCTTAGATACAATATCAAAAGAAAAAGAGATTGATTGCATTATTACAACTGGTGGGACTGGACTCACAGGAAGAGATACAACACCGGAAGCTGTAAATGCTATTGCAAGTAAACATATCGATGGATTTGGGGAATTATTTCGCCAAGTTAGTTTTGAAAAAATTGGTACGTCGGCAATTCAATCACGAGCAGTTGCAGCCTTAATAAATAGTACTTATGTTTTTTGTTTACCCGGATCAACAGGTGCATGCAAAGATGGCTGGGATGAAATTTTACAATATCAATTAGATATTAGACATAAGCCATGTAACTTTGTTGAAATCATGCCAAGATTAAATGAAAAATAGTGACTGATTTTTCTATAGAGAAATCAATTGATGGGCCTGTTATTGGTTTGGATGAAGTTGGCAGGGGTCCATTAGCGGGCCCTGTGGTGAGTTGTGGATGTTATTATTCTAATTATGATGATTTAGAATCAGAAATACCTATAACTGATTCAAAGAAACATACAGCAAAACAAAGAGAAAAATTATTTTTATTTTTTAAAAAATTAAAAAAAGAAAAAAAACTTCAATATCACTTGGGGTATGCGAGTGTCGAAGAAATAGATGAAATTAATATTTTGGAAGCAACAAAACTATCGATGAAAAGAGTAATAGATAAATTTAATTTTGAAAATCCATATCTTATTATTGATGGAAACTTTTCATTAAATTATCAAAATGAAAAATCTATAATAGGTGGCGATAGAAAATCTTTATCGATTGCAAGTGCATCTATTATTGCAAAAGTTCACCGTGATCGACTGATGAGTATTCTTGATAACAAGTTTACATTTTATGATTGGAAAAAAAATGCTGGTTATGGAACTAAAAAACATATTGATGCAATACATAAACACGGTGTAACTCAATTTCACCGAAAATCGTTTGAACCAATTAAATCGTTATTAAAAAAATAAATTGTCCAAATTTATCCATGCAAAGAATGCATACCAAATATTATTTTATTATGCTTCAAAAAGATGCGACAAATACTAAATATATATTATGTTTCATCATTCCTCCCATTTGATGAACTATTCCAGGGGTCTTCGGACCCCTTTTTTTATGTTTTTGGCCAGATTTTAAGGTTATCCCTACCTAAAGATTCATCCTGTTGATAACTCAATTGACCTGATTCCATATCTGCTTAAAGATTCTTTTTATCAATTATGAAGAAAAATCAAATTATTTTGGGTGATTCCATTAAGGTAATGAAAAAATTAAAAGATCATTCGGTTGATCTTATTTTTGCTGATCCACCCTATAATCTTCAATTAAAGGATACATTATACAGACCTGATCAAACAACGGTCGAAGCTGTTACACAAGATTGGGATAAATTTAGTACCTATAAAGAATATGATCAATTTACAAATTCATGGCTTAGTGAATGTAAACGTGTTTTAAAAAAAGGTGGAGCGCTTTGGGTCATAGGAAGTTATCATAATATATTACGAGTTGGTTCTACAATCCAAAATGAAGGCTTATGGATTTTAAATGATATTATTTGGCATAAAACAAATCCCATGCCAAACTTTCGTGGTACACGTTTTACAAATGCGCATGAAACACTGTTATGGTGCACAACATCAAGAGAAGCAAAGTACATATTTAACTATCAAAACCTTAAAGAATTAAACGAAGGTAAACAAATGCGTAGTGACTGGTATATTCCTATTTGTTCAGGTAAAGAAAGATTACGTAAAAATAATAACCAACGATCACATCCAACACAAAAACCAGAAGCTTTACTCTACCGAATTTTATTAGCCTCAACAAACAAAGGTGATCTTGTTCTAGATCCATTTTCTGGAAGTGGAACAACTGCTGTTGTTGCAAAAAAATTACAGCGTAACTTTATTGGCATAGAAAAAGATAAAGATTACGTCAAACTTTCAAAAGAGAGATTAAAGAAAACCAAAGTATTAAAAGAAGATGTTGTCACTATTGCAAAAAGTAGAAAAGAATTACCAAAAGTTCCTTTTGGTGAATTAGTCGAACAAGGAATTATTCCACCAGGTGCCGTATTAACAGATAAAAAAGAACGCTTTAAAGCAACGGTCAGTATTGATGGAACACTTAAAATAAAAGACTTAACAGGCTCCATTCATCAAATGGGAGCAAAAATACAAGGACTACCAAGTTGTAATGGATGGGATTTTTGGCATGTAAAAGATAAATCTAAATCGATCTTACTAGATGAAATAAGATCTAATTATCGAAAAGATAAACTGAATTAGTATTTTAATAGTGGGAAAAAATTAAAGAATAATTAATTATAAATAATATGAATAAAGTATTACTTATTTTTATAATTTCATATTTTTTTTCATTACCAGCCTTAACACTAACAAATAAAGATTTTACAGATAAACAATTACTATGTCCTAAATTATTATGGGGAGTTGAATTTATCTCTTCTAATAGAGTAAAAGTGATTGAAACAGATTTAAATAAGAAAACATCAATTAATGAATATTTCTATGATACTGATTTAGATCTATCATTTATTAACATATTCCAAAATGAAAATAATATTAGGGACAGAGTCTACTCTATTGAACTAAATACTCTAAGAGTTGATGTATGGGCAATGACAGGAGGAGGCTTTACTACAAGAGAAATGTTTCCCATGGGTTTGTGCGAATTTGTAGATAATGCTGATATTTTTTCCCAGATAAAAAATTTAAAATCAAGCCAGTAAATTTAAACTTTCATCGGAGCGATTTTTGGCATGTTAAAAATAAATCTATCAACCCTTTCTATATGAAATAAGATCTAATTACCGTAAAGATAAACTAAATTAATCTATAATAATTCTTGGTTCAAAAGGATGAAGTTTTTCTAAACGCTCAACTGACCAAAGATTATCTTCCGTGACTTGGTTTAAGGAATACATGCCCTCCACATCACCGTTAATATCAAAATCTAGCGACCCAGAAACACCCTCATAATTAATTTCAACACCTCGAAGAAGTAAAGCTCTAGCGGCCTCCCAACTTCCAGGTCCCATTTTGATTCCTGGTGGATTTGCAACACTTACTAGACTTTTAGATAAATCTTCTTTAGTAATATTATTATGTGCTTGATGTTGTATAGTCAAAGCTGCTAACATCATTGTGTCAAAACTTATAGCTGAGTAGGGGGAATTAGGATCAACACCTGCATTCAACATTATATTTGCGTAAGTTTGAAATTCTTCTGAACTTTGTGAAGTAGCTTGAGCAACAATAGTTGTATTTTCATTTAATTGGATAGGAATATAAGAATAGATTAAATCTTTCACTTCATTCGTTAACATACTATCAGAACCATAATGATGTTTAAAAATGCCTGAAGTTTCTAGTTCTTGTAATCTAGTTAAAACAGTATTAACAAATTGTTCTAGTAAATTAACTGTTCGTTCATTTCCGTGAAGGAACATGACTAATCCTGGTTGATTATTCTCTATTGCAATATCAACAAAAGTATTAATGAAGTTTTGATTGATTAGTGTTTTATCAGTTAGCAAGGTATTAAATAACACTATACCTTCTTGTTCGGTATAAACTTTTAAAAAATTTTGAGCCAGTGTAGAATTATAATTATCATCACCGTAGAGAAGAATTATTTCTCTTATGTTTTTAGATAGTAGATAATTGGCAATGGATGTTGATTGTTGAATATCAGAAGGAATAGTTCTAAAAAATAAATCATTATCTTCAATTGTTGAAAGTAACGGGTAACTAGCAGAAGAAGAAATCGTTAAAATATTGTCTGGAATAGTTGCTCGTTCAATAACTTTAACAGCACTTGTTGAACACGTCGGTCCTAAAAGGATTTCTGGATCATTATTTTTTAAATAGGCATTTAAACTTTCTTCTGTTTTTGTAGGATCGCATCCTGTATCAATAGTATCAATTGATATAAGACCTCTTCCTACTATACCAATACCGTCCGCATTAATGGTTTCTACAGCAACTCTTTTTGCTTCTGCAATTGCTTCAGCAATTTCACTAACAGGACCACTTTCTGCGTAAAGGGCTGCAATTTTTACTTCTGCGCTTACAAAGGTTGAGTAAAAAAATATAATCTTGAGGATAATTATCGTAAATATTTTCATTATGTGAGATGTTTTTATCATAAATTTTTAGAAAGAAAATGTGGCATTGAGTAAATACACTGGTCTAGAAGTAGTTCCCTCAACACTTTTATCCGCTTCTGCTACTTCAAAACTAATATCAAGACTATTTGAATTAAGAGGAATTTTTAATTTAACACCGTACCCTCCACTCGCCACTTCTGTTCGACTAAACTCACCTGAGGCTGGTCTTTTATAGTAGGTAGCACCAACACCAAGATGGATATATGGTTCAATACGTATAGACTCTTCCCTTTTATCTTCTTCCCCTTCTAAAAAAGGATAAAAAGGTCTGCTCAATTCTGTTCGCAGAAAGAAACCTTGATCACCAGACATATTACCTGATTCATAACCAGACATTTGTCCTGGTCCTGTTATATTCATTTGTTCCGAGTTAATTAACCCCCTGTCGCTTACAAGTTTTTGAAAAACAAAACGTGTGTTCAATAAATAATCTCTAAATATTTGCCTATCCAAATTAATATCACTATTCCATTTTATAAAATTTAAAGTGGAACCAACACGGGATAACGTTTTTGTATCAGATGTTTTGTTTGTATAGATAGGAGTACCAAACTTTAGCGTTGAACTACCTTTAAGAGAGAAAGAGTCTAAAAAAGATAAGTTAGTGGTCGTATATTTTAACTCTAAAGCGTTGTATTCATCATAAAAGGTATCATTTGTATTGAAAGATAATGTTCGATATTCTCTTTCCTTAATCCATTGCCAATCAAATGAAAGGTTATTTTTTATGAGCCTTGTATTTTTTATTTGATATTCAAGACCAAAGTTAATTTTTTTGAATTCCCCTTTTTTGTTTAAACCGTTAGGTTCTGAATAAGACTCATTAACAGCGCCAAAGACGGAAAAGTCTGAGGCAAAAATTGGAACTTTACCACCAACAAGATAAGCTTCTCGAAAATCTGTTCGTTTAATTATTTCTGTATCATCAATTGGTACATTAACACTATTTTCAGGATCTAAGACGTAGGCTGCATAAATATTTTCACCGTAACCAAAAGGACTGTTAAAACTTAAATAAGAAGTAAACTGATCTTTTCCTGCTGTTTCGGATAATCCATTTGAGTAGGTAAAGTAACCATTTACTAATTTATGTTCAGCATTTAATTGCAACGAAGAAGTCCCGGGTTCTTCTCCTGCTTTGATTGTTGTTTCTAATTCAACACCTGGTAATTCTCTTGATTTAATGATCGATTTTTCAATGACGGGATATTCTAATCCTTTAATACCGACAAGTTTTTCAAAATATTTTTTTATTGGCTTAGAAATTCGTTTATCTAGTTGCGAGTAATCAATTGACTCAATTTTACCAGGAAAAACGATCGCTTTTATTTTAGTATTTTGTTCGATCGTTTGAGGAGGAACAATAAAACGCGTTAAAAAATATCCATTTAAGACGTACAATTGTTCTAATGCAATCAGTAAATTATAAAAATCTTTTAATGTTATTGTTTTAAAAATTTTTGATGTAAATAAATTTTTACGAAACTCAATCATTTCTTCAATTTCATTTTCAATTTCAATTCCAACAAAATTAAATGAAATATTTTCTGCACCAGGTGGAATAACTAAACCTGTCTCATAAACAATATAATTACCAGTATTAGTAAAAACAGGATATGTCGCAAATGATGTAGAAATAAAAAAGATAAAAGATAAAAAGTATCTCATTTATAATCTTTGTAAGCTAATTGCATCTACCTGAGGAAATGATGTAATGAATTCACTTTGAATTAAAGCGGCATTAGACGCACCATCAACAGAGATAAAAGATACTATTCGTGATACATCGTCGAAGACATCTTGATTAATTTTTTCTTGAACAGCAATTTTTTCTTTTTCTTCATCTGGTGCTACTCCTGGAAGTGGTGGAGTTTTAGAACCACTAAGAATGTTAGCAAGTGGAACCGTTTCTAAAGATCCGCTTGTATCTTCAATAGTAATATTACCTGATGTAAAACCTGAGAGTTCATAATTAATTGTAACCTCTTTATTATTTCCAACATCTGCAGTTAAAAAACTGCCTGTAGAATTAATAGAAAGATCAGTACCTGTTAAATTTAAACCTGATATTGTTCCTCCACTAACTGTAGCTGATGTAGTTCCATCATATGTCTTATCGTCAGCGCTAGCCCCTGATATTGAAAAATTATCTGAAATTAGAGTACCTGTCGTAGCGGTGACAGTAGATAGATTAATATCTCCCATACTAGCATTTGTTAATGTGCCGCCATCCAAAAGTTGTATGCTGAGATCATCTGCTGTTAAGCTTGCGGAACTAGCAACAACATCTCCTGCTCCAGCATCTCTATCACTATCAGAAACATTATTATTATCTGTGTCACTTGCAATAATGTCTAGATCAGCTGCTGTATTAATATTGCTATTAACGTTTACATCTCTTCCTGCATGAAGATTTAAATTTCCAGTTCCTGTAACAGTAATAGCAGAGCTAATCGTAATATCTGTGTTTGCTTGAAGGGTAACATCAACACCGTTATTTAAAAATTCCTCTAATTCTGTTTTGTTAATAACTACATCATCACTTGCAAAATCTGTATAAGATGTAGCTCCTTGGATAATTGTATCAGACCATAAATATACTGCTCCCGCATCTGTTCCATCAACGTCATCATTATCAAGCCCATCATCTCCAGTTGATCCTATAGCCATTAATGTTCCTGTATCATCCAAAGCTATAGCGTTTGGAAATCCATCACCATCTTCTATTCCGTGAGAAGCAGCATTAACCGAGTTGCTACCAGTTTGACCAAGTCCGATAGTAAATTGTAAACTAGCTCCATTTAAAGATGTATCCTCAAAACCAAATACACGTACAACTTCTTGAGTGTGGTGACCAACTGCTAGACGGTTTCCATCACCGTCAATAGCTACTTGAGCTGCTTTCCAACCAGAAATACTTGACGTATCGTAATCATTTGTTCCACTATAACCATTTCCTATGCGTGCATGGCCCACTACATTACTAAAATTTGAATCATCAAATTGGATAAGGTGCACTGCACCTCCATTATCAACACCGTTGCCAAAACCATCATCGTTTTGTGCTCCAACAGCTAAAATTTTACCATCCTTTGTTAATCCAAGATGACCTCCAAATTGATCATTATCATCTAAATATGCAGTTATATCATAATCTTCACGAGTATTGTCGTTATACCCAACTCCTATTGTGCCAACATGGGCAGGATTTTCAAAATCAGTTGATGCATTACCATTGCTATCTGTAAATGTAATTAAATATACTGCTCCAGTGTCAGTATTGTTATCACCATTTCCATCATCTTTTTGAGCGCCTACGACAAGACGTGATCCATCATCAGTTAAAGCCACTGCAGTAAATATATCACCCGCTCCTAAATTACTTATTGATAAATCACTACTTTTTGAGCTACCGCTTCCAATTTTTGAAATTGTGCCAACATGGGAAGGATTTTCAAAATCAGTTGATGGATTACCATTGCTATCTGTAAATGTAATTAAATATACAGCTCCAGAATCAACACCTCCATAAGTAACTTGGTATTGTGAAAAAGCTAATCTGTCACCGTCTCCATCTAATGCTACTCGCCATGCTCTACCACTATTTTCATAATCTGCACCTAAATCTAAATCGTTGGCCCCTGTATAACCTCTTCCAATTTGTCCTTTAAGGATTGGATTAGAAAAATTTGTATTATCAAATGTAAATAAATATACTGCTCCGGCATCGGTATGGGTTCCATCACCATCATCCCGAGTTGATGTTACAGCCATTCTATTACCATCACGATCTAAAGATATACCTCTACCAAATTGGTCATTACTATCTAGTTGAAGATCAATATCTTCTAAGATACCTCCAGCACCAGTATAGCCACTACCAACTATTCCAGAAAATTGACCATTAGTAAAATTGGTATCATCAAATGTAACAAACATTACTTCACCACTATTATCTTTTAAATTACTGCTCCCATTAGCGAGGTAACTTGACATAACAAGACGACTGCCCGTTTCATTCAAATCTACACCTGTTCCAAAAATATCTTTTTCATCCATGTAGTTAGATAAATTTACATTTTCATCATCATCATCAGTAGTATAACCATCACCAACGGTTCCTACTAAAGTTGCTGATGCTAAATCAGCAGTTAAAGTATATAAATGTACAGCACCAGGCTTTTTCTTATTTCCTTGAGAGGATCTATCATTAAAACCAACAGCTAAATGACTAGCATCCTTATCAAATGCCAGCGCTCTTCCAAATAAATCAGTTGCTTGATGCGTTACTGAATGTTCACTAGTATCACTAGTATCTAGATAATCATAACCATAGCCAATAGTTCCAACATAAGTAGCTTTTCCTGTTAAAGCAGAAACAATACTACCAGCATCCGTAAATTTAAATAAGTTAACAGCTCCAACATTATTTATTGAATCATCTTTACCATCATCATTTATTCTTCCTACTGCAAGTAAAGATCCGTCATGATTTATCGTTACACCAAAACCAAAACGATCTTTATTTTTTTGTATTAGATCGCTATGATCCCGTGTATTAAAATCTTTTGAAAATGATGCACATGTACTATTTAAATAACAACTAGAACTATTATCATGTGTATAACCATTACCAATTCGAGATACGACTTTACCACCCATAAAATCTGAATCATCAAAGGAAATCATAAAAACTGATCCAGAATCTTCTATTGTATTTGCAGCACCTGAACCTTTCTCATTATAACCATCATCACCAAAGACACCAACTGCCAAAACATCAGCATCACCATCAAGAGCTACACTTACTCCAAATAAATCAGATCCCTCAATAACAGGGGCATTATTTTCTCCCTGCTTCGATAAATCTACATCCTTATTATTAGTATAACCATAACCTATTGTACCAACATGTTCAGGATTTTCAAAATTAGTTGATTCATTGCCATTGTTATCTGTAAATGTAATTAAATAAACCGCACCTGCACTAGCAACACTGTTACCATAACCATCATCGCCCGTAGCGCCAACAACTAATCGTGATCCCGTGCTATTAAAAGATACAGATCGTCCAAATTTATCATTTTTAGTAATAGAGCTGATGTCTAAGTTGTTGTCTCCCGTATATCCCCTTCCTATACGGCCTATAAGTGTAGCATTCGTAAAATCACCATCATCAAATTTATACAAATATACCTCACCAGATTCCGCAGACACATCGTTAAAACCATCCCCGTGTCTTGCTCCAACTGCCATTAAAGTAGCATCATCACTAATCGTAACATCTATTCCAAAATTATCTTTTATTTTCAAGTTTGTTTCATTAACATTATTTGTCGCTGCAGCTGTATAATCATGTCCAATCAAACCACGATAGATCCAATTCTGTGATGTTACGCCTGTTCCAACAGTTATATTTTTTGGATCAAGTAATAAATGACCACCGTCTGATATATTGACATTTGATAATCCCACATGGCGTAAGGTATCTTTGGAAGAAATCTCAACTGCCCCACCTATTATTCCTTTTGCAAGAATATTTCCAAGCATGGTTGTTTCTTGATCACTCCAAATAATAGCGGTACCGGCTTTCCCATTTGAGGATGATATATCAATACTAGAACCGTCCGAGACTAAAACTGTTTTTGCATTTGTCAGTGATCGTCTTTCACCCCATCTATCAACAAAAACATTTTGTTGTTCTTCCGTTCTTGTTAAATTATTATTGCCTTGAAACTCTCCACCAATACGAACCAAACCACCTTGGGTATTACCTGTTACATCAATCTTAGAGGATAATAATCGAATATACCCCTCTGATTCTATATCAATGTATCCACCTTGTTGATCTCCCTTTGCGGAAACTGATCCCGAAGACATAATATTTGGTGCGGATAAAAGGATATTACCACCATTGGTATTTCCTGATGAATTAATTTCACTGCCGTAACTTTGCACAATTTTATACTGTGATTTAATATTTATATCACCACCATCATTGCTAGTAGAAGAAGCATTTAAAGTTGCTCCCAAAGCAATTTCTCCAGAACTATTTAAATTTATTGCGCCTGCATTTGTTCCAGATACATCAACTTCTCCTCCAAAAGATAAAAAGTCTCCTTCAACATTAATGTTGCCACCCTCTTTTGCCGTTAAGTTTCCTGCAACGACAATATCACCTGCACCCCCAAGGGTGATGACACCGTTTTGTTGTGAAGCCGTAGTTGCAACAAGATTACCTGGAATATTGACAGCGCGCTGAACAACATTTTTAGCAGCGCCAACATCAATGTCTATTCTATTTGCCGTTGATGTTCCTGCATGATTGATAATGGTATTTAATTCTTCTGCATTTTGATCGAGTAATGTTATCGCTTCACTAAATGGAACACTTACTTGTAAAAATTTATCACCACTCAAGTCTAACGTAATTTCTTTTCCAGCCCCTATTCCAATTTTACCAAGGTTCGCATTAATCGTACCTTCATTATTAATAGCGCCACCTAAGAGAGCAGTAAAACCTCCATCCAAAGTTGTAATTGAACCTTTATGAATAATAGAAGAAAAAATATTATTTACATTATCTGCTTTAAATAAA
>CACILT010000003.1 GCA_902587565.1 uncultured Alphaproteobacteria bacterium
ACCAGAGATAACTCTATTAAGTGCGCTGGCACTAGTTGATGGTTGTTGAAAGGTAACAGTATTATTTTCCCCGATATTAAAACTATTCCATTCAATAATAGCCTGGTTTGATTGTTGGTGGATGGTCATCGTTTGAGTATCAGAGCTAATTGAAATATCACCTGCAATTGTTACATTCCCATTTGGAAGCTCTGCCCATGCAAGACATGAATAAAATAAGACAAGAAAAGTTATAACAAAGACTCTCATACTTAATACTTATGTTAATATTTATGAGGCCTTTTTTTTACAAGGGTTTGGACCAACCTTATTTTTTATTTTTTATAAGAAAAAAAATATAAATTTCTAGAAAAAATTTAATGATATTACAAAATGCGACGATAAATTCTATCCATAAAATAAAATAGGGTCAAGGCTCTGGTAATAAAGAAAATGGAGAGCGATAACCACAAACCATTGTTACCAAAACTTGCAATCAAAAAGAAGGAGCAGATAATATAAATACCAACAGATACTATCATGGCATTTCGCAGTTCTGTTGTTTGGGATGCGCCTACAAAAATTCCATCAAATTGAAAACAGAAAGAGGAAATAAAAGGAATAATAACAATCCAATATGCATAAGAAAAACAAATGTTTCTAATCTCAGTTAAATCTGTCATGGCAATAATAAAGAAATGATTACCAAAGAAAAAAATAACACATATTAATAAAGCTGTAGAAGCACTTAAAATAAAAGAATTTTTAACAACGTCTTTTAATAAACGTAAATTTTTAGAGCCAATAGAATATCCAACAATACCCTCTGTTGAAAATGCATAGGCATCAAGAATAAACGCAGATAGCATCGTTAGGTTAAGCAATATTGTGTTTGCGGCAACTGTCTCCTCGCTGATAGAATTGCCAAGATAGGTAAAATATAAAAAAGCAAATGTAAGAAGAATAGATCGAATAAATATATTAAAATTAATATTGAAAATATTTTTAATTTTATTGAAGTTAAAAATCTTCTGCGTATTAAATTCTAACTGAACAAACTTATTTAAATCAAAAAAAGTATAAAATAAAAAAATAATTGTTGTTAGAGAAGAAGAGACTAAAGTACCAAGAGCAACACCTTGAACATTCAAATTTAAATATAGAACAAAAAATAAGCTAAAGAGAATATTTGTAATAGAAAAAAAACCAATGATGATACTTGATGTTTTTGTTTTCTGTAAACCAATAAACAATCCTGTAATAACAAAAATAGTAAGCTCTCCAAAGGAGGAATAAATACGAAGATTAAAATAGTCTTTAAAATATTTTTTTGTTTCTAATGATAGTTCAAATATGGATAATGATATTTGAAATATATATCTCTGAAAAAAAATAAGTAGTAAGGAAATAATAATTACAAAAAAAATATTTCGAAAAAATATATTTAAAATTTCCTGATAATCTTTTGATCCATGAGCTTGGGCAACCATGCCGACCGTACCCATACGTAGGAAGCCAAAACTCCAGAAAATCATCGAAAAAACACTTGCCGCAATACTGGTAGCAACCAAGTAACTTGCATTATCAAGATTGCCCATTAACCCTGTGTCAACAATAGCAACTAAAGGAATAGCCAAGTTTGCAAAAAATATTGGAATAGAAAGTTTAATTATATTTTTGATAGAAGATTTAGAGGGCATTATAAATATATAGATTTTTATTAGTAAAATTTGATAATAAACTATTTATCCAATCACTAAAGTAACAAATTATTCACTATCTTTATTAATCAAATCTTATAAAGCATTACATACTTTAAATGAAAATTGGCAGATACAAATACGAGTTTGATTTCTTTAGTTGGATCAAAAAAACAGAACTAGTGGAACTAGATGGTGTAAATCCATCTGATGATCCGGTGCGTCCAGAACTTGATAATGATTTTCGTACATCAAAAGGAAGAAAAATTTTTGGCCTCAAATATAAAGATGATATCGAGGGTATTGCCTGCTTTGCTTTTACGAATGAAATACCTGCAACCATTAAAGAAATGGATTTAATGAGTGTTGAAGAAGATCAAGCAACCATTCCAATTGCCTATACGTTATGGTCTTTTAAAAAAGGGGCAGGGAAAAAAATTATGAAAGAACTGCAAAGATATATCAAATCAAAAGAGCAGTTTGAAAGTATTATTACTATTTCGCCTTTAACGCCTGTTGCTACCCATTATCATATTCGTAATGGTGCCAGATTAATTAAGATTAACCCTACAACGCAGAACTTCGAATATAAAATTTAAGACGTAGGGGTTCAAAAAGTATTATTTGAACTATTTATTTTACAAATCGAAACAAAATAAATATTGTTGGAAATGGCCTACCAGATAAATACCAATTATTCCGTTACTTTTGATGATGTTCTGCTCTCACCAGCGTATTCAGAGATCAAACCAAAAGATGTAGATACATCGATTACCATTGGAAAAGTCAAATTACGTATTCCCATACTCTCCGCTGCTATGGATACCGTGACAGAGAATAAAATGGCAATCAATCTCGCACTACATGGTGGTCTAGGTGTTATTCACCGTAATATGCCAATTGATAAACAAGCAAGCGAAGTAAAAAAAGTTCATAGCTTTAAAGTTAACGCTAAAAAATTTCAAAATGCTGTAATTAATTCTAATGGAAAGATTGCGGTGGGCGCTGCAATTGGTGTTGAAAATAATGCGTACTTACGACTATTAGAATTATTAAAATTTGGTGTTGATATAGTCTTTATTGATGTTGCTCATGCACATACGAAAACGACTTTACAATTTATTGAAAAAGCAAAAAAAGTTTTAAAGAAAACACCTCTCATAGTTGGAAACATTGCTACAAAAAAAGCTGCATCAGATTTAATTAGTGCTGGTGTAGATGCTATTAAAGTAGGTATTGGGCCAGGATCAATTTGTACAACAAGGGTTGTGACTGGTGTTGGTATTCCTCAACTCTCTGCTGTAATGGAAACATTTCAAGTTGCCAAAAAATTTAAAATTCCTGTAATTGCAGATGGAGGAATAAAAACATCAGGTGATATTGCAAAAGCTATAGCAGGCGGTGCAAGCGCGTGTATGATAGGGTCTTTATTTGCTGGCACTGAAGAATCACCAGGAAAATTATTAACGATTAAAGGTAAAAAATTTAAATCCTATAGAGGTATGGGTTCAGTAGGAGCAATGCAAAAAGGTTCTTTTGATCGATACTCCCAAGAAGAAACAAAGAATGCCAAAAAATTAGTGGCAGAAGGTGTTGAAGGGATGGTTCCATATAAAGGTAAAATAGAAGATGTAGCGTATCAACTTGTTGGTGGCTTAAAATCTTCCATGGGTTACACTGGTCATAAAACAATTAAGAAAATGCAAGGCAAATGTAAATTTGTGTTTATTTCTAAAGCAGGAGCCCGCGAAAGTAATGTCCACGATGTCATTATGTAATAATGTATCGAATCATCATTGAATTGATACAATAAAACAAAAATGACATCAGCATCAACAAAACATAAGGTAGCAATTGTGATGGGAAGTAAGTCTGATTATGCTACCATGAAAAATTGTGAAAAAATTCTAAGATTACTGAAAGTTAAATTTGAAACCAAAATTGTTTCTGCACACCGTACACCAGAGAGAATGTTTAAATTTGCCAAAGCAGCTGAAGATAATAATATTTCTGTCATTATTGCTGGTGCAGGAGGCTCTGCACATTTACCAGGAATGATTGCATCATTAACAACTATACCTGTTATCGGTGTACCAGTGGAAAGTCGTAAATTAAAGGGATTGGATAGTTTGTTATCTATAGTACAAATGCCAAAAGGTATCCCTGTTGGTAGTGTTGCAATTGGTGAAGATGGAGCAATGAATGCTGGTTTATATGCAGCTTCCATTATTGCTCTTACGAATAAAGAAATTAAGAAAAATTTAAAAAATTATCGAACTAAACAATCAAAAGCTGTTAAACAAAAACCATAAGTCATGAATACACCCACACTTGGCATTATCGGTGGTGGACAATTAGGAAGTCTTTTAGCAGATGCAGCAAAAAAAATAGATATACAAACTGTCATATTAAGTGATGATCCTGATGCGCCCGGGAAACACTTTGCGACTAAATTTATTTTTGGTCAGTATGATGATGATACAACGATAAATAATTTTATTAATGCAGTTGATCTTGTTACATATGAATTTGAAAATATTCCCTTTGCAATACTCAAAAAGATTAATGAAAAGAAACAAGTTTTACCTAAACCAGAAATTAATCGACTCATTCAACACCGGGAAACAGAAAAAAAATTTCTCAATGATAATAATATAACAACAACAAAATATGTAACTATCAAAAATGAAAAGGATTTGAGTGAAAATGTAGACTTGCTTCCTGGTTTGTTAAAAACAACAACATTAGGATACGATGGCAAAGGTCAGTATAAATTACATACTGTAGATGATATTACGAACGAAATTGATTTTACAAAAGAATACATTTTAGAAAAACTCATTCATCTTAAAAAAGAAATTTCAGTCGTCATTACTCGTTATGATCAAAATAGTTATGAGATCTATGACCCTATTGAAAATGTTCATGAAGAACAAATATTAAAATATTCAACAATACCAAGTGATATTTCTGATAACATACGAAAAAAATCGATTGAGTGGGCTAAACACGTTGTAGAAAAACTAGATTATATTGGAACGTTATGTGTAGAATTTTTTATTGATACTGATGATACTTTATATGCTAACGAAATTGCTCCTCGTGTTCATAATTCTGGGCATTTGACAATGAACTCACATAATATTAGTCAATTTGAAAATCATGTACGAGCAGTATGCGGCTTAGAAAAGATTGAAACAAAAAAATTGTATAATGCCAAAATGATTAATTTAATTGGTGATGATATTACACCGTATCGAAATAAAACATTTAAGGATAACGAATTTTTTTATGATTATTTAAAAACAGAAATTAAACAAAAAAGAAAAATGGGTCATTTAACGATTATTGAAAAATAAATTATTAACTTAAATTAAATTGATCAGTTAGTTGTGTTACCAGTTGATATTTATTAGCAACATTTACTAAATCTTCTCCTTCACGAAAAGATTGTTTATCTAATTGTTTAGTTGGATCTCCGCCAGGCCATATTCGCCAACTATCATTATCAACGACATCAGATAAAACTAACGAATTATCCGATACTTTAAAACCAAGCTCAAACTTAATATCAACTAAATGTATAGGACCATCAATTGTCTCAATAGTTTTCCATTTGTCTTCAATAAGCTCAAAACTTGGAAGAATAATTTTATTAATAGCTATTTCTAATTCTTGATCAGACAATAATTTTTTGGTTTTCATTAAGTTTTTGCTTGTAACAGGTTGTTTGGCAGAAAATAATTCCCATTCTTCTCCAGTTTTAACTAAAGGATCCGTAAATACACCATCTTCCCATTTTCCATCTTTTAAAAATTGTCTTCTCGCTTCACTCTCATCCATTTGAACTGGCTCTGCAACATGAGGAGGGATAACAACCGCTTGTTTATGAAATATTTCCCATACTAAGTTTTCAAATAGATGAGGATTGCTTTTATCTTTTTCAAATTGAGTGTTTCTACTTAAATAACTTCCCCATGCATAGCGTCTAACTACAAATTCTAAAGGAAGCATATTACAGTTGTAACTTAAAAGACTGTTTGGTGAATCTTGTTCAATAAATGATGTTGCAATACCTGCCTTGCTTAGCATATTAAACACATTACTTGTTTGTTTTGTCTTTTGTATTCCAATATCTTTAATTTCCTCTTTCTTCGCTGCATCCCCACCTGTTAAAAAATCTTTTGTTACAATTCGAATGATATTTTGATCATTTGTTTTCTCAATAATTTTTGTTTTTCCTTCAACTAAAAAAGAATTACTCATCAATATATCTCCAACCAATATCTTTTCGATAATATCCCTCATCCCAATTAATTTGATTAATTATATTGTGAATTTTTTCTCTAATAGTTTTTAAATCCTTACCCGTATTAGAGATATTTAAAACACGCCCACCATTAGAGAGCCATTTGTTTTCTTTAAGCATTGTTCCTGCATGAAATAGATAGTCATCCATTGTTAAAGTAAGATTTTCCAAATTATTAATTGGTGTTAATTTTTTATAATCCTCAGGATAACCATGAGCAGCCATTACTACTGTCATAGCGTAATCATTTTTCCACTTAATTTTTTTTATTTCATTTAAGGTGCCTATCGCTGATGCATGAAGGAGTTCTAATAAATCTGTTTCTAATAGTGGAATAATTGCTTGTGTTTCCGGATCACCGAAACGAACATTAATTTCGAGTAAATTTGGACCCTTATCTGTTAGAATTAATCCTGCATAAAACATTCCTTGATACTTGATGCCTTGTTCAGCAAGATGTTGAACAATAGGTTCAACAAATGTTTTGGATAATTCATTCATTTTATTTGACGAAATAGAAGGAACAGGTGTGTAAGCTCCCATACCACCAGTATTTAATCCTTTTTCTCCTTCTAAGATTTTTTTATGATCTTGTGCTGTTGTAAGTGGCAACACAAATCCGTTTTTATCAACAAGTGAAAATAGGCTTACCTCTTCACCAACTAAAAATTCTTCAATAACAACAACTAAACCAGCATCACCAAAAGAATTATCTTTAAAACATTTAATTAGTGCATCTTTTGCATCTTCCATTGTTTGACAAATAATAACTCCTTTTCCTGCTGCTAAACCATCAGCTTTAATTACAAGAGGATAGGATTGGTTTTGACAAAAAATGAAGGCTTCATCATAGTTGTCAAATACGTCATAGGCAGCTGTTGCAATATTTAAATTTTTACAGATATCTTTTGTAAACTTTTTTGATTTTTCTAGTTCAGCTCCCATCTGATCAGGGCCAAATACTAAAATAGCATTGTTCATTAAAAGGTTGGATAATCCTTTAGTTAAAGGTAGTTCTGGACCTATCACCACGAGATCAATTTTATTTTCTAGACAAAATTGAAGAATAGCATCATGATCATTAACATCTGTGATAATCGAAGAAGCAATTTCACTGATACTATCACTTCCAGGAATACAATATAAATTAGAACAATTAGGAGATTGTTTTATGCCATAACATAATGCGTGTTCTCTTCCACCATTACCAATGACAAGAACGTTCATGAAAAAAAATAATTCATTAATTAATTATTTGAAGCAAGACTTAAAAATGAAAGTTTTTTTAAACTTTCGTCATTCAAGTAATCTAAAGGTCTGACTGGATACTCTCCTGTAAAATAATGATCAGTAAATTGAGGATTATCATTATCTCTTTCATCATAACCAAGAGCTTGATACAGACCATCTAATGATAAAAATTTTAATGATTTAGCTCCAATATATTTACACATTTCCTCTAAATTTTTGTTTGCAGCTAATAATTCTTCTTGGGTCGGAGTATCAACTCCATAAAAATCAGGATATTTAATTGCAGGAGAAGCAATACGCATATGGACTTCTTTTGCGCCAAAATCATAAAGCATTTTTATTATTTTAGTGGATGTTGTTCCTCGAACCAATGAGTCGTCAATTAAAACAACTTTCTTTTTTTTAATGGAACTTTGGTTAGGATTTAGTTTTAACTTTACACCTAAACTTCTAATTTGCTGAGTTGGCTCAATAAATGTCCTCCCCACATAATGATTTCGTATTAATCCTAACTCAAATGGAATACCAGACTCTTGACTAAAACCAAGCGCAGCAGGAACACCTGAGTCTGGAACTGGTACGACTACATCAGGTTTTATATCGGTTTCTTTTGCTAAGTATTTACCTAAATTTTTTCTATATTCATAGGCGGTTTTATTTTTTAAAATACTATCTGGCCGCGAAAAATAAATATATTCAAATACACATGGTTTGATTTGTTTTTTTGGAAAAGGTCTTCTACTTTCAACTTTATTATCTTTTATAACTACAACTTCTCCATTTTCAATTTCACGGATAAATTTTGCACCTATAATGTCTAGCGCGCAAGTTTCAGAGGCAAGGATAAATGCATTTTTAAATTTACCTAAAACAAGTGGTCGAATACCTAATGGATCTCTTGCACCAATTAACGTACCATTAGCAATAATTGATAAAGCATAACCACCTTGAATTTGCATTAAAGCATCAATAATTTTATTTAAAATATCTTTCTTTTTTGAACGAGCTACAAGCTGAACAATTGTTTCGGTATCAGATGTTGTTTGAAATATTGCACCTTCACGTACCATTTGCTCTCTTAAAAGTAGTGCATTAGTTAAATTACCATTATGAGCAATACTAATAGCTCCACCATGAAGGTCAGCATAAAAAGGTTGTATATTCCTTATTGTTTCACCACCCGTTGTTGAATAGCGATTGTGTCCTATCGCAACTTTTCCCTTTAACTTGTCTAATGAGTGTTTCTTCGTAAAATTATCGCCAACCAATCCAAATTTTCTTTCTGAGTGATAGGAGTTGCCATCATAACTTACAATTCCACAACCTTCTTGACCACGATGTTGCAACGCATGCAAACCAAGAGCTGTTAAGGCAGCAGCATCCTTGGTTCCACTTATTCCAAAAACTCCACACTCCTCATTAAATCTGGGAACATGAGATTGCCTTACCCTGAATTTTTTTAGAAAATTTAATCGATTTTTCATCTTACTGTTGTCTTTTTAAAAGTGTTTTTGCAACCATTTGTAATGCTCTTGGATAAACCTTATGCTCTTCTATCAATATTTTCTTTGAGAGTGATTCGGTATTATCTTTCTTCAAAATCTTTACTTTTTTTTGCAAAATAATCTTTCCAGAGTCAATTTTAGCACTTACGTAATGAACACTACAACCAGAATAGCTCGCTTTAGCCTTTATGGCCTGATCCTGAGCATTTAAGCCTTTGAAAGCTGGAAGATAAGATGGATGAATATTGATTAATCGCGATCGCCACTGCATGACAAATTTTGAGTCTAAAACTTGCATAAAACCAGCTAAACAAATGATATCTATATTTTTTAGATACTTCATGACTTTGTTTTCGAAATTTTTTCTTGGAATAAAATGTATGAATGGAATTTTATTTTTTTTGGCAATACTTAAACCTTTTGCTTTGGAATTATTAGAGACGACTAATTGAACCTCTACTAAACTTTGCTTTTTAAATGATGTTTGTATTAGTGATTCTAAATTGGAACCTCTTCCCGATATGAAAATAGCAACTTGTAATTTTTTCAACTAATTGTACACCTTGATGATTTGTTAACTTCTATTTTCCCAATTTCGAAAATATCTAAATTTTCATCTTTTATTAATTGCTCAAATTCTTTGTAATTATTTTTTGAAATAGTCATAATCAAACCTAATCCGCAATTAAAGGTCTTCAACATTTCTTCATCTGAAATGTTAGCTAAACTTTGAAACCATTGGAAAATTTCTTCATCACAAATAAATTTTTTATCAATCCTTGCTGATAAATTTTCAGAGAGCATTCTTGGTGCATTACCAATAATACCTCCGCCTGTTATATGCGAAATACCGTTAATAAGATTTGTTGTTAAAATTTTTTTTAAAAAAGGAAAATATAATTTTGTTGGAGCCATTAAGGCAGCTGCATTTGTTTCATAAGATGATTTAAAATCTGTTTTTCCATGTAGATCTATATTTTTATCTTTTAAAACTTTTCGAATGAGAGAATATCCATTTGAATGAAAGCCCGAAGATCTAATCCCATAAAGAAGATCATCTTCTTTCATAACATCTCTTTTAGGTAGAATTTTTTTTCTCTCTACTGCACCAACACAAAATCCAGCAAAATCGAAATCATCTTTTTTATAAAGCCCAGGCATCTCTGCTGTTTCACCACCAATAAGAGAACAATTATTTATCTTGCAAGCTTCAGTGATACTTTTCATAATTTTTAAAAAAGAATTTTTATCAATCTTCGAAGAAGCATAGTAATCTAAAAAAAATAATGGCTCTGCCCCATGGCAAAGAATATCATTAAGGCACATACCAACAAGATCATGACCCAAACCATCTAAAATGTCAGTTTCAATCCCTAGTAATATTTTTGTCCCTATGCCATCTGTACCAGAGACCAATAAAGGATCTTCATATCCACAATCTTTAAGATCAAAAATACCACCAAATCCGCCAATTTTATCAAAATTTCCGTTTCTGTTTGTTGATTTGCTTAGCTCAGAAATATCTTCAACAAGGGCATCTGTATTTTCTATATCAACACCTGCTTCTTTATATGTTGTCATATTTAATTAGTTTTAAACGAATCGTTAACGAGTAAACTATTAATATAGTAAATTAAGTTGATTCGTACTCATAATGACAAATACAATTCAAATTCTCTCCATTGAGAAGACAGGAAAAGAAAGTTCACTACAAAAAGAACACAATAATAAATCCATCAAAATTATAGATGGATATTTCTTTTCGACAAATCTTGATGATCAAAAGTTTACTAAAATAAGTAAACTTATTTCTAATGACGTTTCTCAAACAATATTAACAAAAAAAAATGTAAATAAGGTTTTATCTAGTTATAGTAATTTTAACTGGGTTGTAGAAATAAAATTTTTACCAGGTGTAACTGATAATATTGCTACAACTGTAAAAGAAATAATCAAAGATAATCTTAAAAGTAGTTTTAAAAGCTTTGAACTTGGTTCAACAAAAATTATTTTAATAAAAGGAAGAAAAGAAGATATTACCAAAATATCTAAAAATGAAGCAAATCCCTTAATTCAAACAATTAAGATTTATCCATTTAAAAAATATTTAAATAATTTTAAAAAAAATCAATTTAAAATAGAAAAGGTAAAATTACCGAAAAAAAAATATAGTAAAAAAGAAATTAATTTAAATATTTCTGATGATCAACTCAGTCTTATTGGTAAACTGGGTATTGAAGAAAATGATAAATCTAGAAGGGGAACACTTGGCTTAGATCTAGAATCTTTAAAAGCCATAAGAAATTATTTTTCCACTATAAAACGTAAACCAACGGATGTAGAAATTGAAACATTAGCACAAACGTGGTCCGAGCACTGTAAACACAAAATATTTTCAGCTAAAATTGATGATATTCAAGAAGGTATATTTAAAAAATATATTAAAGGCGCTACTGAAAAAATTATTCAATTAAGAAAAGATAATTTTTGTGTTTCTCTTTTTACGGATAATGCCGGTGGAATAGAATTTAATAAAGATTGGATTATTTGTCATAAAGTTGAAACACATAATACACCTTCAGCCTTAGATCCATTTGGCGGTGCAATCACTGGAATTGTTGGTGTTAATAGGGATTGTCTTGGATTTGGGAAAGGAGCAAAACCTATAGCGAATACGTATGCATATTATTTAGCAGACCCGAATAAGAAATATCAATTGTATCGTCAAAAAAATAAGGATCCAATGCTTCCAGCAAATTTTATTGCGAAGGGCATTATAAGTGGTGTTAGAGTTGGGGGAAATTGTTCGGGTATTCCTACTCCTCAAGGTAATGTATATTTTGATGACCGGTTTGCAGGAAAGCCACTTGTATTTTGTGGAACAGTTGGGATTATTCCGAAAAAAATTAAAGGAAAATTATCGCATAAGAAGAAAGCTAATCCAGGAGATATCATACTAATGGCTGGAGGTAGAGTAGGAAAAGATGGTATTCACGGTGCAACATTTTCTTCAGAGGAATTAGATCCTAATAGTCCAGTTTCTGCAGTACAAATTGGTGATCCAATAACACAAAAGAAAATGTCTGATGTCATCATTAGAGAATTGCGTGATGAAAATCTTTACTCGAGCATAACAGATAATGGAGCTGGAGGATTATCATCATCAATTGGAGAAATGGCAAAAGAGAGCGGTGGTTTTATAGTTAATCTTGAAAAAATTCCCCTCAAATATAATGGTTTATATCCTTGGGAGATTTGGGTTTCTGAATCACAAGAAAGAATGACCCTAGCAGTACCTCCGAAGAATGTAAAAAAAGTTATTAAGAGATTTAATGCAAGAGGTGTGGAAGCAACAATAATTGGTAAGTTTATTAAAAAAGAAAAAGCCATAGTAAAATACAATAAAACTGAAATTCTCAATTTAGATATGGAATTTCTTCATGAAGGTTATCCTAAATTAAATTTAAAAACATCTTTTCCAAAAATTAAGAAAGAAAAGAAAAAAATAATTAAAAAAAGTTCCTTAATAGATAAATTACATAAACTTCTCTCTAGTCCAAATATTGTATCAAAAGAATTTATAGCCACGCAATATGATCACGAAGTACAAGCAACCTCCATTATAAAACCATTACAAGGCGAAGGCAGAGTTTTTGGAAATGCTACTGCTATTAAACCTCTATTTGATGATGAAAAATCAATAGCTCTTTCTCAAGCTGCATATCCTCAGTACGCCGAAACAAATCCTTATGATATGGCTGGGTGCTCTATTGATACAGCATATAAAAATTTAATTGTAAGTGGTGCCAACTCAAAAAAAATTGCAATTCTTGATAACTTTTGTTGGTGTAGCTCCGATGAACCTGATCGCTTATATCAATTGAAAGAAGCGGCAAAAGCTTGTTATGATTATGCAGTTGCGTACCAAACACCATTTATTTCAGGAAAAGATAGTATGTTTAATGATTTTAAAGGTTTTGATAAAACTGGAAAATCAGTAAAAATTTCAATACCTCCAACTTTGCTTATTTCTTCTATTGGAGTGGTAGATAAAATTTCACACTTAACAAAAATAACACCAGATGATGGAGATATACTTTTAGTTTTAGGAAATACCCGTAATGAATTACAGGATAGTGTTTATTCCAAAATTATAGGTTATGAAAAATCAAAAAATCCAGTTGTAAATAGCAAAATTGCACTTCGCACATATAAAAATTTTGAAAAAGCTAATAAACTTGGAATTATAAATTCTGCAATTGGAATAGACTTGGGTGGAATAGGAATTGCAGTTACAAAGATGGCAATTGCTTCAAAAAAAGGTTTAACTTTTGATTTAAAACTAAAAAATAAAATCTCAGTTGACCAATTTTTATTTTCTGAAACACAAAGTAGAATTCTTGTTTCTCTTAAAAAAAATAAGTTACCCAATTTTAAAAAAATATTTAAAGCTTCTGATTATACAATAATTGGTAAATGTACGGACTCAGATGTAATTGAGTTTAAAGATAACAAAAAAATTATGAGAGGTAAAATTTCAGATTTTGCTAAGTCATACAAACAAAATATTAAAGGGTTATGAACGTATTGGTCCTGTCAGGTTATGGTATTAATTGTGAAAATGAAACACTACATGCATTTGAAGTAGTAGGATTTAAAGGAAAAATTATTCATATTAATGATCTGATTCAAAATCCTAAACAACTTAATAACTATCAAGTATTCGCTATACCTGGTGGTTTTTCTTATGGCGATGATACAGGTTCAGGAAATGCAATGGCGAAAAAAATTATGACCAATTTATATGATCAACTAATGGATTTTTCATTAAAAGATAAATTAATCATAGGTATATGTAATGGATGCCAAATATTAATTAATCTTGGATTAGTACCAAGCCTAAATAAAAAAGATCCAGAAGTAGCATTGATTGAAAATAAATCTGGTAGCTATGAGTGTCGATGGGTTGATGTAAAAGTAAGTAATAATAAATCACCATGGCTAAAAAATATTAGTACGCTGAACTTGCCTGTTGCCCATCAAGAAGGGCAATTTATGATACCTATTAATCTACTAAAAAGTATCAAATCTAATAACCTTATTGGTTTGCAATACATTAATCATCGTAAAAAATTAGCAAAAGGTCAATTTCCTTTTAATCCGAATGGATCTAAAGATGATATCGCTGCGCTAACAAATCAAAATGGGAATGTTCTTGCAATGATGCCTCATCCTGAAAGAGCATTTTATAATTATCATATTCCCAATTGGCAAAGTAAAACCTTAAAAAAATTTGGGGATGGATATAAAATTTTTATGAACGCAAAAAAATTCTTTGCATAAATTATACTGCTATATCTACTATTTTTTTCATCACGGTTGGCATTCTAGAGCTAGAATAAGAAGATTTCTTTATCCAATTACTTTTTGATAATTTTGCTTTTTTAACATTGCCATAAAAAATTTCTGTTTCTAAATCAAAATGACTAAATGAATATTCAAATGAGCCTTTAGATTGTAATTTTGTTTTTATTTTTTGTATATCTTGATCAGTGGTTAATAATTTCTTATTTTTAACCCAAACATCATTTGGTACTTCAAGCATGGAAGCCAACATTCCTTTATTTGGTCTACTTCGCACAAGGATTTCATTGTTTTCATTCACAATTACATAAGCTCTTGTATACTTTATAGGCTTAGTAGTTTTCTTTTTTAGTTTTAAAGGAATTTTTTGCTGTAAATTTTTTTTATATGATTGGCAAAATTTATTAATTCCACAAATATTACATTTAGGGTTTCTTGGAAGACAGATCTCCGATCCGTAATCCATAAAAGACTGAATTAAATTTGAAGAATATTTATCTGAGATGAATTTTTTTCCTAAATCTTTAAGTTTATTTTTGACTTTATTAATTGGTTTATCGATAGCATATAACCTAACCAAAATTCTCTCAATATTAGCATCAAGTGGCATAACTGCTTGATTGAATCCTATTCCAAGAATTGCTTTTGCTGTGTAATCTCCAATACCAGGAAGTTGGATGAGATCGTCGTAAGTTTTGGGTATGTTATTTTTAAAATTTTTATTAATTATTTTTGCAGACCTTAATAAATTTCTTGCTCTTGAATAATAACCAAGGCCTGACCAGAACTTTAAAATATTTGGCTCTGAAGTTTGCGCTAATTTATTTAGTGAAGGCCATTTTAAAATAAAATCATTAAATTTATTTTTTACGGTATTTACTGTTGTTTGTTGAAGCATATACTCACTTACAAATACAAAGTATGGATCAGGTAAATTGAGAGTATTTTTCTTCCGCCATGGTAAATTTCTGGCATTCACGGAATACCATTGAAGCAAAAACTTTATTACTTGTTTTTCGTGTTTAAACATATTGCTTTCATATTTAGGTACTATAAATTATTTATGCATATGGACAAAAAAAATATAAAGCAAAAAAGAACATTTGTTCCACAATCGATTGGCGATACTCTTAGGAAGGTTAATAGAAAATATTCCTCTAAATATAATCGTACAGAATTTATAATAAACTCCAAATGGCCTGAAATTGCTGGTAGTTATTTTAAAGAATATTCAGAGCCATTAAATGTTTCAAGGGTGCGTGATTTTGAAAACGATGTAGGTGAAACAGTATATAAAAATTATCTAAATGTGAGTGTTGCCCCAGCCGCAGCCATTGAATTTCAACACTTTAAGGATACTATAATTGAAAAAATTAATACTTATTTTGGCTATAAAGCAATAATAGACTTGAGAATTCATCAAAATTACATACCTAAATATATTCATATGAAACAAAGTAAGAAAAAACAAATAGATAAAGATGACATAGAATTTGTTAAGCAAAACGTTAAAGAATTTCAAAATTCCGATTTAAAAAAATCGCTATTAAATTTAGGTAATAAAATTACAACTGAGGACAAATAATGAAAATCAAAATTTTATTTATTTCTATTATACTATCACTACTTTTAATTAACGCCAAAGCAGCTGAAAACTCAATACTAGAGGTTAAAGATAATGATTTTTATATTGGGGAAGACAATGCTCCAATCACAATTATAGAATATGCTTCAATGTCTTGTAGTCACTGTGCAGATTTTCATAATGATACACTAGAAGAATTAAAAAAAGAGTTTATTGATACTGGTAAAGTTAAGTTTATTTTTCGTGATTTCCCATTTAATTATCCCGCTCTTGCTGGAAGCATGATTTTAAGATGTGTCCCAGAAGATGTAAGATATGATTACATGAATGGCCTTTATAAACTCCAAAATAATTGGGTTAATAGAGATCATTCTAAAACAAAATCTGAGTTATACAAAATAATGCAAAGTGGTGGTATGCAACAAGAGGACTTTGATGCATGTTTAAGTAATGTTGAATTAGAGAATCAATTACTTGAGGGTGTAATGGAAGCTCAGAGAGAATATAAAATAGGTTCTACCCCTTCATTCATTATTAACGGAGTACTTTATTCTGGGAATAAAAACATAAAAGAGTTTAGACAAATCATCGATAAAATATTATCACAATAGTTGATGATTAATTTTAGGACCCTTAAAGTCAAAGGCTTTAAGTCTTTTGTTGAACCAACTGAAATTTTGATTGAAAATGGTTTGACAGGTATTGTGGGGCCAAATGGATGTGGTAAATCCAATCTCGTTGAAGCTTTTAGATTCGTTATGGGTGAGCTTTCGCCGAAACAAATGAGAGGAAGCGAATTAGATGATGTTATTTTTAATGGCACAGATGATAGACCAGCATGGGATATTGCAGAGGTTTCAATAGATTTAGACAATAAAGCACGTAAAGCACCAAGTATTTTTAATGAAAGTGATACCATTGAAGTCACTAGAAGAATATGGCGAGGTGAAGGATCTGAATATAGAGTAAACGGAAAAGAGGTCCGATTAAAGGATGTTCAATTACTATTTGCTGATGCAGCAACAGGTGCTCGTTCAACATCTATGGTTAGTCAAGGTAGAGTTGGTGCTATTATAGCTGCTAAGCCAGAGCAAAGAAGAACATTACTCGAAGAAGCTGCGGGAATTACAGGTCTGCATTCAAGACGACATGAAGCTGAATTACGATTAAATGCGACTGAAAATAACTTAGAGCGTGTTAAGGACGTATTAAAAGCACAAGATGAACAACTAACAATATTAAAGAAACAATCTAAACAAGCTGAAAGATATAAGTACATCCAAAAAGATATTACTAAAGCAAGAGCAAGATTATTTTATAAGAAATGGATTGATGAAAAAGATAAATTAAAAAATGCTAATGAAAAAATTCAATCTGAAACAAATATAGTAAATGATCAAACACAGGTTGTTGCGCAAATAAATATCGAATTTGAAAAAGTTCAAGAAAGCCTCCCAAACCTTAGACTTCAAGAAAGTAAGGTTGCAGCTGAGCTTCAGAAATATTCAATTAGTTTAGAAAACCAAGAAAAAGAAATTGAAAGAGCAAATATTGCAGTAGATGAAACAAAAGTCCGTATAGAGCAAATTAAAAATGACATTGATAGAGAAAAATTTTTATTTGAAGATGCAAAACAAAATCTTGAAAGAGTACAGGAAGAAAAATCTATACTTTTAAAACAGCAAGGTGATCTTTTTATTCAAACTGATCATGATCTAAATAATGAAAATGTTTCTAATAAAAAAAATAATAATCCAATAATTGATTATCTAGACTTTGAAGATGGTCTTGAGCAAGCAATTGCTGCGGTTTTTTCAGATGAGTTAATTGCATCTATCGATGAAGAACAAAGTGTTTTTTGGAGAAAATTAGATGTAGAAAATTCTTCCTTTAATTCAGAAGTTACAAAATTTTCCTCTCTGATAAAAGCACCGGATAATTTGAAAAAGAAATTAGAGTTTGTTGGATTAATTGAGAATAAAGAAAATGTTTTAGAAATTCAAAAAACTTTAAAGCCAGGCCAGATATTAGTAAGCAAACTAGGAGAAATTTGGAGATGGGATGGGTATGTATCTAAAGGTAAACAAAATAATTCAACTAAAGCAATATTGGAGCAATTAAAAAATAGAAGAATAAAGCAATTAAGTGCAGAGGAAAAACAATGGAATGATATATCTGTAAAAGCAAATCAAAGAATAGAAGAACTGAATTCAAGGCAAAATACATTAATTAATGAATTATCTAATCTCCAATCCGTTCCTGACGATGTATCAAGTGAAAAATTAAAAATACAAAAGTTGATTGATGAGAATAAGAGTTCTTATGAGCAAATAGCTGAGCAGCTTCGTCAAACTGAACAAAATTCTAATGGGATTAATAAGAAATTAAAACTGGAAGAAATTAAATTAAATGAACTCAGGGAAGAAAGAATTAGGACTGAAGGCCAAATTAATACAATTAATGAAGCAATTAAATTATTAGCTACTCAAGTAAAAGAAAGATTGAGTGCAGAATTAGAAGAACTTTACAATATTGGAGAAATCGATCCAAATAAAGTTTTAGGAGAGACTGATGATTTAGAAAAAAAATTAGAAAGACTAATCGCTGAGCAAGAACGTTTAGGTGGTGTTAATCTTCTTGCAGAACAAGAATCTAAAGATTTAGAAGAAAAAGTAAATACTATAAAGAAAGATCAAAGTGATCTTTTAAGTGCAATCGCAAAACTAAGAGAAGCAATTGATTCACTTAATACAGAAGGTAGACAACGTTTACTTGCTGCATATGGAATAGTGAATGAAAATTTTCAAAAATTATTTACAAGGTTGTTTGGTGGTGGCAAGGCTTATCTGAAGTTTACAGATGAATCAGATCCTCTTCAAGCCGGTTTAGAAATATTTGCTAGTCCTCCTGGAAAAAAATTACAAAATCTAAATTTACTTTCTGGCGGTGAGCAAGCTCTTACAGCATTATCATTATTATTTGCTGTATTTTTATCAAACCCAGCTCCAATTTGTGTACTCGATGAGGTTGATGCTCCATTAGATGATACTAATGTTGATAGATTTTGTTCCTTAGTAGAGGAAATAGCTAAAACTTCTTCAACAAAATTCTTAGTTATAACTCATCATAGAATGACAATGGCAAGAGTAAATAGATTATTTGGTGTTACCATGCCTGAGAAAGGTGTATCACAATTAGTTTCTGTTGATCTTGAAAAAGCAATAGAGATAAAAGAGCAAGATACTAAAAATGAATTATAAAAATAAAAATTTAGAAGAATTAGGTAAAAAAATTGATAATTTAGATAATCAAAATAAAGAACCTAATATTAAAAAAAAAGAAAGTGGCGCTGGATTTGGTTTTAAAATTAGTACAGAAATTATAGCTGCACTAGTTGTTGGAGTTGGAATTGGACTTATTGTGGATAATTACTTTAATACTAAACCGATAGGGTTAATTATTTTCTTTATATTTGGCGCATTAGCTGGATTTTTGAACGTTTATCGTGTAATGCGTCGCATTGAAAAGCAAAGGTAATTTTAATATTCATTAACAAATATGGCCGCAAAAGATAGTCCTCTAAAACAGTTCGAAATAGATCCAATATCTAATATTGAACTTGGAGGTTATAACATTTCTTTCACAAACTCATCTTTTGCAATGCTAATTACTGTTTTAGTGATTACTTTATTTTTAACTTTAACAGTGAACACAAGATCAATTATCCCTTCTAGGATGCAGCTTATCTCAGAGCTTATGTATAATTTTATAGCTCAGTTACTCTCTGATACAGTTGGAGATAATGGAAAAAGATATTTCCCATTTGTTTTCTCTTTATTCATGTTTGTACTAATTGGAAATATGGTTGGAATGATACCATATCAATTTACTTTCACGAGTCACATCATTGTTACATTTGCATTAGCAGCAGTTGTATTTATTGGCGTAACTATTCTTGGATTTATTAACCATGGTATTAAATTTTTTACTTTCTTCTATATACCAGGTGTACCGTTTTACATGCATCCACTGCTTATTCCCATTGAGGTAATTTCTTATTTATCAAGACCTATAAGTTTATCAGTTAGATTATTTGCAAACATGCTTGCTGGACACACACTACTAAAAGTGTTTGCAGGCTTTGTTGTTTCCATGCCATTTTTTACAGGAGTTTTTCCTTTAGCTTTCATTGTAGCTTTAACAGGATTAGAAATTTTAATTGCTTTTTTGCAAGCATATGTGTTTGCAATACTGACGTGTTTATATATTAACGATGCTTATCATTTACATTAATTTAAAATAGGAGGACTTATGGAAATTGAAGCAGCAAAAGTAATCGGAGCGGGTTTAGCCGTTATCGGTGTTATTGGATCAGGGATTGGAATTGGGAATATTTTCTCATCTTTTATTCAAGCAGTTGGAAGAAATCCAGCAGCAAGAGGTGAAGTTTTTACAATGACAATGTTAGGTTTCGCATTAGTTGAAGCGATTGCACTTTTCGCACTAGTTATTGCGTTAGTTATATTGTTTGGATAGAACTCAAAAATTAATTAATGCCTCAATTAAATCCAGAGTTTTTTGTTTCACAGCTCTTTTGGTTAGCTGTATTTTTTACTTTTCTATTTGTATTTTTATGGAGGGTATCACTTCCAAGAATAGCTACAGTTTTAGAGAAAAGACAAAATAAAATAGATGAAAATTTATCTTCAGCAAAAGAGCTTCAAGAACAGGCAATGGAAATTGAAAAAAAAATTAATGATCAGATCAATAAGGCTAAACTAGAAACAGATGAGAAAATTAAAGAAACAATCAATGCTTTACAAGAAAATGTTTCTTCTCAACTTTCTTCACTTGATAAAGATTTAGAAAAAAAAGTTTCTGATGCAGAAAAAGAAATTTTAAAAAGTAAAGATGATCAAATGAAAAATATTAACAATGAAATAGTTAATATTACAAAACTGACTGTTGGAAAAATTACAGATATAGAATTGTCAGACAATGAACTTAATAAAGTTATTGAAACACATAAAGGTAATTTTAACTAATGTTTTCTGATCCTCAATTTTGGGTAGCGGTATCTTTTATATTATTTATTGTAGCTATTTTTAATCCAGTACGAAAAATTCTTATATCTAGTTTAGATACACAAATAAAAGATATAAAAAATAAAATAGATGAAGTTGAGAATTTAAAAAACGAGGCTCAAAAAGCTTTGGATGAACTTAGGGACAGAGAATCTAAAGTAGAGAAAGAAATACAAAATCTAAAGTTAGAATCTGAGAAAAGAATTGCTGAATTGGAAGATATATCCGCCACTAAATTAACTGATCAAATTGAAAAAAGAAAAATATTGGCAGAAAATAAAATTGAACAATTAGTTCGAGATAGTAATAATTCTATCAAAAGTTATATTTCAAGTGTTGCAATAGAGGCTACTAGAAATATTCTACTTCAAAATCTAAGTAAGGATAAAAAATCTGCTTTAATTGAAGAGTCAATTACCGAATTTAACTCTGTTCTAAAGAACTAGTAGTAGATTTAGTTATTCCAAAATCTACTTACAATATTAATAATTTAATATTAAAAGATTTTCAAAATCTATAGTATTATTAAATAACCAAAATTAATAGTAACAAATTTGGATGACAAAAAAACTTAATATATTTCTTGCAGGACCTCGGGGATTTTGTGCAGGTGTAGATAGGGCTATAGAAATGGTAAAGGGTGCTCTAAAAAAATATGGAGCCCCAGTATATGTTCGTCATGAAATAGTGCATAATAAATTTGTTGTTGAAAATCTCAAATCACAGGGAGCTATTTTTGTAGAAGAATTAAATGAGATTGAAGATAGAAGTAGACCAGTTATCTTTTCTGCACATGGTGTTCCAAAAGCAGTCCCAGAGGAAGCATTAAGTTTAAATTTAGTATATTATGATGCAACATGTCCGCTTGTTAGCAAAATCCATAAAGAAGTTGAAAATTTTGATAAAAAAAATCTGCCAGTAATTTTAATTGGTCATAGAAATCATCCTGAAGTTATTGGAACTATGGGCCAAACAGATAAAAAAATTCATTTAGTAGAAAAAGTTGAAGATGTAAAAAAATTGCCTTTAAAACAAAATGATGAGATTGCATATGTTACTCAGACAACACTATCAGTAGATGAAACGATAGATATAATAAAAGAAATAAAATTACATTTTAGTAATGTCATAGAACCAAAAAAAAATGATATTTGTTATGCTACGACAAATAGACAAGAAGCGGTCAAAAAGATAGCGAATCAATGTGATTATTTTTTAGTAATTGGTGCAAGTAACTCATCAAATTCCCTAAGATTAGTTGAAGTAGCAAAAAATTATGGATCAAACAAAGCTATTTTAGTAGAAGATGTAGATTCATTAAATTTAAATATATTTCAAGAATCTGAAAATATAGGAATAACAGCAAGTGCATCATCGCCAGAAGTACTTGTACAAAAACTTCTTGATAATTTGAAAAGAAATTTTGAAATACATATTAATGAAGGATCTTACCAAAAAGAAGATGTATTTTTTAAAGTGCCACAAAAACTAAACGTATAGAAGATGGCAGTCTTTACTAAATTACTTAAAGAAGATATTGAAAACTTTATTTCTAAGTATTCAATTGGAAATTTAGACAGCTTTGAAGAAATTGTAGATGGGATAGAGAACTCAAATTTTAAAATTTTTTGTAATAATCAACCATATATTTTAACAATTTTTGAAAAAAGAGTAACTGAGCAAGAATTACCTTTTTTTATAAATTTAAAAAACTTTTTAAATAAAAATAATTTTAAATGTCCAAAAGCTATCTCAGATAAAAATGGAAAAATTTTAAAAAGAATAAAAAATAAAACAGCTGTAATAATATCTTTTCTAGAAGGTAAAAGTATTGAAGAACCTAACTCTGAAATGTGTAGAGAAGTTGGAAAAATGGTTGCTGATTTACACAATCTTACCATAAATTTTGATGAAAAAAGACCTAACAGTTTAGATCTACAGGATTGGAAAGAAATTTACAAAAAGTGTCTTAATAATAAATCCGAAAAGTTTAATGAAACAATGTATTTGTTAAAAAATGAATTAGAGTATTTAGAAAATTATTGGCCAACGAATATTCCTTGTGGTGTCATACATGCTGATTTGTTTAGAGATAATATTTTTTTTAAAGATGAAAAAATTTCTGGAGTAATAGATTTCTATTTTGCATGTTATTATTTTTATATTTACGATTTAGCTATAGTTATTAATGATTGGTGTTTTAGTGAAAATGGACAATACTTTAACAAAGAGAACTGCTTAATAATTCTTGGGGAATATCAAAAGTTGAGAGAATTAAGTGATATTGAAAAGAAATCATTAAATATTTTATTAAGAGCTGCTGCTGTTAGAATATTATGTACGAGAGTGCACGATTATATTTTTCATCCGCCTGATGCAGTAGTTGTTAAAAAAGATCCATTTGAATATTTGAATATTTTAAGATGGCATCAACAAAATGATATTTTTGAATAATGATTAATATTTATACAGATGGCGCATGTTCTGGGAATCCTGGTATAGGTGGATGGGGAGTTGTAATTTTAGATGATAAGAAAGAAATTTTATTAAATGGCGGAGATCAACTTACAACTAATAATAAAATGGAACTTACAGCAGCAATAAAAGCTCTAGAATATTATAAGATAAAAAAAGATTTAATTATTTATACTGATAGCAAATATGTAAAAGATGGAATTGAATCATGGATTATAAATTGGAAAAGAAATGGATGGAAAACATCAACAAAAAAAATAGTGAAAAATAAAGAATTATGGATGCAATTAGATAATCTAATAAATAAACATAATGTAACTTGGAAATGGGTTAAGGGTCACGCAGGTTTTGAATTTAATGAAAAAGCTGATGAGTTAGCAAGGAAATATATTGAAAGTAATATTTAGTTTATTTTTTATTTTTCTTTATTGTAAACAGAGTGTTGCAAATGATTTATGGACTATAGATAAAAATATTTCTAGTATAGAATTTGAAGTTCCAGTTTTGTTTGCAAAAAATGTTACTGGTAAATTTAATACATTTGATGGTTTTGTTTCCTTAGATTTTTCCAATCAAAATAATAATAAAGCACTAATAAATGTTAGTATTGATAGTTTAGACTTAAATTATAAGAGATATAAAAATTTAGTACTAAGTGAGGTTTTCTTTGATGCTAAAAAATTTCCATTCGGTCTTATTGATACCAACAATTTTAAATTTAATTACGAAGATGATAAAATTAATTTAATAGGTGAATTAACAATAAAAGATAAAAGTCAAAAAATCCCTCTTGATATAGAAGTTATAAAATTAGCTAGTGAGTTGGTTCAGGTAAAAAGTTATATTTCTTTTTCTAGAAATGACTTTGAAATTGGGACTGGTAGTTGGAAAAACACAACAATTCTCAAAGATGAGATAAAAATAAAAGCAAATATTTTTTTATTTAAAGAATAATCAATTATTCTAAAAGTTTACTAAATATTTAAATTTTGAGAAGTTTTATTATTACTTTTATACAAATCTTTCCAAATAGAATACCTTTTTAATAAAAGATCAATGTTATCTTCGTTCGGCTGATAAGTTTTACTTATTTTAATTTCACTAACAATATTTTCTTTATTATCAATTGTATCATCCTGATACATAGCTAACCTTGATACGCCAAGAGCGGCACTAAATTCACTTTGATCACAAACACTTAATTTTCTATTTAATAGGGATGCAAGCAATTCAATCCAAAATGAACTTTTGGAACCTCCTCCAACCATAAATATGTTATCAAAGTTGTTATTAACTTTCAAAATTGAATTTACACCATCTAATATTCCAAAACTGACACCTTCTATTACTGCATACTGTAAATCTGCTGCATTTGTGGTTGTTTTTATAGAATGGAAGGAACCTCTAATATGAGGATCATTATGCGGAGTTCTTTCTCCGGACAAATAAGGTAAAAAATAAGAAGAATTTTTTATGGAAGTTTTATCATTATAAAAGCTCATTACATTGTTAAGTGTATCAGAGATTGATGTATTAGTAACTGCACAAATCCAATCTAAACAATTACTTGCACTTAACATAACTGACATTAGGTGCCATTTATTAGGCAAACAATGACAAAATGAATGTACTGCATCACCAGTATTGCTTAAAAAATTATCAGTTGGAGTAAAAAAAACTCCTGAAGTACCAAGAGATATAAATGATTGATTGTGTCTTGTTATGCCCATACCAGTTGCTGCAGCTGCATTATCCCCCGCTCCTCCAACAACTTTTACATTATTATTAAAATTAAATTTATTTTTTAATTCTTTTTTTAAAAATCCTGTTTGCTCATTTCCTTCCACAAGATCTGGCATATGTTTTTCCTCTAAAAATGAACAAGATAAAAGTTGATTTGACCATTTTCTTTTTTTAACGTCTAACCATAATGTGCCAGAAGCATCTGACATCTCAGAAAAATATTCACCTGTGAGAACAAAACGTAAATAATCTTTAGGAAGTAAAACTTTAAATATTTTATAAAAATTTTCTTTTTCATTTTTCTTAATCCAGTTAATCTTGGGAGCTGTAAAACCAGGCATGGTTATATTGCCTGAAATAGACCGCACGTCAAAATTTTGTTTTTCAAACTCTAAGCATTCTTGGTAAGATCTTGTATCATTCCATAGAATACAAGGTCTGATCACATTCCCATCTTTATCGATCAATGTAGCACCATGCATATGACCAGATATTCCTATAGAAATTGTTTCACAAAATTCTTTCGGTTTTTTTATTTTTATAGCTTCTAAACATTCAATAGTTGCATCAACCCATTCTTTTGGGTTTTGCTCACTAAAACCATCTTTTGGGGATTGAGTCGTTAAATTTGCATTTGCACTAGCAAGAATATTTTGTTTTTTATCAATCAATATCATTTTGACTGAAGATGTTCCAAGATCTATACCAATAAACACGATTTAAAATTATAACATTAATAATTTAATTAATACAAAAAAATAAAACTACTTAATAGAATATCTAAATATAAAAATACCTGAAGCGACAATTATAATAGCTCCAAATAAAGTGAATATATCGGGGATTTCATTGTAAACAAGAAAACCAAAAAGTATCGCCCATATAATTATACTATAATGATACGGTGCTAGGATACTGGCAGGAGAAATACTTAATGCTTTGATTTGTAAATATAAGCCGGTGCAAAAGAAGAAGCCTACAAAAATAAAAAAGATAAAAGAAAAGGCATGTAATGGTTGCCAAAAAAAATATGAAAAAACAAGAGTAATTATTGAACCAATTAGACCATTATAAAACAACATAGTCTCGTTATTATCATGTTCTGCATTTAATCTAGTTGCTATTTGATACAATGAATAAAAGAAGGCGGCTAATAAAGGTATAATTAAATATGGGTTAAAAATATTTATTCCTGGACGCATAATTAATATTACCCCTACAAAACTAATAATGATTGCAATCCACGTTGAAAGGGAAATTTTTTCTTTTAAAATTATATATGAAAATATCAAAACTAATACAGGCGACAAAGATCCAATTGTATGAGCATCTGCTAAAGCTAAATATCGAAAAGATAAAACAAAAAAACAAGATTCAAGTGTTGATAAAATACATCTTGTTATTTGAATTTTGTAATTATTAGAAATATAAAATTTTTTTACTTTATTTTTTCTAGCAATAAAAAATGAAAATAATAAACAAAATAAATACTTAATAAATAAAAGTTGAAAAACTGAATGATATTGGACTGCAGTTTTTTGAATAGTATCTAAAATTCCAAAAGATAAATATGCAAGAAGAATAAAAAGAATTCCATAATAATATGGATTTGATTTAGTATTCATTTAATGTTTTAAAAATATTATTATAAAAATCTTGTTTAATATTTTTATGAGCATCAATAATTTGCATCATTAGAACTGCTGATAAATTATTAATAGGATCTACTAAAAAATAAGTAGAGGCATATCCTGACCAACCAAATTCACCAATAGTACCAAATTTGTTTTGGTTAGTATTTTTTATTAAAACTCTCATACCCATGCCCCATCCATAACCAATTAAATCGTTTTCATAATCTATATTTTTTTTTGTGTTGATTGATGTAATTTCAAGAGGAAATAAATCTGCAGTTAAAGAATTATTACGCATGATTTCTAAAGTATCAGTATTTACTAGCGGTTTGGAATTTTTATTTTTACCATTGAGTAGCATAGTTGCAAACTTTGCATAATCTTCAGCAGTAGAGAAGAGTCCGTGTCCTCCTCTTGAATAATTTTGATTAGTTGTTGGATAACCATATAAAATTAGTTTTCTTTTATCAAAATTTAGATTGGTTAATTTGGACCTATCAAAACTATATTCAAAAGTTTCTACTAAATTCTTTTGATTACTTTCATTAATAAAAAAATTTGTTTGATTCATTTCTAATGGATCAAATATATTTTCTTTTAAAATATTAATTATTTTATCTTTAGTTACAATCTCGATAATTCTAGCTAAAATATCTATTGATATAGAATAATGCCAATTCGATCCTGGTTCATATAAAAGAGGTAATTCCAGGATTTTATTTACTTCCTCTTCTAAACTAGAAGTAGGTGAATGAAATAATCCTTTGTCTTCATACTCTTGGGCTAAATTATTATCACTACTATTATAAGTGAAACCAGCTGTATGTTGTAAAAGTTGCCTAATAGTAGGTAAATTGTCAACTGGACTAGTATCACTTAATTTGCTTGTTAAACTATTAAGTTTTTTTATATTTTTAAATTCGGGTAAATATGTATCAATAGTATCGTCTAATGATAAAAATTTTTTTTCAGCTAATTGCATTGCTGCAAAGCCAACAATTGGTTTGGTCATTGACCAAACTCTATAATACGAATTTTTATTAAGTTTTTCTTTTAAATCCAAATCCTTGTATCCAATAACATCGTGATAAACTTTATTTTCATAGTTAATTATCCACTCCGCTCCATTACATCTTCCAGCATCAATATGTTTTTGAAAATCAATTTTTATATTTTCCATGATTTAAATAAGTTGATTAATTGTTTGTAATAATTCTGAATTTATTTTTCTAGGTCCATCATCTTTTCTATTATTATGTCTTCTTTGTCCAGGTAATCTTGTGCCATCAAGGCTAGTTAACTGCTCAAAAAATTTTTCTGAATGATCATTCCAATTTTTTCCGGCAATCAATTCTGGTGAAATCGCCATTATGAACTCCCCTCCTCTTGATGGTCCGCCATCATTATTGTCTTCATTTGCAGCCTCAAAACTAAATAAATCTCCAACTAGTCCTGCTGCCAACAATTCTATCATCATTGCAATGGAAGAGCCTTTGTAATCTCCAAAAGGTAAAAGAACACCACCATTTGATATCGCTACCGGATCATCTGTTTTTTCACCTTTACTATTTAAGCCTGTACCAAATGGAACTTTGTGACCATCTCTTGCCGCAACTTGAACTTCTCCCAATGCCATGGTTGAAGTAGCCATATCAAAAACCACTGGGGTAGAGTTTTTACGTGGCCATGCAAAGGAGATAGGATTGGTTCCATATAAAGGTTTTTTTGCACCAGCAGGAGCAACAACTGGCTTGTAAGCAGTACAAGCGAGACCAATGAGGTTTTTTTCAGCAAGTGCTTCAGTTTCATGCCAAAGTGCTGCAAAATGATGAGTATTTTTTATCGTTAAAATACCAATACCATAATTTCTCGTTGTTTTAATTAATTCTGGTAAGCCAACTTTTATAGCAACTGGAGCAAATCCATAATCACCTTCAACGCGAATAGCATTATTTGTGAGATGTGTATTTATTGGTTTTGAGGCACCATTTACTTTTTTACTTTTTAAAGAAGCAACGTATCCTGGAATTCTAAATAATCCATGAGAGACACTTCCATCTCTTTCAGCATGTGTTACAGTTGTAGCAACACATTCAGCATTGAAAGGATCGCATCCATATTTAGACAATACACTATATGCTAAATCATATATTTTTTCTAATCGAAGTGGTGTGGTATTCATTTACTTTTATTGATTTTTAAATATTATTAAAAAATGGATAGAGGATTATTAGATGATTTAAAAGATCTTTTACAAGAAAGAATTTCTTTTTCAGAAAGTGTAAGGAATAATCATGCTAAAGGAGAAGATGCTTACGATCCTATATTGCCAAAAGCAGTATTATTTCCAAAAGATAATGAAGAACTTTCAAAAATTTTAAAAATTTGTAATCAATTTAAAGTACCAGTTACAGCTTATGGAACGGGAACTTCATTAGAGGGTCACGTAGTTGGAAATGATGAAGGTTTTACTATTTCAATGGAAAATTTTAATAAAATTATTTCAATTAATGAAGAAGATTTTGATTGCCGTGTTCAAGCAAATGTATCTCGCGAACAGCTAAATGAAACTTTAAAAGATAAAGGAGTTTTTTTCCCAATTGATCCCGGTGCAAATGCCTCTTTAGGTGGAATGACAGCTTGTTCCGCTTCAGGAACAATGGCGGTGAGATATGGAACAATGAGGACTACTGTTCTAGGTTTGACTGTTGTTTTAGCTAATGGTGAAATAATAAAAACAGGATCAAGAGCAAAAAAAACTTCTGCTGGATATAATCTAACAAATCTTTTTGTTGGTTCGGAAGGAACGCTAGGAATAATAACAGAGGTACATCTTAGATTATCTCCTATCCCAGAAAGTATAATGAGTGCTGTTTGCCAATTCCCTGATCTAGACTCAGCAGTTTTAACTGCTCAGGAAATAATTCAGTATGGAGTTCCAATTGCAAGAGTTGAATTATTAAATAAAGATCAAATGGATATAAGTATTAAATATTCAAAATTAGAAAATTTAGAGAGTTTACCAACATTATTCTATGAGTTTCATGGTAGCGAGCTTTCAAATAAAGAATCAATAGAGGTAGTAGAAGAAATCTCAAAAAATAATAATGGTAGTGAATTTAAATGGGCAGCAAATACTGAAGAAAGGAACAAAATCTGGAAAGCAAGGCATAATGTGTATTATTCAGTAAAAGCTGAAGGTGATAATATTCGAGTATATGTCACTGATGTTTGTGTACCTATTTCAAACATTGTCGAATGTATTAAATTTGCAGAAACGGAACTTCAAGACACAGGATTAAAGGCACCGATGGTTGGTCATGTTGGCGATGGAAATTTTCATGTCTCTGTTGTCTACGATCCTACTAAAGAGAATCAATACAAATATATTAGAGCATTTAGTAATAAGCTAATCGATAAAGCACTAGAAATGGACGGAACTATTACTGGTGAACACGGAATTGGTCTTCAAAAAAAAGAATATTTATTAAAGCAACATCCAGACAATATTCCACTTATGAAAATGATAAAAAAAAGCTTTGATCCAAATAATATTTTAAATCCAGGTAAGATTTTTGATTTATAGTTATTTAATGACTGTGTCTTTTAACTTCAGATCCTCTTTTCCCAACGAGAAAATCTAGATCTGCACCTTTATCAGCTTGCATTACGTGTTCTATATACATTTTTTGATACCCACCCGATATTTCCGGAAGAATTGGAGAATAATTTTTTAAACGATTTTCAATTGTTTTATCATCTACTTTTAAATTCATTGTACCTTCTTTTACATCAACTTCAATTCCATCACCATTTTGAACCGCTGCTAAAGGGCCACGAACTGCAGCTTCAGGAGCTGTATGCAATATCACGGTACCATAGGCTGTTCCACTCATTCTAGCATCAGATATTCTAATCATATCGCGAACACCCTGTTTTAAAAGCTTTTTAGGAAGGCGCATATTTCCCACTTCAGCCATACCTGGATAACCTTTTGGTCCACAATTCTTCAAAACTAGTATAGAATTTTCATCTACGTCTAAATTTGGATCATCAATTTTATCATGAAACTCTTCTACACTTTCAAATACAACTGCTTTTCCTGTATGTTTCATTAATTCTGGTGAGGCGGCTGATGGTTTAATAATAGCTCCATTTGGTGCAATGTTTCCTCTGAGAATTTTAATCCCTCCATCTTTAGTCAATGGATTATTAAATTCTTTTATAACCTCGTTATTCCAACATTTGGCATTGTTATTATTTTCAGCTATGGTTTTACCATTTACAGTCATGGCATTTTCTTCTAGTAAATTTTTTTCAAGTAATCTTTTAATTACAACAGGAACGCCTCCTGCATAATAAAAGTCTTCCATTAAGTATTTTCCAGAAGGTTGTAGATTAACTAATGTTGGAATACCATCGCCACACTTATTCCAATCTTCTAGATCAAGATCTATTTCCATTCTACCAGCTATTGCTGCCAAATGAATAACTGCATTGGTAGAACCACCAATTGCTCCGTTAACTTTAATTGCGTTCTCAAACGATTTTTTTGTAACTATTTTTGACATTGTAATATTGTCTTTAACCATTTCTACAATCCTTTTTCCAGACATATGAGCAAGAGTGTATCTTCTTGAATCAACAGCTGGTATTGCTGCATTTCCAGGAAGTGACATACCTAATGCTTCAACCATTGAGCCCATTGTTGAGGCTGTTCCCATTGTCATACAATTACCTTTTGATCTACTCATTGAAATTTCTGCATTAATAAAATCTTCTTCTGTAATTACACCTGCATTTAAATCTGCATCAAGTTTCCAAACTCCAGTTCCAGACCCAATTGTTTCTCCTTGATGATGTCCGTTAAGCATCGGACCTCCTGAAACACCTATGGTAGGAAGATCAACGCTTGCTGCACCCATCATCAATGAAGGTGTTGTTTTATCACAACCCATTAAAAGTACGACTCCATCAATTGGGTTACCTCTTATTGCCTCTTCAACATCCATACTTGCTAAGTTTCTAAATAACATTGCAGTCGGTCTAAGATTAGATTCACTTGCTGAAAAAACAGGGAATTCCAGAGGAAAACCACCAGCTTCATAGACACCTTTTTTAACTGACTCTGCTATCTCTCTAAAATGACCATTACATGGTGTTAGTTCTGACCAAGTATTACAAATTCCAATTACAGGTCGACCATCAAATAAGTGATTTGGATGTCCTTGGTTTCGCATCCATCCTCTATGTATAAATGTATCTCTGCGGTGACGTTTTGAATTATACCAATTTGATGATCTAAATTTCTTTTTTTCAGACATTGATACATTCTAACATAGAAATACCGTGATGCAATATTTAGGTTAAGTGTATTTTTGATTTATGATCTTCTAAACCTTGATAGTTTAAATTTATAGAAAATAGACTCCCATCTAATTCATGTTGATTTTTTCCAGGATTTTTTGCAGATGTGATAAAAAGTGTTTTTAGATCTTTTCCACCAAAAACACAGTTGGTAATATTTTCTACTGGCATTTCTATAACTTGATCAACTTCTCCAGAAGGTGTGTATCTTACTAAACATGATCCACCCCAACGACAATTCCATAAACATCCATCTGTATCCATAGTCGAACCATCTGGAAATCCTCTATCAAAATTTGCAAAAAATTGTTTATTAGATAAATTACCTGTCTCTACATCGTAATCATATTTCATAATATTTCCATCAAGAGTATCTGTAAAATAAAAATTTTTGTTATCTGGGCTCCATACAAAAGTATTTGGTATCCCAAGATTATCTTCAACAGTAGTAATAATATTATCTTTATCAACTCTATATAATTTTCCAATATTCTCTTTAATAGGTATACTTTCCCCATCTTTGTCAAAATTGTTTTGCATCGTTCCAAACCATAATCTGCCCATTACATCTGATGCACCATCATTAGATCTTGTATGAAGAAGTTTATTCTCTACGTTTAATATTCTTTGAAATTTTTTACTATTAGTGTTGAATAGATTTATTCCATTGTTTGATACAAGGATAATTTCATTTTCTGATTTAATTGATGTTGCTGTGACAATTTCAGGAATTTCGAAACTATCTTTTTGCTCATTAATTAAATTGAATCTATGTAATTTTGAGGTATTATTTATATCTAACCAATAAAGAGTTTGATCTTTTTTAGAAAAAGTAATTCCTTCTCCAAGAATATTTTTACACTTATACGCTATGTCAACCTTATGCATAATTAATTTATAAAAACATTATATTTTATAATTCAATAATCTATTAATAATTTTTTAAATTACTTAAATGAACCCAATGTTAATCCTTTAATCAAAGGTTTTTGAAATAAGAAAACAAAGAATAAAACTGGTATTAATAACAACGAAGCAGAGGCTGATAATTGACCCCAATAAATTTTTTGATAACCAACAAATCCATATAAACCCACTGGAGATGTTCTAACTACAGAATCTCCTAAAACTAATGCAAACAAAAATTCATTCCATGAAAATAAAAAAGTTATTATACCTACAGCTGAAATTCCTGGTAAAGATAATGGTACAGCAATTTTATAGAACGTTTGAAAGAAACTACTTCCATCAACATAAGAGGCTTCTTCAATTTCTATTGGAATTTCCTCATAAAAACCCCTCATCAACCAAACAATAATTGATAAATTTAAACCAACATGGGCAATAATTAATCCGATATGCGTATCTAGAATTCCTAACTTTAAATACATTATAAAAAAAGGTATCAACATAGCAATAGGCGGTGTCATTCTTGTTGATAATATCCAAAATCCAAAGTCTGCAGAACCTTTAAATTTAAACCTAGCAAGTACATAAGCAGCAGGTATCCCAATAAGTAATCCAAAAAATGTTGTTCCCAATGCAACAATTAAACTATCAAGAAAATAACCCCATACTTCGTTATTTTTTATAACATCTATATAATTTTTAAGGATTGGCTTGAATATAAACGTTGGGGGACGAGCAAGTGCATCTTTAGAAGTTTTCAAACTAGTATTTAATAACCAATATAATGGAAAGAAACTCCATAAAGCAAATATATATAGTACTATTCTTCTTAAAAAAGTTTTCATTGTTTCAAAGTTTCTTTTGGTGTTAGCAATTTATTTTTTCTTAAAAATATTTGTGCTACCACTATTGTGATTATCAACATAACTATAGCTATAGACCCTGCATAACCCATAGATAAGAATTCAATTCCATGCTTAAACGCATATAAATTAAGTGTCCTAGTTAATATTCCAGGACCACCTGAAGTTAAAACATAAATTATATCAAAGGTTTTAAATGCATCTATAGATCGGAATAATAATGCAAGACCTATGAAAGGATATAGCATAGGGACAGTTATTTTAATAAAAATTTGCCAACTGCTTGCTCCATCAACTTTTGCAGCTTCAAATGGTTCATTTGGTAATGAAGCTAAACCACCAAGACAAATTAGTAATATAAAAGGTGTCCACTGCCATGTATCAACTAAAATTAGAGAAAACAATGCAGTTGAAGGTGATGCAAGCCATGCTTGTGGCTCAAAACCAAGTAACTTCATAAAATAATTTAATACACCTAATGAAGGGTTAAACATTAATCTAAATGTAAATGTTGCTGCAATTGGAGTTATTGCGAGAGGCAGTAAATACATTGTTCTCAAAAAAGAAATATTAGTATTTTCATTGTGTAGTAGTGTTGCTATTACAACTCCAAGAACGACTTGAACAAATACTGCTAACACTGTGAATACAACAGTAACTCTTAATGCAATCCAGAACTCATCTGTTTTCATTAATTCTATATAGTTATCCAAAAAAATGAACTTTGTTTGACCAGGTCTTAATAGAGAATAATCAGTAAAACTAAGTATAAAACTTACAATAAAAGGAAAAAGAGTCAGCCCTACCAAAAGGATGGTAGCTGGCATTAACATTAATATAATAAATTTATTTCGTTCCTTTTTAAAATGATTCATAAAAGAACACTCTCACATAAAATTGTGAGAGTGTATATATTTTATTAGGCACCAATTGCTTTATTAATTTTTTGTGTAGCTTCTTTCATTGCTTTTTCAGCAGTTTTTGTACCAGTAACAACTTCATTAATTGCTATTCCAAATGGAGTTAAAATTTCTCCACTTTGTGGATGGAACCAACAATCTTTCATTATTTTTCCATCAGCATTTTGAAGGTTTGTTAGTGCAGCTGTAGCAGCTTGACTTCCAAAGGCAGATTTAAATCCATCTGACTCCCATGCCGACGTTCTTGTAGTTGCTAACCCTAAAGCTGAGCTCATCAAGCAAGTAGGTTTACTGTTAGCCCAAGTTAAAAATAAGAATGCAGCAGCTTTCTGTTGGGACTTAGAATTTATTCCAGCCATCCAGTGCCACATATTAGGCTTAGCTTGTTTACCAGGTCCACTTACCATAGCTCCATATGTAGTATGTCCAGCAGCGTTACTTTTTTCTGGATTTTCTATATCAGTAGCGAAGTTACTTGAATCTAATCCAATCGCAACAGCTTCCTGCATATAGTCATTTAAACATTCATACCAATGATAGTTTCCAACACCTAACGGACCAGCTTCATTTAAAATTGAGCCGTAATATTGAACAGCTTCTATAGCTTCAGGTGAATCTAACATACACTTACCATCTTGGATGACTACACCTCCATTGGAGAAAACAAATCCACCACATGGCCAAGTACCTGCACTTCCATCAGCTTTAGAACGCATTGCAACACCTGCTACATCACCTGATTTAAGTTTTTTACCTGTTGATAAAAGTTCATCAAAAGTTGTTGGAATACCTGCGCCAACTGCATCTAACATATTTTGATTTGCAAACATTGTTTGAGCTTCAGCAGTAATTGACATTACATATGACTCTCCATCATTCCAAATTGGAAATGATTTTGCTGATGAAAATATATCATTTAAGTCATACCAGTTTTTATCGAACAAATTTGGATTATCAAAATGTTGATCAAGAGATTCCAACCAGCCTGCGTTTGCAGCTTGTCCATAAGACCAAACCATATAAACATCAGGTGTTGGGTTTCCTGCTCCTAATTTAACTGGAACTTCTGCAACATACTCAGATTCACTTTGTTTTTGTATTTGAACATCAATTCCAGTAAGTTTAGTAAAGTGAGGAAGTAGAGGTTCAATTGAAGACATCCATGGATGTTCTAAACCAGATAGAACTATTGAACTTCCTTTTTGTGATTCCCAATCTATGTTTGCTTGCTTATACATTTTCATCATCTCATCAACATTTGATGCAGCATAAATTGGCAAACCATATGAACTTAACAAACCAGCCCCTACTAAAGCTGATGTTGCCTTTACAAAGTGCCTTCTTGTAAGATTTAGTTTTCTAGAAGGAGGCAAATTGCTAATATATTTTTTTTTCATTTTTATCTCCCATTATTAAAATTTATGAAACAATATTATCAAATTACGATAATACTAAGGATAGTAAATTAATCAATTGTGTGATGACTATTAGTCATACTTGAACAAATATAAGGAAACTTAATGTAATTTATTTTTCTTTTAATTTTTTTTTTGATAATAAATAAAAGTATGAAATATGATTATATCATTATTGGAGGCGGGAGTTCGGGCTGTGTTACTGCGAACAAGTTAATAAACAACGAGGCAAAAGTACTAATTGTAGAAGAAGGAGGGGATTATAAAAATCCCTTTTTAAAAATGCCAGCTGGCTTTATTCCTATGTTAGATGGTAGTCCCTATCATAGGTTTCATAAAACAATTCCACAGCAACAACTAAATGGAAGACAACATGACATAGCACAAGGTAAAATTTTAGGTGGTGGTAGCAGTATCAATGGAATGGTTTATATGAGAGGTCGACCTTCTGACTATGATAAATGGTTTATAGAAATTGAAGATCAGAATTGGACATGGGATTCTTTATTAAAAAGTTACACTGACTTAGAAGGTAATCAAAGATTAAATAACAATTTCCATGGAGCAAATGGACCATTGAAAGTTTCTGACCCCATGTATGTAGTAAAAGGAACTGATCTTTATTTAAAAACAATGCAAGGATTGGGCTTACCTTATAACACTGACTTTAATGATGGAAAGCAATATGGTGTTGGGTTAATGCAATTGACAACTTATTATGGAAAACGTTGCAGTGCAGTAGATGCATTTATTGAACCTATAAGGAAGAATAAAAATTTAACCATTAAATTAAAAAGTGTAGTAACTAAAATAATTTTCGAAAAAAATAAAGCTATAGGAGTTGAGGTTTTAAAAAATGGAAAATTAGAAAAATATTATGCAAATAGTCAAATAATTTTAACTGCTGGAACATATATATCTCCAAAGATACTAATGCATTCAGGCATAGGCGATGAAGAAGAATTAAAAAAACACAATATAAGAACTAAAATTAACTTAAAAGGAGTTGGAAAAAATTTACAAGATCATCATGAAGTTCCTTATGTTGTTTCAACAAAAAAAGGTTATGGATATTTTAATCAAGATAAAGGAATTAGAAAATATATAAATGGATTACAGTATATTTTGTTTAATTCAGGTCCTGTTACATCAAATGCTGCTGAAACGTGTGCTTTTTTAAATCCAAGAAATTTAAAAGATAATAACGACCCACCTATCAAACTATATTGTGTACAAATAATGTACACAGACAGGGATACGAAAGATATTAAACAAAGTCATGGTCTTACTTTGACATCATGTATAATGAATCCAAAAGCACGTGGGGATGTTAAATTAAGATCATCGAATCCACTTGATTTACCATTAATAAATCCAAACTTTTTTTCTAATGATGAAGATTTAAATCTAATGGTAGATAGTTTGAAGTTTGCTAGAAAAGTTGTAGAGTCTAAACCTCTTTCAGAAATAGTATTAGATGAAACTTTACCTGGTAAAAATATTAAATCAGATGATGATTTAATTAATTATTGTAAAAGAACAGTCAAAACAAATTGGCATCCAGTAGGAACATGCAAAATGGGTAAGTCAGAAGATGATACTGCTGTTGTCGATAGTCATTTAAGAGTACATGGTGTAGAAAATCTTAGAGTTTTCGATGTTTCAATGATGCCTAACCTTGTGAGCGGTAATACTAATGCTCCAGCTATGGCGATAGCAAATAAAGCAGTAGAAATTATGTTAAATGAATAATTACAAATAATGAGCTTTATCTTTGATACGCACCATTACTTCTTTAGTAGCCTCTTCAGATCCATCATGGAAAGTTCCCATAAGTTTATCTAAAAAACTTGTATTACCTCCAGAGTAATTACATTCAAAATATTTATGATGAATATAATGGTTGTAGTCACCCGTAGGAATTGAAGTTCCATTTTTGAAAGTCATTTTTTCATATCCTGTATGTCCCGGTGTAGGTGCAAGCCCAGCATGAAATACATGATACATTGCCACAAGAGGATGGGATGGAATAACCCAATGTATAAGAATACCAGAAAAATAGAGTACATGTTCTATTGGATGCATAGACATACCTGACCAGGCCCCTGTGTTAGTGTTACGATGATGAACTTTGTGAGCAATTTTGTAAAGCGGGGCCCAATGTAGTAATCTATGTGTTAAATAAAAGTGTGCATCTCTAATGAAGGGTACTAAAAAAAACATAAAACAACAATAAACTGGATAAGCTTCCCAGCTTACATATGGGATAATTTGATTCGCAAATGCCCAGAATGTAATTACTTCATAGACTGTCCATAAGGGAATAGCACTACAGAAAGTGTAAAATAAATTATCTTTTGTCTGATTATTAAATAAAAAAGTTGGATTATCTTTTTCTAAAGGACGTGGGTTGTATTTGAATGATGTGCCTTGTGTTTTTAATTTTAGATGAAAAAATCCAGTCCAAATAAGAATTATCAAACAATTTCTAAAAAAAATATAAGATATCCAACCAACTTCAAAATTTTTCATTGTTTCTAAAGAGGGAGTTAGAAAAAAATAAGTAGCAACAGTTATTGCTCCAAAGACAAATGTCCACGGGAAAAAAATACCTGGATATTTAAAAAAATATTTAAGCAATTTTATTGGATTATAAAAAATGTTTAGAGGAGGATTAATACTTATTGTACCAAATGGTTTCCAATGTCCTCTTTTATCTCTTGTTCCAAAATTTTCATCGTTTAATTTATCTTTACTCATTAACTAACCTCTTTTTTCTAGATCGTTTAAAAATATATCTAGTTCTTTTTCATTGATTTCTACTATATTTTTTTTCTCAGGAAAAGTGCCAGAGTGAACATCATCATAAAATTCTTGAAAAGCAGCTTCTCGTTCTTTTTGAAGTCTTGCAAATTCTTGTTGAAAATCTCTATATTTTTTGGCATGACGTGGAATTTTGCCTTTTGTGGTTCCTAATATGTCGCATCCAAAAACATATTCTACATCACACCCAGGTCCACTTCCCATTGACATTACTGTTGGTCTTACTTTTTTTGATATTGCCTCTGCAATTTTATATGGGACACATTCCATTTCAATTGCAACTCCACCAGCATCTTGAATTTTTAAACATTGATCATAGACCCACATAGCTTCTATTGCTGTTTTTCCTACAGCTACAAAACCTCCTGTCCACGTCCTTTTAGGAGGAACTAATCCTACATGTCCTAAACAAGGAATACCTTCTTTGAACAATTCACTGATTAAGTCAAAACGTGTATTGCAATAAAGCATATCAAAGCCATGCTCGAGTATCTTAAAGGAAAATCTTTTTGCTTCATCAATTGTTGGTATAAAACTATCTGGTGCACCACAATGCATAAAGGCAGTAGGTGCCGCTTCTCTCATTCGAACTAATTGATCAAAATGAGGGTGATCATCATCATTTTTAAACTTACCAGCTAAACCAGTAGCTAACATTTCAAATCCAACCTTATCAGCTGCTAGAGCTTCTTCCTCATTTTTAATTAATATACAAACTAATTTTTTATTTCCTTTGTAATTTTGTAAATCTTTAACAGTAACTTTTTTTTTCATTTTTAATTCACTTTTGGAACTTGAATATCAACAAAATAATTTTTATCTTTTGATTGTTTAAATATCGCGGGAATAATTTCTTTGTAAGCATCTATCACACCTATTTTAGGTGAAGGCATTTGATCTTTAATTACTTTATGAAAAGTTTTTAAATTGTAACAAGGTATTTTTGGAAAAATGTGGTGTTCAATATGATACTCCATCTTTGAATACAGAAAACTAAAAAAAGGATTTAAAATTACAGTTCTGGTACTTTTTCTATGATCTTTAACGTTATCTTGTAATCCAGCGTGTTGTGTCATTGCACATATCATTAAAATTGTATTGCCATAAAAGGGTGGTAACAAAATCATGATAATTGGTAACCAGGAATTTATATAAACTGAAAAAGCAATTATACTAAACCAGAATAATACATATAAACGTGAACTATTTTTCACTTTTTTAATTTCATTTTTTGGAACAGTTTGTTTTACTACATCTGAAAAAATACCCAAGGAATGTTTTATAATCTCAAAGTGTGTAAAATGTCTAACTTTTTGAATATTAATTAATGGTCCAAGAGGTAAGAAGTTTAGTAAAAATCTAATTGGTTCAGTAGGTCTGGGACTGTTATTTTCATAATCATAAACTTCTTCATGAGTAAAAATTGTATGAGTATGATGGTGAAAATGACTCCATTTCCAACGAACTGCCTCAAATCCACCAAGTAAGCTTGTTAAATTATAAAAAAAACGGTTTAATGATCGTGATTTGAAATATGTTTCATGATTTGTTTCGTGTTGAATACTGATTATTTTACAATAAAAAATATTGCCATAAAGTAGTAAAGTTAAAAGACTCCACCAAGTTCCCCAAGTAATAATAGACAAATATCCTGAGATTAATAATAAAAAAAAGAAAATAGAGATATCAATCGTTGCCTTTAAATCTGATCGCTTAGAAAATTCTTTAAGGATTTTTTTTTCTATATTTGGTTTATACCAAGATTTAAGATCAACTTCACCAGCAAACATGATTATTAAAATTTTTCAGCAAGTTTTAAGAATTTTTCATATTCTTTATCTTCAATACCAACTGTTATTTTAGGATCATTAAATTTTTTATTTAATGTGTCTTCGTGAAATGATTTAAATGCATCCACTCTTTCTCTTTGTAACTTTTCATGCTCTTTCTTGAAGTCTTTATATATTCTTGCGTGACGAGGAATGTGACCCTTAGTATATCCAAGAACATCATTTGCAAAAAGATATTGTCCATCACATCCAGATCCACTACCCATAGAAAGTGTCATAATATCAACTTTTTGTGTTACTACTTCTGCTACTTTAGGAGGAACTACTTCGAGCTCTACTCCAATTGCACCTGCATCTTGAAGTTCAAGTGTATGTTCTAAAATTCTAATTGCCTTATCTGCTGTCTTTCCTTGAGCAACAAATCCACCAATCCACGTTGAATTTCCTGGAACTAAACCGACGTGGCTATTTATAGGAACGAACTCATCTCTTAGAGCTCTAATCCATTTATAGCTCCAGTTACCTCCATAAATAACATCTGCTCCAATATCTAGATATTTATGAGATAGTTTCATTGCCTCATATTCAGACGCAACTCTTACGGCTCCTCCAGATTGCATAAAGCAAGTCGGCGCAGCTTTACGTATTCTTTTTAATTCATCAAAAGAATTATATATACCGAATTGAGGAGCATCATGAGAAGTACAAATCATATCTATACCTGCCTCTTCAGCAGCAGCTGCTTCATCCTCACTATGTACAAACATAACACTTAATTGTCTTTTACCTTTACATTGTAGGTAATCATAAACAGTCAGTTTTTTTCTACTCATAAAATCTCCAGATATTAATTAATTTATCTTAATGAAAATTTTATCATTATCAACTTTAACTGGATACGTTTTTAAGTCATCACACGCAGGTGGGCTTAGAGCCTCTCCAGATTTTATATTAAATATACCTTGATGCATTGGACACTCTATTTCATCATCCATAACTAGGCCATCTTCAAGATGCACAGCCTCATGGGTACAAATCCCATCTGTAGCATAAAACCCATCTGTTAATCTATATACACAAAAAGTTTTATCTTGATGATCAAATCTTATTAGATCTTCTTCCTCTATGCTATCGGTAGATCCTACCTCAATCCAATTTTCATCAGCCATTAAGTATATATAATGACAAATTTTGGAAAATAAATATAAAATTGAAATTCTTATTTCTGGATAAGTTTATTTAATTTTTGGCTTTGATCAGATAATAGTGAACTATCAACAATTGTGTTTTTTTCAGTCAACTTTGAAGTTATTCTAATATCACGTCCAACTTTTCCAGCAATACCTAAACCGCATGCGCCTTTAATTTTTTTATTTTTTAAGAAGAAATAAATTATGCCATCATCAATTCTCTTGCCCCTTTCGACAATTTCATCATAATCATCACAGATACCAGTTAGTTGAAGATTTAAATTGAATTGATCAGACCACATCCACGGAATAGATGAATACTCTGTTTTTATTCCAGAGATATTTTTTCCTGCACATAAACCATGATTTTGAGCATGTTGATAAGATTCAAGACGCATATATTTAGCATATAAAGGATGGTAAAAGTTAGAAACATCTCCTGAAGCATATACATTTTTTATATTAGTTTCACAAAATTCATTTGTGACAATTCCATTATCTAGTTTTAATTTAGTATTTTCAAATAGTCCAACATTTGGAATAGATCCTATACCTGCAACTATAAGATCTGATATTATTTCTGTGTTATCGTTTAATAAGATTTTATATTTTTCATTGATTTTAGTTATTTCGGAAATTGTTTTATTTAAAATTATTTTATTTCCCTCATTCTCATGGAATTGTTTTACTAGATCAGCAATTTGATTAGGAATGATCCTTCCCATTAATTGGTTACCTACTTCAACAAGACTAATATTTTTATTTAGTTGAGAAAAAGATGATGCTATTTCTAAACCAATGAAACCACCGCCTATGATTAATATATTTTTTTTTCCTAAAGCTTTCTCTTTAATGTTATTTGCCTCTTCTAAATTTCTTAAATAAAAAATCTCATCATCAACTTCACTATTAATGTTTAATTTTCTATTCTTGGAACCAGTGGAAATTAAAAGAGTATCGTAAGTATATTGTTTGTTATCTTCTGATACTAAAATATTATTTTCAAAGTCTACTTTGATAATAATAGTATTAAGATAATTTATTTTTTCTTCTTCTAATGTCTCTTTTGAACAAAAGTATAAGTCTTCATCAATTCTTTTATTTAAAAGAAAATCTTTTGATAAAGGTGGTCTTTCATAAGGTATAAATTTTTCTTCTCCCAGGATTGTTATTTCTGCATCTCTATTATTTTTTCTTATTTCTCTTGCAGCGTACAAAGCGGATTGACCTCCGCCTAGAATAAATATTTTTTTATTCACTTAGTTATATTTTACTTGGGACTAGAAGATCAATTTTGTAATCAGGATTTTTTGACTGTTTATATAAAGCCGGGATAATCTCTTTATACGCACCCCATAATCCTTTTCTGATTGGTGGCATTTGATCTTTAATAAGTTCATGCAATTTTGGTAAATTATATGATGGAACTTGTGGAAACATATGATGTTCAATATGGTATTCCATTTGCCAATACAAAAAGCTGAATATTGGATTGAGTTTTACTGTTCTTGTGCTGTGTCGATGATCTTTAATATCTTCTTTTAGTCCTGCATGCTGAGTTGCGCCAAAAAGAGTAATCAAAGTCTTTCCATAAAAATTTGGTAAAATAATATATAATAGTGGTAACCAAGATTGAAAATAAATAGAGGCTGCAATTGTTGCAACCCATATAAATACATGACTTCTTGCTGACCACCTACACTTACTTCTTTCTTTTTCTGGAACGCACACCTTCATCACATCAGTTGTAACACCAAATGCATGCTTAATGGTTTCCCAATGAAGTGATTTGTGAATATAGAGAAAGCCTGAAAAAGGCACAAAAAGTGAAAAGAACCATATTAAATCAGTTGGTTTTTTAACTAGAATTTCAAAATCGTAGGGATCATTAAATATAGTATAGGAGTGATGATGAAAATGTGAATGTCTCCATCTTACTGGCTCAAAATTGTCCATGAAACCAGCAATGTAATAAAAGAAATCGTTCCAAAATTTACTTTTAAATGCTGTTCTATGTCCAGTCTCATGCCATAAAGCATCAGAACAACCCCATATACTTCCATAAATAAAGAAAAATAATACACACCACCATGTACCCCAAGTAATGTAAGCTAAATAACCGGCTATAAATAAAGCTGAAAAGTAAATAAACATATGCTTAAAACCCTGCCAATCAGATTTTTTACAAAGTTTCTTAAACTCTTTTTTGTCTATATTCGCTCTATACCACTTGTTTAGATCAACATCCATAATGTTAAATTACCACTTTTTTAACAAGTATTAAATACAAAATTGGAAATTAGATATCAAATATGTCGCATTTTATATCTGTATTAAGTGTGAAATTTTAATCAAATAAATGTAATTGTAAATTTATTTATTTTACTTATAATTTTATCATTAATTATTCGGAGGAATTATGAAAAAAATCTTTGCATTCATAGCTCTTTTTTTTGCCTTTGCATCTACTTCAGCGATAGCAAAAAATGATTATAGCTGTGATAAGAAATTTATATTTTTTCCAGGCGGACCTGAAGGTGGTCCATTTGGAACTATTGTTTACAATGGTGCAGTAGCAGCTGCTGAGCATACAGGTTGTGAAGTAGACTATTACTGGTCACAGTGGAACTCAGAAATTATGATTAAGCAATTTAAAGAAGCCGTTGCATTACAGCCTGATGGAATTGCAATTTATGGTTTTCCTGGTGATGCTGCAATGAGACCAATTATTCAAGAAGCAAGAGAAATGGGAATAGTTATTACTACTATGAACACACCACTTCCTGATCTTGAATCAGAATATAAAACTGAAGGTTTTGGTTATGCAGGTGCAGATCTATTTGATGCTGGATTTAATCTAGGTAAAAAAGCTGTTGAAGTTTGTGGTCTACAAGCTGGAGATAAAGCTTTTATATGGGGTCTTGCAAGTATGCCAAACAGAGGAGAAAGAACTAAAGGAGCAATAGCTGGTGTAGAGGCAGCTGGAGTTGAAGTTGTTTATCAAGAAATTCCAGATAACGTTAACTCAGATGCATCTCAGGGAACTCCAATGTACGTTGCTACTTATAGTGCAAATCCTGATATCAAAATGGCAATTACAGATCACGGTGGATTAACTGCAAGTTTACCAACATATATGAAAGCTGCAGGTCATGGTACTGAAGAGGTATGTGGTGCTGGATTTGATTTATCAGCTCCTATTGTTGATGGAATTAACTCTGGTTACATTGATGTTGTAATTGATCAACAACCATTTATCCAAGGTTACATGCCAATTGTTCAGTTATTCCTAAGCACAAAATATGGAATGGCTGGATTAGCAATGGATACTGGTGCTGCTTTTGTTACAGCTGATAACGTTGATGCTGTTGCTCCATTGGCAGCGGTACAAATCAGATAAATTAAATATTATAGCCTGCCTTATTTTATAAGGCAGGTTTGTTTTTTATGGCTGAAGAACTCTTAAAATTGCAAAATATTTATAAAAACTTTGGAAACGTCAAAGTTTTAAAAGATGTAAATATCAAAATAAATAAAGGTGAAGTAGTAGCTTTAATAGGAGATAACGGGGCTGGAAAATCAACACTTATTAAAGTCATAACAGGAGTTCATAGCCCAAATTCAGGAAAAGTTTTTTTTAAAGAACAAGAAGTACAAATTAAATCAGTAGCGCAATCAAGAAAAATGGGGATTGAAGCAGTCTATCAAGAAAGAGCTTTATGCGATCAACAAGAACTATATAGAAATATCTTCGCAGGAAGAGAAATTACAAATTCATTTGGTTTTTTAGATATAAAAAAACAAAGAAAAGAAGCAGAAAAAATTTTACGTGACTATATAGGTTTTACGTCAAAAGCTATAACCGTTGACTCTCAAGTAATGGGTCTTTCTGGTGGAGAAAAACAAGGTGTAGCTTTTGGTAGATCATTGTATTTTAATTCGGATCTAATTGTTTTAGATGAACCAACAATGGGTTTATCTATTCAAGAAACTGAAAAAGTTCTTAATTTTGTAAAAGGTTTAAAAAATGAAAATAAATCTGCGATATTTATCGATCATAATATCATACATGTTTACGGTGCTGCAGATCGATTTATTATCTTAGATAGAGGTGAAGTTGTTGGGGAATTTAATAAGGAAGATATTTCAAGAGAAGAACTAGTTCAAAAAATGATTCAACTACATGAATCAGGAAAAATAAAAGTGGAAGATTAAATGAATAATTTATTAAATAGTTATTTTGTAAAAACTCACAAACTTGAAATTAGTATTACTATAATTGCTGTAGTACTTTTCTTAATTTACTTTTTAGGTGCACCACATGTATTTACAAGATTTCCTATTTATAGAGCTTTTATGCAATCAATGCCTTTTTTTGGAATTATTGCTATATCAGCTACATTTGTTGTTACACTTGGTGAAATTGATTTATCATTTCCATCTATAGTTGGAATTACATCTCTCATATTTGGCATTATAATGACATCGACAGATGGTAACTTCTTTATAGCATTTATTTTGGCAACTTCACTTGGAATGTTTGCTGGATTAGTAAATGGATTACTTGTTACTAAAATTGGTATACCTTCAATAGTTGCCACTATAGGTACATTATTTTTTTGGCGTGGATTAGTTAATGTAATTTCGCAAGGTAGCGGTATTGCAATCGTCGATGTAGCAGATGGAACATGGCATCATATGATATTTGTTGAAAAATTATTTGGAAAAATTCCAATGCAATTTATTTGGTTCATTGTATTAACTGGATTGATGCAATGGGTTTATCGATACCATAAATTTGGAAATCATATCCACTTTGTAGGTGATAACAAAGCAAGTGCTCAAATGATGGGAATTAACGTTGATAATGTAAAAATTATTGCTTTTGTTCAACTAGGATTTTTCTCTGCATTAGCAGGAATTTTTACTATGTATGAAATGTTATATTTCTGGCCTACACAAGGTGAGGGCTTAATGTTAACGACATTAGCAGCTGTCTTTGTTGGCGGCACTTCAGTCTTTGGTGGTAAAGGTACTATTTTTGGAACTTTTATTGGAGTATTAATTATTGGATCATTAGAATCAGGAATAGTTGCTTTAGGCTTATCTGGTTTTTATGTAAAATTTATTAACGGACTCATGATTACAGTAGCCGTAACAGTCTACGCTCTAATACAAAGAAGAAAAAATTAATAAGTAGCTCTACCTCCACTCAAATCAAAAGTTGAGCCTGTTGTGTAAGAATTTTCTTCAGAAGACATCCAAGCAACTAAAGAAGCTAATTCTTCTACTAACACAAATCTATTTCTCGGAATTTTTGATAACATATAATCAATATGTTCTTGTGTAATTTGATCAAAAATACGTGTCTTAGCAGGTGCAGGGGTAACACAATTCACTGAAATATTTTTTTCAGCTAATTCTTTTCCTAAAGATTTAGTAAGTGCAATAACTCCTGCTTTTGCTGCACTATAAGGCATTGCATTAGGATTACCCTCCTTACCAGCTATCGAGGAAATATTAACGATACGTCCATAATTATTTTTGATAAAATGAGGAACTATAGTTTTACAGCAATAAAATACTCCACTTAGATCTATGTCTATAACTTTTTGCCATTCATCAAGTGGGTAATCCCATGTCTTAAAGTTTGGCCCAGCTATTCCTGCATTATTTATTAAAATATCAATTTTGTTTTCATATGTAAGACTTTCAGCAAATGCATTCTCTACACTTTTATAATTTGAAACATCAACTTCAATTTTTTGAGTATTTTTTAGATCAATTTTATTTAAATATTCTGTATCTTTATCCCATATTAATACTTTTGCGCCTGACTCTATAAATCTTTTAGTAATAGCTAATCCAAAGCCTTGTGCTCCACCAGTTACAATTGCGACTCTATTTTCTAAATTAATTTTATTCATTAGATTTGTTTTAAAATATATTCAGCTGAACTAACATTATATTCACCATCATTTTCAATAAAATTGTTTAAAATAACATTATTCTCAATTATCATCGCAAACCTTCGACACCTAAAACCCATATAATTTTTTGTCTTATCAGATATCAAGTCAAAATACTTTGTAATCTCAGCATTTCCGTCTGCAATTCCATTGATTATTTCTCCATCTGTATAACTCACTAACCAAGATTTCATCACATGTTCATCATTTACGGATAGACAGTAAATACCATCAATATTTTTATCTATAAATGAATTATATAATTTTATGTAACCTGGAAGATGTTTCTCAGAACAAGTTGGCGTGAATGCGCCCGGAACACCGAATAGAATAATTTTTTTATTTATAAATTCATTTTTTAATGAAGATACTGATGAAACACCTTTTTTAATAATAGGCACTTTAAAATCATCAATAATCATCTTTATCATTTAACTTTATTATATGTTTCAAATATTTGTTTCTCAGTCAATATTTCATTCATTACTATGCCTTCAGGAAACTTTGAAGAATAAAATGCATTAAAAGGTATGCCAAATTTATTATATTTTTTTAAAAATTTATTTATTTTTTCATTTGGTTGTGTCCAATCAGCTTTTATCAATGTCACTTCTTGTGATTCAAAAAAATCTGAAATTGTTTCTGAATTTAAAACATTAATTTTATTAAACTTACAGGTAATGCACCAGTCAGCAGTTATATCTAAAAAAACAATTTCATTATTAGCTATTATTTCAGGTATATTTTTAGAATTAAAATCTAACCAATTATTACTTTTATAATTTTCTTCATTAATTTTTTGAAAAGAATTTAAATATGGAGTTAAAAAGAAAATAACTATTAAAGAAATAATTAAGGGAGTTTGGTAAATTCTAAATTTTAAAATTGCTGATATTAAAATTAATAAAGCAGTAAATGTAACTATAAAGAAATAATTGAAATAATTATTTAATATACTTAAAAGCCAAACAATTGTTATGAATAATAAAATAGATAAAAAATATTTAAAATAAATCATCCATTTTCCAGATCGAGGTAAAAAGGAAATCAGACCTGGGAAAAAAGCTATAACTAAATAAGGTAAGCTCATTCCTATACCCATAAAACTGAATATTAAAAATAGATATGTTGTTGATTGAGTAAATGCAGCTGTCACAGCTGTTCCTAAGTAAGGTGCAGAACATGGTGTAGCAAGTAGTGTAGCAAAAAAACCATTAAAAAAATTCTTTGTATAAAAATTATTTCCTGAATTTATAATTTTTGATGAATATAAAAAACTTGGTAAATTTATTTGAAAAAGACCTAGTGTGTTCAAGAAGAACATTGATATAATTATCAAAATGAACATTAAAAAGTAGGGTTCTTGAAATTGCATACCCCAAGATATTGAAATATTGATTTGTTTTAGGATGGCAAAAAATGCACCAAGCATTAAAAAAGAAGTGATAATACCCAGTATAGTTATAAAAAAGCTTCTTTTTATCTTTTTATCTTCAGTATTTATTACAGATAATAATTTTAACGATAATACGGGAAAAACACATGGCATAAGATTCAAAATAAACCCGCCTAAGAGTGAAATTAATAGTAAGTATATAAGACTAGTATTTATAGATATATTTTTATCTACATTTTCAATTTCTACATTTTTTTCTACTTTAAAGCTGTGATTGTTATCATAAAAAAATATTTCTATTGGAAATTTTTTTTCATCAAATTGATTGGCGCTATAATATAGAGAGGTATTCAATTTTTGGAAATCAAGGGAATAATTATTTATTGGCTCTACAACAGGTAGTCCAAATGGTGTGTGAATAAAAATTTTTGGATCGTCAAAAAAAGAACTAGTGGATATTTCTATATCAAAAATAACGTTATTATTATTTTCAATAGCTTTGAATGAGAAATTAGAAATAGGTGTAAAATCAATATTATTATTTAATGTAGTAGATAGAACTTTTTCAATTTCAAAAAAATAATCTGTATATTCGCCATCTCCAGATGGTATATTTAGAAAAATATCTGCACTACCTGGAATGCAAACATCTTTACAAACTAAATAATTAATATTTAAATTTAAATTTGTTTGTTTTTGATTATCTTCGAGATCTACAATCAAAGGAAAGATAACTTTATCTTTATATCCAATTGATTTTAAACCTAGTATTTCAAATTCTATTGGCTCTGGCCATAGTATTTTTATATCTTTAACGTTCGAAGAATTATTCCATATAATTTTTTGAGGAAAACCTCCTCCTCCAGGCGATTTCCAATACGTTTTCCATTCATCTTCTAGTTCATATTCTAATGCTAAAATTAATTTATTATTATTTGATGCAGTCATTGGTGAAATTAATCTAACTTTTGATTTTTCACTAATTGCCCAATCTGAAGATAAGGAGTATCCAGCTGTGCTAAATAGTCCAAAAGCAAATATTATTGTAATTTTTAATAGATTTATAACTTTTATTACCTTGTCCATATAAAATAAATCAATACAATATTGAAAAATATAAATTAACACGAATATATATACTATATGAATTTAACTGGTCAGTTCTTAATTTCAATGCCTTCATTAGAAGATGATAGATTTGAAAAAACGGTAATTTATATGTGTGCTCACTCAAAAGATGGGGCTATGGGTATAATAATCAACAAAAAAATTGATTATGATCTTTACCCCGATTTGCTTGAACAACTAGGTATAGACAAGCCGTTAGAAGATAAGAAACTTTACATTCGCTATGGTGGTCCTGTTGAGAGTGGCAGGGGGTTCGTTTTACATTCTGACGAAGTAATTCAAAAAGAAACTCTGACAATAGATAAAGGGGTGGCGTTAACTAGTACTTCAGAATTTTTTGAAGACCTTTCTAAAGGTAATGGTCCAAAGAATAGTATTCTAGCTCTTGGATATGCAGGTTGGGGTCCAGGACAAATTGAAAAGGAATTGGCGTCAAATAGTTGGATGACGCTAAAAACAAATAGTGATTTTATTTTTGATGAAAAGGTTAACAATAAATGGAATGATGCATTTAATTTGTTAGGAATAGATGCAAGTAAACTTTCAATATTGTCGGGTAGTTGTTAATTATAGAATAATATCAAAAACCCTTTCCTTATCTTTTTCTAAAACTTTTTTTATTTTAAACTTTGTAGTTTTTGTAAGTTTAACACCTTTATTAGTAACAAATGATTTCATTTTAATTACTTCTTTTTCAGGCATTTTTCTTTCATATTTTAAAATATGCCTCTTTCCATTAATCATAAAAGCTGTCTTCATATTTTATCTCCTTTATTTTTAAGAGAGGTAAGATTACCTCTCTTAATTTTTTTTTAAGTATTAGTCTCTAATTGAATAAGCTACCACTCCAACCTCAGCTTTATCAGTACCAAGTTTTTCAGCTTCTTCACTAATTCTTAATCCCATAATATTTTTAATTAGATATATTACAATATATGAGAAAACAAAAACAAAGATACACACTGAAGAAACGCCCAGTAATTGAATTAAGTATGATGCATCAGGATTAGTTAGAGGAACAACTAATGTTCCCCAAATACCTGCAAACATATGTACGGGTATTGCGCCAACAACATCATCTAGTTTTAATGAGTTTAAGAAGTTAGTTCCATAATACATTATTACCCCGCCAACTGCTCCAATGCCAATTGCAAGCAATGGACTAGGCATCAATGGCTCAGCTGTTATTGAAACTAAACCTGCAAGAGCTCCATTAAGCATCATAACAATATCAGTTTTGCCACCAATCAATCTTGTTATTGCGGCACCAGCCATACATCCACCACAAGCTGCAAGTTGAGTATTCATGAAAATTTTTGACATTGCTGTTGCATCTTCATAAGAACCTAATGCAAGTTGGGATCCACCATTAAAGCCATACCACCCCATCCATAAAATAAATGTTCCTAATGTAACTAAAGGAATGGATGATGGAGCAAATGGAGCCATATTAGCTGGTTCCCCACTCGCACTGAATCTTCCAAGTCTTGGACCTAAAAGAATTACTCCTGCTAAAGCTGCAGAACCACCACAAGCGTGAACTAATGTCGAGCCGGCGAAATCTGCAAATCCTAGGGCGTCTAGCCATCCTCCACCCCATTCCCAACCCATTTGAATTGGATAAATTACTCCTCCAAGTACCGCTGCAAATGTAAAGAAAGGCCAAATTTTTATTCGCTCTGCTACAGCACCTGATACAATAGACACAGTAGCACAAACAAATAAAGCTTGAAAAAACCAGTCCGAAGCATCTGAGTAACCTGTTTCCATAGAAGTATTATCAGTCCATATGGATGGTGTACCAACATAGCCTCCTTCAGGGACAGAATATCCAAGATTATATCCAATTAAATAGAAAACAATTGAAACTATTGCGAATTTTCCAATATTTTTAGCAGCAATAGTTGATACACTTCTGGTGGTAACAAGGCCTGACTCTAAAAATAGAAATCCTGCCGCCATCCACATGACTAAGAACCCACAAACTAAAAAAGAAAATGTATTAAATATATATGCTACTTCTGCATCAACCTCTGCTCTGACAGAAGAACTTAGCAACAAAATAAAAGAGAGAATTGTAAAAAGACTAAAAAATTTTTTATACATTATTAACTCCATATAAAATTATAGACACATAACTAACCTTTAGTTACGCATTGCATCATGCTTAGCTATGGAAATTAAATAATAAGATCCGCGTTCCTTCGGGTATACCTACTTCCGATTTGCTTTAGGCAAATTGAACGATTTAATAACTTTGCATGCGTTCCTTCGACTTTCGTCTACTTCCGTCACCCTAAAAGAGTGATGAACGTGATTTGACTTATAACTATAATTCAGAAAGTATCAATAAATAGTATTAAAATTAATTATTAAATCTGATTAATTATCTAAGCTCATTTTATTAAAAAATGTACCTTCTTTTTTTAACCAACTGTTAATCATATCAAGAAAATTATTACTTAAGTAGTAATTCTTAATTCGTTTATCAGATTTACTTTGTTCTTTTACAAAAATATTTTTTTCCAAGGCTTCGTTTAAAATTGATTGAATAGAAGATCTAGAACCAATAGACTTAGGTATATTTGCACAAATTGTTTCAAATGAAATACCATTTAATCTATTATTTTCATAGATCTCTAGAGAGATAACATGGTGTAAAATTGATTTAAACAAAAATTTTGAAACATAATCTTCTGAAAAGAAACTTGAGTATATGTTTCTTTTTTTTTCTTTAATAATTTCTGTTTCAGTCATTTGCCCCTCCCACTAATGTTTAAGAGTTTTGGGAGAGCAAATGCTCTCCCATTTTTTAGTGACCAACTATAAGGAGTTGATGTGCTAATCACTAAATTCATTAGTCTCTGATGCTGTAAGCCATTACACCTACTTCAGATTTATCAGTACCAAGTTTTTCAGCTTCTTCACTTATTCTAATACCAAAGAGCATTTTCATGATGTACCAAATTATAAATGATACAACAAAAACGAAAACGTTAATTGCTATTATACCGTAAAGTTGAGCTCCAAAACTTGCTGCGCTGTTTGAAATTGGAACAACTAATGTTCCAAAAATTCCAGCAAAACCGTGTACAGGAATTGCTCCAACAACATCGTCAATTTTAAGTGAAATTAAAAGTCTTGTACCATAGAAGACAATTAATCCACCAATAGCACCAATAATCACTGCTAAGAATGGAGAAGGTGCTAATGGTTCTGCAGTAATTGCTACCAAACCACCTAATGCTCCGTTAAGCATCATAACAACATCTGTTTTACCAGTTACTAGTCTTGAAATGACTGCACAAGCCATTACACCTGCACCAGCTGCCAAGTTAGTATTAATATATATTGTTGCTACTGCTGTAACATCATCAAATGTACCCATAGCTAATTGTGATCCACCGTTAAATCCGAACCATCCAAGCCATAGAATAAATACACCTAAAGTTGCAAGAGGAATTGATGAATTTGCAAAAGGCTCCATTGGAGCTGCTTCACCACTATCAGTGAATCTTCCTAATCTTGGGCCTAATAAAATTGCACCAGCAAGTGCTGCTGCTGCTCCTGCACTATGAACTAGAGTTGAACCAGCAAAATCTGAGAAACCAGCTTCCGCTAAGTATCCTCCACCCCACTGCCAACCCATTTCGATTGGATAAATGAAACCAGTTAATAAAGCACAAAAAATAAAGAATGGCCAAATTTTGATTCTTTCAGCTAGTGTTCCAGATACGATTGAGCATGTTGTTGCACAAAATACCATCTGAAAGAACCAGTCAGAACCGTCTGAATAACCTGTATCAAGAGCGCTACCATCACTCCAAGGAAGTGGAGATCCGATAAAACCGCCTGCAGGAATGCCATATGCCATATTGTAGCCAACTATCCAGAACATTAAGCCAGCTATTGAATATAAGCCTATATTTTTTGCAGCAATTGTTGCTACACTTTTGGACGTAACAAGCCCTGATTCAAGCATTGCAAATCCTGCTGCCATCCACATGACTAAGAATCCAGATACAAGAAATAGGAATGTATTTAAAATGTATTGCACTTCACCATCTACTTCTGCTCTCGCGTATGAACTAAAGAGCATAAAGACGGCAATAATGCTAATGAAATATATAGATTTTTTTAACATTAATCCTCCATTATAAATTTCACAGTACATGGCTCACATTGAGTCATGCGTTACTTTTCATGCTTAGCTATGGAAATTAATTACTAAGATCCGCGTTCCTTCGGTTTAACCTACTTCCGATTTGCCTAAGGGCAAATTGAACGATTTATAACTTTGCATGCGTTCCTTCGACTTTCGTCTACTTCCGTCACCCTAAAAGAGTGATGAACGTATTTAATGAAATAGTTTATTATTAAATTTTAGTAAGAATATTTAAGAGAATATTGGTATGCAATAATTGCATATATTAAAAAAACTACTAAAATCGCCAAAATATCAATTTATTTCAGATAAATTTATCCACTTAGAATTTTTATTACTCGAATCCACAGTAGCATTAATAAATTTCATTATGTGCAATCCATCATCTATATTTGGAAGAACTTTTAATAATTCATCTTTGTTGTCCTTATTCTGGATGACATCTGCAGCGTCTGAATAAATTTGTGCGAAAGCTTCAATAAATGCTTCTGGATGACCCGGCGGTATTCTTGTGTGCCCCATAGATTCTGATGTTTGTATTACACTTCCTCTTGTAATTACTTTATCGAGTTCTCCTATTTGTGAAAATCTTGCATAATTAGGGTTCTCTTGTGCCCAATGCAAAGCTCCCTTTTCACCGTATATAGAAAGTGTAATATTATTTTCTTCTCCAATAGCTACTTGAGAAACACTCAAATTACCTTTTGATCCATCTTCCATTCTAATTAGAATACTTGCATTATCATCAAGCATTCTTCCTTCAACAAATGTTGTTAAATCAGCGGCAACTTCTTTAACTCTTGTATTAGTAACAAATTCCGCAAGATGCATGATGTGACTTCCTATATCTCCAACGCATCCTGCAACACCACTTCTTGCTGGATCTGTTCTCCACTGTGCCTGTTTATTAGATTCTTCTTCTTTAGATCCAAGCCATCCTTGCAAGTAACCTCCTCTAATCACTCTTATTTTGCCAAGTAAACCATCTTTGATAATTCTTCTCATTTCTCTAATTACAGGATAGCCACTATAATTATGAGTTAAAAAAAAATGTGCATTTGATTTTTTGACAGCATTGTGTAAATCTGTAGCCTGATCCATTGTTGCAGTAAGTGGTTTATCGCATATTACATTAATATTTTTGGATAAAAATTTTATTGAAGGTTGTGCGTGTAAATGATTTGGAGTAACTATTGAAACAACTTGAATGCCATCTTCTATCTCAGATTCTTTATTAGCCATAGTTTCAAAATCTGGATAATTTCTAGATAAATCTATTCCTAATTCATTTGCTGAATTTATACCGTTTTCAACGTTTGAAGAAAAACATCCTGCTACAAGTTCATATTTATTATCTAAACTCATAGCATGCCTATGCCATTTACCTACCTGTCCACCAATTCCTCCACCAATCATTCCTATTCTCAGTCTCTTTTTCATAAATTTTCTCTATATCCCTAATATTTTTTTATTTGCTTTTTCATCTGTTCCAGAACTTGCAAAATCATCAAATGCTTTTTCAGTAACTTCAATAATATGATTTTGAATAAATGGAGCTCCTTCTGCAGCACCTTGTTCAGGGCTTTTAATACAGCATTCCCATTCCAAAACTGCCCAACCATCAAAGTTATAACCTGAAAGTTTTGAAAAAATTGATTTAAAATCAACCTGACCATCACCTAGCGATCTAAATCTCCCTGCTCTGTTAATCCAAGATTGATACCCTCCATATACACCTTGCCGACCAGATGGATTAAATTCAGCATCTTTTACATGAAACATTTTTATTCTTTCATGATAAATATCAATGTGATCGAGATAGTTTAAACATTGAAGAACATAATGGCTTGGATCATAAAGCATATTACATCGATTATGGTTCTTAACTTTTTCTAAAAACATTTCAAAAGTAGAGCCATCATGTAAATCTTCACTGGGATGAATTTCATAACAAAGGTCTACTCCACACTCATCAAATTTATCTAAAATTGGATGCCATCTTTTTGCTAATTCACCAAAAGCTTCATCTTCTAAACCTTCAGGTCTTTGAGGAAATGGATAAAGAAAGGGCCAACATAAAGCTCCGGAAAATGTAGCAGCAGTTTTTAAATTTAAGTTTTTTGATGCTTGAGCGACATTCATCATCCTTTTTACTGCCCATTCTTGTCTAGCTTTTGGATTACCCTTTACCTCATCAGCAGCAAAACCATCAAAGAGTGTGTCATAAGCAGGATGAACTGCAACCAATTGACCGGTTAGATGAGATGCAATATCAGTTATTTCAAGATTAAAATTTTTTGCTATTCCTTTTATTTCATCACAGTAATCTTTGCTCGAAGCTGCTTTATCCAAATCAAAAACTGCTAAATTTTCTGCTGGCAATTGAATTCCTTTATATCCAAGATCAGATACCCATTTACATATACTAGGTAGTGAATTAAATGGTTCTTTATCTCCTATAAACTGTGCTAAAAATATTGCAGGTCCTTTAATTTTTTTCATACATTTTCTCCAAAACTATTTAAACATGAAACTTTTAGGTAGTCATTAAATTTTTAAAATTTTCGTATAATTTTTTAGTATTATTGTTCATTTCTTGAATATTATTTCTAAGCAATATATCAAGTTCATCAATCGAGTTTTTTCCTAAATATTTTTCTAAAGCATTTTTTAATTCAGGAACTTTGGACCATTTAATGATTGTGTTTTCATCTACTTCCATATGAAATTGAATACCATAAGCATGATTTTTATACTTAAATATTTGAAATTTTGTAATATCTGATGAACCTAAAATAGTAACTTCAGAATTATTTAGTTCACTTACTTCGTAACTATGCCATTGCAATGCTTTAATCTGATTATCAAAATTTTGAAAAATTTGATCTTTTTTTTTATTATCTAAAATATTAATATTTAAAACCCCAATTTCAGGAGGATTAGATTTAATTACTTTACCGCCAAGAATTTCACCTAAAAATTGACAGCCTAAGCAGATTCCGAGATATGGTTTTTGATTATTTAGAACAAATTCCTTTATCTTGTTTTTTTCATCAATCATCCACGGATATTGTTCTTCCATCCAAGTATCCATTGGTCCACCTAAACATATCATTCCATCAAATATATCAAGATTAATAGGAATCTTTTCTCCTTCGTCCAATCGAATAATAGTTGTTTCTACTAAGTCTTCATTCATTAACTTGGTAAAGTACCCAGGTGTTACTAAGGGCGTATGTTGAAGAATAATTATTTTATGAGACACTTTGTTCTAAGTTGAGTAATCTTTTTTTTAATTTGATACCCCCTCTACCAGAAAATCCTCCAAGTTTACCATCACTACGAATTACACGGTGACAGGGGATAATAAGTAAAAGTTTATTTTGTCCACAAACATTACCTACATATCTTGGAGAGGTACCAACTTTTTTTGCTATTTCTCCGTATGTTGAAACTTTACCATATTTAATTTTAGATAATTCTTTCCAAATTTTTTTTTGTAAAGGGGAACCTTCAAAAGAATAGTTAATTTTAAAATTTTTAAGTTTTCCAGAAGCATATAAATTAATCTGATTTTTAATATTAATTAAATCAATTATTTTATTTGTTTTACCAAAGCTAAGTGAATAAACATTACCTCTGTTTTTTTTCACTGTAATCCAACCAAGTTTAGTTTCAAAACAAGCTGTTTCCATATAAAATTAATAACATTATTGAATGAATCTATCAAAATAATTTATAGTAAATAATGGATGAAGATAATTTAAATCTAGAGATTAGAAAATTTCTTAAACAAGTTGGTATTAGCTCGCAACGTGAAATAGAAAATTACATACGAAAAAAATTTTCTGAAGGAAGTATCAAAATAGGTGAATCTATAAAAGTGTCTATGAATTTATCATCTGAGGATGGAGAGCTTAATCATTCAATTAAAGAAGATTTAAAAATAAAATAATTTTTTAAAATTTAATTAAAAAATATTTAAGATAGAATTTTTATCTAAAATATTTTTGCATACTTTCTTAAATCTACGTTACTTATTGTTTTAAAAGTTCCATCGCCATTATTTATATAAACATCGTTATTACCTGAGTTTAGCCAATGACCGTTGACCATAAAGTCTATATTACCATCAAAGTTAATATCTGCTGGATGTAATGATAAATACCAACCATTCTCTTCGTGATTAACTTCTGACATAGGCCAATTCTCTTTTTTATACTTAGTCACACTATGTACAGATTGTTGCCAACCAATTGTGAAATTTCCCTTACCATCATTCAAGTAAGTAATTAAATAACCGCCTACATAGTTAAGACCTATGGTCGAACCTACTAAATCCATATCACCATCATTATCAACATCAGCAACCATAGTGCCTACTGGATTACAAAGTGGAATTTTTTCTTTAGTCTTTGAATGATATCCTACATTTTTTATTTCTTTTGAATTTTTAGTGTTCCATTTGTTAGTACCATTACCCCAAAGAATTCTTAGACTGTGTCTGTTTTTAGAACTTTTTTGATGACCCTTCCAGTTGCTATGATATTTAAAACAATCTGAACTATGAGCACCAGCCAACATATCGATGTATCCATCACCATCAAAATCTGCGTGTCTTACAATAAATGCAAATTGATTACCACAAGTTGAGCTTTTCATATTACCTTTACCGTCGTTGATAAGACAAATCATTTCACCGTTGTTTCCTTTCCAATCAATACTTGCAAGAATAATATCAATATCACCATCTTTATCAAAGTCACCTGCATCAGCTCTATGTGAATAATTACAAATTCTATTATATTTTTTGTTAAAGTCTTTACCTTCACCAATATGTGTTTCACTTGACTCTTTTAAGAATCCTTCTGGCTGTGACAAGAAATAAGAATGATAACCACCGCAACCTGTTCCAAAATCATTAACGGCCGCTGCCAAATAAATATCGTCCCAACCGTCGCCATTGAAATCTGCAATTAGTGGTTGTGCAGTTCCACTTTGAATGAATGGTAAATTGTCTTGTATTAACCCTGTACCCCAATATGACTCTTTTCCTTCAGCCCTTCCAGTTTCTTTTTTACCAAGAATAATTTGATAGTTATGTTGTGTAACACCCTTCTCCGCCAAACAAGCACCAGCATCTTTATTAGCTTTACAAACATAGATACCTTGATCCTCGTCTAATTTTGCTTTGAATTGCTTATCAAGATTTAAAACAGTTACTACGTAATCTTGAACACCATCTCTGTTGAAATCTCCTGTTGCAATAAAATCATGCATTGTAAACCAAAATTGGGTTTTATCATACGCTAAGAGTTTCGCTAGAAATTGATCCTTAAGCATCTTTTTTGGTAGAAGCCATTTTTTCTTACCATTCAAATTTTTTTCCCACAAGTACTTGGTATCAAATCCTTGACCAGCTTGAAAAGGATATTTCTCTGTTGTTATTGCAGTAGTTGATAGAAATATCGTAATTAAAAAAAAAGTTGCAAACTTAAACATAAAATTTTTTAAATTTTTGAACGAGTTAATTAATACGATTTTGTATTTTATCAATATTTTCAAGTTTAGATAATGGTCCAATACTCGATATAGTTATTGGCCCTTTTACAATTTCATTAGCAATCTTTTGAACAGTCTCTTTAGAGACCTTGTCTATATTTTTAATAGTTTCAGCGGGTTCAATTATTCTATTAAAGACCAGAAGTTGTCTAGCAGCACTTTCACATCTTCTAAATGCACTTTCTCTTCCCATCATTAAACTTGCTTTCAACTGAGCTTTACCTCTATTGATTTCCTTTTCTGTAATTGAGTTAGGACTTTCGTTTAATTGATCACATAAAACAGGTATAAGTTCTTGAATTTGATTTTCTCCTGTCCCACAATAGATACCAAAAACACCTGTATCGGTGTAAGATGAGCTGAAAGAGGAAATGCCATATACAAGGCCACGTTTCTCTCTAATCTCTTGAAACAATCTTGATGACATACCTCCACCTAATAAAGAAGAATAAACCAATAAAGAATAGTAATCATCATGGTGATAATCTATACCTTCAAAACCAAGTAATAAGTGAATCTGTTCTAATTTTTTATCTTCTCTGTATTCTCCAGATTTATAATCTGCTTTTTGTCTTTCAGTAGATAATCCAGTTGGAAGATTAGTGCATGATTTTTTGATTGATTCTACAAATTGATCATGGTCAATTTTACCTGCTGCACTTATAATCATTTTTTTTGGATTATAATGATTCATCATAAAGTCTCTGACTTCATCTCTTGAAATATTTTTAATAATATCAGTTTTACCCAATATGGAACGTCCCATTGGCTGATCTGGGTATGCTTTTTCTTGCCAATAATCAAAAATCATATCATCAGGAGTATCAAGGTACATTCCAATTTCTTGAATTATGACTCCTCTTTCTCGATTAAGTTCATCTTCAGCAAATGTAGAATTTTGCAAGATATCTGTCAGAATATCTATTCCATAATGTAGATCATCAGCTAAGAGCTTTACATAATAAGCTGTTATTTCCTTTGAAGTATAAGCATTTATATCTCCGCCAACATTTTCAATTGTTTCAGCAATTTGAAGAGCATTTTTAGTTGATGTACCCTTAAAAGCCATATGCTCTAAAAGATGAGCGACACCATTTATGTCTTTTGTTTCATCTCTACCACCAACAAAATTCCAAATACCCATTGATACTGTTTCCAGCCCTGGCATATTCTGGGTTACTATTCTTAATCCGTTTTCTAGTATTGTAATTTTATGCATTGCTTATTTTTTCTAAGATGAAGTTTTTTACATCTATAGTACTATTTGGTAATATAGTCATCTTTTCCTCTTTATCAAAGAGATTGCTCAATTCTTTAGGTATATCAATTTCTTTATTAATTGCTTTATTTACAGCTTTGTCAAATTTTGCAGGATGTGCACAAACCAAAGATATCCATGCTTCATTATCTTTTTTTTCTAATAATACTTTTAGTCCTGTTGCAGTATGTGGATCAGCAATATAATTATATTTTTCATACACATATTTAATTGTCTCCAGAGTCTGGCTATCATCAATTGAGGAAGCCTTATATATTTGCTGAAAATTAGCTAAAACAGACTCATCAAATTGATAAAAACCTTTTGATGAAAAGCTTTTAAATACTTCATTTACTCTTTTGCTATCTCTATTGAGGCTTTCAAAAATTTGCCTCTCAAAGTTACTTGAAACCTGTATATCCATACTAGGGCTATATGTTTGAGAAACAGATTTTTTTTTCATTTCTCCAGTGTCTACTATGGACTTCAAGATATCATTAGAATTAGTTGCAATATGTAAATGACCAATAGGTAATCCCATTTGTTTAGCAACAAAGGCTGAAAAAATATTACCAAAATTTCCCGAAGGAACAATAAAATTTATTTGATGCTTATCAGTTTGTAAATAAGACCAAAAATAATAAACAACTTGGGCAATTAATCGTGCCCAATTTATAGAGTTTACTGCAGTTAAAGAGGTAGATTCTTGTATTTCATCATCTACAAATAGTTCTTTGACAATTTTTTGACAATCATCAAAATTACCATCTACAGCAATATTAAAAATATTCTTATCAATTACTGTAGTCATTTGTTTTTGTTGAATAGGTGATACTTTTTTATGAGGATGTAGAATAAAGACGTTTATATCTTTTTTTGATTTAAAAGAATGAATTGCAGCTGAACCAGTATCACCAGAAGTTGCGCCTAAAACAGTAATTTTTTTTGGAGATATCTCTAAACTTGTAGAAAATAGGTTACCAAGAAATTGTAAAGCGTAATCTTTAAAAGCATAAGTAGGCCCATAAATTAATTCTAATAAAAATTTATTATTTTCTAATTTTACTAATGGAGCTATTTTTTCATGTTTAAAATTTGAATAGGTTTCATTCAAAATTTTTTGTAAATCTAATTTTTCTATATTTTCATTTACATAAGGGAAAATAATTTCACATGCCACTTCTTCGTATGATTTATTTTTTAAACTTAGTAAGTCTATTTTGGGCCAGCTTTGGGGTAAATATAGACCACCATCTCTCGATAATCCTTGATAAAGAATATCGTTAAATGATCTGCTTAGAGAATCATCTCTTGTGCTTAAATATTTCATTAAAGATAGCGACTAGTAATATATTCTTTGAAATATTTAGCATTTAAAGGCGACTTTGTAACCTGTTCTAAAACCTCATTAGTTGAAAAAAAACTAGCTTTTTCATGGATATTTTTTTTAAGCCAATTTACTAAATTTGAAAATTCACCATTTTCTATTTCTTGATCTAATTCCTTTTGATCAGTTCTCAATTGAGACGCAAATTGAGCAGCAGTGAGTGCTCCTAATGAATATGTTGGAAAGTATCCAAATAATCCAGCAAACCAATGAATATCTTGTAAACATCCATCAGTGTCTTTATTTATCGATAAATTAAATAACCTATTAAATTCATCATTCCAAGCATCAGGAATGTCTGCGATATTTATTTCATTGTTAAAAATTTTTCTTTCTAAATTAAATCTTAAAATAATATGTAAGGGATAAGTAACTTCATCCGACTCAACTCTTATAAAAGATTTATTTACTCGAGTACCTAATTTGTAAAGATTGTCAGGATCTGTAGCTTTGTCTTTAATATTAAATTGTTTATTTAAAGTGTTAGATAAAAATTTTTTAAAAGCTAAAGACCTTGTGATTTGCATTTCAACTAATAGTGATTGACTTTCATGCATGGCCATCCCTCTAGATTTACCTACTGGTTGATGCATCCAATCTTTTGGTAGGTTTAGCTCATATAATGCATGTCCAGTTTCATGCATAACACCGTCTAAAGATGAAAATGGATTGTCATTATTATATCTAGTTGTAATTCTAACATCATTTGTAGATCCTCCACAAAAAGGGTGAACACTTTTATCAAGTCTTCCTCTTGTAAAATCAAAACCTATTTGTTTCATTATATATTCAGAAATATTTTTCTGCTTTTCTTCATCAATACTTGTTTCAAATTGAAGTGTTTGTTCATTTTTTTGCTTATCTATAATTTTATCAATAAGTGGTGAGAGAAATTTTTGTAAATCTTCAAATACTTCAGATATTTTATTTTCTTCTGAAGAAGGTTCAAATTTATTAATTAGAGCTTCATAAGGAGAAACTTTAAAAGTTTCCCCTAAAATATTAGCTTCTTCTTTCGTTAAATTTATAAGTTCTGCTAAATCTTTTTTTACTAAATTAAAATCAGACTTTTCCCTTGCCTCTTGCCAAACACCTTCACAATTAGCTGAAGATTTTGAAATTTTTTCTACAAGCTCCGTTGGTATAGCAGAAGCTAATTTATATTCTCTGTCCATTTCATTTAAGTTTTTCTGATCACTTTTATTTAGGTTAAGATTCTTTGAGTCTTCAATTAAATCTCCGACTTCAGAAGATGAAATTTTACTATGACTAAGTTTTGATAAATAGGCTAATTGATCTGATCTTTGATCTCTTGAGCTGCTCGGCATCATTGTTGCCATATCCCAGTGTAAAATACCTGCAATATCTGATGTCAGTGAAGCTTCATTAAAGATTTCTTTAAGTTTAAAATATGTTTTCATTTTTTCTTCCTAAATAAATAAATTATAAAAATAATCAAAAAAGAAAAACTCATCAAAAACCATGTAATTGCATACTGCAAATGATTATTTGAAAAATTATGATTTTGAGATGAAGGTATTAAGAAATTCTCTCCGTAATTGCTCATATTTTTAATGAAAAATTTCTGATTAATCTTAACATTTAAGTAAGTTTGAATTTGCTCCAGATCATAATAATACCATTCATTTGAAGAGATAGAATTATCAGGAGTAAACATCTGTTTTTGAGTTGGGTATCGGATATATCCAAGAATTTCAGCATTTATTATTTCATTATTGTTTTTAAAATAATCATACCTACTTTGTTCAAACCACCCTTCATCAATTAAATAATTATTACCATGATTATCTGACAATAAACTAGCTATCCTAACACCAGAAATGCCATTCATTGTTTTAGCAGGGAAAAAGATTTTTTTACTTCTGTCAACAGTTCCTAAAGTAATAACTTTGGTAAACTCATCAATGTTTGGATACTTCATTTTTCCCATTGAAAGTGAAAGTGGTTTTTGATCCTTTAGTTCATTAAATTCGGCTATAATTTTTTCTTTCCATTCCAGTCTTTGCAATTGCCAAATTCCTAAAAATATTGTCAGCGCAATACAAAATAAACTAAATAAAAAAAATTTTATGGGAAAGTTTTTAATTTATGCACCCCAAACATAAACGCAGACAAACAAGAATAGCCAAACTACGTCAACAAAGTGCCAGTACCATGCCGCTGCCTCTAATCCAAAATGCCTATCTGGAGTAAAATGATTTTTATAAACACGATACAAACAAACAGCTAGAAATGCTGTTCCAACCATTACATGAAATCCATGAAAACCAGTAGCCATATAAAATACTGATGGATATATTCCATCAGTAAAACTAAAATAATGATGAGCTGCCTCGTAGTATTCTACACCCTGCATGATGGAGAAAAAAATTCCAAGACCAACAGTGCACCATAATGCCTGAATGGCTTGATCTCTATGACCCTCTCTAACAGCATGGTGAGCCCATGTACAAGTAGTACCTGACATTAATAATATTAATGTATTTAAAAAAGGAACATCAAGAGGGTCAAATGTTTTAATACCCTCTGGTGGCCAAATTCCAACAGCACCGTTACTATCAAAAGTTTCTGAAAATTCTTCTATAGGTAATTTAGGTGTTAAGCTTGCATCAAAAAAAGCCCAAAAAAAAGCTACAAAGAACATTACTTCTGAGGCAATAAAAAGTGCCATTCCATATCTTAGTCCCAGCTCCACAACAGGTGTATGAACCTTTTGAAAAGTTGACTCTTTAATTACGTCCCTCCACCATAAAAACATAATAGTTAACAAACCAATTGTACCAAGAATAAGAAGCCAAGAAGTTCCATAGTGCATATAAAATACAAGACCGGCAGCCATTGCTAGACCAGCTATTGATGATAAAAATGGAAGAGGACTTGGATCAACTAAGTGATATGGATGTTTCTGCCCTGTTGTTGATTTATTAGCCATTGGTTATTCTATATATTTAAAAAAGCTATATGACAATGTTATCTCTTCGACATCTTTCATTGTTGGATCTTCATTAATTGAAGGGTCTATATAAAACACAACCGGCATTTCAACTGTTTCACCAGGTTTTAAAGCCTGCTTTTCGAAACAGAAACACTGTGTTTTAATAAAATACGGACCAACCTTTTCTGGTAAAACATTAAATGTCGCAGTTCCAATTGTTTCAACGTCAGATTGATTGCTAGCTTTATAGTTAACGAGTTTATTTTCACCAACCTTAAATTTAATATTTTCTGGTGCGGTGAATGTCCAGTTTATACTATCATTAACATCAGCATTAAATTTAAGATCAATATCTCTTTCTAAAATTGATGATGAGAGGAACTCAGATGTACTTGTCTTACCGCCATAACCAGTAACTCGACAGAATAAATCATATAGGGGTACAGAGAAAGCAACTAAAGTAATCATTGTTAAAACAATTAATGATAATCCTAAAGCAGTTCTAGTATTTGTCATTATACTCCAAAAATATTAGCCTTGAATAGAGTCCATAAATAAAAGAATGCAACGATACAAAGTAAGATGATTAAAGTGATAATATTTTTTCTTCTTCTGTTTTTCATCCTAATACCACATGATCAATCAACAATGCTGAAAATAAACTGAATAAGTAGAGGATTGAAATAGCAAAAAATTTTAATCCTTCAGAATTTGGTATGGATTTTTTTTCTTTAGATTTTTTTAACTTTAAAGAGCTATTAAATAATAATAAATTTAATATAGAAACTATAGCTAAGTATATTGTTCCAACATTGCTATCTAAGTATGGAAGATAACTCGATAAAATTAATATTACAGCATAATAAACAATCTGTTTTTTTGTATCTTCAATACTACTTACATTTGGTAACATAGGCACATTGGCGTTTTTATAATCATTATATCTATACACAGATAGGGCCCAAAAATGAGGTGGGGTCCAAAAAAATATAATTAAAAATAAACTAATTGGTAAGAAATTTAATTCAGGAACAACTGCTGTCCATCCAATAATTGGAGGAATTGCTCCGGCTGCTCCTCCAATAACTATATTCAATGAAGTTGTTCGTTTAAGCCAAAATGTATAGATAAATACATAAAAGAGAATTGTAAAAAGAAGTAAACTAGTTGCTAATGAGTTTGAGAACCATTGCATCAAAATTAAAGAAAAAGTACCTGTAAATATTCCTACAACTAAGGCTTCATTTTTAGAAACTATTCCAAGCGGAATTGGTCTTAGTTTTGTTCTTTCCATAGTTTTATCTATATCTTCATCAAACCACATATTGATTGCTGCTGAAGAACCAGCTCCTAAAGCAATAGCAACTATTACAAGAAAACTATTTAGAAGTGTTATCTGTCCAGGTGCCAAAAACATTCCAACAAACGCTGTAAAGATAACCAAGGACATAACTCTTGGTTTCATTAATTCGTAATAACCTTTAAATTTTCTTAAGAGAAAATTATTGCTATAACCAGCTTCTAAGGATTTAGCATCCACGTAAATTACCCTTTAAATTTTGGTAAAGTCTCAAACTGATGGAACGGTGGAGGTGAAGAAAGTGTCCACTCAAGAGTATCAGCTCCCTCTCCCCACGGGTTTGCGACTTCTTTCTTTCCAAAAAATAAAGCATACACAATTGCGAAAAGAAATATCAAAGTTGCAGCAAAAGAGATGTAAGAACCATAAGTTGATACAAGATTCCATCCTGCATAAGCGTCTGGATAATCTGGAATTCTTCTAGGCATTCCGGCAAGTCCTAAAAAATGTTGAGGGAAAAATGTTACATTCACTCCAATAAAAAATAACCAGAAATGTAGTTTACCTAAAAATTCATTATATTTTCTTCCAGACATTTTTCCAAACCAATAATAAATGCCTGCAAAAATTCCAAACATAGCTCCCATGCTCAAAACATAATGGAAATGTGCAACAACATAATACGTATCATGCATTACAGTGTCTATTCCTGCATTGGCCAGAATAACTCCTGTTACTCCTCCAAGTGTAAACAAGAAAACAAATCCAATTGCAAATAACATTGGAGTTTCAAATGTAAGTGATCCACCCCACATAGTTGCAATCCAACTAAATATTTTAATACCAGTTGGAACTGCAATAATGATTGTAGCTAACATAAAATATGCTCTTAAATCTGCACTCATACCAACTGTAAACATATGATGAGCCCATACGATAAAACCTATAAATCCAATTGATATCATGGCATACACCATTCCTAGATACCCAAATACTGGCTTTCTTGAGAATGTAGAGATGACCTGACTTACAATTCCAAAAGCTGGTAATATCATAATGTAAACTTCTGGGTGACCAAAGAACCAAAATAAGTGTTGAAAAAGAACTGGGTCTCCACCACCTGCAGGATTAAAGAATGTTGTACCAAAATTTCTATCGGTTAGAAGCATCGTAATTGCTCCAGCTAAAACAGGGACAGCTAATAAAAGTAAGAATGCAGTAATTAACATAGCCCATACAAAAAGAGGCATCTTATGAAGAGTCATGCCAGGCGTTCTCATATTAAGTATTGTTGTTATAAAATTAACTGCACCCAAAATTGATGAGGCACCTGCTAAATGAAGAGCAAAAATTGCCATATCAACAGAAGGTCCTGCGTGTCCAAGTTTATTTGAGAGTGGAGGATAAATTGTCCACCCCGTACCAGCACCAGTTCCTATTGTTGCTGAAACAACTAATAAAACTAGAGCAGGAACAAGTATCCAAAAACTAAAATTATTCATTCTTGGAAAAGCCATGTCAGGAGCACCAATCATTAATGGGACAAACCAATTTCCAAAACCGCCTATCAATGCAGGCATTACAACAAAAAATACCATTAACAATCCATGAGCAGTGATAATTACATTCCAAACTTGACCATCAGCAACAACATCTAAGCCTGGGGCAGCTAATTCAGCTCTCATTAATAATGAAAAGAAACCTCCAACCAAACCAGCTAGTATAGCAAATATTATATAGAGAGTTCCAATATCTTTATGGTTGGTAGAAAAAAACCATCTTTTTATAAAACCTGGTTTATGATCATGATGGTCGTGACTTGCTGAATCTGCGTAACTCATTTTTCTCCTATTCTATTGTATTCTCTTTAGTGATTATTTCGTTTGCTAATGCTAACTTACTTTTTTGTTCAATTATCCAATTATTAAAATCTTTTTCATTAAGTGCTTCTATAACAATGGGCATGTACCCATGACCTGTTCCACATAATTCGGAACATTGACCTCTATATATTCCTGGCTCATCAATATTGAACCATGTTTCATTAAGTCTTCCAGGAACCGCATCTTTTTTAACACCTAGTGAAGGCATAGCAAAACTATGAAGCACATCACCGGCAGTAACTAATACGTGAATATTTTTATTTGCTGGTAAAACTAGGTGGTTATCTACTGTTAATAATCTTATGTCACCTGGTTCTAATTCTTCATCAGGTGTCATGTAACTCTCAAAAGAAATGTCATCATGTTCTGGGTATTGATACTCCCAGTACCACTGATGGCCTATGACTTTAATTGTCATATCTGTTTCAGGTATTACATCTTGCTGATATACTAACTTAAATGACGGGATAGCCATAAAAATTAATATTATTACTGGAATGCCAGTCCAGAGTATTTCTATAAATGTGTTATGAGTAGTTTTAGAAGCAACTGGATTTACTTTTCTTCTAAATCTAAATACAACGTAAAAGATTAGAAACAGAACAAATATCGTGATTGCAGTCATCATAATTAATACAAAATTATGAAGATCATAAACATTTCTCATAACGTCACTTGCAGGTGTTTGAAAACCTAACTGCCAATCAGAAATACCATTTGCTGAAGTAGCAAAAGTCATGAATGTAGCGGTAATAAAGGATAAAATGCGCATCTTAATTAGTTATTGTATATACTAATAAATAAATTATTCAGTAAATTAACCAATGATTTAGAGGCAAAATTCTAGGACAGGTTGTCGCTCATTATGATTTATTCAATAACCGATTGAATAGAAAAAATTGCAGCTGTAGTTGCAGTGTCTGATCGTAGAATTCTTTTTCCCAAAGAGACGGATATACATGAAGACAAAGAAGAGATGTTTATTCGTTCCTTTTCAGAAAAACCACCTTCAGGTCCAATAATGACAGACCATTTTTTGTATTTTTTTGTTTCATTAATTAATGCATTGTAAATAGTTGGTAAATTTTCATTTCCTTCGTCACAAAATACTAACCCTCTATCAGATGGAAAATTGTCAACTAAATCATCTAATTTAATTGTTTTATCTAAAGTCGGAATTGACAATCTCTCAGATTGTTCTGATGCTTCAATCATATTTAATTCAAAATTTTTAAAATTTATTTTTGATTGATTTGTATATTCTGTCAAAATTGGAATAAATCTAGAGATGCCAAGTTCGGTAGCTTTTTGAATGGTGATATTCATTCTATAAGATTTGATTGGAGCAAATATTAACCATAAATCAGATTCTTGAGGAATATCTCTCAATTTGTTTTGTATTTGTAAAACAATGTTATCTCTATTGATAGAAATTACTTTAGATAGCCATTCACCTGTCAAACCATCAAATAAATTAATGTTATCTTCTTTTTTGATTCTAAGGACATTTTTCAAAAAGTGGTGCTGCTTATTTTTTATATAAATTAAAATATTGGCTGATAATTTTTTTGATACAAATAATCGTGTTTTAGACATTTTCATTACAATAGTTTAGAATTATAACATTATATTCATATATGTGGGATAACTTAGTTGTAAAAAAAATATTTGATTACTGCGAGTTAATCAGACTTAATAAACCTATTGGCTTCCTTCTATTAATGTGGCCTTGCTGGTTTGGTTTAGCGTTACTAAAAACAGAAACTTCTAAACTATTATTTTGGTATATACTTTTTTTAATTGGTTCTTTTTTAATGAGAAGTGCGGGCTGTATAATTAATGACATTATTGATATTGATTTTGATCAAAAAGTTACACGTACTAAATTTAGACCTTTAGCATCAAAAAAGATTTCTATTACTGAAGCGATATTATTATTAATAATATTATTGGTAATTAGTTTTTTCATTCTTCTCGAGTTTAATTTTAAATCAATTGTATTAGGTTTGTTAAGTGTGCCATTTGTTATTTTATATCCTTTTATGAAAAGAATAACTTTCTTCCCACAATTATTCCTTGGAATAATTTTTAGTTGGGGTGTGTTAATAGTTTCAATGCAATTTAATTCACAAATTACATTTGAGTTTCTTTTATTATATTTTGTATGTATTTTTTGGACGTTAGCATATGATACGATTTATGCCTACCAAGATAGGTCAGATGATGTTTTAAATAAAATCAAATCTACTGCAGTTTATTTTGATAAAAATGGTAAAAGATTTGTTCAAACATGCTATCTTATTATCTTAATTATATTGTCTTATTTCGTATGGAATTCCTCAAATTTTTTACTTAGTTCAATTATTATAGCCACTATCGTAATTTGTACGTATATAGCAATTCAGAAATGGGATATAACATCACCGTTAAGTTCAAATTATTATTTCAGACAAAATAATATTTTTGCAATTATGTTATTTTTACTTTTACATACTTTTTAATGTCTTCAGATAAAAAACAGTCAGTTACTTCAAGAATAGTTTTTGATTACTTAATGAGTCATAAACTCAAAATAATATTAGCTTTATTGATGATGGTTATCTCAGCAGCAGCAACAGGTTTACATGCTTGGTTAGTAAGGCCTGCGCTTGATGAAGTCTTAATCAAAGGGAATAAAGAAATGTTATTTTTAATTCCAATTGCAATTATTATAGTGACCCTCTGTAAAGGATTGGCGACATATACTCACTCTTATCAAATGAGTAAAGTTGCACATTCTATTATTGCAAAACTTCAAACTCAGATGTTTGAAAAACTTATGTATTTGAATATGAAATTTTATAATGACTCTAAGTCAGGTAATTTAATTTCAAGACTTATAAATGATACTTACTACTTAAGGCTTGCAATAGTTAAATCTGTAACAGGAATTATAAAAGATGTTTTAGTTATTATTTTTTTACTAGGTAATATGTTTTACCAAAGTTGGACTCTAACTCTTTTTGCTTTTTTTGCATTCCCTTTAGCAATCTGGCCCATAAGAAAAATTGGAAAGAGTATAAGAAAAATTACTTACACTATCCAAAACGAAATTGCAGTTTTTTCTAATGTATTAGCTGAGAGCATTAAAGGTATTAGACAAGTAAAAGCATACTCCAGAGAAAACTATGAAAAACAAAGAGCTTTTGAAACAATTAGTTTCATTCAAAAATATTTTACAAAATCTGCTTTTATTAGCAATCGCTTAAGCCCTTTGATGGAATTCATTGGAAGTTTAGCTGTAGCACTCTCAATCTATGCTGGGGGTGTTTTTGTCTTAAATGAAAGTATGACAACAGGTCAATTTATGAGTTTTTTAGTAAGTCTTCTTCTAGCTTATCAACCGGTAAAGGCACTTGGCAATCTAAACATTAGTGTCCAAGAAGGACTAGCTGGAGCTGAGAGAATTTTTAAACTTTTAGATACAAGCGAAAAAAATATGGAAAATATTTCTCCAAAAAAAAACATAGATCTAGATGGAGATATTGTTTTTAAAGACGTTTCATTTGCATATAACGATAATACAGTACTTGATAAAATTAGTTTAAGAATACCAAAAGGAAAAAAAGTTGCATTAGTTGGCTTATCTGGATCTGGCAAATCAACTATAGCAAATATAATTTTGCGATTATATGATAATTATTCAGGCTCTATATTAATTAATTCTAAAGATATAAAAGAACTTGATCTAACAGATGTAAGAAATAGTGTTTCAATAGTTACTCAAGAAACAATTTTATTTAATGAGAGTATATTTAATAATATTAAATATGGAAATATTGAAGCAACTGACGAAGAGATTAATTTAATCGCTAAAAATGCTGGGGTAGATAGTTTTTCAGAGGAATTGGATCAAAAACTACACACTGTTATTGGAGAAAACGGCATAAAATTATCAGGTGGACAACGACAAAGAATTGCTATTGCCAGAGCTCTAATTAAAGATGCGCCACTTTTAATTATGGATGAAGCTACATCTTCTTTAGATAACATAACTGAAAATAAAATTCATGAAACAATAAATAGTCTGATGAATAATAAAACCAAACTAATAATTGCACATAGATTAAGCACAATAGAAGACGCAGACATTATCTACGTTTTAGATAAAGGTAAAATTGAAAGTCAAGGAAAGCATGAAGAGTTAATTTTAAAATCAACAATTTATAAAAAATTACAACTTAGAGAACAATTGGAAAATGAGTTTTAAAAAAAAAATTTTTAAATTTTCTATATCTCAAAAAATTTTAGCATTTATAGGTTACCTATATATCTTATTCGTATGTTACACTTCTAAAATACAGATTATAAACTCTGAGTTGCCAGAAAAATTGTGGAGAGAAAATAAACCTTTTATTTTAGCATTTTGGCATGGTCAATTGATGATGATAGGACATGTATGGAAAAGTAAAGCTGTGTTAAATATGTTAGCATCTAGCCATAGTGATGGTCGATTTGGTGCATATATTGCAGGTCATTTTAATTTAAAAAATGTTTCTATAATGTCAAAAAATAAATCACCGTCATTAAGGAAAGTATTTAAAATTTTGAAAGATAGAAATTATATTGGTATTACTCCTGATGGACCAAGAGGACCAAATAAGAAAGTCTCAGAAGGAATTATAAAAATTGCAATTCATTCTCAAGTCCCAATTATACCACTTGGGTTTGCTTCAAATAAAAATCTTAAACTTAAATCTTGGGACTCATTTTTAATAACATATCCATTTTCAAAATGTAGATTTGTCTGGGGTGAGCCAATTACTATTCCTTCTTCTACTAAAGATGATGATTTAGATAAATATAAGAATTTCTTAGAAGGAAAAATTAATGATTGCATGGAATCAGCAGAAAAAAACCTAAATGCTTAGAATATATCAAATACTCAGTACTCTTCTCATACCAGTAATTATTTTTAATATATTTATTCGTATCTATAGAAAAAAAGAGGATAGACTTAGATTTATTGAAAGGTTTGGAAAGCCAACGGTAAAAAAAAATAGTAAGAAAAAAATTTTATGGATACATGCAGCAAGTATTGGTGAATTTAAATCTTCAGATTTAATTATAGAACGGTATCATAAAGTATTTGATATTTTAGTGACTACAACTACTAAATCATCAGCGGAATATATTAAGGAGTTTTATAAAAATAAAATTATCCATCAGTACATCCCATTTGATGTGTCTCTATGGTGTTCAAGATTTTTAAATTTTTGGAAACCAAATCTGATTCTATGGATAGAATCAGATATTTGGCCAAATATGCTTAATAAAATTAGAATTAAAAATATCAATTGTTTATATTTAAATGCAAGAATTTCTCCAACTTCTTTTAAAAAATGGAAAGGTACAAAAAATTTCTACAGAAATTCATTAAAGAGTTTTAATAAAATTTTTGCACAAAGCACAAATGATAAAAAAAGAATTCAAGAATTAACAAACTTACAAATTGATTATGTTGGAAATTTAAAATTAGCTAAGAATAAAAACAATGCTTCAATAAATAAAGATCAATTAAATACAATCATGATTGCAAGTACTCATTCTAATGAGGAAAAAGAGATAATTAAATGTATTAAAAAAACAATTTATGAGTTTAATTTAAAAATTTATCTAGCACCTAGGCACCCGGAAAGAATTGCTACAATTAAGCAAGAATTATATAATGAAGGATTTAATATTTCTTTAGAATCTGAAAAAAAATATGAAAAAAATAATATTGTAATAATTGATAGTTTTGGAAAATTAGATCAATATTATAAAATTAGCGATTTAGTTATTTTAGGTGGTTCATTTTTAAAAAATATTGGCGGACATAACCCCATAGAACCTGCAAGTTATGGATGTGCTATTATTAGCGGTAATTATGTTGATAATTGGACTAATATTTATGAAGATATGCTAAAAGCAAATTCATGTATAATTGTAAATAAGTTTGAAGATATTGATAAAAAAATGAAAGAATTACTAAATAATAATTTTGAAATTAAAAAAATCCAAGCAAATGCACTTGAGTTTTCAAACAGATCTTTCTTTGAAAAAGAAAAGCTTTTTCAAAACATTGAAAAGTACATCGATTAAAATGCTTAAAGCTCCTAAATTTTGGTATAAAAAAAATGACACATACTTATCGAACTCTTTATATCCACTTTCATTACTTTTTAGATTTGGAACAAAAATAAGAAATTTTGTAAGCAGAAAATCTTCTTCTGGCATTCCAGTAATTTGCATTGGAAATATAGTGGTTGGAGGAGCTGGCAAAACACCAGTTGCTTTAAAAATTGGAAATTTATTAAAACTTAATGGATATAATCCTCACTTTGTTTCAAGAGGATATGGTGGCGTTGAAACATCTAATGTTCTTGTTAAAGAATGGCACTCAGCAAAAAGTGTTGGTGATGAATCTTTATTACTAGCTGAAGTTGCACCAACTTGGATTGGTCAAGATAGAAATAAATCCTTTATTTTAGCTAAAGAAAAAGGTGCTGATTGTATTATTATGGATGATGGTTTTCAAAATCCAGCTCTTCAAAAAGATTTTTCAATTATTGTTATTAATGGAGAACAAGGCTTTGGTAATAAAAGGGTAATCCCGTCTGGTCCTCTTAGAGAGAGTATATCACGGGGTATTTCCAGAGCAAATCTTGTAATCGTAATTGGAGAAATATCTCAAGATGTAAAAGATAAAATTCCAAGCACTGTTCCTATTATTCATGCTAAATTTCAAATAAGCACAGATAATAAAATATATAAAAATCAAAAAGTGACAGCATTTGCAGGCATTGCTTATCCTGAGAAATTTTATAATTCACTTTCCGAACAAGGTGCTATTTTAGAAAAAAAAATCAGCTATCCTGATCACCATATTTTTGATGAAAATGATATGTTAAATTTAGCAGAAAATGCAAATCTTACAAAATCAGTATTAGTTACTACAAAAAAAGATTTTGTTAGAATTCCTAAATCCTATCGATCTTTAGTAAGTACTTTGAATGGGGAAATTAAATTTGAAGATGAAAATCTACTTAAAGAAATATTAGGTAACATTTTAGAGAATAAAATAAATGATTTAGCAATATGAAAAATATAATTTATTTTGTTGAATATATTATAGTTTCTATAATATTTTTTTTATTTAAACTTTTGCCATTAAATTTATCGGCAAAGTTTGCTTCTTTTATGTTTAGTTTTTTTGGTAAATTATCTGGTGCGAACAAAACTGCAATTAAAAATTGCAAATATGTTTTTCCTAAAATGAAAGAGAAAGAAGTTAAAAGTATAATTAAAAAAAGTTGGGATAATCTAGGAAGGACAATTTCTGAACTCCCGAGTTTAAACTATTTATTTGATAAAAAAAAAATAAAGTACAATAAAATTAAAAATATCGAAAATTTAATTAAAAATAATTCCCAAGGAATATTTATATGTATTCATCAGTCTAATTGGGAAGTTGTAGTACCTAGTTTAGATAGAATTGGTATAAATCTAGGTGCAGTATATAGACATATTAATAATCATTTTTTAGATAAATTATTATTAAAAATTAGAACAAATTCACTTGTATCATCTAAGAGTTTTTATACTCCAAAAGGAAAAAGAAGTGCAAAAGATATTACTGAAGCTATAAGAAACTCTTTGTCAATGTTGGTTGTAATTGATCAAAAAGATTCTTCTGGCGAAGAGGTTTTATTTTTTAAACGTAAAGTTAAAACACAAACAGGTTTTTTAAAAATAGCCAGAAAATATAAATTACCAATAATCCCAATTAAAAATAAAAGAATTGATAATGGAAAAATTGAGCTAACCTTTCTTGAGCCTTTTTATCATAATGACGTAAATATCAGTGATAATCAAATGATGGAAACGATACATAATAAAATAGAAGAGTGGATTAAATCAGATCCCTCGCAATGGTTCTGGCAACACAAGAGATTTAGTTAATTTTTTTTACCTTAATATCAATTGTGCCATCAATAAGCTTAACCGATAATTGATCATTAGTAGTAATTTTTTTTGTAGTCTTAACAATTTTTTTTTTATTCATCAAAATAGAATATCCCTTTTTAAGATTTGAAGAGATAGAATTTGAATTAAGTAATCTGATATTTGCTTTATATTTTTCAAGATTATCTTTGTAGTTATTAGCAATATTTAAATTAAGATTTTTTGAAAGATTATTTATCTTTGTTTGTGTCAAACTTACTAAAGAATCTGGAGAAATTACAGATTTACCTAAATTTATGAGATTTAATTTAGATATGCTAAATTTGTTTTCAATTGATAATGTTAAATTTTTAAAATCATCTAAAAGTTTCTCCTTGTAATTATTAACTATTGAGCTTGGTGATTTAAGAAACTTATTTAAGTATTCGAAATTTTCTCTTTTTGACTGGATTTGTGAATTAACTTTTGTGTTTAATCTAAGTTGTAAATTTTTAATTTTATCTATTAATTCAAATCTCACTGGGGTAGCTTTTTCAGCTGCCGCGGTTGGTGTAGACGCTCTTAAATCTGATACCAAATCAATAATTGTTGTATCTGTTTCATGACCTATTGCTGAAATAATTGGTATTTTTGAATCAAAAACACTTGTTGCAAGATTTTCATCATTAAATGCCATTAAATCTTCTGTACTTCCTCCACCTCTAGCAACAATAAGAATGTCTGGTTTGCCTAATTTAAGTTTATTGAAACCTTCGATAGCATTTATAATGCTATCTGCTGCGTCAACACCTTGTACAGAAACAGGCCATATATCTAAAGGCATTGGAAAACGATCATTCACTCTATTAATTATGTCGTGTACTACAGAACCAGTGGGAGATGTAATTATACCTAATCTCTCAGGCAGAAAAGGTAATGGAATTTTTTTATCTTCATCAAAATAGCCTTTTTTTTGAAGTCTTTTTTTTCTTTCTTCAATGAGTTTTAAAAGTGCTCCCTCTCCTGCAATTTCAATTTTATCAATATCTATCTGGTAGGTAGTTTTATAGCGAGACCAAGTAGTGATTTTCCCAGTTGCAATTATTTCTAACCCTATTTCTGGATTTATATCTAAATATTTTTTTTTCTGATCCCAGATAACTCCACTTAAAATTGAGTCTTCGTCTTTAAGTGTTAGATAAATTTGCCCTCTTGTTGCGGTTTTTACTTCAGAAATTTCTCCTTTAATTCTTACATAATTAAAATTGGACTCAATTACTTCTTTAAATGCTTGATTAAATTCTGAAACTTCAAATTCTGGTATATTAATTTTATCTATCATGCATATTTTTAAAAAATTTTTTTAATAAATTACTACATTCTTTTTCCATAATTCCACCATAAATAGTTGGCATAAATATATTTTCTCTTTGAAAAGCAACGCGGAGTTTTTCAATTCCTCCATTTTTTTCATCATACGCTCCAAAGTATAAATCTTTAATATGTACTTCACTTATTGCACTAGCACACATTGTACATGGTTCCAAGGTAACAAATAATGTCATATTTTCTAAATATTTAAGTTTTAGTCTTTCGCAAGTTTCTTGAATAAGATTTAATTCACAATGTTTGATAGCATTTTTATTTTTATTTACTGTGTTGTAGCTTCTGGCTACAATCTTGTTCGTTGTATTATCAACAAGTATTCCTCCAACTGGAACCTCATTTAAATTATAAGCTTTGTCTGCTTCAATAATTGCTTCTTTCATAAAAAAATTAACGTTCATTCTGGAACACACTTATGTTGTACATTATAGTTGAATTATAATGAAAAAACCAATTATTGGAATAACTCTTGATAGTGAAAAAAAGAAAACATACTCAAAATTTCCATGGTATGCATTGAGGGAAAATTATTTAACTTCCTTAACAAAATTTAATGCTATTCCATTTCCTTTGTTACATGAAAAAAAATATATTGATGATTTTTGTCATTTAATTGATGGTTTAATTATTACTGGAGGAGATTTTGATATTCATCCAAAATTATATAAAACAAGTAATACTCAGTCTAAAAATATTAAAAATAAGAGAACAAATTTTGAATTAAATATTTTCAATAAATTTTTTAAATACAACAAACCTATATTAGGAATTTGTGGTGGTGCACAACTTATCAATGTTGCGTGTGGTGGAACATTAATACAAGATTTAAAAAGAGATCCGATAAATCATGAACAAGTGAATCCAAGAAATCAAACTAGTCATAGTGTTAATATTTCGAAAAACACTCAACTACATAAAATATGTGGGGCTCAAAAAATAAATGTTAATAGTGCACATCATCAGTCAATAAAAAAAGTAGGTAAGGACTTAAATGTTTCGTGTGTAGCAAATGATGGTGTTATTGAAGGAATAGAGCATAAAAAACATAAATGGTGTATTGGCTTACAATGGCATCCTGAGTTTTTAATAACAAAATGTGATATAAAAATAATTAAAAATTTCATTAGTGAAACAAAGTGAATATTAGAATTTCAAAATATCTATCAAGTGCTGGAATTTGTTCACGAAGAGATGCAGAGAAATTAATTGTAGAAAAAAAAATTAAAATTAATAATCAAGTATGCGTTCATCCAAGTCATAAAGTAAGTAATTTAGATATAATTAAAGTAAATAATAAAATTGTTAAAAAAGCAAATAAAGTTGAAGTATGGAAGTTATACAAACCAATTAAATATATTTGTAGTACAAAAGATAATTTAGGTAGAAAAAAAATTTTTGATTTATTACCAAAAAATATCGGTCAATTAATAAGCGTTGGAAGATTAGATTATATGAGTGAAGGATTAATCTTACTAACTAATAATGGTGATTATTCAAGACATTTAGAACATCCATCTTCAAACATTGAGCGGATCTATAGAGTTTGTATAAATAGTAATGTACAAAATACTGATTTACAAAAAATAAATAAAGGCATTACAATTAAAGAAATAAATTATAAAAAAATTAAAGTTGCCTTTGAAAAAAAATTAAAAAATCATAATTGGTTAATTTTTAAACTTAAAGAAGGAAAAAATAGAGAAATTAGAAATATTTGTAATTATTTCTCATGGAATATAGTGAAATTAATAAGAATTGGATATGGCCCTTATAAGCTTGGTAGACTTAAAGAAGGGCAATTTCAAAAATTAAATTCAATTAGCAAATGATACGGATTACTGGAGGAAACTTTAAGCAAAAAAAATTAGCCAGTATTAATGATTTCGTAAGACCAACTTCTTCTCTAAAAAGAGAAGCTTTTTTTTCAATTATTGAAAGTTATGCAATCAAAAATTCTATCGAATTATATAAAAATAAAATTTTTTTAGATCTTTTCGCAGGAATTGGCACAATGGGTTTAGAAGCAATTTCTAGAGGCATGAGTGAAGTAATTTTTTTTGAGAATAATATTGAAGTTCTTAAAATTTTAAAAAAAAATTGTTTAAGTATTTGTAAAAATAATCAATTTAAAATTTATGAAGAAGACCTTATTCATTCTAAATTAGAAATAGAATTTCAAAATATTTCAGTTGTTTATATTGATCCACCATATGCAAAGTATAATTTAAAAAAGCTTTTAGAAAATTTATCAAGTAACATTAAAAATACTACCGTGATTGGTTTAGAAACAGGTGTGAAAGACAATATTATAATTCCAGAAAATTTAAATCTGCTTCAAAAAAAGACTTACGGTAAAACAATAATTTATATTTTTAAATTATCTTAAATAAGTTTTAGTTAGTTTTTTACCTTGTTCAACAGCAGGTTGATCAAAAGGATCAACATCTAAATACATACATGAAGCAATTGTTTCTATTATACTAAAAGATAATAATTTCCCTAAGTTTTGTTCATCTATTTTAGGAATATAGATTTCTCTAAAACTAAAATTATTTAATTTAAAAGTTTCAATGGTTGCGCGCTGTTCAGCTTCCATTAGATCTCCCATTGTTTTATCTTTAAAATAGTCAATATCGGTATTTTCGAACATATTATTATTAATTTTTATGCCCTTATTTGAATGATCTGTAGTGATAAAGGTGAAATATTTGTCTTTAGGTCCGTCTAAATATAATTGTAATTGACTATGCTGATCAGTGGTCCCTACTGAATGAATTGCTGTAATACCTTTATTATTTTTTCCAATACTTTCTGCCCAAAGTTGCAGATACCACTTTCCAAAAAAATAGAGTGAATCCGAATATGTCATTAAAACATTATTAGTAAATTTTGCATTTTCTTTTTGAGTTAAATATCTTCCAAGATCATAAGGTCTATAATTATCAATATTATTAATTACTTCAGAGGCTCCACTAAAAAGTTCATTAATATTTAATCCAGAAATGATTGCAGGCACAATCCCAACGTTGGTAAATATTGAATATCTACCTCCAACATCTTTATGATGCTCTAATAGTAAACAATTATTATCTTTTGCAATTTTATAAAGAGAGGATTCTTTAAATTCAGTTATGATTAAAGTATTTGAAAAAAATGCTTCAACTTTATTAGCTTCTATTGCTTTTTGATAAAGACATGAAAATTGTGATAATGTTTCGGGAGTGGTTCCAGACTTTGAAATAACTAAGAAGCCAGTTAATTCAAAATTTATATTTTGAAAATTTTTTTCAAAATTAATAGGATCAACATTATCATAAAATTCTAAAGTAATTTTATTATTAGAAATCACATTATTTAACGCCCTTGCTCCTAAATTTGAACCTCCAGTTCCAAAAACGATTATTTTTTCTTTTTTCTCTTTAAATTGATTTGATATTTTTATGGTTTCTTCTAATAAATTTTTATCTGAAATAATATTAAGAGAAGGAAGTTTTTCTATTACATTAGTTATACTTTGATCTATATCTTTATTTTGAGTAATTTTGTCAAAATTTGAATTAAAGTATTTTATTTGCATTTATAAAATTAAAAGAAGAAAAATCTTTTTTTCTTTTTAGGTTCATCTTCTTTGTCATCTTCATTTTCTTCTTTACTGTTGAAAAAGAAAAATCTTTTCTTCTTTTTTGGCTCTTCTATATTTTTTCTTTCAACATCTGTATTATCTGCAGTTACTTCATCTTCTGAGTTTCCATCAAGATCTTCTCTGATACTATTATCAACTTGATTTGCCTCAGTTTCTTTTAAAATATTGTCAATAACAGAATTTTCAGAAGGTGTTCCATCACTTTCTTCATCCAGACCAAAGAGAATTTCCTTAGCAAGTTCGCTATCTGTATCATCAATATCTTTTGATTCAATTTGATCAGGTGGTAGTAAATTAAAATTTGGTGGGATTACTAATGGAGGATTTTCAACTACATTGTATTCATCTATTACTTTTCTTTCTACACCCGCACTACTTCTTATAGTATCACAAGAAGATAGAAAAATTGAAGAAATGATTGTTACAAAAATGACTTTTTTCATTTTACTGTTTTTGATTTAATAAAAAAACTAATTATTAACATGATAATTCCAATTGTAATATAGATATCTGCAAGATTAAATGCTGGCCAATAAAAATTTTCATAATGTAGTAAGATAAAGTCAACAACATAACTATTTATCAATCTATCAATAATATTTGATAAAGCCCCAATTATAACAAAGAAATAAGCCAGTTTTTCAAGTTGCTTATCTGATTTAATAAATAAATAAAAAATCAATATAACAACTATTAAAGCTATAAATATTAATATCCAATGAGAAACGTACCCAGAAAATAAACCGAAAGAAACACCAAAATTCTGAACATAAACTAGATCAAAATATTCATTAATTTTTATTGATTGATTTAAAAATAAATTATCTTTAATTAAATACTTAGTTATTAGATCAAAAATAATTAATGATACTAGTATAACAATTTTAATCACTTAACTTATTGCTTCATTACAGCGATTACAAATTTCATTTTTCACTAATTCTTTTTCATATTTCCAACATCTTTGGCATTTTTGACCACTTACTTTTGATGCTTGTACCTTTACATTTTCAATATCATCTATTGAAAAACCTTGGTTATTTTTATTAAGTATATGTAGTTTAAATGATGAGGTAATAGCAATTTCATCAAACATAACTTTATATACTTTATCAAAGCTTTCTTTAGAAATATATATATCCAAATGAGCTTCTAAACTTGAACGTATAATTTTTTCTTCTCTAATTTTCTCAATTGCTCCAGTAGCAACTTTTCTAATATTTTTAATTAAATTCCATTTTTCATTTAATCGAGTATCTTCATATTCTTTTTTACATTGTAAAAAATCTTGTAGGTGTATACTTTCTTTATTTCCCATAGCTTTCCAAGCCTCTTCAGAGGTAAAGGAAATAGAGGGTGCAAACCATCTTACTAAATGATTAAAAATTATATTTAATAGAGTTCTAGTAGATCTTCTTTTAACTGACTGTTTACTATCACAGTATATAGTGTCCTTTCTAATATCAAAATAAAACGCTGAAAGATCACTTGAGCAAAAGTTTAATAGTGTTGTAAACATCAAGTGGAAGTTAAATGTTGATACACATTTTTGAACAACTTGATCAACTTCCCACAATCTGTGCAGCAGATATTTTTCTAACTCTGGAAACTCACTCTCATCAATAGCTTCCTCTTTAGTAAAATCATTTAAATTGCCAATTAAAAAACGAAAGGTATTTCTTATTCTTCTGTAAGACTCAGCTTGTGATTGGAGGATAGCATTATCAAGCTTCAGATCATCATAATAATCAGATGCGACAACCCACAATCTTAAAATATCTACTCCATATTTTTTTAATATATCATCTGGAGAAATAACATTACCTAAAGATTTAGACATTTTACGTCCTCTTCCATCAACAACAAAGCCGTGTGTCAGAACACTTTCATAAGGCGCTTTACCTCTTGTGCCAGAAGACTCTAAAAGAGATGAATGAAACCATCCTCTGTGTTGATCACTTCCTTCTAAGTACATCGATGCAGGCCATTTCAAATCTTCTCTTTGTTCTAGACAAAAAGCATGTGTAGAACCACTATCAAACCATACTTCAACTACATCTTTAACCTGTTCATAATCTTCAAGTGAATATTTATCCCCTAAAAATCTTTGTGGATCTTCGGTAAACCACGTATTGCTTCCTTCTTTTTCATATATATCAGCTATTCTATTGATAATATTTTCATCTCTTAAAGGTTGGCCCGTTTTTTTATTTACAAATAATGGTAAAGGTACACCCCACACTCTTTGTCTAGATACACACCAATCTGGTCTAGTTTCAATCATTGATCTAAGCCTTGTTTGGCCTTGAGGAGGATAGAAAATAGTTTCATCAATTGATTTAAGAGCAATGTCTCTTAAATTATTTTTTTCCATAGAAATGAACCATTGTGGAGTATTTCTATAAATAAGAGGAGCTTTAGACCTCCATGAATGTGGGTAGCTATGACGAAGCGTCCCTTTAAATAATAATTTTGAAAATTCTTCTAATTTATCTGCAATTTTGTGATCTACTTTATAAATATGCTCGCCTTCAAAACCAACAGCATGTTGATTATATTTTCCATCATCTTGAACTGTCTGAATGATATCAACATTATTTTCTATACCTAAAACATAGTCGTCATCTCCGTGTCCAGGAGCTATATGTACAACTCCTGTACCCTGTTCTAAGTTTACAAAATCCCCATGAAATGGTTTTACAATAAAATCGTATCCTAATTGTTTAAATGGATGTTCACATTCACACGAAGATAAATTATCTCCTTTAAATTTCTTTTTTGTAATAAATTTTTTTATTCCAATTTCTTTAGTTACACTTTCTAAAAGTTCTGATGCAAATATTAATTTATCATTTTTTTTGACTAAACTATTTTCTTCTAATTCTTCAACAACAATAAGTGAATAATCTAATTCTTTACCATAAGCCAGAGCTCTGTTACCTGGAATCGTCCAAGGAGTTGTTGTCCAAATGACAATATTAGAATCAATTAAATCTTTATCGGTAGAATTTTTAATTAAAAATTTAACATATATAGTGTTGGACGTATGATCTTCATATTCAACTTCAGCGTCAGCTAGAGCTGTCTTTTCTACGACAGACCAGAGAACTGGTTTTGCTCCTTTATACAAACTTTCATCAAGTAAAAATTTTCCAAGCTCTCGAACAATTTGTGCTTCTGCTTGATTTGACATTGTGAGATATGGATTTTCCCAATCCCCTTCAACACCAAGCCGTCTAAATTCTTTTTTTTGTATCCCGATCCATTTTTCTGCAAACTCTCTACACTCATTTCTAAATTGAACAGTTGGGACATCATCCTTGTTCTTTCCTTTTTTTCTATATTCTTCTTCTATTTTCCATTCAATTGGTAAACCGTGACAATCCCATCCAGGAACATAAATAGAGTCTTTACCAGCCATTTGTTGTGTTCGTACAATGACATCTTTTAAAATTTTATTAAGAGCAGTTCCCATATGAATATGTCCATTTGCATATGGTGGACCATCATGAAGAACAAATTTTTCTCTACCTTTAGATTTATCTCTTAGCTTTTTAAAAATATTTTCTTTATCCCACTCCTCTATTATTGCAGGTTCTTTTGAAGGAAGGTTAGCTCTCATTTCAAAAGATGTTTTAGGAAGAAAAATTGTATCTTTATATTCCATTACAGTTGATGATATTCTTTAGCTTTATTTATATCTTTGTTGATTTGCTTAGTTAATTCTTCAAAATTATTAAATTTTTGTTCAGACCTAATAAATGTAAGAAATTCAACAGTCAATTCTTTACCATATATTTCTTCATTAAAATTAAACATATGTGTCTCTAAAAGGAGTTTACTGCCATCGACTGTTGGTCTTAAACCAAAATTTGAAACACCTTTGTATTTTTTGCCTTCTAATAGCACTTCCACACAATAAACACCTTTTTTTGGTAATATGTGTTGATCTGGTATCATATTAGCAGTCGGAAAATTGATTTCTCTTGCTCTTTTATTACCCTCAATTATTGTTCCATGCATATGCCAAGGCCTGCCTAAAGACTCTGTAACATCTTCCATATAACCATCTTTTATTTGTGATCGAATTATTGAGGATGAATATTTATCAGATTTATCTGCAAGCATAATAGGGTCGATTAAATGAATATTAAAATTATTTTTTGCAGCATATTTTTCTAATGTTTTAAAATTACCTTTTCTGTCTTTTCCAAATTTAAAGTCACTACCTATAACTAAGTATTTAATATTTAATTTATCAATAAGAATTTTAGTTACAAATTCATCAGCTGATAATATTGATAGATAGTTATCAAAAGAAAAATCTATAAATATGTCTAGTCCCAATCTTTCAAGAAAATTTATTTTATCGCTTTGAGTATAAATATTAAAAGGTTCATTAATTTGATTAAAGAAGATACGAGGATGGGGATTAAAACTCATTATAGAAGATAATAAATTATTGTTTGATGCAATCTCCTTAATTTTATTTATTATTTCTTGGTGCCCTTTATGTATTCCATCAAAATTACCTATTGCGAGACAAAGGTTTAATTTTTCAAAATCTGATGCTGTATCTAATTTATAAATTTTCATAATATTTATAAATCAATTAGTATAGAAACTTATGGCTAGTAACTACAAATATTTATTTAAGATATTTTCCAGATATTCTTGTCTTCCTGAACGAGGTTCTGGTTCAATATTATCATCGATTACTTTTTTATTTATATCATCTAATCCAGTATCTTGATTATGAATAAACTGGCCCAGATTTTTATTCCAGTCTTCATATCTATCTTCAATAAACTTAGGAATAACATTATCATTCATTAATTTTTCAACAGCAATAAGTGTTTTTGCACAAACATCCATACCCCCAATGTGAGCATGAAATAAATCTTCAGCATCAATAGATTGTCTTCTTATTTTTGCATCAAAGTTCATGCCTCCTTGGCCTAAACCGCCATTCTTAAAAATAAAATAAAATGACATAATTAAGTCAGCAGGATTATTTGGGAATTGATCCGTATCCCAACCAATTAAAGTATCCCCTCTATTAATATCAATACTTCCTAAGGCACTGTTAGAAGTTGCATAAGCAATTTCATGTTCAAAATTATGACCAGATAAAGTTGCATGATTAACTTCAACATTTAATTTAATCTCATTTTCTAAACCTGCCTTTCGTAAAAACGCTAAGCAAGTTGCAGAGTCAAAATCATATTGGTGTTTAGTTGGTTCATGAGGTTTTGGTTCCAATAAAATTTGACCTTTAAATCCTATCTTGTGTTTATAATTAACGACTAATTCTAAAAATCTTTGAAGATTAGCTGTTTCCTTAGTCATGTCAGTATTAAGAATAGTTTCGTATCCTTCTCTTCCACCCCAAAGAACGTAATTTTGACCCCCCAATCTCATTGTTGCATCCATACAATCTTTTACTTGTGCAGCTTTATACGCAAAAACTTCTGGATCTGGATTGGTAGAAGCACCACTCATATATCTTTTATGAGAAAAAGCATTTGCTGTTCCCCAAAGTAATTTCATTCCTGAGTCATGAATTTTTTGTTCCATTAAATCTATAATATGGAAGAAATTTTTTTGTGTCTCAGCATAATTTGAACCTTCAGGAGAAATATCTCTATCGTGAAAGCAGAAAAAAGGTGTTTTAATTTTAGTGAAAAAATCAAATGCAGCATTAAGTTTTATTTCAGCCATTTTTATTTCATCACCTGCTTGCATCCAAGGCCTATCAAATGTTTGACCACCAAAAGGATCAAGGCCAGGCCAAGTAAATGTATGCCAATAACAAGTAGCAAACCTTAAATGCTCTTTCATAGACTTGCCTAAAACTTTTTTATTTTCATCATAAAATTTAAAAGCTAAAGGATTAGTACTGTTGGATCCTTCATATTTTATTTCAGGTATATTTTTAAAATAATCTGTCATATTTTCTCCCTTGATTATTTTACTCTATCTTAATTACTAAAGCAAACCACGATGGTAAAAGTTTTACTAATTATTCCAGATTAAAATAGTTTTCCAATAATTCTTTAGGAGGATCATATGATTTTATTTCTTTCAACATGAGATCTTTATATCGAGAAATTAAATCATCATCATGTATTTGATTTAATTGTCCTGGATCTTCCTTCAGGTTATAAAGAGCACTTTTTGTATCCATTAATGTCACATGTGGATCAGTCTTTTTTAATATTTTATTTACCTTCATTACTGGAATATTTTTAGTGAAATTAAATGGTTTGTGCATAGTTGCTGTTTGCAATTCTTCATTCGAAAAAAATTGTCTCATATTGGTTGGCATTAAGGTATATTGATATCTAGTTCTATCATATTGATTAAAATTTTCTGGATAATGAAAATAGGTATATTTACCATCTGAAATATTAATGCCGCCACCCCAATATCCATATAATGCAAAATAATCACTTTCATTATCTTTATCTAAAAAATTTAAAATCGATTTTCCTTTTACTTCTTTTGGAATTTCATGACCGTGCATTGTCATAAAGGTTGGCATTAGATCAATGTTTTGAGTTACGACATTTCTTTCTTCACCGTTATACTTTTTGAAATCTGGATGAGAAAAATAAAGTGGAATATTAGCTATCTCATTATACAATGGCATCCTATTTTTTGCCCACCAGTCATGCTCACCTAGCATAAAGCCATGATCTGTTGTTAAAATTAATGCTGTATTTTCCCAGAGATTATTTGAATCAAAAAAATCTAATACTGTTCCTAACAAATAATCACATAATCCTATTAGGGCTAAATAGTTTGCTTTTAATTCAGCAACCTCTTCATCATTTTCCTTTACTTTATCATATTGAGGCCAATCTAATCTTGGTCCTCTATAATTTGTTTTAAGTTTTTCTCTGAATCTTTCAGGGGCAAAAAAGGGTTCATGTGGATCAAATGTCTCCAACTGTAGAAACCAATTATCAGCATCTTTATTTATATTTAAGAAATCTAACCCTGATTGAAAACATTTCACTGATGGAAAGTCTTGTTCATCTTTGATAAATTCACTATTTATCACATAATTATAATATTTTCCCTCCCTATCACTTAAATTGAATTGTGATTGATGATATTTTTCTCTTAGTTTTTCAAGTGGAGGTTGAACCATTGCTTTCCAAGGATCACTCTCTTGTCCTCGAATAAAATCCCATGAATTAAACCTATTATGATAAGTTGCCCCACCATCTTCAAAGTAATGATAGTGATCGGTTACTAGGTGAGTATACGTATTATTAAGTCTCAACATTTCTGGAAATGAATTATCAAATGGTTCTAAAGGTCCCCATGCGCGATGAAGGAAACTTAGTCGTCCTGAATGCATATCACGTCTGGCAGGCATACAAGGCATACTTCCTATATAATGATTATTAAATTGAACTGATTTTTTTGCTAATCTATTAAAATTTGGTGTTTCAATATATTTTCCACCATAAGAATTTAACATTCTTTTATTTAATGAATCAAAAAGTAAAAAAACAGTTTTCATATAATCTAAATTACATTATGTTTTTTTTACTACAAATACAAAATAATATAGGATTATAAAAATGAAATATTTACATACTATGGTTAGAGTTAAGAATATCGAAGAGTCACTAGACTTTTATTGCAATAAGTTGGGTTTAAAAGAAGTTAGAAGAGTAGAAAATGAAAAAGGTCGCTTTACTCTTATATTTCTAGGTGCAGAAAATAGTGATGAAAAAACTGGACTACTCGAATTAACATATAATTGGGACCCAGAAGAATATACTGGTGGAAGAAACTTTGGTCATCTAGCGTATAGTGTCAAAAATATTTATGACGTGTGTGAAAAGTTGATGAATAATGGTGTTACAATTAATAGACCACCTCGCGATGGACATATGGCATTTATTCGGTCACCAGATGGAATATCTTTAGAAATTTTACAAGAGGGCGAAGCACTTCAAGTTCAGGAACCTTGGAAGTCTATGGAAAATTCGGGAACTTGGTAAATCTAATTATTAAGTTTTACTTTATAGTATTTATCTGGATTAGTTGCTAAAGCTACTACTGATGGTAAAACTTTTCTATAAAAATCAAAAAGACTAGTAAAAGGTTTAGGTAACTCTGAGTCAATTTCTTTACGAAGTTTTTTTAAATTATAAGATGGTACCATTGGATACATGTGATGCTCTAAGTGATACTCCATATGCCAATATAAAAAACTTAAAATAGGATTTATTCTAACTGAATAAGTACTTAAGCGATGATCTTTAGTATCAACTTTTGCAGCTAAATGTTGCGTAACATTAACAGCAAACCAAATTGGTTTACCGATATAAGTAGGTATAATTATATAAAGTATTGGCAAAATTGAACCGATGTAAAACGAATAAGCAAATACTAAAAACCAAATAAAGACATATAATCGTGAATTCCAAAGAATTTTTTTCTTTTCTTCTTTTGGTGCTGTAATATCAATCACAGGTGTAAACTTTCCAAATGCATGTTTTAAGACTTCAAACTTAATAAGTTTATGCGGATATAATAAATCTGTTAAAGGAATAAAATTTAAGAAAAAAGCAAATAGCTCTATTGGCCTAGAAACTTGTATTTCATGATCATAATCATCTTCAGTTTGAAGAGTTTTTGAATGGTGAAAAGTATGACTCCAACGCCATCTGAAACCTTCAAAGTCACACATAAACGAACTAATGTGATAGAAAAACTCATTTATCCATCTAGTTTTAAAAGCTGTTCTGTGAACTGTCTCATGCCAGTTTGCTACACTGAATGCATAAATCGTTCCATATATGAAAAAGAAAAATAAGGTCCAAACTGTACCCCAGGTAAGATATGCTAGATAGCCAGAAATAAATAAGAATAAGAAATAGAGAAAGAAATGTATTAATCCTGGTAAATCACTTCTCTTACTTAATTCTTTCAATTTTTTTTTATCAAGCTGAGGTTTGTACCAATCATCTAAATTTATATGCATATTATAAAAATATTGATTTATTTATATATTTCAATAATTTTATTAAATATACTCTTGTCATACGAAACAAAAAATACAAATAATTATGATTACTGATAACAATTTTGGTAAACGCGACAAAAAGGGTAACTGGAAACCAAATGATAGAATAATTCCAATGCCTAGATTCATAATTCCTTTTCAGCCATTGAGATTACTAAAATGGATTTTTGGTTGGAATGGATATATTTTTCCTATGCAATTTATATGGGCAATAATTACTTTAGTAGTTTGGTTTTTACTCACTCCTTCGCTTGATGAATTCAAAGAAGTTAATCTGTATACTTTAGGATATATTTTTCTTAGAAATAGCATGATTGTTTTTATATATGCTGGTTTCTTTCATTTACATTTTTATATTAAAAAAAATCAAAAAAATAATTTTAAATATAATGCAAAGTTTCTAGAAAAAAATTCTAAGTTTCTTTTTAAAGATCAAACGAAAGATAATATGATTTGGGTTTTCTTAAGTGCGATTCCTATATGGTCAATTTATGAATATTTTACTTTTTGGTCTTTTGCTAATAATTACATAACTTTAATATCGTGGGAGCAATATCCTATTTACTTACTTGTTTTATTCTTTTTAGTACCAATAATTAGAGATATACATTTTTATTTAACCCACAGACTTTTACATACTAAATTTTTTTATAAAATAGCGCATAAAGTTCATCACCATAACGTCAATCCAGGTCCATGGTCAGGTTTAGCAATGCATCCAGTAGAGCATGTAATTTATTTTTCAGGTATTTTAATTCATTGGATTATCCCGTCACATCCTCTTATTGCGCTATGGCATATTTTCCATGCAGGGATTGCTCCTCATGCAGGTCACAGTGGTTTTGATAAGATAGTTTTTAAAAATGGAATGCATTTACATACAGGAACTTATTTCCATTATTTGCATCACAAATACTTTGAATGTAATTATAGTGGCGACACCTCTAATTACTTAGATAAATGGTTTGGTACCATGCACGATGGATCGGATGAATCACACCGAAAAATGCTAAGCCGTTTAAAATTAAGCTAGGATCTATCTATTTATCCCAGCGGTCTAACCATGATCCATTTACTGTAGAATCAAATTCATCTTTTTTAGATAGACCTCTAAATTTCTTATGATCTTCTTCAACTCCCTTAAACCAAGCATTCCAATTAGGTCTATAACTGCTATCATCTGATTTTCGCATTATTATTGGATCCACTAAACCTGTATGAAAACCAGCCTCATCCTTTGGATTTTGAAATCTTAAATCTACACTCCATCTAACATCTTCTGAAAAATTTTCTAAAGATCTATGAGGAACAAGTTGGTGTAGAAATAAAACTGAGCCTGCTTTCATTTCACAAGTTATTACATCCTCTTCAGGAATATCTTGTTCTTCTATAAATAAATACCATGAATCTTTTACTGAACCATCTTTCTTCTCAAGTTTATGATTTAGTACTCTCTCAGGTTTGTGACCACCTCTCACAACTTGCATACAACCATTGTTTTTATTAACATCTAAAAAAGGAATCCATGCAGCTGGCTGAGTAGTTTTTTCTGCACCATCTTTTAAATAAGCAGAGTCCTGATGCCATGGAACTGTCATTCTTGCTGTTTGAGGTGTTTTAGAACGAATATTCCAAACAGGATGTCCTGAAATATCTTTTCCTACCCAGTTTTCAACAATATCTAATAGTTTTGGTGAAGCCCAAAGTTTTGCTAACTCTGGTCTAAGTTGTCCTTTTGTATGGATTAGTACAGATGATCCTTTGAAATCTTTTTCGAGTGCTGCAAGCCTTTTAAAAACATCTTTATCAGAATGTTTATTTGTTATCTTACCAGCACTAAATGCTTTTTCAGCATATTCATCAACAATATCATCAAACTCATTAAGAACAGGTTGTAATTCTTCCATTGAAAATAAATTTTCAACAATAGTGTAGCCTTCATCATTATATTGATCAACATGGTCTTGACTTATCATAGTTTCTCCTAATAATATTTATCATAATTGAAATTAAAAAATGTAAAAGTAAAAATTAACTTTTTTATTATTAATTTAGAGATATGAACAAAAAAATAACGGTTAAAGATTTAAGAGATTTAAAAGGAAAAAAGAAATTAGTTAGTATTTTGGTTAAAAATGTAGATGAAGCAAAGGCTGCACATAAGGTGGGTTTTGAGATGTTAGCGACAGGATCACCAGGTGTATATCTAAATCCAGACAATCATCCAGAATTTGAAGAAATAATTGAAATTAGAAAAACTGCACCAGATGCATTTATGCATTGGGGTGCTGCAGACACATTATATAGTGGTTTAATTGAAGCTACTCGAGTTGCATTTAAAGCGTTGGAGTATGGTATTGATATGTTTTATTGTCATAATAATTTTGAACTTATAAGAGGATTATATAAAGAAGGTATACCTGGATTAGGACATGTAGGTTTAGTGCCAAGTAGAAGAACTTGGACGGGTGGCTTTAAAGCTGTTGGTAAAAATTCAAATGAAGCAATGATGATTTATGATCAATGTTTAAAAATACAAGATGCAGGGGGGATAGCTATAGAAATGGAATGCGTTCCATACAAAGTAGCTGAAGCAATTACAAAAAAAGTTGAACCAACGGTAGTCTCAATGGGAAGTGGACCAGGGTGTGATGCAGAATTCTTATTTGGTTGTGATATTCTCGGCCTTACTGAGGGACATATTCCACGACATGCAAAGGTTTATAGAGACTTTCAAAAAGAATATAAAAAACTTCAAAGAGAAAGAGAAAATGCATTTCAGGAATTTTATAATGATGTCCAAAATGGAGCATTTCCAGAGAAAAAAAATATTGTAGAAATCGCTGAAGATGAACTGGATAAATTTTTGAATAATTTAGAAAAAAGATAAATTAATTGAAGTTAGGCTGGAATAAATTTTTTTATTTCGTAGTTAGGATCTTTTGCTTGTTTGATAACAGCTGGGATAATTTCTAAATATGCATCAACTAAACCCTTGTTTGGTTCAGGAAGTTGATCCTTTATTAGTTCATGAAATTTAGGCAAGTTATAAAATGGTATTTGAGGACATGAGTGATGCTCAATATGGTATTGCATATTTGCATAAAAAAAAGTACCTAAAATAGGTCCTAAAATAACTGTTCTTGTTGTTTCGCGATGATCATGGCTATCAAATTTCATTGCTGCGTGTTGAGGAAAAGCTAAGATCCATAATAAAGGTCCACCATAAATTTGTGGGGTTATAATTAATAGAAGTGGAAGGAAGCTCTGCAGAATAATTGATAGGGCAATTGTTAAAAAAATTATGCCTAAAAAAATTCTACTTGACCAAACCATTTTATTTTTTTCTCTATCAGGAACTAGGTCTGCTACACTAATTTTTGCTTCTTCATCACTAAAGGAGTTCTGGGATGTGAATATTCTAAAACTATGTTTGAATATTTTTTGAAGTTCAGCTTTAACTCTATAGTATCCAAAAAACTCAGTAAAAAATAAAATTCTTAAATTAGTTGGTCTTGGATCAGCAATTTCTAAATCAAGATCTAAATATCTAGTTTTACTATGATGATTAGCATGACTCCATCTCCAAGAGATAGGTTCAAAAAAAGCAATAAAAGAGCTAATATAATAAAAAAAGTCGTTTAATTTTCTAGATTTAAAAACAGTGCGGTGACCATATTCATGCCACCTAGCATTACTACAGGCATAGACAGAACCATATAGGATAAAGGCAGGAATTGCATACCATGTACCCCAAGAATATATTGCGATCAGTCCTGTAATAAACAATACACCAAAATAAAGTATAGTATGAAACCAAGCTTTAGCATCACTTCTTTGACAAAGTTTTTTATATACTTTCTTGTCAATTTTCGGTTGCCACCAATCTTTATGACTTAACTCAATTTTGTCTATTTCTTCTACTTTAATTGAACTCATTTATTATATTTAGTGCAATTTTAGTCATGGACAATCATTTTTGTCAGTTCCTCAATAGAGGTATCTTTCTTTTGTACATCTGCAATTTTTTCACCTCTAGCAAATACAACTAGTCGATCACTAACAGGATAAACATGATGAAGGTTGTGAGTAATAAAAATACAAGTGGTACCTTCAGCTTTAAGCTTTTCAATCCAACGCAAAACTTTTTCTGTTTCTTTTACGGATAGGTGATTTGTCGGTTCATCCATAATTAGAACTTTTGTTCTAAAGTATAAAGCTCTCGCAATAACAACACCTTGACGTTCACCCCCTGAGAGGTTCTCAACTAATTCATCACCAGATCTTAGATCTAATTCAACTCTCTTTATTGCTTCTAAAGATTCTTTAGCCATTTTTTCTCTATCAAGGAGTCCTAGTGAACCTAATTTTAATGTAAGAGGTTCTCTACCTACGAATAGATTTCTAGCTATACTTAAAGTTGGTGCTAGCGCACTATCTTGGTATATTGTTTCTATGCCCAATTTCATAGAATCTTTTGCATCGTTAATCTTAACAAGATTGCCATCAAAATAAATGTTCCCACTATCAGCTTGATGAACACCAGATAGAATTTTAATAAATGTAGATTTACCTGCGCCATTATCACCTACGAGGCCAACAGATTCGCCTTTCTTAATATCAATAGACACATCTTTAAGTGCTTGTATGCTACCATACCATTTATTTAAGCCTTCACATTTAATAATTGATTCACTCATACGTATTTGATCATTCCCTCATTTTATTTGCAATTCTTCTAAGATTTGTATTCGATACAACAGCAAAAATCAAAAGTGTACCTACAGCAAATCTAAACCAGTTTACGTCAAGTCTTGCCATTACAAGACCATTATCCAAAAATTTTAATAAGAATGCACCTACTAGTGCTCCAAATACAGTTCCAATTCCACCAAATAATGATGCACCACCTATTACTGAAGCGGCGATGGCTTGAAGTTCATAACCCACACCAACAGAAGGAAACGCTGCTCTTGTTCTTAAAACCATAAAGATACCAGCTAGACCAGCAAGAAAAGAACAAAGTATAAAATTACGTATTTTAACATTATCAGTATTCACACCCATCGCTTTGGCAGCAGCTTGATTTGCTCCAGTTGAATAACACCAGTTCCCATAATTGGATCTGTGAAGATAAAATATGAGAAGAAGAGTAATTAAAACAAACCAAATAAAAGACATTCTAAATATTGTTCCTGGAATTGGATTAGCGAAAATTGCTCTTAAGTAATACATCTCTTCCATTGGAAAAGTTGGGAAGTCAGCTTTTACAATAACAATTGCTACACTTCTTACCATAAACATTGTTCCAAGAGTGGCAATAAATGATGGTATTCCAAATTTAATTGTAATTATTGCATTTATATATCCAATAGCGAGGCACATAAGAAGTGCAATCGTAAATGCAAGATGAGCATTTACACCTTCATTGGTCAGAACAACCATCACTACTCCGCTTAGTGCGAAGACCGAACCTACGGAAAGATCAAACTCTCCAGACACCATTAGAATTGTTGCGCCCATTGCAATCAGAGCAATTTCTGGAGATATGGTAAGTAAGACCCTTAGATTTCTAAAATTTAAAAAATTTTCATTAATAATGTAAAATGTTATCGCAATTACAATAAAAATAGTAAGTGCTGCAAACTCGGGTCTTGATGCTACGTACTTAAAGTATTTTCTAATGTTCATAAACTTTTTTGAAATATAAATATTTTTAGTTCAGGGGCAAGAAATTCTTGCCCCTGAAAAATTAAATTTAAGGAGTTAATTATCTTACTCCCATTTTTGAATATTCTTCAAGAGCTGCCATGTCTTCAGCATGAAGCATTAGTGCACCAGTGTCTACACTCCAGTTTCCTAATCCATATTTATCTCTTAAAAAGAATTGAACAACAGGTAAATATCCTTGAAGATATGGTTGCTGATCAACAGTAGCATGACACCATCCTTCTTTTAGACACTCAACAACACTTGGAACAACGTCAAAACCACCGATGATTACATCGCCTTTATTATATCCGTTTTCTTCCAAAGCTATTGCAAGGTCTGGTCCCCATAATCCAGAAGAAACATAAACATTAGTTTGAGGATTAGCTAAAATATATGCAGAAGCTCTGTTCATAACATCTTCAGCGTATCCAACATCAAGTTTTTCATATGTTATATCTCTGTCAGGATTTGCAGCAGCAAATTCCTTGATCCAATCTTCTTCACCACTAGTTCTCATTTCAGACCATACTTGACCAGGTGCATTAACACCTATTAAAATATGCATAGGTCCTTCTTGAGGTAAAAATCTTTTGTTAAGATCTACCATTAAATTGTAACCAGCTGTTCTTAAGCTTTGTCCAATATATGCTTGTCTTTCGTTAGGACTATTTGCATCATCAATATTAAATGAAATTACATTAATACCTTGAGCTAAAGCATCTTTTACTGGATCATCCCAAGTAGTTTCATCGTATATTGTTGTTGCAATACCGTCAGCACCTGCAGCTATAGCAGCGTTGAAGTTAGCAATTTCCTCACCGATGTTTCCATCTTCTGATTGTAGATATACCATCTGACAATCAGCGTCATAAAGTTCACAAGCGTCTTCCATACCGTTTTTAACAGCTTGCCAGAATACACTACTTGCAGCACCAACAGATGCGTGAGTAATAAACATGTATAAAGGCTTTGCTACTACAGCCGTAGAAACAGTAAGGAAAGCAGCGATTAATAAACTAGATACTATTCTCATAATTCCTCCCTTTTGAATTAAATATAAGTAATGTTAACATGAAAAAATCTAATTAAAAAAGGGTTTTTTTAATATCGAAACTGTATTTTCTCTAGGTTAAAAAAAGTGTGTTTTAGCAAATTTAAATTGTTTGCGGTATTTTTACAGGAATTTTATAGGATGGATCTTTAGATTGTTTTATTATTGCAGGTATAATTTCTTTATATGCGTCAATTAAGCCATTTTTAGGCTCAGGAAGTTGGTCTTTAATTAAGTTATGAAGTTTTTTCAAATTGTATGATGGAACCATAGGAAACATGTGGTGCTCCAAATGATATTCCATATGCCAATATAAAAAACTAAAAACAGGGTTTAACTTAACTGTTCTAACACATAAACGATGATCAGTAACATCATTGGCTAAACCCGCGTGTTGTACAAAATCAAACATATTTCTGAGCGTGGTTCCATAAACGAAAGGAAGTAATACTAGCATTACTGGTAACCAACTAGAAATATAAACTGAAAAAGCGATTATAAGAAGCCAGATTGATATGTGTAATCTTGAGTAAAATCTACATTTTGATCTTTCACTTTCTGGAATACAATCTTTCATAACAGGTGTGGTAATGCCAACTGCATGCTTAATGGTTTCCCAGTGAAATGAGAGTATTCCCTTAAATATTAACAATAAGTTACCACCAGGTAGATGCATTAATAAAACATAAAAAAGATCAGTTGGTTTTGTAACCTGAACTTCATAGTCGTATGGATCTGTATGGAGAGTATAACTATGATGATGAAAATGACTCCATCTCCATCTTATTGGTTCAAAATTATACATAAATGAACCTACATGGTAAAATAATTCATTTAACCACCTAGTCTTAAATGCAGTTCTATGTCCGCATTCATGCCAAACAGGGTTGCATGCCATGAATATATTTCCGTAAATAAGAAATGCTGGAACAGCCCACCAAGTTCCCCAACTTATGCAGGCTAAATATCCTGATAAAAATAGAAAAAACAACCATGTAAAAACATGTTTTAATCCCTGGTAATCTGATCTTTTTGTTAATTGCTTGTAGACTTTTTTATCGATCTTACATTTATACCAGTTATCAATATCAAGTTGCTTCATCTTTTATATAAGTAGTTTTAAAACACTCTAATTCTATTACCTACATTAACAAAAATAGAAAACAATTATTTTTTGAGAATGTATTTTACAAAATCATCATGCATTGGTTCAGGTTTCTGACATGATGTCCTTAGTTCCACTTCAACCTTATAAATAGAAGAAATCATCGCGCATTCAATTATGTCCAATACATGAAGTGCTAGATCGCCATTACATCGATGCTTTCTATTATTTTCAATTGCATCTATCATTTCAGCCAATCCAATACCTCTATAGTTTGCTTGTTCAGAAGCCTCGTTGCTTCTCCCACTATGGTTAATAATATTAGTTTTTCCTAATGGCTTATCTTCAACACTAATATCTTCCCATTCAGAGCCAAATTCACCTGATACAGAAACTGGGCCACCAAACATATTTGGATCTGGGACCACTATTGATCCTTTGGAGCCATATAATTCCATATGGTTTCGTCTATGATTTAAAACATCAAAAGATATAAAGCCTTGAACAATTGCCCTATTTTGAAACTCAATATTAAACATATATGATGTTGGTATATCAACATTAAATGTTTGTCCTTTTTTTGGGCCAGCTTTGTATTTCCTTTTTTCGAAAAATTTTGCTCCTCTTCCTCTTATATTTTTTGCTGGGCCAAGCAAATTAACAAGTGTTGTAAAAAAATAAGGACCCATATCAATAACTGGTCCACCTCCTTCTTGAAACCAAGATTCCGGATTAGGATGAAAATCTTGAACGCCAGGAAATGCAAAAATAAAGTTTCCAGTAAGTATTTGACCTACTTCATTATTATCTATTATTTTTCTTGCTTGCTGTCCTCCACCACCTAAAAAGGTATCTGGTGCATTACCAATGTACAAACTTTTTTTACTTGCTATGTTTAATAAATCTTTAGCATCATCAAATTTTACACTCATAGGTTTTTCACAATAAACATGTTTATTTGCCTCTAAAGCTCTTTTTGAAATTTCATAATGCGCTTGAGGAATTGTAAGATTAAGAATTATATCTACATTTTTATCATTTAAAATTTCATCAACAGATAGAGGGATAATATTATACTGCTCAGCTGTTTTTTTAGCTGCATCCAAATTTATATCTGCACAAGCTACAAAATTTATATTATTAAAATATTCCTGAGCTCGAAAATAAGTCTCTGCAATATTTCCACAGCCAATAAGTCCTATATTTTTCATAACATGTTTCTATAAATCAATTGTAAAAAATGGAATAGTAAAAAAAAAGGCCGTAAAAATTACGGCCTTTTAAATTAATTTTTGGCTTTGACCTACATAAAGTCTGAAGCGTTTTCTTTTGTAACTAATACAGTTCCAGTATCGATATTATCAGGAATACTTTCACCATTAGCTAATTTAAGTGCATTTTCTACACCCATGTATCCCATGTTATATGAGAATTGAGCAATAGTAGCTGACATTTCACCAGCCATTACACTTGCAGCAGCATCAGGGTTAGCATCAAATCCAACAACTACAACATCATCTAACATATCAGCATTTTTTAATGCTTGAATAGCACCAAGACCCATGTTGTCGTTAGAAGCAAAAATTGCTTTAAGATTTGGGTTACCAGTGATGATATCTTCAGTTACTGACATACCTTTTGCAGTATCCCAGTCTGCTGGAAGTTCAGCAACGATATTCATGCCACAAGCTTCAAGACCTTTATGAGATCCTTCAGCTCTATGCTGACCAGTAGTTTGAGTAATCATTCCTTGAAGAATTGCAACATCAGAACCACTTGGAACATTATCACAAATATATTGAGCAGCTAAAGCAGCGCCATTTATATTGTTTGTTCCAATGAAAGTTACACCTTCATTAATTCCATCAGTATCAATGTATACAACTGGAACACCTGAAGCTATTGCGTCATCAAGAATTGGCGCAACTGCGTTAGGGTCAGTTGGTGCGATTGCGATACCGTCTACACCTTTTGCAATTTGGTCTTCGATTTGTGCTACTTGAGCCATAACATCACTTTCTTGTGGTGGTGAAAGGATGATTAGGTTTACGCCAAACTCTTCAGCAGCATCTTTTGCACCAGCTTCTACTGAAGCCCAAAAAGGGTTTCCAGCACCTGGTCCTTTAGTACTTAACATTATTGTTTTCGCATGCGATCCTGCAAGAAGACTGCCTGAAAAAAACAATAAAGAAGTAGTAATTAAAGAAATAAAAAGTTTCATTTTTCCTCCTAAAATTTTCTTTAATCATTAACAAAAATGAAATTCAAATCAAGAGACTGTTTGTCTTAAAATGATTATTTTTTAATATTAAGTTCTAGTTGCAAGTTGTCTTCTGAGAACATCTATATACACAGCCAAAATAATAATAGACCCAATAAGAACTTGTTGCCAAAAAACACTAACGTTCATTAGATTTAAACCATTTCTGAGTATGCCCATGATCATAACTCCAGCAAATACACCTAAGACAGTTCCCCTACCTCCAAAGAAACTTGCTCCACCTATAATAACTGCTGCAATTGCATCTAGTTCAGATTGCAAACCAGCATTTGGATAAGCAGAATTTGTTCTACCGGCTAAAATTAAACCGCCAATGCCTGCCAAGAAACCGCAAAGTGTGTAGACGACAATTAAAATTCGGTCTACATTTATACCTGCTGCTCTTGCCGCTCCCGGGTTGCCTCCAATCGCATAAATCCATTTACCAATTCTTGTATGATTTAAAAAAATCCAAAAGATAAAAAATATTACAATCATTAAAATTAAACTTGTGGGTATGTACTCTCTTGCCCCTTCTCCAAAGAATGCATCGAGTTTTATTTTACCATTTCCAATAACTCTTATCTCTTCAGCAAAACCTGTTATAGGAACACCTCCAGAAATAAGGTTCCCAATTCCTCTAAATATATAAAGCGTGCCAAGCGTCATAATAAATGGATGAGGCATCCGAAGTAAAGTAATACCAATACCATTAAACATACCGCACAAAAATCCAATTGCTGGCGCAACTAACATCACAACATACCATGGCATTCCAGCTTTTGATGCTATTGCAAGGCCCATTAAAGATAACATAATAATTGACCCTACAGATAAATCTATCCCTGCAGTCACAATGACCATAAAAACACCAAGTGCTAACATTGATTGCCAAGAAACTTGTTTAAAAACATTTGTTACATTCCTCCATGATAAAAAAACATCAGGTTGCAATAAATGTAAGACGGCAATCATTATTAAAATTAGCAATAAGATTCCATATCTTTCAAAAAAAGGAATAAGTCTGACAAATAAAGTTTCTTGATTTTTATCCATTAATCTTTCTTCCCCATGATCCATCCAATTACTTCGTCTCTAGAAGTATTTTTTAATTCTGATTGAGCAAAATTTGTTCCTTGAAATAATGCCATTACTCGATCACAAACTGTAAATATATCGTCCATTCTATGACTAATTACTATGACGCTAACACCTAATTTTTTGAGGTTTAAAATTAAATCTAAAACTTTTCCAACCTCCTTAACGGCGAGTGCAGCTGTTGGTTCATCCATTAATACTATTTTGGCATTAAAAGCTGTAGCTCTAGCAATTGCTACTGCTTGTCTTTGCCCACCTGATAATTCTTCTACTTTTTGATCAGCACTCTTTACATTTATTTTTAGTTTAGCAAGATGTTCTTCAGTTAGTTGCTTTCTTTTTTTATGATCCAAAAAATTGAAAGGCCCAACTTTTCTTGTTGGTTCTCTTCCTAAAAATATATTATCACCAATAGGGAGATTACCAGCAAGTGCTAAATCTTGATAGACCATTTCTAAGCCTAAATTTTGAGAGTCCCTTGGACTATTTAAAGTTACTTTTTCTTTATCAAAAAAAAGTGATCCTTCACTTGGCTTATATAAACCAGATAAAACTTTCATTAATGTAGATTTGCCTGCACCATTATCACCAACAACACCAAGAACCTCACCTTTATTTAGGTGAAGATCTACATTTTGAAGAGCTGTGATTGTTCCGAAAAATTTTGAAACTGATTTAGCTTCTAGTACTAAGTTATCTGACATAAGTGTGTTTTTAAATAAATTTTAATTAATATCAACTGGTTTTGAGCGTAAATATTTAACAGTTTCTCTCTCAGCTTTTTTACATAATTTAGGTGGTAGGCCTTTTGAAATAAGTTTTAAATCTTGAATTACTAATTCACCCATCTCTTTAAATGCGCTATCTAGTGCGCCAGCTCTATGTGGAGAAAAAATTACATTTTTAAATTTTCTTAGTTTATGATTTTTAGGAAATGGTTCTTGTGGAAAAACATCAATGGCTGCAAAGACATTTCTATTTTTTAAAAAATTAAAAAAATCATCAAAATTTATTATGGCTGCTCTACTCATTAATACAAAGACTGATCCGTCTTTTATTAATTTAAATTTAGAATTATTAATCATGGATTCATTAGATGAAGTTATAGAAGCTAGAACATAAATAATATCTGCATTTTTCAATAGTGAATTTAAATTTGTTGGTTTAACATCAAATTTTTCAATTTCTTTATCAGGAATCCAAGGATCATAGGCAATAATATTATTAGAAAATGCTTTAAGTATAGGTGTAAGTGATTTTGCTAGATCTCCAAAACCAATTAGACCAAATTTTTTATTTTTTAGTAAAAAATTATTTTGACTTATTGCACCTCCATATTTTTCTTTTTTTAAAATAAAATCTGAATGAGCAATATGAATGCTTCTTGCAATTGATAAAGTAAGGCCTACTGCCATTTCAGCAACAGGCTGAGCAAACACTGGAGATGTTGCTAAAACGTGTATTCCTTTTTTAAAACAATAATCATAATCCATATTGTCCATAAAATTACTCTCTACGTTGAATATTGCTTTAAGCTTAGTTGATTTAGAAATTATAGATGATGGTAAGTTTGGTTGTCCGAAAATATAATCTGCATTAGGTAAATTTTTTTTATAAAAATTATTTTTATTTTTGTTTGGTGCAGTAATAAGTTTAAAATTTTTTTTTAAATATTTTAAATTTGTTTTAGAAAAAAGTAAATCCATTGTTCTTGGATATGGATCTATTAAAATTATTGGCTTGTTTTGAATCATGATAATATTAACTTTTAGAAAAAAATTAATTTTTATACACCTTTACGTTGTTTATTTTTACCTTCTAAAAATTCTTTAATTGCTGCTTTATTACCTTCCGTTTTCTCAACTTCAAGTGTTGGACTTTCCCAAAAAGCCGTACCTTCCAACCATTCATAACCATGTGTTTTTATCGAAATAACATAGGTTTTCTCTGATTCTTTTGCTCTTTTAAACGCTGCTTCAAGCTCAGAAATAGATTTGACAGTTTCACCATTTGCCCCCATACTTTTTGCATGAGCTTCAAAATCAACAAACTGTACATTTGTAGCTCTTGCTGCATTTAAATTACAAAGATATTCTTTTCCACCTTTTGCTAGTTGCAATCTATTAATGACCATGTGACCACCATTATCACAAATAACAATAATTAATTTTTTATCATATAAAACGGAACTATAGATATCGCTATTTTGTAATAGATATGAACCATCTCCTACAAATACAATTACATCTTGATTGGGTTTTGCCATTTTGATTCCTAGCGCACCAGATATTTCGTAACTCATGCAACTAAATCCCCATTCAGTTTCAAAAGTGTTTAATTCTTTAGGTTTCCATATTTGCACTACTTCCCCAACTAGTCCTCCTGCTGCAGTTACTACAATATCTGATGGGTCTGAATTTCTATAAACGGCACCTACGGCATGAGCATAAGATGGTAATTCCTGATTAGTTGGTCCACTCTCTTTAGCAACATATTCATCCCACTTATTTCTTTCCTCTATTGAACGCTGATACCAAACATCAGGTGCCTTCCAATCTCCAAGAACTTTAGATAATTCTTGAAGTCCAATTTTTGCATCACTCACAACAGGAGTTGCACGATGTTTAGTAGTATCAAATCTCGAAGTGTTTATTGATACGAGTTGAAAATTTTCATTTTCAAAATTAGTCCATGAGCCCGTTGTAAAATCACCCAATTTAGTACCTACTGCTAATGCTAGATCTGTATCAGTGGCAAGATTATTTGATGAGCCTTCTCCAAGACAACCTATAGCACTTATATAGTAAGGATCATCTTTATTCATGCATCCAATACCCATTACGGTTGCGGTTACAGGAATATTATGTTTTTTTGCAAAAGCAGAAATTTCCTCTTCAGCTTCTGAATATAAAACACCACCTCCAGATATAATTATGGGTTGTTTAGAATTTTTTAATTTATCCGCAGCTTTTTGTATTTGATTTGGATCGGGATGAATTCTTCTTATTTCATGAATTCTTTCTTCAAAAAAGATTTCAGGATAATCATACGCTTCTCCTTGAACATCTTGTGACATTGAAATAACTGCAGGTCCACAATCAGCTGGATCAAGCATCATACTTATAGCTTGTGGTAGAGATGTTAAAATTTGCTCTGGTCTTGTAATTCTATCAAAGTATTTTGACACTGATTTAAATGAATCATTTTGCGTTTCAGTTGGAGAATTGAAATTTTCAACTTGTTGTAAAACTGGATCGGGGAAACGGCTAGAAAATGTATCGCCGGGTAAAAGTAAGATAGGCAATCTGTTACTTAATGCGACGGCTGCTGCAGTAACCATATTAGTTGAACCAGGCCCCACTGAGGATGTGGCTATAAATATTTGTTTTCTTCGTTTCGCACGTGAGTATGCAATTCCAGTTAGTGCCATATTTTGCTCATGATGCCCTCTGTATCCTGGAAGTTCATCTTGAAGTTCTTCCATAGCTTGACCAATGCAAGCAACATTACCATGACCATAAATTCCAAATGCACCAGGAAATAAAGGTTCTTTTTTTCCATCGATTACAATTTTTTGTACTGTTAAAAATTTAATTAAAGCATGTGAACATGACATTCTAACTGTTTTCATAGGTTCCTCTCACAAATTAGATAGATATTATTATATTAAAAAAATAATTTAAAGGGTTAAACAATTTATTTTTGTTATATTTTAGAATATAAAATTATTCATGAAAATAGGAATTGTTCAAGAAATTCACCCAAAAGGTTACGACGTACTTAAAAGAAATAATTTAGATTACTTTGTTATCAATAACACTGAAGAAAGTCATTTAACAGAAAAATTAGCAGATGTTGATGGCATAATTGTCAGAACAGCAGATATTAATAAAAAAATTTTATCAAAAGCTAAAAATTTAAAGATTTTATCTAGGCATGGTGTTGGATATGACAATGTTGATACAGAGTTTTTAAATACAAATAAAATAGCTTTAGCTATAACGGGAAGCGCCAATGCCACTAGTGTTGCAGAACATGTAATGACAATGATGCTTTGCCTTACTAAAAATATTTTTGAGTCAGATAAACTAGTTAAATCAAATAAATTTCAGGATAAAGGTAATCTCCCAAATTTTTTTGAACTGTATAAAAAAAATATATTAATATTAGGTTTTGGCAGAATAGGCAAAGCATTAGCAAAAAGATGTATGGGTTTTGAAATGAATATTTATGTTCACGATCCTTTTGTTTCAAAAGAGGATATTGCTAAACAGAACTGTATACCTATTGATAAGGAAGAGGGATTCAAAATTGCAGATTATATAAGTATCCACTTACCTTTGAATTCCCATACTAAAGATTTAATTTCTTTTGAACAATTTAATATTTTCAAATCAAATTTAATTTTAATTAATACAGCAAGAGGGGGTATTATTAATGAGGAAGCATTATACAAAGCTCTAAAAAATAAAAAAATTTTTGGTGCTGGAATAGACGTATTTGAAAAAGAACCTCCTATTGAAAATCATAAATTATTTACTTTAAAGAATACATTGTTAACACCTCATAATGCAGCTTTGACTTTAGAATGTAGAAAAAGAATGTCCGTAGAGTCATGCGAAAATGTTGTTAATTTTCTTACAGAAAGTAAAAATTTAAATGAAGGTAATATTATTAATTTAAATATTATAAATTAAATATTTAGATAAAGATTTCCATCTTCTTCTGTTACTTCAAAAACTTTTAATGGGACTTGATCTAAATCAGAGATGGAATCTCCAGAAACTATACTAAATTTATTACCACAAGTGGGACACTCTAGTTCTTCGCCTTCAATATTAGATTCACTTAATAAAGTTTTTTCAGCACATGGACAATTTCCTTCAGTTGCAAAGAAACCAGATTCAAGTCTATAAATTGCGTAGTTTATATCTTCGTATTCAAAGTTTTCTACAGAACCAATATCGATATCATCGACTTCACCTATTAAGATTGGTTCTACTTCATCATTCATAAAAAAATTGTAGAATAAAATTGAATTAGAATAAATATTTTTTTTTAAATATTTGCTGAATTATCTGAATTTTAGATTTTTTCTTGTTAGTTCTTTTACGTTAGAAACTCCCATTAATTTCATATCTCGTTCAATTTCATTGCGTAAATTTGATAAGCTTTTTTCAACTCCTTTTTGACCTCCAGCAGCAAGAGCGTATAAGTACATTCTCCCACCTGAACATGCTTTTGCACCAAGAGATAGAGCTTTTAATACATGTGTTCCCCTTCTAATACCTCCCTCACAAATTACATCAATTTTATCTCCAACTGCATCGACTATTTCAGCTAATTGATCAAAGGGAGATCGGGAACCATCAAGCTGTCTACCACCGTGATTAGAAACCATTATTGCTGAAGCACCAACATCAACAGCTTTCTTTGCGTCATCTACTGACATTACACCTTTGATTGCAAATTGACGACCCCACTCTTTATTAATATTTTCAACATCTTTCCAACTCATAGAATTATCAAGCATTTTAGTAAAATAGTCTCCTATAGTGGTCATAACGGTAGTACCCTCACTAATGTGATCCTTCAAATTACTCAATTCCCATTTAGGTTTTGTAAAATAATCTACAGCCCATTTTGGGTGTAACATAAAACTTAGAACACTATTAAGTTTGAGTTTCATTGGAATAGTGAAGCCGGTATACAAATCTCTTTCACGGTTTCCTCCTACCGCTGTATCAACAGTAACAGCCATTGCTTCAAAATTAGATTCTTTACATCTTTCAATTAAAGCTTTGTTTAGCCCCTTGTCCTTGTGAACATAAAGCTGAAAAAGTTTTGGGGTTTTTACCAAATTAGATATCTCTTCAATACTTGCTGTCCCCAAAGAAGAAATTCCAAACATAGTTCCAAATTTTTCAGCAGCTTTTGCAACACCTATTTCTCCTTCGTGATGAAACAATCTTTGAAGAGCAGTTGGTGCGCAGTACAAAGGCATATCTAATTTTTGTCCCATTACCGTAGTTGACATATCTACTTTATCAACTCCACTTAGAACGTTTGGAATTAAATCACATTGTTCATATGCATCAGTATTTCTTTTGTATGTAATTTCATCATCAGCAGCACCATCAATATAATGAAAGATAGGATTGGGAAGTCGTTTCTTTGCTAAATTCCTAAAATCTTTGACATTATGACAGTTATTGACGCTTCCAAACATTATGCCTGAATTGTTTTTTGTGTTTGTTCTCCTAAGCCCTCAATTCCTAATTTCATTACATCACCAGCCTTTAAAAATACTTGGGGCTTCATTCCCATGCCAACACCAGGGGGTGTTCCTGTAGAAATAATATCCCCTGGCTGTAATGACATAAATTGGCTTAGATAACTTATTAAGAAGTTTACACCGTAAACCATTGTGCTAGTTGAACCATCTTGCATTGTTTTACCATTAACCTCTAGCCACATCTTTAAATTTTGGGGATCAGGCACCTCATCTGTTGTTACTAAGTAAGGTCCAATGGGCCCAAACGTATCACATGATTTACCTTTGACCCATTGACCCGAATGTTCAATTTGAAATTCTCTTTCACTAAGATCGTTTATGACACAATATCCAGCTATATGTGCTTGTGACTCACTCTCGGAAATATATTTTGCTTCTTTTCCTATAACAACTCCAAGTTCAACTTCCCAATCAGACTTTACAGATTTCTTTGGGATTTCTACATCATCATTTGGACCAATTACAGCGCTTGTTGCTTTTGCAAATATAATTGGTTCAGGTGGCACTTTTTGTCCTGTTTCTTCAGCATGATCAGAATAGTTTAGACCAATACAAATAAATTTACCTATACTTTCTTTACAAACACAAGGTGCAATACCGTCATGACTTGCAACTATGGGTAAAGATTCAAGGTCAGCTTTTTTTACTTCATTAAGCTTATCGATAGTTATATTTTTGTTATCCCAATCTTTTACTAAAGAAGAAGCATCACGAACTTGCCCCTGTGTATCTAATATCCCTGGTTTTACTTCTTTACCAATTCTGTATCTTAAAGTTTTCATTATAAAGTCCATCCTCCATCTATTAAATTTAGTGTTCCTGTTACAAAGTCTGATTCATCACTTGCTAAATAAGTTGCAAGTGAAGCAATTTCTTCAGGTTGCGCCAATCTACCCATAGCTTGTCTGGCAATAAAATCCTCTCGAGCTTTTTTTGGATCATCGGCCATGTTTACTCTACCTTCCCATGAAGGTGTTTCCACAGTTCCAGGGAGTATTGCATTACAGCGTATTCCATTTTTAACATAATCTGCGGCAAGAGCTTTAACAAATCCATTTAGCGCAGCTTTTGTTGTACCATAAATAAATCTGTTAGGTGCTCCTTTTACATTTGAGGCAGCAGAAGATACAATTATTATATTTCCTTTTCCTTGATCCAACATTTTAGGTAATAAATTGTAACTCATTAAATAAGCTGAAAATACATTTACATTAATCGATCGATAAAATTCTGTTTCATCACATTGCAATAATGTTCCGTGATGAACAAAACCTACAGCATGAAAAAGAACGTCAACAACGTCAATAGTGGAACAAAATTCTTCAACTGCATTTTTATCTGTTGCATCTAGTTTTTGAGTTTTTATTGAATTATTTTCTTTATTTAATTCAACTAGTTTTTCTTCATTAATATCGGTTGCAATGATAGAAGCACCTTCGTTAGCAAATTTAAGTGCTGTTGCTCTACCTATACCTTGTGCTGCTGCAGTCACTATTATTTTTTTATCTTTTAATCTCATATGTTATTCTTCCAATAATCGCCGTTAGGAAATGAAAACTCATTAACAGACTTTTCTTTCATTTCAATAGAATATCCATGATCAAGTGGTGGCATATAATTTCCATTTTCAATCCTGCATGGATATATAAAGTGTTCATGCAAACTGTCTTGATATTCTACTACCTTGTCATTTTTAGAACCGTTAATCAAAACATAGTCAATCATACATAAGTGCTGAACATACTCGCAGAGACCAACGCCACCTGCATGTGGAAAAACAGGCACGTTAAATTTATGTGCCATTAATAGAACTGTTATTATTTCATTAATACTACCCAGTCGACAACTATCAATTTGACAAATGTTCATTGCACCGGATTCAAGAAACTGTTTAAACATAATACGACCTCCACATGCCTCTCCTGTTGCAAGTCTTACATCTCCTACTGCTTTCTTGATTTTGGCAAAACCCATTACATCATCTGGGCTTGTAGGTTCTTCTACAAAAAATAAATCAAATTTTTTGTATGCATTAATATGTTTAATCGATTGTTCCACGTTCCATTGTTGGTTTGCATCCACCATAATAAAACAATCATCACCAATTGTTTTTCTAATTAACTCAAGTCTTTTTACATCTGCTTCTAGATCTAAGCCCACTTTGATTTTAAAATGTTTCCAACCTTGTGCCATATAATCTTTGCATAGTTGGATTATTTTTTCATCTGAATACCCAAGCCAACCTGCAGCAGTTGTGTAAGATGGATATCCTTCTTGCAAAACTGTATCGATACGTTTTTGTTTATCATTTTGATTGTTTGTCAAGATCGATAACGCTTCCTCTGGGGTTAAAACATCTTCAATATATTTAAATGTTAACCAACTAACTATTTTTTCAGGCTCACTTTCTACAACAAACTGCCACAAAGGTTTTTTATGCTTCTTAGCAATTAAATCCCATAAACAATTAAAGATTGCTGATACAGCCATATGGACAACTCCTTTTTCAGGACCTAACCAACGTAGTTGACTATGATCAACACACCTGAACCAGAGCTTACCAATATTATTTTCTAAATCATTTAAGTCCATATTTTCAAAAATTGGAAAAAAATGTTTTATACATTCAGCAACAATGTCATTTCCTTTACCAATCGTGAATGCAATACCATATCCTTTTAACTCTGATTGATCAGTAAAAGCTGTCACATACGTTGCTGAATAATCAGGATCTGTATGAATGGCATCTGACCCTGTTAAATCTTTTGAAGTAGGAAATCTGACATCTTGAACACTAAATTTAGTAATCTTTGTCATTTTTAAATTTTTTTGAAAGTTGTATTATCTATAAAATCCCAATTTAAATCAATACCAAGACCTGGCTTAGAAGGTAAATGGGCATAACCGTTTTCAACTTTGATAGAATCTTTTAAACCAAAATTAAAATATTCGTAAGGCACAAGTACTTCAAAAAATTCAGAATTTTTTATAGCTGCGCAACAATGTAAATTAACTAATTCTAAAGGATGATAAATAGCTGTATGAATTTCACATTGAACACCAAAACTTTCTGCTAAGTGAGCCGTTTTCATTGTAGCGGTAATACCTCCACTCCAAGATGGATCTGCTCTCACCATGTCAACAACTCTTGTAGAGATACATTCTGCAACACTGTAAGGATGTTTTGCAATAACTTCAGTTCCAATAATTGGAATATCTAATATTCTAGTTAACTCTCTTAAATTATGAAAATTTTCATCAAATAAAGGTTCCTCGTACCAATAATAATTTAATTTTTCTAACTCTCTTCCAAAACGTAATGCTTGCTCAAATGTGTAAGGAGCAACTGGGTCACTCATAAGTTTAAAATCATCACCTACAGCCTCGCGTACTTTTTTGTGAGCTTCTAAATCAAAATCATATTCTCCAGGAGGATGGAGTTTGTATGCTTTAAAGCCTCTCTTTTTATATTCTACAGCTTCTTTTGCATAAGCTTCAGGTGAATCTAAAACAAGTGAGCTTCCATAAATTGGAACCTTATCTCTATAAGCACCTAAATATTTATAAAGAGGTTGACCTGCTTGCAGAGATGAGAGAAGCCAACAATTAATATCAAATGGTCCATAGCTATAAATAGGTGCGTGATTCCACCATCTGTCTGCAGTTCTGTATTCATGCCAGTGTTGCTCACGATATAGCGGGTCTCTACCAATGAAAAAAGGTTTAAAGATTGAATTAGCAATTTCTCCTGCCATTTCTGCACCTCTGCCTGCAAACCCAAAAGTTGAGCTGGATAGATCTTCATCAGTGTGAAATGTGATAACTAAGAATTCTAAATCTGATTTTTTCCCATCTCTCATTTCTGAATCTTTCATGACAGGCTCTTTGTGTCGACACATGCGAATTTCTATATCTTTAATTTTCATGAGATACCAAATTCTTTCATAATACTATTATTGTCATTCCCAATTTTTGGAGCTGCCTTACTTGATTTAAAAATCTCTCCATCAATTTTTATTGGGCAGCGAAGCGTTTCAATATCAAGTCCATCATCTCTTTTAATTCTCTGAACCATATCGAGAATTTTGAATCCTTCGTGTTTAACCATTGTTTCCCAATCGAGTACTTTAGCACACCATATATCTGCTGGCTCAAGAATACTCAACCAGTGTTCTGTTGTTTGTTTTTCGATCCAGTCGCCAATATCTTTTTTAATTTCATCTCTTTTTATGAACCATTCTTTTTGATCATGTAAATCTTTAATTGAATTTAAATCAAGTAACTCACCAAGTTGAGGCAGTGGTGTCATTGCAATTGCTATATATCCATTGGATGTTTTATAAATACCATACGGAGCTGACAGATATGCGTGGGCATTATTATACGAACTTCTTTGCGGCTTTCTGTTTCCATCATTAAAATATGTCGTAAGAACTTCAAATTGAAAATCTAATAAGGCCTCAACTAAACTTGTTTCTACATGAGATCCATTATCCGTTCGAAATCTTTTGATAACCGCTGCTAGAATACCTTCAACAAGTGTATGTCCTGCCAACATGTCAGCAACTGCCAAACCCATTGGGGTTGGTGCTTCACCTCCATTACCATTTAACCAAACTAAACCTGTTCTAGATTGCGCTAATAAATCTTGTCCGGGTAATGAACTCCAAGGTCCATCAGATCCGTAACCAGAAATAGTTCCATAAACTATTTTTGGATTTATTTTTTTTACATTTTTATAATCTAAACCAATACGTTCAATTACTCCTGGTCTAAAATTTTGTGTAATTATATCTGACTTCTCAATTAATTTTTTTACTAACTCTATGTCTTTGGCATCTTTTAAATTTGCTGCAAAGCTTTCCTTATTTCTATTAATTGCATGAAATAAAGTGCTATCACCTTCGAGATCAGTATCGCTGATATATAAGTTTCTACAAAGATCCCCAACTTCTGGTCTTTCAATTTTAATTACTCTTGCTCCTAAATCAGCAAGTCTTAAGCCTGCATATGGCCCTGATAAAAACTGGCTAAATTCTAATACAGTTAATCCTTCTAATGGTTTAGTCATACAATAGTTTATTCTTTGAAACTCTTATTGTACATATCAGATAATTTTTCACAAACACTTTCAGCTGAAATTTCTCTTTGTAAATATTCATTAATTAGATCACCACTTTTGTCCTGAAATTCCATATAGCCATTATGTCTTGGTCTTACCCATGCTAAATCAAGCGTTTTGCGAGTTCCTTTGAAAAAATCATTTGTTTCTAAATTTATTTGTTTATCATCCCAAGCTTCAGAATTTCCTGGCTGTCCACCACTTTGGTAAAAAAGTGACTTTTGACATTCAGCACCTGCTATCCAAAATGCATATTCAATTGCTAAATCCTTGTTCTTGCTTACATTTGAAACTGCAATACCTGTGCCACCTAAGTGTGTTCCTGCTGGACCTTTTCCAGATAAATCTAAAACGTCAGTGTATTTCAAAATATTTTGTCGATAATTTTTTCTTGAGTAATTTGAAAAACCATAAATATATGGGCAATAATAGAAATCATTTGTTTCTGTCATTAGTTCTGCAGTTTGAATTGGATCCATATTTAAACAATCACTAATTATTTCACTAGAGATAGCTTTCATCATTGTAAGAGTTTTAACAGCAAAATCTTTTTTGATAAAATTATTTTGTTTAGGAATTAATTCTTCAGTAATGTTGTTATAAATACTATAAAAACTACTAATTGCATGAATTGGTTTTAAAGGCCAAAGAACTTTTCTCTCTTTTGCTAATGAAAGAAGATCATCCCATTTAGTTGGAATTGCTCTAACTAAATCCTCTCTGTAACAAGCAGTCTGTGAAGCAGCATCTATGGCAAGAGCCCATTGTTTGTTTTCTATAAAGTAACTATCATGAGATTTTCCAACTGATTGCTTTCTTAAATCGTTTAATTGAGATTGATATTGATTGAGATTTAAGTTTTGTAAAAGTCCTTTGTGAGCAACTTCACCAACATGAGGATAATCTATTACTATTAAATCATAATCATCGGTCATGTCTTCTATAGGCCTATCTGCAAATGCTTGTAACGGTCTTTTATCCCATTCAATTGAAACTTTATTATTGTGAATTTCCTGAAATCTTTTAGACGTAGCAACCATTGGGTCAAAACCTCTAGAATGATCCCAGGTCATCCCTTTTAAGTTAATCATTTTTTTTCGTATTTATCTTTAAAATCTTCTGGTGTTTTATATAAAACTGAATGTAAGTGCTCACAATATAGAACTATTTCACCTTCACCTTTAAAAACTTCGTAACTAGTTCTAACTAAACCCATTTTTTCATATTTCGGTTTTTTTTCCATATTAGTTCTAATTGTGTATATTGTATCTCCAATAAAAACTGGTTTAATGAATCTTAAACGATCATATCCATAACTAAAAGAGTTTACGCAATTGGTTGCAACCAAACCTAACCCATAAGAAAAAACCATAGCCCCTGCTACTAATCTTTTTTGAAACATCCCTTCATTTTTGGCAAAATGTTCATCACCTACATATGGATGCATATCCAAAACCATACAATTAAATTGCATGGCCTCTCCTTCTGATATTGTTCGACGAAGAGATCTAATTTTATGACCAACAATTACATCTTCATAAAACCAGTTTTCAGAATTCCAAACCGGAATTTCTCCATGATCGTTAGGCATATCTTTTGGAAAAGTTGATTCAATCCCAACTGTGTTTTCAAATTTATTATCTTTATTCATTTTTACAATTATGGTACCTTATTACAGAGAAATATTTATTCAATAGAAATGGTAGAAATAGAACAATTCTTCGAAGACTATGAACTTGGTGCAGAAAGAGTCACTGTTGGTAGAACCATTACTGAAACTGACATTGTAATGCACGCAATGCATTCTGGAGACTTTTATCCTCATCACACCGATGCGGAGTTTGCTAAGAAGGGTCCATTTGGTCAACGAATAGCACAATTTAGTTGTACTTTTTCAATTGGTATCGCACTTACAGCTTCAATAGTTAACAAGCGAGCATTCACCTATGGATTTGAAAGATTACGTTTTCCTAATCCTGTTTTTATAGGTGATACAATTCACACTAAGGTTACTATAAAAGAAAAAAAAGATGATCCGAAAAGACCTCAATTCGGACAAGTCAATGAAGCTTGTGAAATTTTAAATCAAAATGACAAATGTGTTTGTTATTCTGAACATATACTTTTGGTTGAAAGAAAAAACACTTAAAAAACGCTATACTTAATATATGCTTCTTGTGGATCCATTCCTTCTCTTATAGCTTTTCTAACTTGGCTTTCAGTATTAATTAATTTTTCCGATTTTTCCAAAATATCTATTACTTTTTCTTGGGGAATAATAACAATACCATCAATATCTGCCATTACATAATCACCGTTATCTATTTCTACATCTCCAATTTTAATAGTTTCTTCAAATTTAGTAGGCTTCCAATAAGCAACAACATCTTTAGGTGTATAAAATTTTGACCAAACAGGAAAATCAATTTTGTTTATAAATTCTAGATCTCTACATCCGCCATCGGCGATGTAGCCTCTAATATTTTTCTTTTGTAAAGTTTCAGCACTCAGTTCACCCATTAAAGCTATATTATTATCATTTGGTTGACAGATAAGAACTTTATCTGATGGAGCCTTAGATAGAAGACCAGTCCAAGCAAGGAGTGTTTCATGATGAGAAAAACTAGTATTTGATTCCCCTTCAATAGTAAAAATTTGCCCTGCAATTTTGTGTTTTTCCTTATTAGGTTTAATATTTGGATTCAAAACAAAATTTTTAAATCCATCATCTCTCATGACATCATGAATAACACTACTAAAACATTTTGATAATCTATCTGATATTTCAGTAGAGCTTGTCATATTGCTAAGCCGCTATTCTCATCGAATAAATATGTTCTATCTAAATTTAAAGCAAAATCTAAAACATCATTTGATTTAACTTGTTCAGGTGTAAACATTCTACTAACTATTTCTATTTCACCAAAGTTTGTAAAAATCAAAGTTTCAGTTCCAAGTGGTTCAGCTAAATTAACTGATGATTTCATTTCCCAAGCACTAGATGGTTTTTGTCCAAATTTTAGTGGCACTATATCTTCAGCTCTAAACCCAAAAGAAATACTTTGACCTTCACTTACAGAATTTTGTTTATCTTTGGGTACTGGTACTATAATTCCATCGTTTGTCTTCATAGATAATTCATTATTCTGTTTCACTATTGAAGCCTTAATCATATTCATGGAAGGAGATCCAATAAAAGTGGCTACAAATTTTGTAGCCGGTCTCTCAAATAGATCTAATGGTGTTCCTATTTGTTCTATTATACCATCTTTCATGATTACAATTCGATCAGCTAAAGTCATTGCTTCAACTTGATCGTGCGTAACGTAGACAATTGTTGTTGATACTTTTTGATGTAATCTTTTAATTTCTGTCCTCATTTGATTTCTTAATTTTGCATCTAAATTAGATAAAGGTTCATCAAATAAAAAAACATCTGGTCTTCTTACAATTGCTCTTCCCATTGCAACTCTTTGTCTTTGACCACCTGATAATTGCGATGGTTTTCTTTGTAAAAATTCAGTTATATCTAAAATTCCTGCAGCCTCATGTACTCTTTCTTCAATTTCTTTTTTAGCAAGTCCTGCAATCTTTAGTGAAAATCCTAAGTTTTCTTCTACTGTCATATGAGGATAAAGAGCATAGTTTTGAAATACCATCGAAACATTTCTTTCTCTAGGTTCTAGATTATTCATTTCTTTGTCACCAATTTTGATAATACCCTCATCTATTTCCTCTAATCCTGCAATCATTCTTAGAGAAGATGATTTTCCACAACCCGATGGTCCAACTAGAACTAAAAATTCTTTATCAATAATTTCTAGATCAATTTTTCTTACTGCTTGAACCTTTCCGTAAAATTTTGAAACTCCTTGTAAGCTTACTTTTGCCATTATCCTTTTACTCCTCCAAATGTTAATCCTGTTACTAAATGCTTTTGAACCATGAAGGTTAAGATTAGTGCTGGAATAATTATAAAAACTGCGAGAGCGCACATGCCAGGCCAATTTATTGTGAATTGCGCAGTGAAATCCATAAGTCCAACAGTTAATGTTTTTGAGTCTGTACTTCTTGCTAGATTTGAAACTAATGCATATTCATTCCATGAAATTAAAAATGCAAATATTCCAGCAGATGCTATTCCTGATCGAGATAGTGGTAACTCTATATGCCAAAAAGCTTGAAGTTTAGTACAACCATCTGTCATTGCTACTTCTGACATGGCTCTTGGAATTTGTCTAAAAAAACCATCAGTTAGCCAAACTGTAAACGGAATATTTAAAGCAACAAAAACTAATATAATCCCAATATGCGTATCGATTAAACCAATTTTTGAAAAAATAATAAAGATTGGTAGACTTAAAGATATTCCAGGAATTGTTCTAGTTAACATGATTAATAAAAAATATTTATTTTTGTGCTTAAAATTATGTCTCGCAAATCCATATCCTCCAATTGTGCCCACTAACACTGCTATAAATGTACTTGTAAAAGAAATTATAAGAGAGTTTCGTAAATAACTTAAAACAGGGATAGGACTTCTACCCATTGATCCCTCAGAGCCGCCAAAAAGCATAGTTTCAAATTGAATTAAGTTTAAATTACGCGGAATCCAAACAGCAGGTTTTGCCATAACATCTACTTGAGGTCTAAATGCTGTAAGCACTACCCACAAACCAGGAGTCATAATTAGAATTATTAAAACAATGGCTGAAAACCAAATTAAAATATTATTGATTTGTTTTTTATTCATAACTTAACCTCTGTCTTGCTTCTACTAGTTTGTAAAAAAAGAAAAAAGTAAAAGCAATCGAAAGAAAAATTGAAATATACGACATTGCATTGGCCATTCCCATCTTAGCATCAACATATCCAGTTCTCGAAATTAATGTCCATAGTAATTCTGTTCTTTTAGCAGGACCACCACCAGTCATCATCTGAACAATATCATAAGCTCTTGCTACATCTAATGATCTGATAGTCATTGCAATAAATACAAAAGGCATCAAAAAAGGTAATGTAATATTTTTAAACACTTGCCATGAATTGCATCCATCAACTTTGGCAGCCTCAATGGGGTCTTTAGGTATGCCTAATAAACCTGCTAATAATAAAATAGCAAATACTGAAGTACTTGACCATATTTCAGCTGCCATTATTGAAACGTTTGCTAAAATTCCATCAACAAGCCATGGTATCGGTTGTATGACCCCAAACTCTCTCAAGAAATTGTTCATCAAACCAATATTGTCATTAAAAATATACTTCCATTGAAATCCAACTAAAATTGGAGAAAACATCATTGGAAACATCATTAGTGTTCTCAATGTTCTTTGTCCGTATGTAATTTTATTTATTAAAAGTGCTATTCCTAGACCGAAAACTAATTCTAAATTAAGAGCAATAGCTAAAAATAAAACTGTTCTTCCAAAAGCAATCCAAAAATCAATATCCCCAATTAATCTTTCATAATTTCTAAATCCAACAAAACGATAAAGAGTATCGGGTTTTGTTAACTTAAAAGGTGTAAAGCTTGTCCACAAGGATAAAAGCAAGGGCAATAAAACTACACAAGTAAGTATTATTAAAGTGGGCATAAGTAAAACCCATGGTCCGTTTAGAAATTTTCTCATGATGGATTTGGAAACCTAGCTCTAGTGAATAGAGCTAGGTATTTTATTAATTGTTAGAAGTAACCAGCGTCTTCCATAATTTCAGTTGCTTTCTTTGAAGCAGTAGCTAGCGCATCTTCAGGAGATTTGTCCCCAAGAATAGCAGCTTGAAGTTCTGGATATAGAACGTTAGTAAATTCAATCCACTCAGGAATTAGTGGTGGAGTGAATGCATCTTCAGCTAATGACATTTTGAAAGTTTCAAATACCATTAACATAAACTCATCACCCTCAGCTTTCTTTTCAGCAATAATTGCATCCCAAATAGCTGGACGAGTTGGTGATAGTCCACCTCTTGCTTCAATCATTTGTGCTTTATTACTAGTTAAAGCCCATAAGAATGATGCAGCTGCTTCTTTATCTGGACATGACTCTGTCATTGAGAAAGAGTGTGATCCTGACCAACCTGTTCTTAAACCACCAGAACCCATTGGTGCACGTACAAGTCCAATATCTCCAGCAACTTTTGAGTTTTCTGGATCATTAAAGAAACCTGCCCATCCTGCCCAGTCAAGGTTCATGGCAATTGTTCCACTTGCAAAACCTAATCCAGTGTCATCCCAAAGATAGTTTAAAACACCGTCAGGAACTGCTTTTGCATTATACAAATCAATGAACCATTGAAGAGCTTCAACACCTGCAGCGGAATTAAATATTGGACGATAATCTTCGTCAAATAATGCTCCACCATTTGCAATTACAAGTTCATAAAAACGACCTGCTATAGCTTCTTCTTTACCAACATATTGAGTTCCGTAGAAATCAGGTGGGTTTGAGAAAAAGATAGCTTGATCTTTAACTTGATCCCAAGTTTCAGGTGGTGTTAAATCATAGCCATACTTTGCTTTAAAGTTAGCTTTGTTATCAGCATCTTCATATAAACTTTTTTGATAATATAAATTACTCACATCACTGTGTCTTGGCATTTGTACCAATCTTCCATCAACAGTAGAGTGCTCTAATATTAATGGCGTGTAATCTGCTAAAACAGATGCAGGCATAATATTATTTAAGTCTGTGTAAATATTACCATACTGAGATGCAAAACTTGTGTGGTTAGAAGCTACACAAAAATCTAAATTGCCAGAAGCAATATCTTTCTTAATCTCTTTATCTAATTCAAAGTGATTTTTTTGTGTGACGATTTCAATTTTTCCACCTGTGTTTTCTTCCCACCATGGAATTACTTCATTGTATAAGCCTTCGTATTGACCTCCGCCGATAAGTTTAACTCTTAGAGTTACACCAGAAAAATCTCCCCATAACTCAGTTTCTGCTTTTGCAGAAAATGAACCAAAGAAAGATACGGCAAGAATCAATGATAAAAATAATCTTAACATCATTCCTCCATATTTATTAATTTATAAGAGTATGATGCAATTATTTGAAAAAAATACAATAACTTTAGAATAAAATTACACTAATAGTGAACAATCGTCCCAGGTTGAGAATTAGACTCAAGACAGGCATAAACTAAAGCCATTGTATTATAAGCATTATCTACTGAATGAGTTAATTTAGTCTCTTCCCCTGATGCATATCTTTGTAAACTAGACATAGTGCCTATAAATGCATCCGGAAACCAAGTGCCTACATTCTTTACTTTTGTCCAATCAACGTCTTTTGTTGATATTTCAATTTCTTCTGGTTCTCCATTTGGATAATTAAGAAGTAATCCAAATTTTATAAATGCTGCACCGTCTAAACCCTCGACCCTAGCATACGCATGTGAGTGTTTCATACCATGCGAAGAATTATCATGAGTATGATTTATAGATAAACAACATCTGACATCATCTTCATATTGAAGAATTATACTTGATCTAGCATCGGCTAAGTTTGGTAAGTTAGGATGTTTTACTGATTTACAATGTACACTAGTTGGATTTCCAAGAACTGATCGTATCCAATCTAAATAATGAATAGAGTGGAGTGGAACTTCAACATTATCTAATGTTTCTAAAAAAGGCCAAAGATGCCAAGGGGTACCTACGCTTAAACTTATTTCTAATTCAGTTAGAGTACCTAACATATTTTTATCTATTGCTTCTCTTAAAGCAATCATCATCGGACTAAATTTTAATTGAAGATTAACACATGCAATAATATTTTTTTCATTAATGATTTCTTTAATTCTTTTTGCTTGAGTCATACTATTACCCATTGGTTTTTGTAATTGGCAAATAGAATTATTTGGAATCTTTTGTACAATACCTAATAGAACTTGAGGAGGGACTGCTATATCAAAAACTACATCTTTTTCTGCTAATGCTTCTTCCTCAGTAGAATAAATTTTTTCTATTGAAAAAGTTTCAGCACATTTTTTTGCTTTTTCTACATCAGGATCATAAATCCCTTTTACAGGAAAGTTAGCTTTTTTATATGCTGGCAAATGAGCGTCACTTACTATTCCACCAGCTCCAATGATGACAATTGGTTTTTTATTTTTTGGAAGTTCCCAAACAGTATTTAAATTTGCTATATCTTCAGTAGTAATTTTTTCCATAGGAAATATTTGTAACTAAATTTTTTAAAAAAGCAATGAATCATACAGTTATAAAAATTTAGATCAGAAAAAATTATGAATAACTAATGATTTTATTTCATTTCATTATCAGTTCTGTGTTAAGTTAGTTTAAATAATTAAGGAGGGTATATGGCTATACAAAGATATGGAATGGCTGTCAGGTTGAAAGATGAGAAAAGACAATATTATATCGACAATCATGCAAATGTTTGGCCTGAAGTTTTAGAAGAATTAAAAAAAATTAATGTTCAAAATTATAGTATCTTCTTAAAAGAAGATTTTATGTTTGGATATCTTGAGTATACAGGGAATGATTTTGATGGTGATATGGGAAAAATGCAACAAATACCAATTGTAGATAAATGGACTAAACTAATGATAGATTGCTTTAATCCTTTCCCAAATAATGATGATAATGAATCCTGGGTTATGATGGATCAAATTTTTTTTATGGAATAATTGATGACTGTTTTAGTTACAGGTGGTTTAGGATTTATTGGATCTAAGGTTGTTTTGCAATTACTGAAAAAAGATATTGATGTTTTAGTGACAGATCTAGATATTGTAAAAAATAAAGACAAGCTTGAAAATAACATATTAAAAATTGGGAAAAATAAAGACAAAGTAAAATATCAAAAATTAGATATTACCAATTATAAAGAAATTGAAAATATTTTTCAAAATAACAAAATAGATTCAGTTATTAATTTAGCATATGGAATTGGAACTATATGTGAAGAAAATCCTTTACTAGCAAGTAAAATAAATATTGTTGGAACTACTTCGATATTTGAAATGATTGTTAAATATAAAATTAGACGATTAGTGTTTGCAAGTAGCGAAACCGTTTATGGTGCCCATCAAGAATTTTTTGGAAACAGAGCTGTAACAGAAGAAGATTATTCAGGTATTAATAATCACTTTTATACATACGGTGTGATGAAACTTCTTAATGAGTTTATGGCTGAAAAATATATCAAAAAACATGGATGTAGTATTGCCTATACTAGACCATCAGTTGTATTTGGTTATGGTAGGCAGAATACTGCAATAAACTGGGCTGAAGATTTTGCAGCTAAACCCGCTATGGGACAAGCAGCTCATTTACCATTTTCAAAAAAAAATAGAGACAATTGGATCTATGTAGAAGATTGTGCAGAACAACTTGTTCGTTTAGCATTAAAAGAAACTTTAAATTTTTCTTGCTTTAATACAGGAGCAGAAACTTTAAATGGCACTCAATTAGAGGCAACTGTAAAAAAAATAATTCCAGATGCAGAAATCTATTTTGATGAAAATGTTAAATCAACACCTTTAATTGATGATCAAAATGATGAAAGAATACGAAAAGAAATAGATTTTAATCCAAGATCCTTTGAAGAAGGTGTTAAATGTCTTATACAAGATGTGAGAGAAAGTAATTGATATATGAGTTACACAACAACAGTCACAGGTAGTTATCCTAGAAAAGAAGTACAAAAAGATACACTGCGTAAACCGAGTGTTTCAGAAGAAGAGTCTTTTGAAATGATTAAATGGGCAGTTAAAGAACAGTCTGATCTTGGACTTGATATTATTACTGATGGTGAAGGATACAGAGAAAATATGTATTGGTTTTATCAATTACGATTGGATGGAGTAGATGCAATAAATAAAATTCGAAAAGACTTTACACTTGGTGGTTCAATGAAAGGTGTAGATTTAAGTAAAACTCATGGAACAAAAGGATTTGGAATTGAGTGTGCAGTTATAAAAGATGAAGTTAAAAATCTGAAAACTGGTTTGGCAAAAAAATGGAGGGTTGCGAGAGATAATACTCCTTCAAACGTGAGAGTGAAACAAACAATTACTGGTCCTCATATGCTGGCAAGATTTAGTGTTAATGAAAGACCTGATCTCTATCCTGATGACATTGCTTTAGCAAAAGCTTATGCGAATGCTTTAACCGTAGAACTAGAAGAAATCGTAAGTGAAGGATGCGATTATGTTCAATTTGATGAACCGGTTTGGACAGAAAATGTAAATGAAACAAAATGGGCCGCTGAAATACTAAATGGAATTATTGAAAAATTTCCTAATGTAGATTTTAACCTTCATGTATGTGGCGGTAATGCTCACAGGAAAAGAGGTTTTTTTGGAAAATACACTGATATGATTGAGGCGTTTAAGATTTTAAAAGTTGATGAAATACATCTAGAGCACTGCAGCTTACATTATAAAATGTTGGATGTTTTTGATGATTGGAAATTTGATGGAAAAGTATCTCTTGGAGTAATTGATCAAAGAATTGATAATACGGAAACAGAGGAAGACATTATAAAAGCTATTAAACCTGCTCTAGAATATTTTCCTAAAGAAAAAATATTATTAACCAGTGAGTGCGGATTTGGTCATGTACCAATAGATATTGTTAAAAATAAAATAAAAATGTTGGTTGCTACCGCAAAAAAATTATAATTAAATTTTATAGATTCTTTCGGCATTAGAACTTGCAATTTTCTTTGCCTCATCATCTGAAAGATTACCTAAAATGGTATGTGTAACTTTAATCCACTCTTGAATACCTTTACCAGCATTGACTACTGGATAATCACTGCCCCAAACCATTCTATCAGGACCAAAACATTCTAAAGCATGGTCTACATATGGTTTTATTGTTTCATATGATGAAGTGCCAGGTGCACAATAGGCCATTAAACCTGATAGTTTGCAAGTAACATGAGGTAATTCAGATAAAGACTTTATATCTTTACCCCATTCGTCAATCTCACCTGATGCAATTGGTGGAACTCCACAATGATTTAATATCAGATCCATTTGATCACATTCTTTAGCAAATTCTTTTGCAATTTTTAGCTGTGTTGGTAAAAAACAAATATCAAATGGTTTACCAGCTAAACCAATTTTTTTTACATTGTTTCTTAATACCGGATTTTGAGAAAATTCATCAGGCATGACATGGAAAATTCTTCTGTATCCAACTACATTCATATTGATGGTTTCTTCCAACCACTGATCGAAAGAATTTTCTTCTTCAGGTCTTATTGAAACAATTAAACCCTTCATATTGCTATCTGGTTGATCCATAATAGATTTTATAAACTTTGCTTCTTTTTTATAATCAGCATCGTCTACTCCAGTTTCCATGAATAGTGTGCCTTTTATAGTAAATTCTTTTGTGAGTTCTTTATAGTCTTCTAAGGTAAAATTTCCTTTATCGATCGGTGGAAATTCATTTGCCCAGCTATATCCTACTTGGTCACGGTACATTAGATGTTGATGTGTATCAATAAGATCCATAAATAATACCTACCATAATATATTTGATGATAAAACTATTTTTTATTAATACATATTTAATTAGTTTAATAATAATTTAAAATAAAGAAATGAATGTATTACTAACTGGTGGAGCTGGGTATATTGGAAGCCATGCTGCACTTTCCCTATTAGATAAAGGTCATAAAGTTCATATTATTGATGACTTATCTACTGGTCATGAAGACCTCATCCCACAAAAAGCAAAATTCACAAATTGTAATATAAGTGATGAAAATACAGTTTCCGATATAATTAAATCAAATAAATTTGATTTGCTTATGCATTTTGCTGGATATATTCAAGTTGAAGAATCAGTAAGGCAGCCAGAAAAATATTTCGAAAATAATACCAATAATGCAATAAAACTATTCAATATTTGCAAAAAAAATAATTTAGATAAAATTGTATTTTCTTCTACTGCTGCAGCATATGGGGAAGTTAGTCAAAATAAATTAATAGATGAAGACACTAATCTAAATCCACAAAGTCCATATGCAGAATCTAAGATTAAAACAGAGAAATTTTTATATGAAAATCAAGATGATTTTAAATTTATTATTTTAAGATACTTTAATGTTGCTGGTGCAGATAAAAAAATGAGATCAGGACAAGTATCCAAAAAATCTACTCATCTAATTAAAATACTATCAGAAGTGATTATTGGCAAAAAAGATCATATTGAAATTTTTGGCAAAGATTATGATACTCCAGATGGAACAGCAATTAGAGATTATATTCATGTTTCTGATCTTGCTGATATTCATGTAGAGGTATCAAAGTATCTGTTAGAAAATTTAGAATCCAATTTATTTAATTGTGGATATGGAAAAGGTTTTAGTGTTTTAGATGTTGTAAATGCTGCAAACAAAATTTATCAAAATAAAATTATTTATAAGTTTTCTAATAGGAGAGATGGAGACGTAGAAAAATTAATTGCAGAAACTTCTAAAATATTGCAACATATCGATTGGCAACCTAAACATAATGATTTAGGGGAAATTATTGATTCATCAGTTCGTTGGGAAAAAAAAATTAATGAATCAAATATATAAAAGAACCTTTATTAGAAATGATAGTAAAGAACTTTTACTTTATGGGTATAAGGAACATAAAGAGCACCCTAATCAGCAGTTAGAAGTAAGTGATATTCCAAAACCTCATATGAGATGGAATCCTTCAAGAGAAGAGTGGGTAACATATTCAGCTGGCAGAAAAGATAGAACATCTTTTCCGCCTAAAGAATACTGTCCTTTATGTCCTGGGGCAAATTTAAATTACCCAACTGAAATACCATTTTCTAGCTTTGAAGTTGCAGTCTTTCCAAATCGCTGGGCTAGTTTTAATTCTAAAGGAGAAAATATACATATTGAGAAAATCTTAACTAAGCCATCAAAAGGGGAGTGTGAAGTAGTTGTATATTCACCGGAACATATAGATACAATTTCAGAAATGCCAATTGAGAGAATAGAATTATTAACTCAAGTTTGGATAGATCGATATAAGGAATTATATAAAAAACCCGATATTAAATATATTTTACCTTTTGAAAATAGAGGACAAGAATGCGGTGTTACTCTTCACCATCCACATGGTCAAATATATGCCTATCCATTTATTCCTCCAGCAATAAAAACAGAGATACAAGCATTTAAAAAAGAAAATTTTTTAATAAAAATTATGAATGAATTAGAAGAAAAATATTATGTTTACCAAAATGAAAATTTTATTGCGGCAGTCCCACCTTTTGCAAGATATGCTTATGAAATATGGATAGTACCAAAAAATCAAATAGAAGGTCCTTGGAAATTTAATGATAATCAAATAGAGGATTTTTCAAAATGTATTCAGAAGGTTGTAAAAGGGTATGATAATTTTCTCGATAAGAAATGTCCATACATAATGGGACTTCATGCATCACCTGAACTAAGTGACAATAATTTTCATTTTCATGTAGAATTCTATCCTCCTTTACGTCACGGTGATAAACCAAAAGTTTTAGCAGGTTCAGAGTCAATGGCAGGAGTTTTTATTATGGATGTATTGCCAGAGGATTCTGCTAAAGTGTTGAGAAAATTTATGGCATGAAAACTATAAAAGAAAAAATAAATTACTATAAAGAAAGCTTAGATATTTTTGATGATGGGATGGACAAGTATAAATTTTTAATTGATCAAGCAAAAAATGCAAAAAATTTTCCTGAAGAATATAGAAATGATTCCTTTAAAGTATCTGGTTGTCAGGCACAGGTTTGGTTAGTTCCAAAATTGAATGATAATAAACTTTCATTTTACTACGACTCTGACGCTTTTATATCAAAAGGGATGGTCACTATTTTATGTGATATTTATGGTGATAGAAAGCCATCTGAAATTAAAAATTCTGATTTCGATATGTTAAATATTTTACAACTTGATACATTATTGACTCCTGGAAGAAGAAATGGTGTTTATTCAATGCTAGAAAAAATAAAGGAGTACGCAAATTCTTATTCATAAAATATATTATGTTTTACGAACCTAAAAAAGGAATACCTTTTAAAATAGATCCATTTAAATCATTGGTTTTTCCAAGACCAATAGGTTGGATATCTTCAATTAATAAAAGTGGTGTAGCAAACCTTGCACCTTACTCTTACTTTAATGCAATAGCCGATGATCCTCCGCAAATTATGTTTTGCGCGAATGGTAGTTCAATTCATAGTAAATATAAGGATTCTTTATCAAATATTTTGTCTACAAAAGAGTTTGTAGTAAATTTTGCTACATCCACTACCAGAAATAAAATGAATAATACTTCAAGAGATTTTAAACCTCATGAAGATGAATTCGTTTTATCAAAATTAAAAAAGAAAGTTTCAAAACTTGTTAAAGCACCATCAGTCAAAGACAGTCCTGTAAATTTAGAATGCAAATTAATTAAAACTATTAAACTAAAATCAAATTCGAAAAAAATCTCAACAATGATTATTGGAGAAGTAATTGGAATTTATATAAATAGAAGATTTATTAATAATAATAGAATAGATAGTGTATCAATGCGTTATATTGCAAGAATGGGATATAGTGAGTATACAACTGTTACCTCTAAATTTAATTTAAAAAGAAAATAAAACTTATTTAGTTTAACCAAATAACTTCGTGGATTAAACTTTAAAAACCAAGTAAGATTAATAAATTAATATGGGAGTGTGACGGAACTGTGAGCATTATTAATGCTATCTGTACAGCCAAAAAATATTCCTAAAATAATTTTCACATAAAATTTGTTGCCCTGTTGTTGCTTTATACTTCTAGAATAAGAGTAATTTAAATCTTTCAAATATAATATAAGTAATAGTTATTAACCAGGTGGAAGTGGTGCATTACCTGTATTTGGATCAATTGCTGGAGACATATTTGAATCTTGAGTAGAGGTAACATCATTTGAGATACTCTCTGAAACTGCAGAAAGTGTTTCTGCCATTGCTTTGCTTGTAACCAAAGACGAATCAAGACCTAAGCTTTCAGCTATTTCAGCTAAACTTGCTCCTGGATCTATACCTTCAATTTGGATATCTTCATCATTAACTAATCCTCCTGTAACTATACCATCATCGGGGACTAGAATAGCATTGCCTGTTTCTGGATCAATACCAACATTAGAAATTAAACTAGATAAATCATCAAAATCCGATAAATTTTCACCCAAAATACCTGCTGCAACTAACTTCTGATAAGAATTATTTAATGCTTCAAATGTTTCATTAGAAATATTATTTTCAATTTTAAATTCTTCACTTGAATTAGCAACTAATGATAATTTTAAAATATCTTCGTTTATATAACCATTTTGCTTAGCAATATTGTTTAATATTTCATCCTTTGATCCGCTTACTTTATCTATAGCTAAAAGTGGCGCTCCCTCTTCAAGAATTTTTTCACCAAAGAAACCTTTTGTTCCAAACGTCTTTCCTTTTTTATTTTTTTTAACAGTAGGCCAATCTTCAATTTCCTCACCATTATTAAACTTATCCAAAGCCTCTTGGTATCTATCAGCGTAACTTTTTCTTATAACTTTACCATTATTGTCAGTGATTGAACCATCAGAGTGAAATGTTCCTGCAATCAATCCTTGAGCATTTAACTCAAAAGTTAAAAAAGTAATTATTATAAAAAAATAAATTAGTTTCATAATTTATTAATAAAGATATTTTAATTAAAATAATATCTAATTTTAGATTTCCTAGTGATTCCATGTAGATCAGAAAATGTTTTATAAATTAATAGATTTAGATCTAAAAACCTATAAATACTTGGGAAAATAATATGGGAGTATGGCGGAACTGGTAGACGCGCCGGATTCAAAATCCGGTCACTTCGGTGGTGTGGGTTCGATTCCCTCTACTCCTACCATCTTTTCATTATTCATAACTAAAAGCATTATTAACGATATTAGAAACATAATTAATCCAAGCATATACATATTAAAAGTTAATCCATAAGTTTCTGCAGAGAAACCAACAATTGCAGGTCCAAAGATGACACCTGTAAATGCAATACTAGAGACGTGAGAGATTGTTACAGGAATAGGCTGTAGTGAATGTCGAACTGATTGTCTATAAATAATTGGCATGACATTAGAAATTAGAAATCCAAAAAGAATAATCGATATGTAAATTATATAAATATTTTGAGATAGAAGGCTGAGAAATAAAATTATTGAACCAACCATTGCAAAATAAGGTCCGACAATTTTTTCATTAAACAAATTAATTAATTTAGAACCAAAAAAATTACTAATAATTTCACCAATATTAAAAAGTATAACTATAGATCCTACCATATACAAAGGTGCGTAAAGATCTTTTACTAACCACAATGGAGACCATTGTATAATGATTCCCATAGTTGCGAAGATAAGCATATTTATAGAGGCAAATATTATTATTTTAAAACTAGGAAATATAAATGCAGGTTCATTATTTTTAATGTCATATTTTTTTTTCAATCCAAAAAAAAACATTGTAATTGTTGAGCTAAAAACAAAACACCCAATAAGAAAAGTTGTTAATATTGGTGATATATTTATTCCAACACATATACTGCTTATGCCGCCACCAATTATAAAACCAATACTAAAAGATGATTTAAAAATTGGGTTTAAAATTCTATTTGTATTTTGTTCAATAATGGCAACTTGGGTGAATATATTTGGAGCTTGAATACCGATCGCTATACCCCAAATAATTGATAGTAAAATATATGTTTGATATGTTGAAAAATAAAATATTAAGAATGGTATAAAGGAATACATCAATCTTGCTATAATTAAACAATTGGTACTTCCAATTTTTGGTAACAAATATCTTGTTGTTAATTGGTTTGTTACAACTGTAAAAATTCCAAACAAAACAAACCCATATGAGTAGTCTGATTCGGTCATTTCTATAAGATTAAATAAAATTGGAGCATGAACTAAGAAAGTACTAAATGTAAGTGTGGCAAATATGCCTTGAGAGAACGTTGCAATAAATGAAGTGTTTAATTCAGTAGATATTAAATTATTCATAATAGGTGAAAATAAATTTTTAGATTTAAGTTTACATTTAGTATAAATCAAAGAGATACTAAGGTAAAAAAATATAAATGAATTTTCTTAACAAACTTTATAACTGGACTCTTACAAAAGCTAAACATAAAAATGCTAAATGGTACTTATGTTTGATATCATTTGCTGAAAGTTCATTTTTTCCCATTCCACCAGATCTACTTCTTATACCCATGGCTTTAGCTAATAAGCTTAAGGCCTTGTTTTATGCGTTTATATGCACCGTCTCATCTGTAATTGGAGGAGTAGCTGGTTATGCCATTGGGTATTTTTTTTATAATTCAGTGGGTGTTTACATTGTTGAGTTTTATCATTTGGAAAATTCTTTTAGTATTTTTGAAAATTACTACAAAGAATATGGTATTTTGATTGTTTTAGGTGCTGGTATAACCCCCTTTCCATATAAGTTTATTACAATTGCAAGTGGTGTATTTGGACTAAATATTTTTTTATTTATTATTGTTTCAATTATTGGTCGAGGGTCAAGATTTTATCTTATAGCATTACTCCTATATTTTTTTGGTGAAAAAATCAGGCTAATTATTGATAAATATTTCAATATTTTAACCATTGTATTTTTTATTTTACTTGTTGGAAGTGTTTTTATAATTAGATTTTTATGATAATTCGTAATTGGACCACGCTTTTATTAGTAATCTCACTAATCTCAATATCATCAGCATTAATTGCAGAATATTTTTTTAATCTTCAACCATGTGAATTGTGTTTAAAGCAAAGACATCCATATTATGTAATTTTAATATGTTTAATTTTGATATTTTTATTCAAAAATTTAAATAAAATTTGGCTTTATTTAGTAATTCAGTTTGCATCTGTTTACGGGCTTTTTTATTCTATATGGCACGTAGGAGTTGAGAATAAAATTTTTAAAGGACCAGCAGGTTGTTCAGCAATGCTAACAAACAGTGAAAATACTACAGACCTTAAAGCACAGATATTATCAAAACAGGTAATAAGTTGTGATGAAGTTATTTGGAGTTTTTTTGGAATTTCTGCTGCTTCAATTAATACGTTTGTTTTACTAGTTATTTTTATTTTAAATGCTATTTATTTAATTAGATACTATGGCATTAAAAAAGAAAAAAGCGTCTAAAAAAAAATCTTCGTCAAATAGAACTACTCATAGGGAGGTTTTAGAAGAAATCATAAGAGTTGATCATGCTGGTGAATATGGTGCAACTAAAATATATGATGGGCAAATAGCAGTTTTTGGGAAAAGCTCAAAACTTGGCAAAACTATTCAACATATGGCTGATCAAGAACAAGAGCATATTGATAAATTTAATGAATTAATATTGGAACATAGAGTTAGACCAACTGCTCTCCTTCCTTTATGGAATATTGCAGGTTATGCGCTTGGCGCATCTACTGCCTTAATGGGTGAAAAAGCTGCCATGGCGTGCACTGTTGCTGTTGAAAAAGTAATCGGTGAACATTACCAAGAACAATTGGAGCTCTTAGGAGATGACCATATAGATTTAAAAAAAACAATTTCAAAATTTAGAGATGACGAACTTGAACATCACGATATTGGAATAGAACATGATGCAGAAAACGCGCCAGGATATAAAATTATGTCAAAAATAATTGAGCTTGGATGTAAAACCGCAATCGCTATATCAAAAAAAATTTAATTTTCTAATTCAGTATCCCAGTATAAATAATCTCTCCAAGTTTCATGCAAAAAATTAGGGGGGAAATTCCTACCATTATTTTGTAATTGAATTGAGGATGGTCGAAGAGGTTTTTTAAAGAGTTTCATATCTGTATTCTGTATAAGTTTTCTTCCTTTTTTTAGATTACAGGACGTACATGCAGACACAACGTTTTCCCAAGTAGTTTTTCCATTCAGACATTTAGGAACTAAATGATCAAATGTTAGTTCGTTTGCAGGAAAACGATTAGTACAATACTGACAAGTAAAATTATCTCTCAAAAAAACGTTAAAACGAGTAAAAGCCGGTCTTCGTTGAGGCGTTACATAATCTTTAAGTGCAATTACACTTGGTAACTTAAAAGTAAGATTTGGAGAATGAACTTCATGCTCATAATTTTCAATCACTGAAACTCTTTCAAGAAAAACGGCTTTAATGGCATCTTGCCATGAGCATAAGGAAAGTGGGTAATATGATAGTGGCCGAAAATCAGCATTAAGAACCAAAGCTGGATTTTCTGCAGTACTCATTTTAGTTTCTACTCACCCAAGTCATATTATTCAGATAGTAATATAATATGAAGATTCGATTACTTTAAATATTTTTTTTAATAAAATTTTGGAATAAAGTTATTGTTTCTTGCGACATAGTATGCTCATCTTTTTCAATAAGATAATTTTCAAAATTGTAATTGTAATTTTTTAATACTTGAACTGACTCATTATAATTGGAAATCGGCAAAACAGCGTCTTGGCCACCATGAGAAATAAAAATTGGTGTTTTTAAAAGTTCATTATTAGGCTTGTGTTCTTTTGATATAATTTTTGAAGAAATAATTGCCAAGCCAGCTAAATGGTCTCTCAATATTTGGCCAAGTTCAAAAGCCATCATACCTCCTTGAGAAAAACCCATAACAAAACAATCAGACATATTTAAATTTAAATTCTCTAACAAAAGAGAAATAGAGTTATGAATTTTTTCTACATTCTCAGATATTTTCTTTTTGACTACATCATATTCTTTTGCACCAGCATTAGAAATATGAGTGCCATTGAGATATAATTGAAACCATTCATAACCCATAGGATAATCTTGAATTGTATCTGGTGCATTTAATGCAACATATTTCATCCCCCAGCCATCTTGATCAATTAAATTTGCAATTTGAATGAAATTAGTAGCGTTATCTCCATATCCATGAAGCATAATCATCAATTTTTTTGGATTTTGGTGTTTAGTAAGTGACGGACCTTTTAAAATATCAACCATAAACAAACACTTTGTTTAAGTTATCTTGTTTCATAGAATAAAAGTTTTATATAGATATTATTATGAGCACAATGCAAATAATATTAGTGTTGTTTATGGCTGCAACACTTGCTGTAGTAGTAATTGGTGTCATTGCAATGGCAGTCAATGGAAAACTAAATAAAAATCATAGTAATAAATTAATGCGTTTAAGAGTGCTTTTCCAAGCAATAGCTATATTTGTTTTCGTTGTTATTGTATGGCTAGCAAGAAATTAGTATTTAGACTCTAGAAATATTTTATAATATTTAGTATATAGACGCAGGGTTCATATGGGCATACACTTTAATCATAAATCTAAAGCGGGCGACCGCAAAATGCAAAAAGAGCTTAAGCTAAAAATGAAAGCTGAGGAGCGCAAAAAGAAACGTGAAGAGCAAGAAAGACTTAAAATGGAAGAGGAAATGCGTAAACTCGAAGAACTTACAAGACCTGATAAAGAAGAAAATAAGCAGTAGCAAAAATATTTATTACTAAAAATTTTTAATTTTAACTTATTGGTAATGGATAGTTTTCAGCTATGAATTTCTTTAGAATTTCTAATGTTTGATCTGCTTCTTCTAGGAGCATCATATGACCACAATCTTCAATAATCTTTACTTCCGAGCCTTTAATATAATCAGCAAGAATTTTTCCATCTTTTAAACGGCACATTCTATCTTGTGCACCTAATATAGAGAGAGTTGGTAAATCTAATTTTTTAGCAATCTCAGGTCCATTTTTATAATTATCACATGCTCTAAAATCCACACCTAGAGTATCTTTAATTTCTTTATTTTGAACAATCATGGAGCCAACATTTAGGTGATATAAGCCAGGAACAGGATGACCTCCAAAATGTCCTGCTGGACCGTGCGCAAAATCCATCATGAGATCAACAGCTTTAGGATTACTCTCTTCAGCAAGTTTTAATAGTTCAGGGTTCATTGGAATTGCAGATGCGCCACCCATAAGAGTTAAGGTTTTAATTTTTTCTGGGTGCTGAGCAACACATTCCATTGTTACAAGACATCCTTGAGAATGTCCAACTAGTGAAGCTTCTTTACATCCAACTGCGCCAATTACATCACCAACCCAATTTCCCATTTCTTCAATTGTTTTTAAACTTTCACCAGAAGATAATCCGTGACCTGGTAAATCAACTGCTAAAACACTGTATCCACGGAATGCAAAGTAACGTGTTTGTAAAACCCAAACCATGTGACTTAGTCCACTGCCATGAACAAAAATAATAAGAGGTTTATTTTTATCAAAAGGTCTGCCTCCAGTGGAGGCAAACGTATCGATACCACGAACTTTAAACTTCATTTATTTGTTTGCAACTAAACGAGGTTTTTTTGCAGCTCTAAATCCATCTTCGAAATCGTTTACAATATCTTCAAAGTCTTCTAAGCCAACAGATAATCTAATCATATCATGAGATAATCCAGCAAATTTTAAAGTTGCCTCATCCATTTGTGAGTGAGTTGCTGATGCCGGATGGATAACTAATGTTCTTGCATCGCCTACATTTGCTAAATGCGATGCAAGTTTAACATTATTTATAAATGCAGCGCCTGCTTCTTTTCCACCTTTGATTCCAAAGGCAATCATTGATCCAGTTCCCTTAGGAAGAATTTTTTCTGCTAGTTCCTTATCAGGATGTCCTGGTGCACTTGCATGAGACACCCAAGCGACACTTTCATGATTAGATAAATATTCAACCATCTTTAAAGCATTGGAGCAATGTTTTTCCATACGAAGAGAAAGAGTTTCAAGTCCGTGTAAAATGTTCCATGCATTTTGAGGAGCTAAACAAGGTCCCATGTCTCTCATTCCTTCAGCTCTTGCCATCATTGTAAATGCTGTTGGGCCAAATTCTTCTGCAAATGATAATCCATGATAGCCTTCATACGGTTCTGTCATTGATGGAAACTTATCATTTTGCATCCAATCAAATGTTCCACCTTCAACTAAAATACCAGCCATAGAAGATCCATTACCACTCATCCATTTAGTTAATGAGTGAACTACAAGGTCAGCACCGTGTTCAAAAGGTCGGCATAAATATGGAGTTTGATACGTGCTATCAATAATAAGTGGAATGCCAGCTTCTTTTGCTATGTTTGAAACTTCAGGCATATTCATCAATTCATTACCAGGATTACCAACAAGCTCACCAAAAATTCCTTTAGTATTTGGTTGAATAGCTTTTTTAAATCCTTCTGTATCTCTTGGTTTTACAAAAGTTGTTTTAATACCAAACTTAGGAAGCGTTAATCTAAATAAATTTACTGTTCCACCGTAAAGCTGAGAAGAAACAACCATGTGATCACCAGCGTTACAAAGAGTCATAATAGTTAAAAATATTGCACTCATTCCTGATGCAGTTGCAAGAGCAGCTGTTCCTCCTTCAAGTGCACAAACTCTTTCTTCTAGAACTTGTACTGTTGGGTTGGACATACGACTATAAATATGACCACCTCTTTCTAAATTAAAAAGTGCTGCCGCATGATCAACATCATCAAACATGTATGAAGTTGTTTGATAAATTGGTACTTGTCTTGAGCCAGCATTTTTGCTCGGTTGATAACCTGCATGTAGACTAAGTGTGTCAAATTTATAAGTTTTTGGATCCATTTATAACTCCTTTGCTTTTGTTCTTAATTCAAACTTTTGTATCTTCCCTGTTGAAGTTTTTGGTAATTCACCAAAGATTACATGCTTTGGTCTTTTAAATCCAGCCATATTTTCTTTGCAAAACTGAATTATATCCTCTTCTGTGGCATTTTTTCCAGGTGCTAATTCTACAAAAGCACAAGGTGTTTCACCCCATTTCTCATCAGGTTTGGCGACTACTGCAACCAAGGAAACAGCTGGGTGTTTTGCAACAACATTTTCCACTTCCACAGATGAAATATTTTCTCCACCAGAAATTATAATATCTTTCGATCTATCTTTTATTTGAATATATCCATCAGGATAGACAACAGCTAAATCACCAGAGTGAAACCATCCTTTTTTCATGGATGTTTCAGTCGCCTCTTTATTTTTGTAATATCCTTTCATCACAACATTTCCTCGAATTAAAATCTCTCCCATGGTTTCTCCATCCATTGGAACTTTTTCATAGGTTTCTGGATCTGCGACACAAACTTCTTCAGTATTTGGATAACGAACACCTTGTCTTGCTTTAATATCAGCTTTTTCAGATTTTGATTGTGACTCCCATTCTTCATTCCACGCGCATTGAAGAATATGGCCGTATGTTTCAGTTAACCCATATACATGCATAACTTCAAAACCTAAGTTATCCATCTTTTCAAGAATTGCACTCGTTGGTGGAGCTCCAGCAGTTAATACATATACTTTATGATTTATTTCCTTTTTATCTCTCTCATCTGCGTTAGCAATTAAACTTAAAACTATAGGAGCGCCTCCGAAATGAGTTACTTTATATTTATCTATTAAATTATAGATATCTTTTGCAACAATATATCTACAGCAAATAATCTTTGCATGTATTAAAGCGGCTGTCCAAGGGTAGCCCCATCCGTTACAGTGGAACATTGGAACGGTATATAGAAATGTTAATTTATTGGGCATGTTCCATGCCGTGACACTTCCTGTTGACATTAAATATGATCCACGGTGGTGATACACAACACCTTTTGGTTTACCAGTTGTGCCTGATGTATAGCTTAGTGAGATTGCTTGCCATTCATCTTCAGGTAAAGACCAATTAAAATTATCATCACCCGTTTGTAAGAATTCTTCATATGTCATTTCTCCAATTTGTTCACCCTCACCATCTTTAAAAACTGCCTGATCATCATGAATATCAATAATAGGAATATTCTTCCCACATATTTGCAAAGCTTTTTTCATTGTAGGTGAAAATTGAGTATCAGTTATAAGAAGTTTTGCATCACTATGATCTAGAATATACGCAATTGTATCTGCATCAAGTCTAGTATTGATCGTATTAATAACGCCACCAGTCATTGGGATAGAATAATGTGCTTCGAATAATTCAGGAGTATTTGCCGCTATGATTGAAACGGTACTTCCTTTTGTAATTCCTTTTTTTGCTAATGCACTAGCAAACTTGGTACATCGATTATAGGTTTCAAGCCAAGTGTAACTTCTTTTTCCATAAACTAACGAGTCATAGTTTGGATAAATATCTTTCACGCGAGTTATAAAACTTAATGGTGATAGTGGAACAAAATTGGCTGAATTTTTATCTAGGTTTGTATCAAAATTACTCATCTGTTTCCTAAAAGGATCAAATACTACAAGAAATTAATTTAATTTACTAATGGTTTTCCAGTTTCAAGTGTATGTTTTATTCGCTCTTGAGTTTTAGGCATCTGGATAAGTCTCATGAAAGCTTCTAATTCAAGATTATAAAGATCATCTTCACTTAATTCATTATCAATATTTGTATTTCCACCACTAAGCACAAAAGCAATTTGCTTACCTACTTCTAATCCATGGTCTAAAATTTTATTTTCATTATATAGTGCTTCAAGTTTTTCAATCATTTTATCTCTGACAGCACTACCGCCCAAATTGAATTTAGGTTGAGATGGTTTTTCATAGCCTCCCTCAATATTATTTAATAAATCGATAGCCGTTGATAATTGTCTGTCTCTATTTATTACCACCTTATCCTTTTCTAAAAAGAATTGATTTGGCAGCGCTTCATTTGGTGAGGTAGCAGTAATAGCATAACCAATAAGATCAAAAACTTTCATAGACGCATGTTCAGAATTTTCTTTACCTTCTGGAGTTTGTAACCAACGCCACAGCATTTCCTTACAACCCCCACCAGCAGGAATGAGTCCAACTAAAGATTCAACTAGTCCAAGAACAACATTTGTATGAGCAACGTTATAATCACAATGCAATACCACTTCAAAACCACCGCCAATAGCAAGTCCTGATGGCGCAGCAATAAAAGGCTTATCTGCATATTTTATTGTTTTACACGTTTGTTGGAAATCAATTATAAATTTTTCAATTTTAGACCATTCATTATTTTTAGCAAATTCCATGACATAATTTAAATTTACACCAGCAGAAAATTGCATTGCATCATTAATCACAATTGTGCTTTTATTATTTTGAGCAGCTTCTTTTAAAGCTAACATAGAGTCAGTATCTAAAGCGTTTGCCTTAGTAGTAAATTCAACAACCTGATATGATGAAGCATTTTTAATATTAGCAGAAGGGTTTTCAAAAGTTTTTTGTAAATTTAACGATCTTAAATTATCAATACTTGAATCTAAATATCCAGGTCTTTTATTAAATTCAAAAACTCCCTTTAGATCTTTAAAGAAGTTAATATCAGTATTTTGATCAATAAAATTTTTTGTATCAATATTTGAAAGCATTTCAAAAGGGCCAACGGTCCAATTAAAACCTAATCTTAGTGCATCATCTATGTCTATATATTTTGATGATACATCAGGGATTAAATATGCAGCATACCTAATTACTTTTGTCAGAATTGATTTTGCATATTCACCGTATTTGTCTTTTCTTTGAATGAGTTTATTTATGTCAATTTTATCTCCCATACCTAAATTAATTTTCTGACTTGGGTTATACTCACCAGTTTCTAAATTAATTGCTTCAAGAATTTTTTTACTATCAGATTTATTCATTCTATAAAAACCACCCTTACCTTTTCTTCCTGTATACCCAGTTTCAATAAGTTTTGTGACCAATGGAATTTCTTGTGCAACCTCGTGGAAAGGATCTTCTTTTGGGAGTTCTTTGATAAAACTTTTTAAAACATCAGCCATCAAATCGATACCAATTAAATCGTATAGCCCAAAAATTCCAGTCTTCGGGATACCCATTGGTCTTCCAAATACTGCATCAGCTTCTTCAATTGATATCTTCATTTTAAAAGCTTCAGTCATAGCAACTTGCATTGCATAAACTCCAATTCTGTTTCCAATAAATCCTGGAGTGTCGTTACAAATAATTACACCTTTACCAAGTTTTTCATCACAAAATTGTTTTAATAAATTTATTTTTTCAATGTCATTAACTTCTTCAGTTACTATCTCGAGCAATGCCATATATCGAACTGGGTTAAAAAAATGGGTAATGCAAAAATTTTTTTTCATTTCATCTGACATATTTGCAGATAAGATTTTCAATGGAATTGTAGATGTATTAGATGAAATTATAGAATTGTTCTTTCTTGTAGTCTGAATTTTATCATAAATGTTATGTTTAATATCTATTCTCTCAACAACAGCCTCCACAACCCAATCAGCTTCCGCAACTTCATTAAAGTCATCCTCAATATTTCCAACCTTAATTAATTCTGCTTTGTTTTTTTCTACTAAAAGTGGAGGTCGTGATTTTTTAATTCTTTCTTTAGCGTTTTCTGTAATTTGGTTTCTAGATCCTTCTTTTGAAGGTAAGTCTAGAAGTGTAACATCAATATTAGCATTTGCTATTTGGGCTGCGATTCCACTGCCCATAGTGCCAGATCCTATTACTACTACTTTTTTAATATTCATGTGAGTTCTATAAAGGTGAGCTTATATAAGAAAAATTTGCCGTATGAAAATAATTTAAGCATAAGGGTGGAAATTAATATAAATATCTCTTATAGGCGCGCAAAATGAAAAAAAATCCTTCAAGAAATGTCCATTTTTCAAAAGGACCTAGTGAGATTTTAGATGCAATTAATACGTCTATAGATATCGATCAACGTCTGTATAAAGAAGATATAACTGGGTCAATAGCGCATGCTAGAATGCTCGGTAAACAAAAAATAATAAATAAAAAAGAACAAAGTGCAATAGTTTCTGGACTTAAAGCAATTGAAAGAGATATTGAAAAAAACAAGGTCGTATTTTCAAAAAAACTTGAAGATATTCATATGAACATTGAAAGTTTATTATTTAAGAAAATTGGAAAAATTGCAGGAAAGCTTCATACTGCAAGATCTAGAAATGATCAGGTAGTAACTGATTTAAAATTATGGGTTAAAAAAGAATCTAAAATTTTAGATAGTGAACTAAAAAAATTTCAGAGAACTTTAATTAACATTGCAACAAAAAATACTGAAACAATTATGCCAGGTTACACTCATTTACAGATTGCTCAACCAATAACATTGGCTCATCATGTTTTAGCTTACGTTGAAATGATTGGTAGAGACAGAACAAGACTTGAAGATTGTTTATATCGTCTTAATGAAAACCCATTAGGTGCAGCTGCACTTGCAGGGACTTCTTTTCCTATTGATAGAAAATATACAACTAAAGAGTTGGGATTTAGAGAGCCAACAAAAAATGCTATGGACACTGTCTCAGATAGAGACTTTGTAATAGAATTTTTATTTGTTTTATCACTAATTGCTGTTCATTTATCAAAAATAGCAGAGGAAATAGTACTTTGGTCAAATCAACAATTTAATTTTATCAATTTACCAGATGATCTTTCAACTGGTAGTTCAATTATGCCTCAGAAAAAAAATCCAGATGGTGCAGAGCTTGTTAGAGGAAAAACAAGTATTATCATTAGTAATTTAAGTTCAATGCTTAATATTATTAAAGGATTACCACTTTCTTACAGCAAAGACTTACAAGACGATAAACAAATAACATTTAATTCATACGACAATGTTTCTTTGTGTATAAAAGTTATGAATGAAATTTTATCAAAATCTACATTCAACAAAACTAGAATGAAAGAGTTGATTGATAATTCAAATGCAACCGCTACCGATTTAGCAAATTGGTTGGTTCAAAATCTTAGATATTCATTTAGAGATGCTTATGTTGTTACAGGAAAGATTGTTTCTTATTGTTCAAAACAAGATAGAAACATAGATTCATTATCTCTTGGAGAATTAAAAAAATTTGACAAAAATATAACGGCTGACGCAAAAAAAGTGCTATCAACTACTAACAGTGTTAAATCAAAATCAAGTTTTGGGGGTACGGCTCCTGAAATTACTAAAAAAATGATAAAAATTGTTATAAAAAAATACTTATAATGATCAGATTAATATTATTATCATTTTTGTTGTTTACTTTTAGCTGTGGTAAAGTTGGTCCTTTAAGTTTACCAGAAGATCAAGTAGACAAATCGGTAATTACATATCCATGTGATGAAGCCTGTTTAGAGAAATTAGAAGAAGAGAAAAAACGTCAACAATCCGTTATTATAAACACTGAATAAATGCTCACTTATAAAAATAATGACCCGTATATTGAGGGTACTTCTTTATATGACTTAGTTAAAGTTTGTCAGACACCTTTTTATGTGTATTCACAACAAAAAATTATTAATCAAGTTAATAAAACTAAAGAAATTTTAGGTAATAATATTTTTTATTCAATTAAGTCTAATTCAAATCAAGCTATTTTGAAATTAATGAACTCGTTAGATATTGGAGCAGATGTAGTGTCAGTTGGTGAATTAAAAAGAGCTTTGGAAGCTGGTTTCGATCCAAATAAAATAATTTTTGAAGGTGTTGGAAAATCTGATCAAGACTTACTCTATGCTATACATAAAAATATACGTTTAATTAATACTGAATCTTTAGAAGAAATAAAACTTCTCGATAATTTAGCAAATGAAAAAAATAAAATCGTTGATATTGGTGTTAGACTTAATCCAGATGTTGATGGTGAAACTTTAGGTAAAATTTCAACAGGAAAAAAAACTGATAAGTTTGGTATAGAATTCGATAACATAGATAAAATTATCAAATTAGTTAAAAGTTGCAAAAGTTTAAATTTAATTGGTATTAGTTGTCATATTGGAAGTCAAATTAGTAAAAATGAGGCCTATAAAAATACATTTTCTCAAATGAAAATGGCTGCAGATAAATTTATTGAATCAGGCATTAATATTAAACATGTAGATTTGGGAGGAGGTTTTCATGTTAAATATGAAGATTCTGATCCTGACTTTAATATCAAGAAGGTAAAAGAAGAGCTTGATAATTGTTTTACGCAAACAAACTATGAATTATCGTTTGAGCCTGGTCGATATTTAATTGCTGAGGCTGGAGTTACAGTTACCTCTATTCTTACAATTAAGAATAATGGAGGTATAAATTATTTAATTGTTGATGCTGGTATGAATACATTGATACGTCCAGCGATGTACGGTGCACATCATGAAATATCAGCGATAAATGTAAACTCAGAGGAATTTATGGATTATGCTATTGCTGGTCCTATTTGTGAAAGTTCAGATGTTTTTTTAAAAAATATTAAATTGGCTAAACAAAAAATTGGTAATCTACTAGTTATAAAAAATACAGGAGCCTATGGAAAAGTAATGTCTTCAAATTATAACTCTAGACCACTACCCTCTGAAATTTTAGTACACAATGATAATTATGCAATTGTTTATTCTCCAGAGAAAATTGAGAAAACAATTGAAGCTGATATTATTCCTAGTTGGTTGTAACTAATTTAAAGTATTGTGTATAATTTTAGCTAAGTCTGAAATTATCAAATTTAAATTAAAGAAGAATTCCCTAATATAGAAATCAATAATAATAAAAGTATTTACACCGTAGGATCGATAAATCCATATTGCTAAAATTACAACTATAGCTAGAATAATTACTATAGTTGAATTAATAACACTTGGTTTTTCTTGTCTTACAACTGTACTTGGTAAATTTCTGACTGGACCTTTTTCTAATTTTTCTTTTTGGTTATTTTTATTTAAATTTTGATCTAATTCTTCTTTTTTTGTAGACGGGACTGATGATGTAATGTCAGTATCATCTAATTCTTGAAACCATTGATGATTACAATTTGCGCATTCAACCATTCTACCATTTGGTTTAAGATCTGCAGAATTTACTAAATACTTGAATTCACAATTAGAGCAAACAATGAACATAAATTATATATAGATCAGTCAGGCTAGTATATAAAACAAAATCATTAAGTATGTTAATTTTAAAAAGTATAATATTTTATATTTCCTTGGTTATATGGACTGTGTTGATGGGTATTTTATGTTTACCTTTTCTCTTATTACCAAGTTATTTACTTAAATATCCAACGAAACTTTGGATACATGTTATTTTTGTTTTTCTTAATCTTATATGTAATATTAAACATAAAATTGAGGGTTTAGAAAATATTCCAAATGAAAGTGTCTTAATTGCGTCTAAACATCAGTCCGCTTTTGAGACACTTGCACTCTATTACTATTTAAAAGATTGTTTCTTTGTCCATAAAAGAGAGCTTTTCTTTATACCAATTTTTGGACAATATTTATTCAAGTCTAATATGGTTGCGATTAATAGAGATGGTGGAACAAAAGCTATGAGAGATATGTTACAAAAAGTTAAATCAAAATTATCTTTTGGATCTTCTATTATTATTTTCCCCGAAGGAACAAGAAAGCTGCCTGGAAGTAAACCTGATTATAAGACAGGTTTTATTGGAATTTATAATCACACAAAAAGAAAAATCCTTCCTGTAGCTTTAAATTCAGGTTTATGTTGGCCAAAACAATCATGGGTATTAGAAAAAGGATTAATTACTATAAAATTTTTACCGACAATTGATGAAGGTTTAGATAAAAAAGTTTTATTAAACGAAGTTCAAAATAGAATAGAAACTGCTTCAAATTTATTATTGGAAAACTAATTCTTTTCTGTGGGATCAAAAGTTCCTGCTTGACCAATCTCTTCAATAATTTTTCTAATTTCTTTTGATTTTATAAATTTTTCTTCCAAATATTTTAAATCATTATTTCTTATTGCTTTTTGATAAGTAAGTAGATCTTCACTGAAACGACCAAGCATTTCTAAAACGGCTTCTTTATTTTTTTCATAAACATCACGCCACATTACTGGATCACTACCTGCCAATCTTGTGAAATCTCTAAAACCTGCAGCTGAATATTTAATTACTTCATCTTTCATTTGAGATTCAAGCTCTGTTGCAGTTCCTACGACAGAATATGCAATGAGTTGTGGAATATGAGATGTCATAGCTAGTACTCTGTCATGACGTTTAGGTTCCATGATTTCTATATTCATTCCGAATGACTCCCAAATATCTGAAACTGATCTTGTTATCTCACTCTGAGTTTCTGTTGGGGTCAAAATACAATACCTATTTTCAAACAGCTTTGCGAAACCAAATTCTGGTCCACTTTTCTCTAATCCAGCAATAGGGTGGGCAGGAACAAATAAAATTTTTTTATTATTAATTGATTCTTTAAAATCTTTTATAACACTTACTTTTGTTGAACCAACATCTGTTACTAGTGTTGTTTCATTAACATAGCTATTCAATTGCTTAAATATATCCCTATATGAACTCAAAGGCGTACAAATAAAAATAATATCAAATTGTTGATTATATTTATTTAAATCACTCTCTATTACATCCACAAGATTTAAATTTTTTGAAATATTTATTACCTCACTGTCCTTATCAATAGCAAAAATTTTTTTTGATAATTGTTTTTCCTTCAGAGCCCTTGCTATGGATGATCCAATTAATCCCATACCAATAACCAGAGCTGAATCATAAGTTATTTTAGACATTAAATTTCTTCAAACTTTCAACTGTCAAATTCATTTCTTCTTTTGTACCAATACTAATTCTCAAAAAATTGGGTAAATTATAACTATTTAAACGCCTTATAATAATGCCATCATTCATAAGATGATTACTAATTTTCTCAGCTTCTTCTTCTGAAGTTTCAATTAAAGTAAAATTACCTTCAGTTTGTCTGGTTTTAATATTTAGAAGTTTGAGCTCTTTTTCAAACCAATCTTTAATTTCAGAATTTAATTTAACAGAGTTTTCAATATGTTCTTTATCCTCCAAAGCTTTAATTGCAAGAGACTGTGAAATAGTTGTCGTATTAAAAGGAGGTTTTATTTTATTAATTATATCAGCTATTTTTTGACTGGTATAACACCAGCCTACTCTTAAAGCTGCAAGTCCATATGTTTTTGAAAATGTTCTTGTTAAAATAATATTCTCATATTCATCCGTTAAACTAAATCCTTTATCGTAATCGTCTTTTTGCACATATTCGACATATGCCCCGTCTATAACAACTATAATATTTTTAGAAATATTATTCATTAATTTAACAAGTTGGTCTCTAGACAAATAAGTTCCGGTTGGATTATTAGGTGATGCAATATAAATTACTTTAGTAGCATCATTTGTTTGATCTATGAGATTTTCAATATTTAAATTGAAATTTACATCTTCCATAATTTTTTTTGGAACTGCACCAACTACTTTACTCACAATTGAATACATCTCAAAGCCGTGGTTTGCGTGGAGAATTTCATCGCCATCTTGACAAAATGCCAAAGCTGCAAATAATAAAACTTCATCTGATCCAGAGCCAAGAATAATTCTATTACTATCAATAGAAAAATTTTTAGCTATTGCTTCTCTTAATGATGATCCATCAATTTCTGGGTATCTATGTAAATCATGATTAATATTTTTTGTTTCTAACAATTCAATTGCTTTCGGTGAAGCGCCATAGGGATTTTCATTTGAAGAAAGTTTTATAACTTTTTTATTGTTATTTAATTTTGCCTTACCACCTTTATAAACATTAATGTTTTCTATAGATCTTTTTGATTGAATATTTTCTTTAGTTAACTTCTGAAGTTTTTCAGAAGATTGAAAAATTTCTCTCCAAAGTCTAACAATGGTATCTTTTGGATAAGATCCTGTAAATTTAGAGCTTAATCTGTCGAGAATTTTTTGTTCTCTATCTAGATCAACAACAGAATTATCTTTTTTGTGTTTTCCTATTTCTAAAACAATTTTAGATCGATTAGATAATAAAGATAAAATTTCATCATCAATGTTATTAATTTTGCTTCTTAAATTGTCTAATTCTTTATTTTTCATAATTTTGGACGTTTCTTTACAAACTATCTTACGATAAATCAAAATAAAGTAGTATTTAATTTAAAAAATGACGATTTATTGACTTAGAAAGATATATAAATATAAGACCGATTATCACCGATTTGAGACAGCTTGCGGGTGGAGCAATAATCAGCTAAAGCGTTTACACTCCTCCTTCATTCTTTCAAATAGTGTTAAACTAAAAAGATATGAAAACAAGATTTACTACTGACACAAAACTTGAAAGCGAAATAGCCTATTTCGAGAATATTAATTTAAAAATAGAATCAGGAGATATAATAGATAGTTTTAAACTAGCATTCAAAACATATGGCAAATTAAATGCTGATAAAACTAATGCTATTCTTGTTTGCCATGCTTTAACTGGAGATCAATATGTTGCTGGGAATAATCCCATTACTGGGAGAGAAGGTTGGTGGTCTAGAATGGTTGGGCCTAATAAACCAATTGATACAAACAAATTTTTTGTAATTTGCTCAAATGTACTCGGCGGTTGTGCTGGCTCAACGGGTCCTAAAGAGTTACAAAATGGAAGTAATGTTGCATATGGCGGTAATTTTCCTTCCATAACAATAAAAGATATGGTGAAGGCTCAATCTTTATTGATTGAAAGTTTAAATATAGAGAAGTTATTTTCTGTCATTGGTGGTTCGATGGGAGCAATGCAAGCACTTCAATGGGCAATCGATTTTCCAGATAAAATTTTGAATATAATACATATTGCAGGCGCATTAAAACATTCAGCTCAAAATATTGCATTTCATGAAGTTGGGCGACAGGCAATAATGAGTGATCCTATTTGGAAAAATGGAAAGTATTTTGAAAATAATGAAGTGCCTGAAAGAGGTCTATCAGTAGCAAGAATGATTGCGCATATTACATATTTATCCGAAAATGCGATGCATAGAAAATTTGGAAGAAAACTTCAATCAAGAGATATTATTTCTTTTGGATTTGATGCTGATTTTCAAGTTGAAAGTTATCTGAGATATCAAGGTAAATCATTTGTTGAAAGATTTGATGCAAATTCATATCTTTATTTAACAAGGGCTATGGATTATTTTGATCATGATGAAACATTTAGAAAAAATATTGAGTTTAGTCATAATCCCAATAACCATTTAAAATATTTAATTGTCTCATTTACCTCGGATTGGTTATTCCCTACAATAGAAAGTAAAATGATTGTAAATCAATTAAATTCTCTATCAAGAGAAGTAAGCTTTCTAGAAATTGATACTGATAAAGGGCATGATAGTTTTTTATTAGAGGAACCGCAGTTAGATGATGTAATAAAAGGTTTCCTAACAAACAACTTTGCGAAGATAGATGAATAAAATTAATAGCATAAGAAAAGATTGGTCTCTTATTGAAACACTTATCGCAGAAGATAGAAAAATCCTAGATATTGGATGTGGTGATGGCGGTCTTATGGAACAATTAGAAAATAATCGTAATGCGATAACTCATGGCATTGAATTAAATAGAGATCTAGCTGCAAATGCTATTGCAAGAGGTTTCAATGTTGTACATGGAAATGCCGAATTAGATTTGTCTCAATATTCAAATAATAGTTTTGATTATGTAATTTTAAGTCAAACTTTACAAGCAATGATGAAGCCCAAAGATATTCTGTCTGAATTATTAAGAATAGGATCAAAAGCAATAGTTTCTTTTCCTAACTTTGGACATTGGAAAATAAGATTACAGCTTTTAATATCTGGAAAAATGCCAGTGACAGAAAGTTTACCTTATACATGGTATGACACACCTAATATTCATTTTTTTACAATTAAGGATTTTTTGAATTTGTGTAATGAAATGAATATTGTGATTGAAAAAAGTATTGGATTAACATCAAAAGGTAAGCAATTTGATATAAGTGAATCAGTTACTGGAATTAATTTTTTCACTCACGAAGCTATCTTTTTATTAAGTTATAAAAATTATGAACCAATAAAAATTAAATCATCAAAAAAAGTTTTTGCAAAAAATTCTGTTATTGCAAATTAGTTATTAGATGAAAGTTGAAATTATAAATCAATTAAAAGATAACTACTCTTTTGTTTTATATAATGACACACATAATAGCTGTGTTATAGATCCTGCTGATAGTAATTCTATATTAAATTTTGCTCTTGAAAACAATTTAACTATAGAAGATATATTTATTACACATCATCATAGAGATCACACATCAGGTGTAAAAGGAATACTTAATGCTTTTCCAGAAGTTAATATACACTCTCCAAGTGCTCAGATTGAAAATACAAGATTCGTTTTACGTGATGGAGATGAAGTCAACTCCTGCTTAAATACATTTAGAATAATAAAAACACCTGGGCATACATTAGATCATATAATTTACTATGATGAAAACAATGGTGTTTTATTTTGTGGTGATACACTATTCAGACTTGGTTGTGGTCGTGTGTTCGAAGGAACATTAAATGAAATGTTTAACAGTTTAAAAAAAATCAATGAGTTAAGTAAAAATACAATTATTTATTGTGGTCATGAATATACAATGGGCAATTTAAATTTTCTTGAGAAAACACTTAAAAAAGAAAGTGCTTATTTGACAGTTAGAAACAAAATTAATGATGATTTAAATAATAAAGGAAAATCCGTACCTTTTTTATTAGAAGATGAAAAACAATATAACTTATTCCTAAATCAAAATTCAAAATTAGGTACTATAATTAAGAGAGAGCTAGGTTTTACAGACTTTGAATTATTTGTTTATTTGCGAAAAGCAAAGGATAGCTTTTAAGGTCTTTATTTCCAGTATTTACGCCATATTTTTAATTTGACTATTAGCATAGTTCACTATAAACCCCGCCATCAAAAGATATGTTAGCAATTTTCAAAACTGGTGGAAAGCAATACTCAGTAAGAGCTGGTCAGATACTTAAAGTAGAAAAACTTGAAGGATCCAAAGGTGATAAAGTGTCTATTACTGATGTATTAGCGATCAGTGATCAAAGCACAAATAGCTTAGGCGAGCCGTTACTAAAAGATGCTTTAATTGAAGCAAAAATTGTTGATCAAATCAGAGATAAAAAAATAATAGTTTTTAAAAAAAGGAAAAGACAAAATTACAGATTAACACAAGGTCATAGACAATATCTAACTGTATTAAGAATAGAATCAATTTCTTATGGTGGAAAAAAGTCCACTGCTGAACCTGAAACAAAAAAAGTTAAAAAAACTGAAACTATAGTTACTAAAGAAAAAATTGAGTCTAAAGAGGTAGAAGTTACAAAAAAGAAGTCAGTTGCAAAAAAATCAGTAAATAAAGCTTCACCTACTAAGAAAAAATCAGTAAAGAAAACTGTTAAAAAAACTGTTAAAACTAAAAAAGAAGATAAATAATGGCAACGAAAAAAGCAGGTGGTAGTTCTAGGAATGGAAGAGACTCGGCCGGTCGAAGACTTGGAGTTAAGAAATTTGGTGGTGAAAACGTAATAGCAGGAAACATTATTATTAGGCAAAGAGGCACAAAGTTTCATCCAGGTGATAATGTTGGCATAGGTAAAGATCACACAATATTTGCTACAATAAATGGAAAAGTAGCTTTTAAAAAAACAAGAGTAAGAACTTTTGTGTCAGTTGTTCCCACAGAACAATAATCCCAATTAATTAAAAATTTATTATGAAATTTTTAGATCAAGCAAAAATATATATTGCATCTGGTAATGGTGGAGATGGCTGCGCTAGTTTTCGTAGGGAAAAATATATTGAGTTTGGTGGCCCTAATGGAGGCGATGGAGGCAAAGGTGGAAATATTATTTTTAAAGTGGATGATAATTTAAACACACTAATTGATTTTAGATACCAACAACATTTTAAAGCAAAAAAAGGTGAAAATGGAAGGGGAAAAAATCAAACAGGAGCGAATGGAAGCAACATGGTTATTAAAGTTCCACCTGGAACAGAAATTTACAATGAAGATAAAACGGTATTGCTAACTGATCTAACAAAAATTGATGAAGAATACATTTTATTAAAGGGTGGTAATGGCGGTTTAGGAAATAATCATTTTAAATCATCAGTTAACCAAGCTCCAAGAAAATTTACAAAAGGTGAGTTAGGAGAAGAGCGATGGATATGGTTATCACTAAAATTATTTGCAGATATAGGGGTAATAGGCTTACCTAATGCAGGTAAATCAACTCTGTTATCAACAATTTCTAATGCTAACCCAAAAATTGGGGATTATCCATTTACAACCTTACATCCTGTGCTTGGTACCGTGAAGCGCTTTGATAAAGAAATTGTATTAGCAGATATCCCAGGGTTGATTGAAGGTGCGCATGAGGGAAAAGGTTTGGGAGATAAATTTTTAGCACATATTGAGAGATGTAAATATTTACTTCATTTAGTAGATATAAATGACGACAATTGGTACGAAAACTATATTACAGTAAGAAACGAAATTTCAAAATATAGTGAAAAAGTATCTTCAAAAAAAGAAATAATTGTTTTAACCAAAGTTGATTTATTTCATGAAAATTTAGAGGAAAAAAAAATTAAGATCAATCAAAAGTTAAATTCTGATATTCTTTTTATATCAAGTTTTAATAATGAAGGTATAGATGATCTAATTGATTATTTATTCAAATATAATGAAATCACAAATGATTAAAAAATATAAAAAAGTAGTTGTAAAAATTGGTTCAAATTCAATTGTTGATTCGAAAACAAAAAAGATCAAATCTAAGTGGTTAGATAATTTGTGTAAAGACATTGCTGAATTGAATAAAACAAAAAAAATTGTGATTGTGTGTTCTGGCGCTATTGCTTTAGGTGCGAAAAGTATTTCAAATACAAAGTTAAGAAAATTAGAAGATAAACAGGCAGCAGCTTCAGTTGGTCAAATTGAATTAGCCCATCAATGGCGAAATAAACTAGGAAAATACAAGATAGGTGTTTCTCAAATTTTATTAACATTAGAAGATAGTGAAGAAAGGCGACGATATTTAAATGCTAGAAATACAATATCATCATTACAAAGTAAAAACATAATCCCAATCATTAATGAAAATGACACTGTTGCTACTGAGGAAATTCGTTATGGTGATAATGATAGACTTGCAGCCCGAGTAGCACAAATGATTGAAGCTGATTTATTAATTTTATTAAGTGATGTTGATGGTTTATATCAAGGTAATCCAAAAAAAGATAAGGATGTCAAAAAAATTTCAGAGGTATTTAAAATTGATAAAAAAATTGAAGAACTTGGTAATTATCAATCTTCTGAACTAGGCAGTGGAGGAATGGCCACAAAAATTTTAGCTGCAAAGATATGTGCGGGAAACGGTTGTGCTACAATAATCACTAATAGTGATAAAAACAGACCAATCAGTAATATTAATAAAAAAAATTCAACAATTTTTTATCCCTTAACTTCTACAAATTCGTCCAAAAAGAAATGGTTATTAAATCATTTAAAACCATCAGGATCGATTATTATAGATACAGGGGCTCAAAATGCAATTTTGAAAAATAAAAGTCTTCTTCCTGCAGGTGTAATAGATATCAAGGGAAGATTCAAAAGAGGTGATGTAATATCTATCTTAGTTGAGAATGGTCAGAAGGTAGCAATAGGTATATCTGCTTATGATTTTAATGATGCAAAAAAAATTATTGGAAAGAAAAGTAAAGAAATTTATAAAGTTTTAGGTTTCGAAGGAAGAGAGGAAGTGGTACATAAAGATAATTTAGTTAAGCTTTCTACATGAGTATTGAAAATAATATTATTGAATTAGGCAAAAGAGCAAAATCTGCCTCTCTAAATATGAAAGTCTGTAGCAGTGATCAAAAAAATCTTGCTTTAACAAAACTCACTAAAAATTTAGATAAAAATAGAAATAAAATTCTTGAAGCAAATAAAATAGATTTAGAAAATGGTGAAAAAAAATCTTTAGCTAAGCCTTTAATAAATAGACTTACATTAACTGAAAAATCTATTGATGGATTGATTACATCAATTGAAGATATAATCGAAATACCAGATCCAATTGGCATTACATTAGAAGAATGGGAAAGACCTAATGGTTTACAGTTTCGTAAAATTTCAACACCACTTGGTGTATTAGGTGTGATTTATGAATCCAGACCGAACGTCACTGTTGATGCGTCTTGTCTTTCCATAAAATCTGGTAATTGTATAATTTTAAGAGGTGGTAGCGATAGTTTTTATTCCTCTAAGGAATTAGTAAATAATATTACAAATTCTTTCACGGAAGCTGGCCTACCAGAACATTGTGTCCAAATGATTAATACACCTGAAAGAGAAGCGGTTGATCATTTACTAAGCATGAGAGATTATGTTGACGTCATTATTCCTAGAGGTGGAAAAGGTTTGATTGAAAAAATTAATTCAGCAAGCAAAATACCCGTTATCAAACATTTAGACGGTATATGTCATGTGTATGTAGATAAAGATGCTGATTTAAGCATTGCAGAAAAAGTAGTTTTTAATAGTAAAATGAGGCGTCCTGAAATTTGTGGTGCTGCAGAAACACTTTTAATTGATGAACAAATTAAAGACGAAGCAATGAAAATATTAAAACCTCTAAAAGAAGTAAACTGTGAAATTCGAGGTGATGAATATATTCAGTCTTTAGATAGTGATTTTAAAACTGCAAGTGAAGAAGATTGGTCTTTAGAATATTTAGATAAAATTTTATCAGTAAAAATTGTTTCAGGAGTTGATGAAGCAGTTAAACATATAAATGATTATTCTTCTGGTCATACAGAAAGTATAATTACAGAAAGTGAAAAAACCTTTGAAAAATTTTATAATAAAATTGACAGCGCAATAATACTTAAAAATGCATCTACGCAATTTGCGGATGGCGGTGAATTTGGTTTTGGTGCTGAGATAGGAATCTCAACAGACAAAATACATGTAAGAGGACCAGTGGGAACAAAACATTTAACTACATTTAAATATGTAGTTAATGGTAATGGTCAGGAAAGACCTTAATTGAAAAAGATTGGACTTCTGGGAGGATCTTTTGATCCGCCACATCGAGGGCATCTATTTATTTCAAATGAAGCTAAAAAAGTATTACATCTAGATGAAATTTGGTGGCTAGTTACACCTCAGAACCCTTTGAAGATTTCAAAACCTGCAACATACGAAGAAAGATTACAAAATTGTAAACAAATTACAAAAAATTTTCCTATAAAAATATTAGAAGTAGAAAAAAAAATTAAATCTCAATATTCTTATCAAACAATTAAATTTCTTATTCAATATTATAAAAATATTAAATTTTTTTGGTTAATGGGTGCAGACAATTTAGTTAATTTTCACGAATGGGAAAAATGGCAATCAATTTTTCATATTATCTCTATTGTTATTTTCAGAAGACATGGATATAATACAAATGCTTTGAAAAGTGTTGCAGCAAAAAAATTTATTCATCATAAATATATAGCGCAAGACATAGAACATGTTTCAAAAAAAACTCCTGCATGGACTTTGATACAAAATAAAGAAATTAAAATTTCATCATCTGAAATTAGAAATCAAAGAAATAAATTAAGAGGCAAATATTAATAAAATTACTTCATTGACAGAAAATATTGTATCAATACTAAGTGATGCAAAAGCTGAAGATATAAAAGTTATTGATTTATCAAACAAATCATCCGTTGCTGATGCCTTTGTGATTGCTACCTGTAGATCAACTAGACATTCAGATGCTACAGCAGACGAAATGGTAAAAAAATTAAAAAAAGCAGGGATAAAATGTCCGAATCCTGAAGGAAGACCTCAATGTGACTGGATAATTGTTGATGCAGGTGAGATCATTGTTCATTTGTTTCGACAAGAAATTAGAGAATTATACGCTTTAGAAAAATTATGGGAAGTAAGCTTTGATTCTGCACAAACTAAACTAGCTTAAAATATATGATAATTTCAAAAAATGCATTTTTAAAAGTAATACTACTGCTCACCCTGATTATACTTCTTGCACCTAAAACATATGGATCTTCTTCAGATGAAGAAAAATATAAATATTTAGATCTATTTGGGCAGGTATTCGAAAGGGTAAGATCATCCTATGTAGAAGAGGTTACGGATCAAGAGTTAATTGAAAAAGCGATTGATGGAATGTTGTCAGGTTTAGATCCTCATTCTGGTTTTATGAATGAAGAAGTATTTCAAGAAATGCAAATGGATACAGAGGGTAAATTTGGGGGATTAGGTATTGAAATTACCATGGAAGAAGGTTTTGTAAAAGTCATTGCTCCAATTGAAGATACACCAGCATATGAAGCTGGAGTTCTTGCAGGTGATTACATTATTCAAATAGATGAAACACCTGTTTTTGGTCTAACTCTAAATGAAGCCGTTGAATTAATGAGAGGTAAAAAAGGTGAACCAATAGTAATTACTATTTCGAGAGCAAATACTGAACCCTTTGAGATTGAGATTATTAGAGATTATATAAAAATTAGATCAGTAAAAAGTGAAGTACTTAATAATATTGGATATTTGAGAATAACATCTTTTAACGAACAAACAGAAAGTGGCCTTCTTGATGCAATAAAAAAAATTGAAAAAGAAAACCAAATAAAAGGTTATGTTTTAGACGTACGGTCTAACCCAGGCGGTCTTCTTACTCAAGCAGTTAAGGTAACAGATATATTCTTGGAAAGAGGAGAAATAGTTTCAACAAGAGGTAGAGATAAAAAAGATATTAGAAGATATCGTGCAAAGAAGTCTGATAGAACTAATGGTAAACCACTTGTTGTAATTATTGACGGAGGCTCTGCATCTGCATCTGAAATTGTTGCAGGCGCCCTACAGGATCATAAAAGAGCAATCATTATAGGCACACAATCTTTTGGTAAAGGATCAGTACAAACAATAATTCCCTTTCAAGTTTCAAATAGCGATAGTCTCACTGGTATAAGATTAACTACAGCTAGATATTATACCCCTTCTGGTGAATCAATCCAGGGTAAGGGTATTGTTCCAGATATAATTATTGAGCAAGGAGAATTTGAATCTTTTAATTATAAAAGATTTTCTGAGTCAGATTTAAAAGATTCCCTTGATAAAAATAACGAAGAAGAATTAGAAGATAATGAAGATAATGAATTAAGTGAATTTGAAAAACGTTTAGAGCTTGATTATCAACTTCGTAGAGCCTTTGATCTTGTACAAGGTGTTAGTCTCTTTAATGAAATTCAAGAATAATAATGCAAAAAAAATATAGAAAATGTGTGGGAATGATGATTCTCAACACAAAAAATCAGGTTTTAGTTGGCAAAAGATTAGATAATCCCAGCGGGTATTGGCAAATGCCCCAAGGTGGTATTGATGAAAATGAAAATCCTGAAGAAGCAGTTTGGAGAGAAATGATGGAAGAAATTGGAACTAATAAAGCATCCTTAATTGCTTCATCTAAAGAATGGATATCCTATGACATACCAAGTGAAATTTTAATCACTTTACCCTGGGGAAATGAGTATATGGGTCAAATTCAAAAATGGTTTTTATTTAACTTTAATGGAGATGATAGAGATATAAATGTAGGAACAGAAAATCCTGAATTTAGTGATTGGAAATGGATGAATTACGACGAAATTACTAATAATGCAGTACCATTTAAAAAAAATGTTTATCAGAAAATTCAAAGTGAATTTAAAAAAGTTCTAACAGATGTTTAATGAAAATCCTGAATTAATAATCACAAGCTTAGATAAACAAATATGGGATGAAGAGTTAGAAAACTTTGTTCCTAAAAATATTTTTGATGTTCATACCCATATTTATAAATGGAGTTTTAATCAAGACCCTAAAAAAGATATTGGTGAAAGAAATTTTCAAGGAAAATATTTTAGTGAAGTATCTATGAGATTTGCAGATCAAGTAGATCAATTACTTATGCCTAATAGAGTTGTAAACAGGTTAAGTTTTCCTTTTCCATTCAAATATCCATGTAACTTTGAAGGTTCAAATGAATATATTTTAGAACAAACTAAAACACTTACTGAAAATAAGTGCTTAATTTTAATTAACCCAAATATGGATAAAAATTATATTGAAGGCCTTTTATTAAAAAATAACATTAAAGGCTTTAAACCATATAGATTTTATTCAAAAACAAAGGATACAATTAATTGCAAAATTTTAGATTTTATAACTGAAGAGCAAATAGAAATTGCAGATAAATTTGGACTTATCATTATGATGCATTTAGCAAAAAAGGATGCAATTGCCGATGATGATAATATTAATGACCTAATTTATTTGAGTGATAAATATCCTAACGTTAAATGGATACTTGCACACTGTGCTAGAAGTTATTCTGCTTGGGCGTTAGAAAAAGGAATTAAGAAAATTAGAGATTTAAAAAATATTTGGTATGATTGTTCTACAGTATGTGAATCTGATTCAATTGACGCTCTGTATCAAGGTGTTGGTCTTGAAAAAATAATGTATGGATCTGATGATATGATAGGGAAAATGAGAGGGAAATATATTACTTTTGGGAAAGCTTGGTCTGCAATAAATTCTGATAATCATAATTTAGCTCTAAGTCATTGTGATGATCGAATGACATTTATTAGATACGAACAATTAAGAGCAATGAAAAGAGGAATTCGAAATAGCAAAATAACGGAAAGTGAAAAGCAGGATCTTTTTTATAATAATGCAAAAAATTTAATAGACTCTGTTAATTCTAGAAATTAAATCTTATCATAAAAACTTACTGTTATAGCTTCTAATTTAGCTTTTGCTATCGACAGTTGCTCTTCTGACTCTTTACTTTCCTTACTACCTAATTCTTCAATTTCTTTTTCAATTGATGACTTGTCTAAAGAATTTAGTTCAACTACACTTTCTGCAAGAACAATACATTTCTCTGGATTAATTTCAGCAAAACCACCTGATACAAAAAATGATTTAACTAAATTTTTATCCTCACTATAAACCATCACTCTACCAGGTCTTAATGAGGACATTACTTGACTATGTCCAGGTAAGACACCCAGATCACCATCTTTGCCTGGAACAATAATAGTTCCAACATCATCATTAAAAATGAGGTTTTCTGGAGAAACTAAATCAAAAGAAATTGTTGCCATTATGCAGCTTCAGCTTCTAATTTTTTAGCTTTTTCAATAGCTTCATCAATACCGCCTACCATATAAAATGCAGCTTCTGGCATATGATCATATTCACCTTTTACGAGTCCATCAAAACTTTTTATGGTATCTTCAAGATCAACATATTTTCCAGGAGAGCCTGTGAAGACTTCTGCAACAAAAAATGGTTGGCTCAAAAACTTTTCTATTTTTCTAGCTCTTGCAACTGTTAATTTATCTTCTTCTGAAAGCTCATCCATCCCTAGAATAGCTATTATATCTTGAAGACTTTTATATGTTTGTAGAACTCTTTGTACTTCTCTAGCAACTCTATAATGATCGTCACCAACAACTTGTGGATCTAAAATTCTAGAAGTAGAATCTAATGGATCAACTGCTGGATATATTCCTTTTTCAGAGATAGCTCTATTTAGAACTGTTGTTGCATCCAAATGTGAAAAGGATGTTGCAGGTGCAGGATCAGTTAAGTCATCTGCAGGAACATATATTGCCTGTACTGATGTAATAGATCCTTTTTTTGTAGTTGTGATTCGTTCTTGTAAAGCACCCATATCTGTTGCAAGTGTTGGCTGATAACCAACTGCAGATGGGATACGCCCTAGAAGAGCTGACACTTCAGAGCCTGCCTGGGTAAATCTAAATATGTTATCTACAAAAAATAACACATCCTGACCTTCTTCATCTCTAAAGTATTCTGCTTGAGTTAATCCTGAAAGAGCAACTCTAGCTCTTGCTCCTGGTGGTTCATTCATCTGACCATAAACAAGTGCAACTTTTGAATCTTTTCCTTTTAAGTCAATAATTCCTGATTCAATCATTTCGTGGTATAAGTCATTACCCTCACGCGTTCTTTCTCCCACACCAGCAAATACCGAATATCCTCCATGAGCCTTGGCAATGTTGTTAATTAATTCCATAATTAAAACTGTCTTACCAACTCCAGCTCCGCCAAATAATCCGATTTTACCACCTCTTGCATAAGGTGCTAGTAGATCAACCACTTTAATTCCTGTGACCAGAACTTCGGTTTCTGTAGATTGATCAACAAACTCTGGCGCTGGTCTATGAATAGGATAAGATTTACTCGTTCCAATGTCGCCTCTTTCGTCAACTGGCTCTCCTACAACATTCATAATTCTACCTAGAGTTTCCGGGCCGACAGGCATTGAAATAGGGGCGCCTGTATCAGTAGCTGTTTGACCTCTAACTAGTCCATCTGTTGTATCCATAGCAATTGTACGAACAGCATTTTCTCCTAAATGCTGAGCAACCTCTAGCATTAATCTTGTTCCGTTGTTGTCAACTTCTAGAGCGTTCATGATTGCAGGAAGTTCACCATCGAACTCTACATCAACAACAGCTCCGAGAACTTGTGATATTTTTCCAGTTAAATTGTTAGCCATATATCCCCCTTTATATTGATTCAGCTCCAGAAATAATCTCTATTAATTCTTTTGTAATGAACGCTTGTCGCGTTCTATTATACTTTAACGTTAAACTATCTATCATTTCACCTGCGTTTCGAGTTGCGTTGTCCATTGCAGCCATTCTTGCTCCCTGCTCCCCTGCATCACTTTCCAAAAGTACTTTGAATATTTGAATAGAAACATTTTTTGGAAGTAAATCCTTTAAAATTGTTTCTTCATCAGGCTCATAATCATAAATTGCATTTGAAGAATTTTCTTTTTCTTCTTCATTTTCAGAATTTGAAACGTCTAAGGGTATTAATTGTTGTTGTGTTACTTCTTGAGAAATAGCTGATTTAAATTTATTAAAAACTAATATGCATTTATCAAA
>CACILT010000004.1:0-30000 GCA_902587565.1 uncultured Alphaproteobacteria bacterium
ATAATGAATGATGGAAGGATATTGATTGAAAAAATATCACATATTAAAGGAGGGAAAAATAACCCTTTAAAAGATGAAGATATTGATAATAAATTTTTAATGTGTGGAGGTAAAAAAAATATTTTAAATAAAATAAGAAATCAAAAATATAAGAAGAAAAATTTAAAAGAAATAATTTTTTAATTTAGCTATTTTTTCTTTCTCTGTAAGCTATAAATATTCCAGTACTAATAATTATTGTTCCCCCTAAATAAATACTTAAAGTTGGAACCTCAGAATAAATTAAATATCCCATAATTCCAACAAATATAAAAGATGAGTATTCAAAGGGTGAAGTAATTGCAACATCTGCATATTTAGCTGCTTGAGACATAAATAAATGTCCTAGTGATCCCATCACACCTAAACTCATAGCAAAAATTAATTGAATTCCATTTGGCATAATAAAATTATCAGGGAAAAATATTATGGACGTAATTAATAATGCAAAAGAATAATAAAAAACGATTGCAACACTGGAATCAGTACTCATTACTGATCTAGTTGATAAATAAACAGAAGCCATAAAAGCTGCAGATATTAGAGGATAGAGTGTTTCTAATTTGAACAAGTCAGTACCAGGCTTAACAATAATTAATACACCAATAAAACCAATTAATATTGCAATTGTTCTAAAAATCCCAATTCTCTCGCCAAGTATTGGTACAGCAAGAAAAGCAGCAATAATGGGAGCAGAATGTGCAATAGCAATATTTTCAGATAACATTAAATGATTAATTCCGTAAATATAGAATACAACACAAGCAGAAGCAGAAAGTGCTCGAATAGAATGTCCAACTGGTTTTTTAGTTTTTAACTTATCAAATCCAAAATACATTGCTAAAAAAGTTGCAATGATACTTCCACTTAGTGCTCTGAAAAATATTGATTCCCATACAGGAAAATAAAAGCTTAAATATTTATACGTGATATCATTTATGCTTAAACAAAACATAGACATTAACATGAAAGAGATTCCCAAGAGATTATTATTTTTCGATTTCATTAATTTGTTAAATATACTAAGATAATTTATTCAGATATAAATATTTTAAAATGAGTAGTAAATATCATGTAAAAAAATTAAAAAAAAAGAATGACCATTTAAGTATTTTGTGGAAAGATAATTTTGAAAGTAAATTCCATTTTATGTGGTTAAGAGATAATTGTCCAACAGCAATACATCCTACTGCAAATATGCGAGTCTTTAATATTTTAACTGTTAGTAAAAATATATTTCCTAAAAATTATAAAATTGAAAAAAATAAACTCAATATTGATTGGAGTGAAGGTGATCATAGAAGCAAATTCAATTTAAAATGGTTAAGAGATCATTGTTATACCGAAATAAATAATCGAAAATATAAATCACCTTATGTTTTTTGGGATGGTAAATTAAAAAAAAATTTAAAGAAAATTAATGTTGATCATAATAGTGTAATAAATAATGACAAAGATTTAAGTAAATGGCTAAATTTACTTCATACTTATGGTTTTGCATTAATCAAAAATGCACCAACTAGCAAAAAATCAGCATTCAAAATATTAAATAGAATAAGCCATCATAGAGAAACATTTTTTGGTACTCCATTTGAAGTAATTAACATTCCAAAACCAAATAACACTGCTTATACAGCAGATGCATTAAGAAATCATACCGACTTACCTTATTTTGAATATGCTCCTGGTTATCAGTTTCTTCATTGTTTAGTTAATGAAGCTAATGGTGGATTATCATCTGTTGTAGATGGTTTTGCAGTTGCAGATTATTTGAAAAAAAATGAAAAAAATGTTTTTAATATTTTAACAAAAACTCACGTTAAATTCAAAGATACTGATTATACTCAAAAAGCAGTCAGAATTCTTCATTCACCAATAATAACACTTACAAAAGATAATGATTTCAATGATATTAGATTTAGTATGGCTGCAATGGGAGCAGTTGATATTGATCCAAAAAAAATGAAAAAATTTTATGATGCCTACCAATATTTTGCATCGCTGCTTCAAAACAAAAAATTTAAAATTGATTTTAGATTAAAGGCAGGTGATATATTTTGTTTTAACAATAGAAGAGTATTACATGGGAGGACTGAATTTGATCCAAACTCTGGAAATAGACATCTTCAAGGATATTATATTGAAAGAGATGAAATAATAGGCAGATTAAATTATTTTAATAATATTAAAGTTTAGATCACTCCCATCCGCAGATAGTTTTAATTTCTAAATATTCTTCTAAACCCCAATTCCCTCCCTCTCTTCCATTGCCAGATTGTCTGTAACCACCAAAAGGAGTTCCTGATTCTGCGCTATTTCCATTTATATACACGCCTCCAGATCTAAATTTTCTTGCTACTCTTTTTGCCTTTTCTTTATCTTGAGTTTGCACGTAGTTGCCTAGACCATAGGATGTATCATTTACAATTGATATAGCCTCATCTTCATCCTCAAATGGAATTATAGAAAGCACTGGACCAAAAATTTCCTCTTTTGCAATTCTCATACCATTAGTTACATCTGTGAAAATTGTTGGTTTGACAAAATAACCTTTTTCTAAACCATTTGGTTTTTCAGGACCTCCAGCAACGAGTGTAGCGCCCTCATTTATACCACTATTAATTAGATCAATAATTTTATCATATTGTGTTTTAGAAACAACTGGACCAATATGATCTCCATTCTTAGAAGCAATATCAACTTTGATTTTATTTGCTTCATCAGCAGCCTCTTTTATCGCTCTTTTATAGATTGATTTTTCAACTAGCATTCTTGTTGGCGCATCACAAGATTGGCCGGAATTACTCATTATGTTCCTAACACCCTCTCTAACTGCATCTGGATGTGAGTCACTAAAAACTATATTTCCTCCTTTACCACCTAATTCTAAACAAACTCTTTTAATAGTATTTGCAGCATTTTTAGAAATCAGTTTTCCTGCTCTTGTTGATCCTGTAAAGGAAATCATATCAATGTCACTATGAGAAGACAAATCTGTGCCTACACCTTTGCCATCACCATTAATCAAATTAAATACACCTGGTGGAAACCCTGCTTCATGAATAATTTCTGCAAATAGCATTCCTGATAGTGGAGCAATTTCAGAGGGCTTTAGAATCATTGTGCAGCCCGTAGCCAAAGCAGGTATAACTTTAAGAGCGATTTGATTGATAGGCCAGTTCCATGGAGTAATAAGTCCGCATACTCCTATAGGTTCGTAGACAATATAATTATTAGAGTCTTTATTAAATTTAGTTTCAAATTCAAAATGTTTTAATCTTTTTATAAAGTCATTAATATGATCAAAGCCTGAAGAAGTTTGTGCAGATGATGACCAATCTAAAGGAGCTCCCATTTCCTCAGATATTGTCTGCGAAATATCATTCCATTTTTTTTTATAAATATTTAATAAATTTTCTAGCAAAATTATTTTATTCTTCTTACTAACTTGACTCCACGTTAAAAAAGCTTCTTTGGCTTTTTTTACTGCTAAATTTAAATCTTTCTTACTTCCGAGTGAAATTATAGCGTATGCTTCTTCAGTAGAGGGATTAATCACCTGGAAATCTTTTTTAACTATTGGAAGAACCCATTTACCATTAATATAGAATTCTCTTTTATTAATCATTTCAAAAATTTCAAAAATATTGATGTATTTTTATTTTAATTACAATAAAACAATATACAACAAGGATTGTTAGTGGAACTAGAAAATATTAATCTTGATATAAAATTTATAAGATCCCAATTTCCAGCTTTTAAAGATTCATTATCTAAAAATTGGACTTTTTTTGAGAATGCTGGAGGAAGTTATGTGCCCCAACAAGTAATTAATGAATTAAACAAATTTATGATTTCAACCAAAGTACAGCCTTATGCTGAGTATCCAATGTCAAAAATTGCTGGTGAAAATATGGATCAAGCAACTGAAATTTTTGCAAAAATGATTAATGCTAAGACAAGGGAAATAATTATTGGAGGCTCAACATCTATAAACCTTTATGTTTTATCCAATGCTTTAAAGTACTCAATCAAACCCGGTGATGAAATAATAGTTACTAATCAAGATCATGAAGCAAATATTAGTCCATGGAGAAGATTATCAGAAGTTGGAGCTGTTATTAAAGAATGGAAAATTAATCCTCAAACAGCTGAGTTAGAAATAGAAACTTTAGAAAATTTACTATCTAATAAAACAAAAATTGTTGCTGTTACACACTGTTCAAATATTGTTGGAACCATTAATGACTTAAAAAAAATATCACAATTGGTTCATAAAAAAAATGCTCTTATTATTGGCGATGGAGTATCTTATGCCCCACATGGTTTTCCTGATGTGAAAGAGCTAGGAGTAGATTTTTATACTTTTAGTTTATATAAAACTTATGGGCCACATTTGGGGCTCTTATATGGAAAAGAAGAGATTCTTAAAAAACTACCAAATCAAAACCATGAATTTTTAAATGGTGATTATCCATATACAATTAATCCAGGAGGGCCTAACCATGAAGAATTATGCTCATTAATTGGGATTTATAAATATTTTGATAAATTTTATTATCATCATTTTATTAAAGATAATAAAAATATTAGAGAAAAAATTCTCAAGGTAAACGAACTTATATCTAAGCATGAAGAAAAGATTGCTAATCCTGTATTAGATTATCTCAATTCAAGAAAAGATATAAATTTAATCGGTAAAAATAAAATTAAAAATAAAAATAGGGCTCCTACAATTTCTTTTTTTTCAAAGAAAGTCTCTTCTAAACAATTAGCTAACAAGTTAGTAAATAATGGAATTGCAACAAGAAATGATAACTTTTATGCTTGGCGATGTTTGGAGGCCTTAGGTATAGATACAAAAGATGGAGTTATCAGAATAAGTATGGTTCATTATAATTCTGAAGATGATGTAAATAATCTAATTAAAGTTTTGAAGAAAATTCCAGACTAAATAATAATTAAAATTAATATTAAGTATATATAAATATTATATTTTATATTTATCATTACTTAATACAATTTTTAAATCGCTGTATGGGTAAGGATTTTATTTCTGAAAAAATAAGTCTTTATTAATTTTTTATTTTATTGGATTTTTTAATAGCGCTAATAACTAAAGCTAAAAGAATTGCAATAATTACACCAATTAAACCCGATATTACTAGAATGAGATCAAGTCTTAGCGAAGGATTTATTTTTGGTATTTCAGGACGATTAATATAAAAAGCTTTTCTGCCAGTATCTATTGAAGAAATATATCTATCTAAAGTCAAAGCACCTTCAAAACTATTAATATTTCCATTCCCAATAATACGTGTTTCAAGCAAATTTAATTCATATTTTGCTCTTGTTACATATTCAGATGTTAATGCATTATTTATAAAAGTAGAATAATTGTAAATATCATCTAATAATTTGAGTTTATTTGTTTTTACATTAATAAATGCAAAGCCTTCGATTGTTTTTTTTGATAATGAATCTTCTTCTGTTGATAGCTGAACTAATCTTTCACCTAGTGAGCGAAATATTAAACCGTCAATATCTTGAGTAGAATTGATGTCTGAAAAAACTAATGAAGAATTGCCTTTCTTCTTCCATTTATTGAACAATTTTTCTGAAAAGAAAAAATTTTGAAAATCTTCTAATGCTACTATTCTTGCGGTTTCGTTTGAGTAAAAAGGAGGGAGAGCATAAGTTGTATAATAAAGCTTAGATTCATGATAAATATAGTTTTTTGAATTGTAGTAGATGTAGCCACTTAAAATAGAAAATAAAAAAATAACAAAAATTAAAATTTTATTTTGCCAAACTATATTAATTATTTCAAATAAACTAATTTCATAATCTTGGGTTGTTTTAATATCACTCATATTTTCGCTTATAAATTAAAAATGGTAAATTAGTAAAGTAAATTTTTTAGAAAGTATTTTAGAGCTTTCTTAAACCTATACTCCATATCAAGAAAGGTAAATTTATAATCATTATAATACTTAACCAATTAGTAAAAAAATTACCAGTTGGAATAAAAGGCCACATGTATATTGCAATTGCGGATAAAATACAGATTTCAAAATCATTAAAATAATATTTGCCTTTAAATTTAAGTATTAAATGTTTCAAAATATATTTAAGAAAATAAAAAACCAATATTATTAAAAAAAAGATACCAATGAGTCCTGTCTCTGCCAATATTTGCATATATGTGTTATGAGGATGAGTGGAGCAAGATAATTCGCTAACCTGATATTTTTCATCTTTACAAATATATCTAAAATTTTTAAGGCCTACACCGAAGATTTTATTGTCTAAAAACATTCTATAAGCAGTTATGTAATGGTGAGTATGTTGTTCTGAAAAAATATAAATTTCATCAATTTTCTCACTCCCCAAATTCATTTGTTCAATGGATTTGTCAAATACCCTTTCTTTTGCCATTGGATTAATAAAACTAATAATAAACAATAACAAAATACTAGATAATAAAGTTAAAAGTCTAATTTTTAATAACTTTTGTGAAAATAATATAACAAATATAGCAGATAGGTTAATATTAAAAAATGCAGATCTATCTCCGCTTAAAAAAATTAGAGATTCTGATAAAATAAAAATTAATATAAATAAAAAATATAATTTACTTTTTTCTTTAAAAATAATTATTGTAAGTCCAAAAAATAATGGCCATAAACGGCTTAAATAACTACCCAAAATCTTTTCTTCTCCAAAAAAACTAGAAGTTCTAGAAATTCTTTCCCAACCCAAAATATTTTCACCAACAAAATACTGAAGAAAGCCATCCAGTACTAAAACTGTAAAACAACTAAACGTACAATAAAAAAAATATCTAATAAATTTTTTGTCAAAATTTAATAAGGTTACTATTGCCACAATAAAAACTCCATATCTTATGTAAACTATTGAAGTTCCAATATTCTCGATATTTGAGTAATTAATTAATGAGTTAATAATTAAATAAAACCAAAATATTAAAAAAAAGAAGAAATATTTTTTTTTAAAAAATGAAAAATTATTACTTTTTATACAATAAACTAAAAATGAAAAACTAATTAATGAAACTGCAATGTCACTCAAAAAAGGTCCGGTAATTAAGAAAAAAGGAATCAATGAAAATAAAATAGTAGGTAAACTATAAAAAAATAATTTTTGTTTTTTTGAATTGAAGATCATAAAATAGATACTTTCATATCAAATTTTTTCTTATAACATAGTTTTTTTAATAAATTCATAGAAAGTTTTACTTTTTCACTATTTAAATAAATAAATTATTTATTTATTCATTAATAGACATTAATTACTATAATAATCTTATGTACATCACAATCATACTCTACTTGTTACTAAGTTTTTTTTTATTTTTTTTAATTTCAAAGATTTCTTACAAATTAAAATTAATTGATTCTCCTAATGAAAGGAAAAGACATCCAGCTCCTACTGTTTTCACAGGTGGAATTGCAATCTCTTTTATTTTAGTTGCATCTATATTGTTATTTCAATTTTCTAATATCTTAAATCTAATTATATCAATGTCATTTTTAATATGTTTAGTAGGCCTAATTGATGATAAGTATGATTTAACTGTAGGAAGTAAGTTAACACTACAAATTATCCCAATACTTTATTTGATTATCATAAAAGGTTTAACTTTAAATACACTTGGTGATTATTATTTTTTTGAATTAAACTTGGGGCCTTTAGTAATTCCTTTTACGCTATTATCTGTATTATTTTTGATTAATGCATTTAACTATTTTGATGGCATGGATGGCACATTAAGTTTTACTACAATTTCTGTACTTGGCATTCTTTACTTTTTATTACCTAATATAGAATTTAAATTTTATTTGATTATAATATTAATCCCAATTATTATTTTTATAAATTTTAATTTTTCTATTTTTAAATTACCTAAAATGTTTTTAGGAGATAGTGGAAGTTTATTACTAGGTTTTATTATTTCATTTATCTTAATTTATCTTGCGAATCAGAAATTAATTCATCCTATTTTACTTGCTTGGTCAATTGTAATATTTGTTTATGAATTTATATCGATTAATCTCATTCGTCTAAAGAATAAGCAAAATCCATTGATTGCAGGTCGTGATCATCTGCATCATCTTTTATTTAAAAAAAACAAGTCTGTGTTTTATACTAATTTCTTAATAGTTTTTATTAATATTACGTTATTTTCATTTGGATATATTATTTTTTTATTATTTAATCCAATATTTTCTCTTATTTTATATATATCACTATTTTTTATTTTTTTTGGATTAAGAGCAAAATATTATAATAATAACTATTAATAAAAATACAAATAAATTTAAAGAATTTATTATTTTAAAAATTAATAAAAACTCTTATCTATTTCTTATTTTTCTCAAAACATTACCGATACCATATTTTGGAGATGGGTCAAAAAAATGAGCTAGTAATGTTAATCTATAACTAGAACAGTTCAAAGAAACTGGATGGTTCGTATGTAAGGTTGTGTTCCCATTAAAAATGAGTGGCCTATAATCATTAAAATTATCAATTATTTTTTTGTGAGTTAAAGAAAGTTTTTCTAATCCGTCTTTTGATGAAAATCTTTTATAGTAAGCTTTTCCAATAAAATTAGTAAATTCATTTTTTGGTACTAATCTAACATTTGGAAAATAAATAAGCTCGCCAAAAAAACCATTGTTTATTGGAGTTGGTATTTTTATTGGCAAAACCATAGTAAATAAGTGAGAGTCAAAGTGAATTCTATACATTTCTTTAGAATTTCCTGGATCTACTTTTCTTGCTACATGATATTGATTTAAATAATTGCCTTTAAAATTAAAAAAGTTTTGAGCAATTTCAAATAACTTTGGTGCTAAATATTTATTTATCTCAAGTTTATCTAAAAATTCTTTATGACTTAAACCGAATTCTTTAAATGTTGAAGATCCCATTTCATTAGAGATATTTTCTCCAATTGAGGTAAGATTAAATGTATCTAGAGAAGGTAACTTTACAAATCCTTTTTTAACAAGTTGTTCAAGGCTTCTATCTATATCTTTCCAATATTCATTAATATTCATTAATTAAGACCTAAAATTCTAAACATTTCTCTATTAATAATGTTTACATCAAATCTATCTTCAACCATCATTCTACTTTTTACTCCCATATTTTGAATCTTATCTTTATTTTCAACAAACCACATCATTTTATAAGCTAATTCTTTTATTGAACCAACTGGTACTTTAAATCCATTTAATCCTTCTTGTACAGTTTCTTTGCAGCCAACAGCATTTGTAGTTAATACAGGACGACCCATAGACATAGCTTCTAATGTACTACGTGGTAAACCTTCATGGTATGATGGCAAAACAAATACATGACATTCTTTTATAATTTTTTCTACATAATTCGTAGTACCAATATAGTTTACATAATCAGACCAACTATTAACTTCTTTAAGTGGAATTGCATCTTTTGATGTATCTTCTGATCCTAATAAAAGAAAGTTAGTTTGAGGATATTTATCTTTTGTAATTTTTGCAGCAGCTGCATATTCTCTCAATCCTTTTTCACTAAGTAATCTAGAAACACATAAAAATTTAAGATTAGTTTTTGGTATTTGAGTAAAAAAAAACTTAGATGTATCAACACCTGAACCGTTGACAATGTATGTTTTTGAATTTTGAACAAGATTTTTTTTTATAAAAAGATTTTGATTATCTTTATTTTGAAATATGACTGCTTTTGATTTTTTTAGCGCTATCTTACATAAAAAAGACACAAATATTGTTAAAATTTTTCTTTTAAATGATTTGCCATGAAAAGCATATCCTATTCCAGTGATTAATGCAAAAAATGGAGTATTTGAAATTCTTGCTGATAAACCACCCCAAATAACTGATTTAATTCCATAGGCTAATACAAAATTAGGTCTTAGCTTTAAAAAGAGTATTAGAAAATCTTTAAATGTTCTAATGTCGCTTATGTAATTCATTTTATTATTTTCTAATACAGTATGTTCGTATTCAACACCTAATGCCTTTAAAGAATTAAAAGAATTTGCATCTGGTTTCGATGAAATCACTGTTACACTTAAGCCTGCTTCCATTAAATCTTTTATTAATTGACTACGAAAATTAAGTAAGGATCTTGAGTCTGGACCAAGAATTAAACATTTATTATTGATTTTCATTAATTATTGATCCTCTAACCATGATTGGAACATAAGTACATCCCAAAGGTGATATTGCCAATTTCTTTTTCCACTTAAATGTTCGTCCCATTTCTTAAGAATGGGTTTAGGATCAAAATAACCTTCTTGTATTAAACGATTTTCATCCAAAAGATTTTCAGCCCAGTCTCTTAGTGATTCACGTAACCATAAATCAATAGGAACGCCAAAACCCATTTTTGGCCTATCTATTAAATTTTTTGGTACATAATTGTACAGTAAATTTCTTAAGATAAACTTTCCATTTCCGTTTCGAATTTTCATGGATAGAGGTAACTTCCAAGCAAACTCAATTACTCGATAATCTAACATTGGGGTACGTGTTTCTAATGATACAGCCATTGCAGCACGATCCAGCTTAACTAAAATATCGTCTGGCAAATAAGATAAACTATCTAATAACATCATCTGTTCAACTATCGATTTTATCTTAAAAGAAGAGGAGTCCTGATTTTTTTTTAAATCTTTTCCATTGATCACAGCTTCTGTTGGATTTTCCCAATGAGTAGTAAAATGGTTGTATAAAGAAGAATTATGGTCAACATTCAAAACACCTGCTAATTTAAGTATATTATTAGCTGAAAGAAATGGAATGGTAGAACTCATTCCATCCCATGTTTTAGAAGGAATAGCAACTAATGCATTTGAACATAAATTTCTAATTGATCTTGGCACTACTCTAATTTTATTCCACCACTGCTGAGTTTTAATATATCTATTATATCCTCCAAATAGCTCGTCACCTCCATCACCAGATAGTGAGACCTTTACATGATTGCTAGTCATTTTAGCTACCAAAAATGTTGGTATTTGTGAAGAATCTGAAAAAGGCTCATCATAAAACTTTGGTATACTTTTAATTACATCTAATGCTTGTCTAGGTGAAACATATAAATCTGTATGATCTGTTTTTAAATAGTTAGCAACTTCCTTAGCATGAGTTGCCTCATTATAACCATCTTCATTAAATCCAATTGAAAATGTCTTCACTGGTACAGATGATTGTTTTTGCATTAATGCAACAATGGTAGAAGAATCAACTCCACCTGATAGAAAAGCTCCTAATGGCACATCAGCAATCATTTGTTCTGCAACAGATTGAGTTAATAATCTATCGAGTTCAGAAATAGCAGAATTTTCATCTCCTACAAATTGATTTTCAATCCCATTTTTTGCTACATCTATAAATGACCAATATTTTTTAGGCTCTGGGAATTGTTTTTGCTTAAAATTCTTATCTTCTAGAGATAATTTTAAAAAAGTACCTGGAATGAGTTTTTTAATTCCTTTATAAATTGAGTATGGTGCTGGAATGCAATTGCGACGCAATTGTAACATAATAGAATTTCTATCAATCTCTCCCTCAAAAGCAGGATGTTCTTTTAAAGCTTTTAATTCTGAGCCAAATAAAAAAACACTGTTTTGCCAACCATAATAAAGAGGTTTTTCACCTATTCGATCACGAGCCAAGTAAAGTGATTTTTCTTTTTTATCCCACAATGCAAAAGCAAACATTCCCACACATTTCTTTAAAGTTTTTTTTATCCCCCAGAAATCGATACAACTTAATAATGTTTCAGTATCTGAATATCCCCGCCAAATTTGAGTGTTTTGACTATCAATTTTTAACTGCTTCCTTAATTCAAGATGATTATAGATTTCACCATTATAAATTATTACATATCTATTTGATGGAGATATCATTGGTTGATCACCATTTTTTGACAGGTCAACTATAGACAATCTTCTATGTCCAAAACTGACTCCTTGGTCATTTTGCCATATGCCTTCAGCATCTGGACCTCGATGTATAATTTGTTTTAACATTTTTGACATGATTTTATGCGTATTTATACTTGTCTTTTTTTTATCATATAAAAAACCAGCTATTCCACACATTGCTATTTTATCTTTCTTTGTCTTAAAATTATCTTTGGAAGTAATGGAGAAGCTAACAATATCAGTGCAAAAACAAACTTTGATCTATGACGAATTGCTACACCATAATTTCCAACTAATAAACCGAAAACAATTATGTACGATATTAGTAATAAAAGAATATTTCTAGATGCAGGATCATTCCAGATTGTTTTTAAATTACTCAGAGTTAAAATAACTAATGAAACGTAACAAAAACTATCAAGAAGCCCAATTATTTGACTGGTTTTACGTATATCCCATGGAAAAGGTGAAAAAATAAAATATGCAATTCTTATAGGGCCTTTGTAAAATAATTCATTGACTGAACTAGGAGTTGCAATTTTTGGGTAAGATGCTCCTACTGCGCCGTCAGAACCAGTTGTTAGTTCTTCAATTTTTTCAATAAGCTTTTCAATATTTATAGCATTACTAAATGAACCTAATTTAGGCACACTAACATCTGTGGAAACAATTAAAAAAAATGCTGTAGTTATTGAAGTAAACAAAACCATATGTTTGATATTAATACTATTTCGTATGATAAGGCTGTTTATTAATTTTTTAAAAGATTGAAAAAAAACAATTATTAAAAATACAACTCCACCAATAATCATAGCACCATGAAAAAAAGTAGCTAAGATAAAACCAGTCAAAGCTAATAAAAGTGATTTAATTTCTAATGTTCTAGACCAGTTTACAACACCGTGTAATGCTATAATAAAAAAAAATACGACATACACCTCACGTAAAATCAAAGCTGAATATAGTATCAAAGTAGGAAATAAAGATAGTACCCAGCCTCCCTTTATTGCAATGTTTTCACCCCAAAGTTTTCTTATTAGACTACATCCTATATATATAGTGCTTACACCAACCAACAAGCTTATTGAGTGAGCCATTAATATACTCCGTCCAGTTAAAGAGTATAAAACTGCAATAATCCAACTTATAAAATATGTATGAGTTCCTCTAAACTTTTCTAGAACTGATAAAAAACCTTCCTTGGACCATTCTAATGCAAGTAATTCAAAACCTAATGCATCACCGCTACTATCAGGAAGTATAGCGAAATAATATCCATAAAGCAGTAAAGAAAGACGTAAAATTAGTGCTGTCCATAAAATTTTAGAAATATTAGACCATCGTTTACTTAAGTAGAATGTTAGAATAATGATTAAAATAATAAAGCACCAGCCAGCAATATCGTTATTTACACTATCAAATCCTGTTAAAACTTTGAGCATTAAATAAATTCCTTATCACGATAAGATAATTCTTTCAAAACTGATATAATACGAAGAGCATTCTTATCTGGAGTATCTAAACCGTTCAAATAAATAACCCTTATTCCAGGAATTTTAGAAATTAAATCAACTACTTCTTGTCTTGCTTTCTTCCACCCTGTTCTGGACATAATCCATTTAAATTTTTCATTTTCTGAGAGTATTTTGTTATCACGTATCTGCCATCTTTCTACTGCATCTTTGACTGGTGTATCACACATAATAATAATTAAATCTCCAACTAAAGGCAGTATTACTTGTTTGTAATATTCTATAACTTCTCTAGAATTAAATTTACCATCAAGAGCTTTGTCTGCCGACCAAGTCAAGAAGTCTGAGTCGTAAACCACACAACTCTCTTTTTTTTGTGAAAGTCTTTGCAAATGATAAGAATATACACAAGGCATATATATTCTAGCAAAACTCCATTTGGCGCGACTATATCTCAAGTCTCTATATAACCGGTAAATAAAAACTTTACATATGTTCAGACGAAAGAAAAATAAAAAAAACAAAATGCAAAATAGTTTTTGATATAAATTTTTTATTTGTTCACGCCAAGTTGACTGATGTATATAATCAAAATTTATTTCATTTAATTTTTTATATAATTCTTTAGCAATAGATGACTTGCCTGAACCACGTCCACCAGTAAATAATAAAAGCACTCCTATTTATTTCCTTATAATTTTATTATTAATAAAAGAAATAATCTTATCTGAATTCATTTGTAAATCATTTGTACCATCAACTAAGATAAATGGTGTTAAGTTCTGACTAGAAATTACTTTACGAAGTATTTTACTTTGATGAAAAGCTCGTTCATGTATAAGTTTTCTAATATTTTTAAAAGATTCACTTTTACCTTTAAAGCGGTATTTAAATCTTTCTTTAATTGTATCCTGATCAATGCAAACAAATACAAGACCATCATATAAATAGGAAAAATGAGTAAAATATGCCTTGAATGCTGTTTCAATTTCAATTTTAGGTTTAAATACAATACGTTGTAACATGTGTAACATATCATCTTTTAACAAAATATCATAATTAAAGCGATAATAGTATTGATGAAGTATTATCATCTTTAAAAGCGATCTAAGTACTTTAAGATTTATTATCTTTAATTTAGTATAATAAAAAAAATAACTTATCACAAATAAAATGTGCTTAATGTTTTTAATTGCAATAATTGGACAACTTAAAATAAAATGTAGTTTAGGACGGCGTACATTACTTGGATGAATTATATTAAAAGAATGTAAGGGTTGTTGTTTTGCTATACCTTTACATAAAAAAGATTTTCCAGCACCATGAGCGCCTATAAATTCTATGTAATATTTGTTATTTTTCTTAAGCATTACTTTGGAGGAAAAAATTTACCTCCATAACCATCAAGTACACCTTTTATTACAGCTAAAGGCATTCCTATTGATCTTGATTTGACTGCCATAAAAGTAGAGTAGTAAATAATAATTGAAATAAAATTTAAATTAAAGAATCCAGATCGTAATAAATTATATTTTTTAAGATACTCTTTTACTAAAAACATATTACGTACTGATAAGTATACTCTTCTGTTTGTTAGAGGTTTCTTTTCTGGAAGTAATCGACAAATGAATGCTTTTTTTACATGAATAATATTAGTGTGTATCGAGCATATAAATCCATATATAGTATCACCATAAACTTGAAAAAATCGCTCGTCTGGAACACCTACTTTATTTATAAGATTAGCATTTAATAACATACCTTCAAAGCAACAGGTATTTGAAAAAACAAATTCTTTTCCATTATTAAAAGACAGATTTTTGCTATGACTAGTAATTCCAATTGCAGGATTAAAAAAAGGGACGGTTTTACCTTGCCTGTACGGTGCTATACATGATGAAATATTGCGATATTCCATCAAAGACTCTAAACAATCTTCCTTTGGAGAAATATCATCGTCCAACACCCATACCCAATCGGGGTTTTCTTTCATTGCTAGATTGATACCTTTTGCAAAACCTCCACTTGGTCCTTTATTTTGTTTAAGTTTAACGTATTCAACATTTAAGCGATCAATAATTCCTTCCTCTTTTAATATTTCATAAGTTCCATCTGTGGAGTTACTATCTAAGATAATTATTTTTTCTAATAAATATGTTTGATTAAAAATACCTTTTAAACCCTCTAACAATAATTTTTTTCTATTATGAGTAAGAATTACTGCAACAACTTTTTCCTTCTTTTTACTTTCATTATTAACTATTTCCATTATTTAATTTTGTTTTTTAGAGCAGAATTTGAATATTTGGACTTCTTTAAATTATTGATAATGTGGACATAGTCTGTCAAATACCATTCTACAAAATTTTTTATACCCATTGTTATTGAAGTATTAGGATTAAATTCTAAATCACGTTCAGCAAGTGAGCTATCTGCAAAAGTATACCATCGATCACCATCTGGTAGAGCAACGTGTTCCTTGCGTGCTTTTTTATTCATTGCTTTTTCGATTGCTTTAACACAATCTTCTAATAAAACATGTGGACCGCCAAAATTATATATGGGATGGCGCAGTGAAAAATCATTTCTTGTCTCTATTGATGTTGTAGTTTTAATCAAACAATCAACAACATCATCTATGTAAGTAAAAGAATGTTTTATTTTTCCAAAATTATGTAGCTTTATAGGTTTATTATTATATATTTGATCAACAAATTTAAAGAAAACTGTATCTGGCCGCGCCCAAGGCCCATAAACTTTAAAAAAACGGATACCCGTAATTGGTTTTTTATAATATGAATAATAAGCTTGTGCCATTACTTCATTGGCAATTTTTGATGCACCATAAATAGATACCGGAAGATCATTTTTTTTATCTTCTTTGATAATATCACCTTCTTTGCTTTGACCATAAACTGATGATGACGATGCATAAATAAGCTTTTTTGATTTGTTAGAGCTGTACAATTCAAGTATATTTTGAAAGGAGACAATATTATCTTGAACATATTCATGAGGAAACTCAAACGATCGTAATACGCAACCTTGTGCTGCAAGGTGAATAATTATATCAATATTTCCAACATCAGTTTGAATTTTTTTTACTGCAGCAGTATTTGCTAAGTCTATTTTATGATGAATGTAATTTGAACTATTTTTAAAAACATTTAACCGAGCCTCTTTAAGCAAAGGGTCATAATAGCTTGCAGTCATCAAATCTATACCATGAACAATATGTCCCAACTCAAGCAATCGCTTTGTTACATGATACCCCACAAATCCAGCAGATCCTGTTACTAAAAAAATTTTTTTATTTTTGAGGTCTTTCATAATTTCAAAATCCTTTATACATTAGTAAAATACATCATCTAGAATTAATATTTAATGTTTTAATGTAATTTAAAACTGCTGATTTTACTGTATATTTTTCTAGTTCTGATTTTGGTACTTTTGGAGTAGAACTATTTAGAGTTGATACTATAGATTGAGCGAAAGCATTACTATCGCCTAGCTTAACTAGCGTACCATAAGTGCCGTTATCAAGTATTTCACTTGGACCACTTGGACAATCAGTGCTTACAACTTTCAAACCTAAGGCTAGTGCTTCAATTAGAACAGTTGGTAAGCCCTCTCTAGTTGAAGAAAGAACTAATAAATCAGATTGTAAAAAATAAGGGTAAGGATTGTCCTGATGACCAAGAAATGAAATTTTATCACTTATATTTATTTTTTTAGCTATTTGCTCTAAATCTTTACGATCTGGTCCATCACCAATTATAATTAGATGTGAAGCAATACTTTCCTGCACTTTTTTAAATGAATATAAAAGATTCGAGACATCTTTTTCATAAGATAAACGACCAACATAAAGAAAAACTGGTTTATTATTTTGAAAAAAAGGATGATTTATTTTAACTGACGCATCAGTAAAAATTTTATCTGTAATCACTGGATTTGGTAAAATTGAAATATTAGACATTTTTATCCTGCCAAATTTTGACATTGCATTAGCAACACCTTTTGATACTGCAATGTGCTTATCGGCAAAACGATAAAGAATAAAAATAAGGAACATCCACATAGTTCGTTTAATTAATGAAAATTCTTTTAAAGCTGAGTCCAAAGAGGGGTGATCAGCAATTGCAAAATTTGTTTTTGTTTTTGTAAAGATTGATACAAAGATAGCTACACAATTTGCGTGAAAGGAAGCTGAAATTAATGAAGTTGGCGAATACTTTTTGAGCGCGCGTGAAAGTGAAAAAATTGAAGATCTTACAGATCCTTTTCCAATATATCTTACCTTGACTTTCTGTTGAAGCTCAAATGCATAACCGCTTGCTTTAGATGCTGACCATACTTCGACTTTTTTTCCTTCTGCTTGCATGCCCAATGCTAAATGAGTAGTAATTCTTCCAATTCCACCTTCGAGGCTTGGTACAAAAAAAACATAACTAGGTTTAGTTGTGTTCATAATTAAACTTAATTTATACTATTTCTTAGCTATAACCATTAAGGTTTCAGAAAATACTGGGCTAATACGCGACATTAACAAAACTATATCACACATAAACTTTCCCTTCAAATTCATTAATTTTTTATCTAAAGAAACCTCTAAAAAGGTAAAGTAAAAATCTTTAACATTAAAATTGTTTTTTTTTAATAATTTGATTAGTGTCTTATGTGTAAATGCAACATTATGATCTGGATGTTGATGTTCTTTTCTAAATAATGAGAAAAAAAAATTTATAGAGTAAAAAGCATTTGGTACAGTAATTAAGAGTTCTGTTTTTTCATTCATAATTTTTTTTAGACTTTTTAAAACATTCTCAAGATTCATTAGGTGTTCTAAAGTTTCACCTAAAATAATTACATCAGGAGTAAAATTTAATTCTTGAGCATCATTCATATCGCATACCATAATCTTAGAGTTTTGAACTTGCTTTTCATTTAAAAAATTACTACCATCCTTTGATAAATCTAAGCCTATTTGCTCTACGGCCACTTTACCTATTCTTAAATACAAAAGATCCCCTCGTTTATAGCGCTCTTTTGTATATGGCCAATCAGTTGCACCAATATGAAGTACTTTCTTGCCCTTACAAAAATCTACAATATATCTGTCTCTATTTCTAAGAAAATTTAGAAACTTTTTAGAAATCTTTCTATCAAAAACTAGATTATTCAATTTTTTCTCCATCTAAAGAATTCGAAACAAATTTTTTAATATTTTTTATTAAATACATGACTTCTAAATTAAGATTATCATAGTCTTTAGAATTATCTAGTAATACAACATTAATATTAGGAATTTTTTTAATCATCTCAACAATTGTTTCATAAGTGTCTACTACTTCTTTAAAAAAATGTTTTTTTAGTTCAAAATTCATATCATCAAAAAATGGGAGCTTCACATGGCGATTATTTTCTCTTTTTAGTGATTGAAGTGGTGATAATCTTACATATATTAGGATTGAAGGCCTAGGTAATAATTTTTCTATTAAATAGAGTATTTTTGGTAAAGATAATTCAATTAAAGCAAATAAAGAAACAAGTTTTCCTATTAATCCTTCATCATTTATAATATTATCAGTATTTTCTTTGAGTAAGCATCTAATTACTGATACATCAATAAAAATACGATAGATTAAACTTATTTTAACAAAGTTAATGTGCGGTGTATTTGAAAAAATTTTTTTTATAGGAGAAAAAAATAAAGAAAGTAATTTAGGAGCTATTAAAAAAATTATGATCACATTAATAATTATCTTAAATCGCATCACAATTTTATTACCAACAGAAACACGAGGGCTAATACGAATATTATTTTCATGTTTTTGTTTAAGCAAAATATTCATAATGGTGGTTTTACCTGCTCCAGCTGGACCTACTAATTCAATATAAGTAGCTTTCATACATATTTAAGTTAAAAATTTACGAATCATATATTCACGAACAGAATACCTTAATGAATGCTTTATATATGTTGGAGATAAGAATTGTTTGAGTTTTGATAATATCGAAACGTGAGCTAAGGCTTGAAATTCCCTTTTTACTGCATCAACTTCACCTGGAAAACAAACTTCTATATACTCCCAAGACTCATGAGAATTATCTGTTGAATGCACAGAACCCTTATCTTCCATATCAAACTGTGAACGAAGTGAATTTTTTAAAGTACGTATTTTATAATGTTCATATCCTTTTGCATAAGTTGGAGGCATTTTTACACATTTCATATCAACTACAACTAAAGTAACAGCAGGAAGCCAGCCAATTGTTGATCCATCTGGATTATTTCCCCAAGATCCTCCTCTTAATGTTTCTGACGCAAGTTTTTTTTCCTCTTCAGAAAGTACTTTCTTTCTAATAATTTTAAAACCATTTTTTTCTATGATTTTAACAGCTCGATCAATAAGATTTTGTTCATGTACCCATTCACGAAGAATAAAAACAGATAACCCTACTGGACCACCTTGTCCAATAGAAAAAAACCTATCATATACCCAAGCATTAGTGTCAGCTAATTTTGCAAGGGTATCTAGCTTTGGCCGCCAGCCCTCTGAAGCTAAGAAATTATCTAACTCCTCCATTGTATTTCCTGGAGACACATTGACAACTTTAGCCATTGCTTTTATTACACCTATGTAATTATTTTCAGGATGTTTTTCAGTTAATTTTTTAAATTTACTTGGTATGCCTGCAGCATATCCTTTTTTTGCATGGTATAATGCATGATATATAAAGCTTAATAAGGCATCTCTTGGACATGGAATTCGAGAACCAGCTGGCCCATCTACTGCGTTATCTAACATTTGTTTTGCTAACAATGGTGGGTAATAAGGAATTGTGCCCTCTTCTCCTGATGCAGCATGCAGTCCAAGACGTATATCTTTAGATACGCCGGCAGATAAATGTTTATTATCTTCAAGGTAATTCCTTACTCTAACTTTATCTTTGTTTGATAAAAGTATATCAATATCACCAGCTTCTCGATATAATTCTGGTAATTTTTCATAAAACCTTAATACCAAATAATTAATATTCTCAGCATTCAACCATTTTAAGAATTTAACTACACCTATATTAGCAGGTAGCACCGGTGGTTTTTGAGAAGACATTCCTTTTTGTTTTAATAGAAGCCACTTACTACCTTTTCCATTTATATCTGAAATTTTTACAACACCTTCAATTTTAACTAAGCCTAATAATAGCCTTCTGATGAGACCAATTGAGCCAAGAATCCAAGATCTTTGTAAAGAAATACGAAGTAAAACGTATTTTGGAGTACTTGGATACATGGCTATAAGAACCTTTATTGCTCTGTTATCTAAAAAACAAACGTCAGCAACACAATCTGCAGCTTCCAGAATAGCTCCATATGGGCGTTTAAATACATTATAATCTTTAAGATTTATATTTTCTTCATTTTTATACAAAGTTACTTGATCTGCACCATTAGCTTTTAAAGCAGAAGTTATATTTATATCTCCATCATAAACATCTAAAATTTTATTTTTTATAATTGCTTCAATTTCTTTCATCTTATTGATTTCAAACTCTCTAAATTTATCTATATCAATCGAGAATATTTTACATTTACCTATCTATTTAATTATCAGATTTATGATATTTGTGAATTTTTATTTAAAAAAATTACTTATTTATTTTAATCATAGCTAAAATGGATTTAATTATTACAAAAATAAATATATTTTGAATAAATGGAAACAAAAAAGCCAGAAATATCCGTACTTATGTCAGTCTATACTGAGTCAGAAGAAGAGATAATTTCATCAGTAGAAAGTATATTATATCAAACATTCAGTAATTTCGAAATAATTTTAGTAAATGATAACCCTCTTAGTAAAGAAACAAAAAATATTTTAGAAAAAATTAGAAAGAAAGATAATCGTATTAGATTGCTAGTTAACGACCGTAATAGGGGTTTAGGTTACTCTCTTAATAAAGCAATCCGAAATGCGCGCGCGAAAATATTAGCAAGAATGGATACTGTTGATACATCTAGACAAGATAGATTTGAAAAACAAATTTCTTTTATAAGAAAAAATCCTAAAATTGATTTACTTTTCACCCAATGGATTGATATTGATGAGAAAAATAAAATAGTTCTTAGAAAGCCTAGTCATATAGACTTTGCTAATATTCATAAATCCTTTTTTATAAGATCTATGCTAATGCATCCATCACTATTAGCCCATAAAAAAGTTTTCCTTGAGAATCCATATCCAGATATGGATCGACCTGAAGATATTGTTCTTTGGTTAAAATTAATACGAAAGGGTTACAAATTTGACATTATCGAAGAGCCTCTTTACTTTTACTACATCGATAGGCTTAATATCGAACAACGCCATTCAAAAATTAAAACATATTCGAAAAACTTACTTCCTCATCTTCTTCATGAAATTCACTATTATTGGAAAAATATATACTTTTGGATGTACTTTATTAGAATTTTTTTTGAATATTTAGTATCAAGAAATTTTTTATTTTTTAAAATCTTTCATACTCGTGCTACATTTATTTGGAAAAAAATTTTTGGCATATAAGTTTTAAATAAAATTTAGATTTCCTAATTAAGTTATTATGATAACTATTTATTTAAAACAAAATTATCTTAAGGTATTCACTACCTATCAGATTAAATAAAATATTATTTTTCAGGATTTGCAATTTTTCTAAATTGCATATTATTTTTAATTAACTCTTCGTAGGTCCCTTTAGCTTTTATTAATCCATTTTCTAACATTAATATCTGATTACAGTTTTTTACTGTACTAAGACGATGTGCTATTAAAATAATAGTTTTTTTTTGCAATAGTGTGTTTATAGAATTCATAACTGCACGCTCTGTAATGTTATCTAACGCACTTGTAGCTTCATCAAATACGATAATCTCTGGATTATGGTATAGCGCACGAGCTATACCTATTCGTTGACGTTGTCCACCTGAAAGACGGACACCACGTTCACCAACAAGCGTTTCATAATTGTTATTAAGATCTTGCATTATAAAATCATGTACTTGTGCCATTTTTGCACAACGAATAGCTTGTTCATTATTAATTTGATGCTTTGGGATGCCCATAGCAATATTTTCAATCACAGAGCTATCAGTAAGAAAAATTTCTTGAGGAACATAACCTAAAGATTTTTGCCAAGAACGTAGTTTATCATCAGTTATCGGAGACCCATCAACATTAATTGTGCCTTTGGTAGGTCTTAACAAACCAAGAATAATATCTACTAAAGTTGTTTTACCAGCGCCTGTACTGCCGACTATACCAATTGCACTATTAATAGGTATCTCTAAATCTAAGTCTTTTAACATTGGTTTTTCAGAATTAGGGTATGTATAACTAATGTTTTTAAGTGTAATTTCATTTTTAATTTTTAATGGAATGATGTCATTTTTGGGAAGTTGTTCTAATTTTTTATTTGGGTACATATCATTGTATACACTCTCTACTATAGCTTGACCGTAACGCAGGCTTGCAAACCCCTCATAGATATGATGAAAAGCGGGCTTCATTCGGTATGCTGCAAATGCATAAAGACCAAGAACTGGCAAAATGTGACCAAGAGATTTACTACTAAAACCTCCTGAAATAATCATTAGAACAACAATCAGGATTAACATAGTTCCAAATACAAATGCTTCAATTATAAAGTGTGGCACTTGATTAAGTGTATGATGGTCAGCATGAGAAGCTGCAAACTTTTTTGAAGGTTTTGAGAATCTACTGAGATAACTTGTTTCACGTCCAAGAAGTTTAATATCCTTAATGCCACTAAATGTTTCACCTGCAGCCATAAAACGCTCCTTGTTTGAACTAACAAGTATACTTCCAAGATTTTTGATTTTATTACGAACAATTAAGAATGTTATAGCATAAAGTCCGCCAAGCAAACCTGCAGCGAGTAATACAAGCCACGGATTAGTTATAATTAATAATGTACTTAGAGCAATTAGTACAAAGCTATACGCGAAAAGACTATAAGCAGGTCGAAATACATTGCCAATAAGTTGATCTACTTCAGAAAGTATGATCTTTGACATATCTCCACTATGCCTATCAAGAAAAAAGAGGTAGGGCTGCCGTAAATATGCTTCTAACAAACGAGTGCTTATACTATGGCGACGCATTTCTACATATCTATTCATAATATAGTGTGTAAATGTTCTATATGTGGCAGATAATATTATGAGTATAAATGAACATATGCCCAAGGCTACAATGAAGTCATCAATTGTTTGAATACTTATAATTTTAGCATTTATATAAAGCATTCTTAGAACGGGATTAGTGTTTATTATTTCTGGGTTGCCTAAAACTGCAAGAAATGGAATTACTGATGCTACTCCAACAGTTTCAAGTAAAGCCATACCAATTATAAGTAAGAGGACTAATAAGCCACGTTTACGTTCATCTTTAGTTAACAAAGAAATAATTTTGATAAATGTTTTCACTTTATTTCTAATTTATTGTTAATATGTTTAACAAAATAAATAGTTTTATTCTCATCTTTCTTTGTATTTTTTAAATTCATTTATTTATCTTGTTTAAATTACACTAAATTAATTTTTATTTATAGAATTGATATAAAATTTTAGTGTCTCTTTCAAACCTTCTTTTAAATTAAGGGTTGGTTCATAATTAAGTAATGCTTTGGCTTTTCTAATATCTGCTAGACTATGTCGAACGTCTCCTTCACGAAAATTATTATATTTAGGATTGATTTTAGCAATATAATTTAAATTGATTGAAAGCTGATTTCTAATTTCTTCATAAAGTTTATTTAAAGAAGTAGAATCTCCAACAGCTACATTATATACTTGGTTTAAAGCGTATGGATTTTCAGTAGTTGCGGCAAGAATATTTGCCTGTACTGAATTATCTATATGACAGAAATCACGACTTGTTTCTCCATCACCATTTATAAAAACTTCATTTTTTGATAATAAAGAATTGATCCATAAGGGTATTACTGCGGCGTAAACACCTTTTGGATCTTGCCTTTTTCCATAAATGTTAAAATATCTTAATCCTATAGTTTTGATACCATAAGTTTTTGCAAATACATTTGCATAAAGTTCATTTACTAACTTGGTAGCTGCATAAGGACTTAAAGGATTGCCAACTTTATCTTCAATTTTTGGAAGATCTGGAAGATCACCATAAATTGAACTTGATGATGCATAAACAAATCTTTTAACACAAGCATCTTTACTGGCTACTAACATATTTAAAAAACCATCTATGTTAGCTTTGTTGGTGCTAATAGGATTTTCAATTGATCTAGGAACTGAGCCGAGTGCAGCTTGATGCAATACATAATCAACATTTTGGCATGCCTTTTTACAATCATCTAATATTTTTATATCTCCATTTATGAGATTAAAATTTTTACTTAAATTTTTTCCTGTAACATAATTTGCATCTTCAATTGCAAGATTAATATTATGTTGATATCCAGTATCAAAATTTTCCAAACCTATTACCTTTTGATTTAGGATAAGTAATTTTTCTAATAAATTGGATCCAATAAACCCCCCAACACCAGTTACTAACCATGTACTTTGATTAGTTTTTAAATACTCTTGTAATTTAAAATATTCAGACACTCATAACCTACCATCAACTTCATAAGATTTAAGAAGATATTTAATATCATAAATCACATGGTTATCCCTTCCAAAAACTTTTATTTTATCACCTGAAAATTCTCTGAATTTATCGTGAGCGACTGCTATTATGATTGCATCATATTTACCCTTTATTGGATGATCGATTGGTTTTAAGTCAAATTGATTTAGCACATCATCTTTATCAACCCAAGGATCATAAACTTCAACATTACTTTTTAATTTCTGGAGTGATTTAAAAATATCAATTACTCGTGTGTTACGAATATCAGGGCAGTTTTCTTTAAAAGAAAATCCCATAATTAATATATTGGATTCAACAATCATTATTTTCTTTTTTGTCATCAGCTTTGATACTTGATCAGCTATGTAAAAACCCATACTATCATTCAGCTTTCTTCCGGCTAAAACCATTTCAGGTTTATAACCAACCTCTAATGCTTTATGAGCAAGATAATGTGGGTCCACGCCGATACAATGACCTCCTACTAAACCAGGCTTGAATGGTAAAAAATTCCATTTTGTACTTGCGGCTTCTAAAACAGATTCGGTATCGATACCCAATTTATTAAAAATAAGAGCAAACTCATTAATCAGAGCAATATTTACATCTCTTTGGGTATTCTCAATAACTTTTGCTGCTTCTGCTATCTTAATACTACTAGCTTTATAAGTTCCTGCAATTATAATTTCTTTATATAAGTTATCAACTTCTTTAGCTATTGCAGGTGTAGAACCAGACGTAATTTTTATAATAGATTTTAGGCGATGCTGTTTGTCTCCCGGATTAATTCGTTCTGGGGAATAACCAAAATAAAAGTCTTTATTTGATTTCAAACTAGATTGATTTTCAAGAATTGGAATACATACCTCCTCAATCGCACCTGGATAAACAGTAGACTCATAAATAACAATATCTCCTTCTTTAAGGATAGAGCCCACTGTTTGACTAGATTTTTTTAATGGAATTAAATTAGGTTTTTTTTGTTCATCAATAGGTGTTGGCACTGTAATAATAAAAATATTACAATCTTTGATATCATTAATTTTATTAGTATAATTTAAATAAATTGCAGAGGCAAGTTCATGCTTTGTAACTTCAAGTGTTGTATCTATACCTTTTTTTAGTTCATCAATTCTGTTATCATTATTATCAAATCCTATAACGGTTCTTTTTTTTCCAAATTCAACTGCAAGTGGCAATCCTACATAACCTAAACCAATTATAGCTATATTTTTTTTAATCATATTACAATTTCATTTAAGTTTATTGTACTCTTTGTACCATTTAACGAAATTGTAGATACCTTTGCGAATATCCATACTTGGCTTGTAATCAAACTGCTCAACTAGATCATCAACCTCAGCATAAGTATTTGGCAAATCACCTTGTTGAGGTGGTAATAACTCTTTTTTTATTTTCTTACCTATAAAGCTTTCTAATATGTCAATTAAAGCTAATAAATCTAATGGCTTATTATTACCTATATTATAAATACGATATGGTGAACTAGAGGTAGCTGGATCTGGTTTATTACTATTCCATTTTAGATTAGGTGATGCTGGTTTATCTAGAATTCTAACAAGTGTTTCTACAATATCATCTATGTAAGTGAAATCTCGAGTATTTTTTCCATAGTTAAACACATTGATTGGCTCATCATTCATAATAGCTTTAGTGAACTTTTGTAATGCCATATCAGGTCTATCATAGGGCCCATAAACAGTAAAGAATCTAAGCCCAGTAGTTGGTAATTTATAAAGACTTGAATAAGAGTGAGCCATTAATTCATTAGCTTTCTTCGTTGCGGCATACAAACTTGCAGGATGATCAACTGATTCATGAGTTGAGAATGGCTGTTTAGTATTTAGACCATAAACAGAGCTTGATGATGCATAAACCAGATGTCCTACTTTACTTAATCTAGAAGCTTCTAAAATATTTGCAAATCCTATTATGTTAGTATCAACATAAGGAAAAGGATTATCTATAGAATATCTTACTCCAGGCTGAGCAGCCAAATTGACTACAGCTTCAAAATTTTCATTATTAAATAATTTAGCTATTACTTCACGTTCTTCAATGCTAATCTTAATATGACTGTAATTTGGATGGTTAATATGTCTTGATAAACGAGCTTCTTTTAAAGCTGGATCATAATAATCATTATGATTATCAATTCCAATCACTCTATCACCTCTTTCTAGGAGTTTAATTGATAGGGCAGAACCTATAAAACCTGCAGATCCTGTTATTAATATTTTCATGTAAATTTTTTAGTTTAATTTTAGTTTAAATTTAAAATTTAAATATATATTTTTTTTTAAATCTAAATATAATTTATTTTATCCATTAATAAATTATTTTTTAACAATAAATATTAACTCGCTTTTAAAATATTAACTAATTTTAAAATTAATTAGTTGGCATTGTAAATTCTGGACCTTCTTTTGTGCTTTTTGGCCATCTTGATGTTACTGTTTTTAATTTTGTATAAAAGCGAACTCCTTCATTGCCATGCATAGCATGATCACCAAAAAGAGAATTTTTCCAACCCCCAAAACTATGAAATGCCATAGGAACAGGAATTGGAACGTTAACACCTACCATCCCAATTTGACAGTTAGATGTAAAGTGTCTCGATATTTCACCATCTGATGTATATATACTAGTTCCATTGCCAAATGCATGATCATTAACAAGTTTCAATGCTTCCTCGTAAGTGTCAACTCTTAAAACCGACAAAACAGGACCAAAAATTTCTTCTTTATAAATTTTCATATTTTTACTTACGTCATCAAAAAGTGTTGGTCCCACGAAATAGCCATTTTCATATCCCTGAATTTTAAAATTTCTACCATCAAGAACTAATTTTGCACCTTCTTTTATACCAATATCAATATAACTTAAAATTTTTGCCTTATGTTCACTTGATATTACAGGACCCATATCAGAAGATAAATCTGTCCATGGAGAAACTTTAAGGGTTTGGGCTTTATCAGAAATTTGCTTAACTAATTTATCGCCAATATCACCAACTGCTACTGCAACAGATACAGCCATACATCTTTCACCAGCAGAGCCATATGCGGCACCCATGATACCATCAACAGCTTGATTTAAATTTGCATCAGGCATAACGACAAGATGATTTTTTGCACCTCCTAGTGCTTGAACTCTTTTCCCATGCTGAGCTGATTTTTCATATATATATTTTGCTACAGGAGTTGAGCCAACAAAACTAACAGATGAAATAAGCTTTTCCTCTAAAATCATATTAACAACTTCCTTATCGCCATTAATAACATTTAACACACCATCAGGCAGACCAGCTTCTGAAAATAGTTCAGCAAGTTTGATGCCACATGATGGATCTTTTTCTGATGGCTTTAAAATAAAAGAATTGCCACATGCTATTGATATAGGATACATCCACATAGGAACCATTGCAGGAAAATTAAAAGGTGTAATTCCTGCAGTTATACCTAAAGGCTGTCTGATTGACCAAGAGTCAATACCTGTTCCAACATTTTGAGAGAATTCTCCCTTTAATAAATGAGGTATTCCAGTAGCAAATTCTACGACTTCCAACCCTCTGATTACAGAACCCTTAGCATCATCTAAAGTCTTTCCATGTTCTTCTGAGATAATTTTAGCTATATTATCAATGTTTTTTTCTAAAATTTCTTTATATTTTGATAAAACTCTGGAACGTTTTAATGGAGTAGTTTCTGACCAATTAAGAAACGCTTTTTTAGAACTTTCTAAAACCTTTTTAAAATCTTCTTTAGAAGATAAAACAACTTCTCCAATTTTTTCACCCTTAGAAGGGTCATCAATATCTAAAAATTTTTTTGACGAACTAAATACTGTGCCATCAATATAATTTTTTATTATTTTCATCTCTTCTTATTATATATTAAAAATAAATTCCTTGAATATATAATTAAACCAATACCTTGTGCTAACATAAATGGGAAACTAGCAATATGATGTGCATAGATTAATGTTATAAAACCACCAAAAAAACTACACCACCAAAATGCTACAGGTATTAAACTGGTATTAAATTTTTCTGAATAGTACCATTGAATAACCCATCTACTAAAAAATATTAATTGACCTAAAGTACCAAAAGATACCCAAATTAATTCATTGGAACTTAAATTATTTAGGCCAATTAAATTTAATAAATAATTCATGGTTTTATTTTATTATTTTTATTAATTAATTTTTTTACTTTAATCATATCTCTTATACCATTAACTAATCTTAAAAAAGTTCCGTACTTAGAAGTCCCAAATTTTCTTTTTCTGTGATCAACATTTAAAAAATATGTATTATAACCAAATCCTTTAAATAGTGCTGGAATAAATCTATGTATTCCATCAAAATATTCAAATTTTAAAAAAATATTTTTATCAAATACCTTCAATGAACAACCTGTATCTTTACAACCATCTTTTAAAAAATTTGACCTTATAAAATTTGCTAATCTGGATGATATTATTTTAGTGATATTATCTCTTCTTATATATCTTATACCCCCTACTAAAGATGCATCTTTAGTTTTGTTATAAAATTCGAGGAGTTTAGGTATGTCTTTCGGATTGTTTTGACCGTCTCCATCTAATGTTATTATTGTATTGTAATTAGAATTTTTAATACCGTTTAAAATTGAATAGCTTTGGCCTAAATTATTTTGGTTATTAATTATTTTGAAATTAAAATTTTTTTTTTCTTTTTCTAAAACACTAAGTGTACCGTCGGTACTAAAGTCATTAACAAATATTAATTCATATTTTTCATAATTATTTAGCGATATTTTAATTTCTTTAATTAACTTTGTGAGATTATG